>NZ_JBVJNO010000001.1:0-23873 GCF_055583645.1 Amycolatopsis sp. NPDC104587
CTCCACTTCACAACCGGAGGCCTTCACCTGTCTGCACGACAGGCCGCCACCAGGTCACCTCAACTCGGGACAACGTCCCTGGACATCACACCTAGACCGGCACTTCCTCGGGCAGCAGCTCCGGGTCGGGCTTGCGGGATCGCCGGATCGAGCCGAGCAGCACCCCGGCGATCACGACGGCGGCGGCGCCGATCTCCAGGCCGGTCGGCCGCTCGCCGAGCAGCAGGAACGACGCCGTCAGCCCGACCACCGGCACGAGCAGCGAGAACGGCGAGACGACACCGGCCGGGTTGCGCCGCATCAGCGTGGTCCACAGGCCCGAGCCGACCACGGTGCCGATCAGCACGACGTACGCGAGCCCGCCGAGCGCGGTCAGCCCGGTCGGCGTGCCCAGCGTCGTCAGCGACCGCCACTGCGCGGCCGGCCCTTCCATGACCAGCGACAGCGCGAACATCGGCAGCGGCGGCACGACCGACATCCACAGCGTGAAGTGCAGCGGGTTGTCCGGCTCGGCCTTGCGGGTGCTGAGGTTGCCGAACGCCCAGCTCAGCGCGGCCAGCAGCGTCAGGACCATCGGCAGCAGGGCAGCGTGCCCGGACTGCTGCCACGCGATCGCGGCCATCCCGGCGACGGCCAGCACGATGCCGGCCAGCTGGTGCGGCGTGACGCGTTCGCGCAGGAAGACGGCGCCGAGCAGCACCGTGAACGGCGCCGAGGCCTGCAGCACCAGCGACGCGAGCCCGGTCGGCATCCCGGTGTCCATCGCGATGAACAGGAACGCGAACTGCCCGGTGCCGAAGCCCAGGCCGTAGCCGAGCAGGTGCCGCACCTTCACCTTCGGCCACGGCACGAACAGGATCGTCGGCACGGCGATCACGGCGAACCGCAGCGCGCCCGCGAACACCGGCGGGAACTGGCCGAGCGTGGCGTGGATGGCCAGGAAGTTCAGGCCCCAGAGGACGGCGACGAGCACGGCGAGCAGGCGGTCACGGGTGGGCATGCCTCCACTGTGACAACGGCAATCGTGAAGGACCAGCGAGAATATCTGCAGGGACTCTGTAGCCGTGCTTCACATATGCTGGGGTCGTGGATCTGGGTCGCCTGCGCACGCTGCGGGAGTTCGCCGACCGCGGCAGCGTGACGGCGGCCGCGCGGGCGCTGCACTGCACGCCGTCCGCCGTCTCGCAGCAGCTGCGCGCGTTGCAGGGCGAGGTCGGGCTGCCGCTCACCGAACCGGCCGGGCGCGGGCTGCGGCTGACCGACGCCGGGCGTGCGCTGGTCGCGCGCGCCGACGAGGTGCTGGCCGCGCTCGAGCGGGCCGAGTCCGAACTGGACACCTACCGCAGCGCGCCGCGCGGCCGGGTGCGGCTCGCGATCTTCCAGTCGGCCGGGCTGATGCTGCTGCCGGGCCTGCTGACCCGCATCGCCGGGTACGACGGCCTCGACGTCGACGTCCGGGACGTCGACATGACACCGCCGGAGGTGCCGGGCCTGGTCGCGGACTACGACGTCGTCGTGGCGCACCGCGACGAGCACGCGCCGGAGTTCGACTCCGGCCGCCTCGACGTCGTGCCGCTGCTGCGGGAGCCGCTGGACGTCGCGCTGCCCGCGGGGCACCGGCTGGCGAGCCGCCGCCGGGTCGACCTCGCGGAGCTCGCGGACGAACGCTGGATCGGCGTCGACCACGGCTTCCCGGTGGACGACGTGCTGCGCTCGCTGACCGTCCGGACCGGCGTGCGGCCGGTCGTCGTCCAGCGGATCAACGACTTCCGGATCACCGAGCGGCTGGTCGCGGCCGGGCACGGGATCGCGCTGGTGCCGCGCTACACGATCGACACGCGCCGGGGCGGCGGCCTGGTGAGCCGTCCGCTGGCCGGGATCCGCGCGGCGCGGCTGGTGGAGGCGGCCTGCCGCACGGGCGCGCTGCAGCGCCCGGCGGTGGCCCAAGTGATCGACGAACTGCGCGCGGAGATCGCCCAGCTCACCAAGATGTCGTGAGTGGTAATTAGGGTTCTAACCCGAATTACCACTCACGACGTCGTCCGGAAGCCGCGCAGGTGGGTCAGCGCGATCTGCAGGGCGTCCTCCAGCGCCGTGAGGTCGTGCCGGATGTGGGCCAGCAGCAGTCCACCTTGGACGGACGTCATCGCCGCCTGCGCCAGCCGCGCCGGGTCGGCACCGGGCGCCAGCTCGCCCTGCTCCTGCAGTTTGACCAGCCCGCCCACCAGGTGGGACTCCCACTCGCGGTAAGCCCGGTCGACCAGCGGCGCGAGCTTCGGGTTGTCGCCGACCTCGCCGGCGAGGTTGCCCAGCGGGCACGCGACCGGGCTGCCCGCGCGGCGGTGGATGTCGAGGAGCTGCTCGGTCCACGTCTCGAGGTCCGCCCAGGAGGCCAGCTCGAAGATCGCCGGCTGGTTGCCGAGGATCTCCTCGAGGCAGCGGTCGATCACGGCCGCGACCAGCTCGTCCTTGTTCTTGAAGTAGTGGTACATCTGCGATTTCCCGGCCCCGCTCGCGGCGAGCACCTTGTCGACGCTCGTGCCCGCGACGCCGTCGACGTACATCAGCTTGGCCGCCGCGTCGACGATCGTTTCGCGGGTCCGCTTGCCGCGCGGGGTCGTGGCCGCCGCTTGCGTCTCGCTCAACAACGCCCTGACCGGAGTCAACGACCACCTCCGCAGCGCGCTGCCGCCGGAGATCTTCGAAGTCCTCGAAGCGGACCGGCGCCGGGCCGCCGGGAAGTTCGCCGAGGCAGGCGACAAGATCGACGAGTTCACGCTGCCGGGCGCCGACGGCGCGGACGTGAGCCTGGGCGACCTCGTCGCGGACGGGCCGGCGGTGCTCGTGTTCTACCGCGGCCAGTGGTGCCCGTACTGCAACCTGACCCTGCGCACCTACCAGCAGGAACTGCTGCCCGAGCTGGCGAAGTCCGGCGCGAGCCTGGTCGCGGTCAGCCCGCAGAAGCCGGACGGCCCGCTCCCGGACCTGACGTTCCCGGTGCTGTCGGACGCCGGCAGCACCGTCGCCCGCGGACTCGGGCTGAGCTATCCCGTCTCCGCCCCGGTGCGGGACGCGATGGTGACCCTCGGCACGGACCTCGAGCAGGTCAACGGCACGTGGGAGCTGGTCCACCCGGCGGTCGTCGTGGTCGACCGTGACCGCGTGCTGCGCTTCGTCGACGTCCACCCGGACTTCGTCACGCGGACCGAGCCCGCGGACATCCTCAAAGCGCTCTGGCGCCGCGCTTCACGCCGAAGGTGATCACCGAACCCAGGACCAGGGCGACGCCGAGGGAGAGCAGCATGCTGATCCCGGGTTCGGTGATGATCTGGCCGCCCGCGTAGCCGAGGAAGGCCACGTAGGACGTCCAGAGCGTGACGCCGACGGCCGAAGCGGTGAAGAACTCCGCCACCGGCCAGCGGAGCGAACCGGCGAGGAGGGCGCCGATCGTCCCGCCCGACGGCAGCCAGCGGGCGGCGACCAGCACCGGCCGGGGGTGGCGCTGCAGCCGCCCGTCGAGCCAGCCGATGCCGGCGGCGATCTTCCGCCGCCGGCTCAGCCGGTCCAGCGCCGCCCGGCCGCCGAACCGGCCGAGGGCGTAGAGCGCCTGGTCGGAGACCAGGCACCCGGCACTCGACACGGCGATCACCAGTGCGAGCGACGTCCCGCCCTGTGCCGCCGCGACGCCCATCCCGAGGAGGGTCACCTCGGTGGGCAGCAGGGGCACCAGCGAGACGACGAACAGCACCAGGAGTCCCGCCGTAGTCGCGTCCACACCTCCATTAACCGCCCGCCGGGGCCGCGATGCTCCCGATCACCGGGGACTCACAGGAACCCGACAGGCGGCCCACAGGTTCAGCGATGGGCGCGGTTCACGGCCGAGACGACGGCGCGCAGCGACGCCGTGACGATCGACGGGTCGATGCCGATGCCCCAGAACACGCGGTCCGAGATCGCGCACTCGATGTACGACGCGGCGCGCGCGTCGTCACCCGGCGAGAGCGTGTGCTCGGAGTAGTCCAGGAGGCGCAGGTCGAAGCCGACGGTGCTCAGCGCGTCGAAGAACGCCGCGATCGGGCCGTTGCCGCGGCCGGTGACCTCGTGCTCGTCACCCTCCACGCGGACGGTCGCGGAGATGTCGTACTCGCCGTCACCGTTGTCGCGGACGTGCTGGCGGACCAGCTCCAGCGGCGTCTTCAGCTCCAGGTACTCGGCCGAGAAGGCGTTGTACATCGTGGTCGGGTCGACCTCGCCGCCCTCGGTGTCGGTGTAGCGCTGGATGACCTTCGAGAACTCGATCTGCAGGCGCCGCGGCAGGTCGAGCTGGTGCTCGGCCTTCATGATGTAGGCGACACCGCCCTTGCCGGACTGCGAGTTCACCCGGATCACGGCCTCGTACGTGCGGCCGACGTCCTTCGGGTCGATCGGCAGGTACGGGACCTGCCACGGGTACTCGTCCAGCGGGACGCCCTGCTTGTCGGCGGCGTCCTTCAGCGCGTCCAGGCCCTTGTTGATCGCGTCCTGGTGGCTGCCGGAGAAGGCGGTGAAGACCAGGTCGCCGCCCCACGGTGAACGCTCGGGCACCGGCAGCTGGTTGCAGTACTCGACCGTCCGCTTGATCTCGTCCATGTCGGAGAAGTCGATCTGCGGGTCGATGCCCTGGCTGTAGAGGTTCATGCCCAGCGCGACCAGGTCGACGTTGCCGGTGCGCTCGCCGTTGCCGAACAGGCAGCCCTCGATCCGGTCCGCGCCGGCCTGGAAGCCCAGCTCGGCGGCGGCGATGCCGGTGCCGCGGTCGTTGTGCGGGTGCAGCGACAGGATCACCGAGTCGCGGCGCTCCAGGTTCCGCGACATCCACTCGATCGAGTCGGCGTAGACGTTCGGCGTCGCCATCTCGACGGTCGCCGGCAGGTTCAGGATCACCGGCTTCTCCGGCGTCGGCTGCCAGATCTCGGTGACGGCGTTGCAGACCTCGAGCGCGTACGACAGCTCGGTGCCGGTGTAGGACTCCGGCGAGTACTGGAAGCGGAAGTCGGTGTCCGGCTGCTTCGCGGCCAGCTCGACGACCATTTCCGCGGCCTGCGTCGCGATCTTCTTGATGCCTTCGCGCTCCTCGCGGAAGACGACGCGGCGCTGCAGGATCGACGTCGAGTTGTAGATGTGGACGATCGCGCGCGGCGCGCCTTCGAGCGACTGGAAGGTGCGCTCGATCAGCTCCGGGCGGCACTGGGTCAGCACCTGGATGCTGACGTCGTCGGGGATGGCGCCCTCGTCGATGATCTCGCGGACGAAGTCGAAGTCGGTCTGGCTCGCGGCCGGGAAGCCGACCTCGATCTCCTTGTACCCCATGCGTACCAGCAGGTCGAAGAACTTGCGCTTGCGCGCGGGCGACATCGGGTCGATCAGCGCCTGGTTGCCGTCCCGCAGGTCGACGGCGCACCACAGCGGCGCGCGCTCGATGCGCTTGGCGGGCCAGGTGCGGTCGGGCAGGTCGATGTTCTCGACGAGGTCGTACCAGGGGCGGTAGCGGTGCACCGGCATGGACGTGCCCAGCTGGGTGTTCCAGGCGGGCTGGTCAGCGGGGGCGGGACGCGAAGGCTTGCGGATCTTGCTCATGCGAATTCGGGGTTCTCCAGCTAGACGGGTGCGACCGGCACCACGAAGCCCCGCGACGGGGAGCCGGTCCGGTCAGGCCCCGTCGCGGCAGCGAAGCAGGAGAGCACGCGCCACGCCCCCACCATAACCACGGAACACGGCGCGGGGAAAGCCGGGCGGTCCCCAGCTGGGGTTACCTGTGGGTAGCAATTGGCCGGTGGCCGTGCGAAACTGCGGGCATGGGTGAGCACGCGGAGTCATCGTCGACATCAGCGTCGGCTGCGTCGGCGTCGGATGAGGAGACGAAGGTGTCCCGCCGGGCCCCGGTCGACTGGCGCGCGACGGGCGGCCGGATCGCTTCGATCGTGGCGTCGATCGTCCGCTGGGTGGGCCTGGTCTTCGCGGCGCTGCTGGTGATCCACGTGATCTTCACGGTCGGCTCGGCCAACCCGGACAACGGCATCGTCTCGTTCGTGAAGTCCTGGGCGGACAGCCTGGCGCTGGGGTTCAGCGACCTGTTCACCCCGAGTGACGCGAAACTTCGCGTCCTGGTGAACTACGGCATCGCGGCGATCTTCTGGCTCGTGGTGTCGGGGATCCTGGCGAAGATCATCCGCCGGGTGGGCGGAGCTTCCTGAGTCACGACCGCGCCGGCCCCCGCAATCGGCGCGGTTCACCGAACCCGTATCTCGCGTGACTGAGGCCGGAACTCGCGAGTTACGGCTCTGATCACGCGAGTTACGGGCTTGATCACGTGAGTTCCGTCGGGAGTCACATGACTTCCGGGTTTGCCCGGCCGAGCTAAAGGGCCGACGTACCCCACTGGTCGGTGAACGCGAACTCCGTCAGCGGCACCCGCACCCGCTCCGCCTTCTCCCGCTCGATCCGCCACTCCTCCTCGAGCACATCCGGATGCCCCGGCAACCCCACCGCGATGGCGACCTTCGGGACCGCGTCGTCCGGAAGGCCGAACGAAGAACGGACCGCGTCCGCCGAGAAGCCCGCCATCTGGTGCGCCACCAACCCGAGCTCCACCGCCTGCAGCACGAGGTTCTCCGAAGCCAGCCCCAGCCCGTACTCCGCGTACGGGACCGCCCCCTTCTCGTTCGTCGTCACCATCACGCCGATCAGCAGCAGGCCCGCGCGGTGGGCCCACGCCCGGTTGCCCGAGTTCAACGTCGCCAGGATCGCGTCGAACGACGGTGTCCCGCGCACGCCCACCAGGTAGCGGGCCGGCTGGGTGTTGCCGAACGACGGGGCCCAGCGGGCCGCCTCCAGGAGCGACCGCACCTGGTCCGGGCTGACCGGCGAAGACGCGTCCAGGGCCCGCGGGCTCCACCGCTCGGCCATGATCGAAGCGATCGGGATGCTCGTCACAGCTGGTTTCCGCATGATCGCCACCGTACCGACGGCGTGCGCTGCATCACTCGGGAGGAAGGGCTCCGCGCATTTCGTTGGTGTTACGGAAGATTTACTTCCGAGCGGCCCGGGGAGCGGGTCCGCCCCACGTCAAGAGGGTGGCGGGCCGCCGGAGCCCCGGTAGGCTCCTTCTCAACTATGGGACGCGGGGGCTCTCCGGTGCCCACCAGGGAGCAGACCCGGCCCGTCTAGGAGGTTCGGGCGTGGCCCTCGTGGTCCAGAAGTACGGCGGATCGTCGCTGGAAAGTGCCGACCGGATCAAGCGCGTCGCCGAACGGATCGTCGCCACCAAGAAGGCGGGCAACGACGTCGTGGTGGTCTGCTCGGCGATGGGTGACACCACCGACGAGCTGCTCGACCTGGCTCAGCAGGTCAACCCGGCGCCGCCGGAGCGGGAGATGGACATGCTGCTCACCGCCGGTGAGCGCATCTCGAACTCGCTGGTCGCCATGGCCATCTCGGCCCAGGGCGCGGAGGCGTGGTCGTTCACCGGTTCGCAGGCCGGCGTCGTCACGACGTCGGTGCACGGGAACGCGCGCATCATCGACGTCACCCCGAGCCGCGTCACCGAGGCCCTCGAGCAGGGTTACGTCGCGCTGGTGGCGGGCTTCCAGGGCGTCGCGCAGGACACCAAGGACATCACGACGCTGGGTCGCGGCGGCTCGGACACCACCGCCGTCGCGCTGGCCGCCGCGCTGAACGCGGACGTCTGCGAGATCTACTCCGATGTGGACGGCGTGTACACCGCCGACCCGCGGGTGGTGCCGGACGCGCGCAAGCTCGACACCGTCACCTACGAAGAAATGCTCGAGCTGGCCGCGAGCGGGTCGAAGATCCTGCACCTGCGCTCGGTCGAGTACGCGCGCCGCTACGGCGTCCCGATCCGTGTCCGCTCTTCCTACAGTGACAAGCCGGGCACCACGGTGACCGGTTCTATCGAGGAGATCCCCGTGGAACAAGCCCTGATCACCGGTGTGGCGCACGACCGCTCCGAAGCGAAGATCACGGTCACCGGGGTGCCGGACACCGCCGGCGCCGCGGCCCGGATCTTCCGCGTGATCGCCGACGCCGAGATCGACATCGACATGGTGCTGCAGAACGTCTCCAGCACGGTGTCCGGTCGCACGGACATCACGTTCACGCTGTCGAAGGCCAACGGCGCCGCGGGCGTCAAGGAGCTGGAGAAGGTCAAGGCGGAGATCGGCTTCGAGTCGGTGCTCTACGACGACCACGTCGGCAAGGTCTCGCTCGTTGGTGCCGGGATGCGGTCGCACCCGGGTGTCACGGCGACGTTCTGCGAGGCGCTGGCCCGGTCCGGCGTCAACATCGAAATCATCAACACGTCAGAGATCCGCATTTCGGTGCTGATCCGGGACGCCCAGCTCGACGAGGCCGTGCGCGCGATCCACGACGCCTTCGAGCTCGGCGGCGACGAAGAAGCTGTTGTCTACGCGGGGAGTGGTCGCTGATGGCGGACGGGCTGCGGATCGGGGTGGTCGGCGCGACCGGCCAGGTCGGCGCGGTGATGCGCAAGCTGCTGGCGGAGCGGGAGTTCCCGGTCGCCGAGCTGCGGTACTTCGCTTCGGCGCGCTCGGCGGGTTCGACCCTGCCCTGGCGCGACGGCGAAATCACCGTCGAGGACGCGACGACGGCGGATCCGTCCGGTTTGGACATCGCGCTGTTCTCCGCGGGCGGGTCGACGTCGAAGGCGCAGGCGCCGCGGTTCGCCGAGGCGGGCGTGACGGTGATCGACAACTCCTCGGCGTTCCGGATGGACCCGGACGTGCCGCTGGTCGTCAGCGAGGTCAACCCCGAAGCCATCAAGGAAGCGCGGAAGGGGATCATCGCGAACCCCAACTGCACCACCATGGCCGCGATGCCGGTGCTCAAGCCGCTGCACGACGAGGCCGGGCTGGTCCGGCTGGTCGCGTCGACGTACCAGGCGGTGTCCGGCAGCGGGCTGGCCGGTGTGGACGAGCTGGCCGGGCAGATCAAGGCCGGCGCCGAGCACGCCGCGCTGCTCACCCACGACGGCGGCGCGATCGAGTTCCCGGCGCCGGACAAGTACGTCCGGCCGATCGCGTTCAACGTCCTGCCGATGGCCGGGTCCATTGTGGACGACGGCGAGCTCGAGACGGACGAAGAGAAGAAGTTCCGCAACGAGAGCCGCAAGATCCTGAGCATCCCGGGTCTCGGGGTGTCCTGCACCTGTGTGCGCGTGCCGGTGTTCTCGGGGCACTCGATCTCGGTCAACGCCCAGTTCGAGCGCGCGCTGACGGTCGAGCGCGCGACCGAGCTGCTGGCGCACGCGCCGGGTGTCGAGCTGTCCGACGTCCCGACCCCGCTGCAGGCGGCGGGCAACGACCCGAGCTACGTCGGCCGCATCCGCGTCGACCAGGGTGTCGAGGACGGCCGCGGGCTGGCGCTGTTCATCTCCAACGACAACCTCCGCAAGGGCGCGGCGCTCAACACCGTGCAGCTCGCGGAGCTGGTGGCGCAGCAGCTCTGAGCCGAACCCGCCCGGCCCCGGACACCCGGGGCCGGGCGGGTTCACTTCTTCGGCTTATTCTGCCGGGGCTGCATCGGCGGCAGGCCGAACGCCATCCGCAGCTCCGGCTTCTGCAGCGGCCGCAGCACGGCCATCATCAGCCCGCCCCACACGAACAGCCCGACGGGCGTTCCGGTGGGGCCGCCGGCCGACGAGCTCTGCACGAGGCTCACGACCAGGCCGATGAGCAGCACCGCGATGAACGCGCATTCCAGCCAGATGACCGTGAAGATGATCTTGCGTTCGCGCCGGCTCAGCAGCGCGCTGAACACCACGAGGGCGACGAGCAGCGCCGAGTTCACCGACACGACCACCAGCGGCCAGGTGACATCGGTGCCGTCGTCCACGCCCGCCGCCAGTGACCAGACGAAGACGGCGAGGGCCAGGTAGAGCACGGCCTGGGCGGCGATCGCGAGCCGCATCGTCCTGATCCCGCGCCGCACCTCCCGGTCCGCGTTTTCGCCGGACGCCGGCAGCGGCTGGTAGGCGCTCGATTCGGTCACGGGACCACCTCTCTCCGAACACCCGCGGCAGCGACCGGCCAAAGAGAGCACGGGTGCCCGGGGACCGGTCCCCTCACGCGTCCCTGGCCGCCTTCCGGCACGCCTGGGCGCGCAACGCCGCGAACTGCTCACGGGCTTCGCAGAGCGCTTGACGTCGGTGTCGAAGTTCCAGACATGACCGTCGGCGTGGCCGCCGAGCCGCCGGAACTGGGCGACGGCTTCGTCGTGCCGGCCGTTGTGGTGCAGCGCGTAGATCGCGTAGCCGCGGTCTTCCCGGGTAGCGGGGTGCTCGGCGCCTTCGCCGTCCAACCAGGGCAGAGCTGTTTCGAGGGCCTCCTGGACGTACCGGCTGCGCCAGATCGGGTTGCCCTCCATGGCCATTTCGAAGGCCGCGTGCAGAGGCAGTGGCGTCAGCGACGGCGCGAAGGCCGCGGCGCCGGCGGCAAAGTCGAGCAGGCGTTCTTCGGTGCCGTGCCACTTCGGGCACCAGTACTGCAGGGCGCGGTTGTGGCCGATGCGGTGGGCGGGCGCGCGGACGAGCAGACCCGACCAGATCCGTCGAAGGGCTGGTACCGGACATCGAGCCCCCGGCAGACGGTGACGAGGGTCGCCCAGGGTGTCGGATCGGCGCCGGCGAGTTCGGCCGCCTTCCAGGCGGTGTCGCGGGCGTGTTCCAGCAGCTGGTAGAAGGGCCCGAACTGCTGCCGGCTGGTGTGCTGCCGGCCGCGCGCGGCGCCCCGGCGCTGCCAAGCCAGGGCGACGAAGGTCTCCGCCTGCACGACGGCGGCGTCGGGATCGCCGTCCCGCTCGGCGAGCCAGTCGCGCAACCACTGGCGTTCGGTCGTGGCGGTGAGCGGTGATTCCGGCCTGCGCGGTGACAAGGCCTGCGGTGGTTCCCGGCGTGACCAGCGCACCGCCAGGTTGCCCACAATCGGAGGCCGCTGTGGACAACTCAGCGCCCGACGCCCGAGCCGCGGTTTTCGTCGGCGGCCGCCGATAGACTGGACAAGGGCACGCCCCCCTGGGTCGGGCAGGGTCCCGGCAAAGTCGTGTTGTTGCAGGCAGGCACGGCCCGCTCTGGTGATCATGTGGTTGTCGAAGCCCATGATCTGCGAGAGAGCCGTGCCTGCTGTGACGTCGTCTCGTATTCCTGCCGTGTTGTCCGGACTGACCCCGGTCGATCTTGAGCGGGTCCTCGCATCGTTGGGGTACGACGTTGCCGCAGGTCAGGGCGATATGAGGCGCCGGATGAGGCCGCCGTAGGACGGGCCTTGTCGATCGTGGACGGAGATCGCTTGGACGCCGCGATCAGCGCATGGATCCGCCACCGGGTCAGCGGGCACAGCGCCCCGGAAGCGATCGCGGTGGACGGCAAATCCGTGCGTGGCACCTTCGCCCGCACCGGCGGGGCCGGGGTGCATCTGCTGTGTGCTGTGACCCATCAGAGCGGGGTCGTCCTCGGCCAGCAGGACGTGAGGACCGGGACCAGCGAGATCGCGTGGATGCAGCCGCTGCTGGACCAGATCGACCTGGCCGGGGTGGTGGTGACTGCCGACGCACTGCACACCACCCGCGGTCTGGCCGTCTACCTCGCCGGCCGTGGCGCGCACTATGTGTTCACCGTCAAGGAAAACCAGCACCGGCTTCACGCCCGCCTGCAGACTCTGCCCTGGCCTCAAGCCGCCCATCACACCACCACCGGGATCGGGCACGGCCGCCTCGAGCAACGCGTCATCGAAGTCCTGCCCGCTCCCCATGATCTCGGCTTCCCTGACGCGGCGAGGGTTTTCCAAGTCACTCGCTACCGCACCGACCGCACCACCGGCACCCGCGAAACCCACACCGTTCACGGGGTCACCAACCTCACCACCGCGCACTGCGCCCCCACCGGCATCGCTGCGCACCTATGCGGTCACTGGCAGATCGAGAACCGGTTGCACTGGGTCCGCGACGTCACCTACAGCGAAGACGCCTCCCGCGTCCGCACCGGCGCTGCACCCCGCGCGATGGCCAGCCTCCGCAACCTCGCCATCAGCGCATTCCGCCATACCGGCCATACCAACATTGCCGCCGCCCTCCGAAAAACCGCCCGCGACCCCAACCGGCCACTCACACTCTTCGGAATCACCCCATGACCAGCACAAACAACTTTGCCGGGACCCTGCCCAGGGAGAGTGGGGAGCTGCCCGGGCGCGTTTCTCCACAGTGGACTGCCGGAAATCGCCTTGTCCGATTTCCGGCCAGAAGGGATCCTAAGCCCCGCAACCAGTTGCAGGGGAGGAAACCATGTACACCGCCGTCGACGGCGCGCGAGTCCCGATCCGGATGTGGGCGGACCCCGCGTCCGTCGAAGACCAGGCCATGCGGCAGCTGCACAACGTCGCGAACCTGCCGTGGGTGCACGGTGTCGCCGTGATGCCCGACGTGCACTACGGCAAGGGCGCGACAGTCGGCAGTGTCATCGCCATGCGCGACGCCGTTTCGCCGGCCGCCGTCGGGGTCGACATCGGGTGCGGGATGAGCGCTGTCCGGACGTCGCTCGGCGCGAACGACCTGCCGGACGACCTCGGGAAGCTGCGCCGGCGGATCGAAAGCGCCGTCCCGGTGGGTTTCGGCCTGCACAAGACGCCGGTGAACCCGGCCAAGGTGCACGGCGTCGGCGGCTGGGACGCGTTCTGGAAGGGCTTCGGCGAGCTGCACAGCGGCGTCCAGGAGCTGCACGACCGGGCCGCGCGCCAGATCGGGAGCCTCGGCGGCGGGAACCACTTCATCGAGGTCTGCCTCGACGACGAAGGCCGCGTCTGGCTGATGCTGCATTCGGGTTCGCGCAACATCGGCAAGGAGCTGGCGGAGCGGCACATGGCCGTGGCGCGGAAGCTGCCGCACAACGCCGACCTGCCGGACCGCGACCTCGCGGTGTTCGTCGCGGGCACGCCGGAGATGCAGGCGTACCGGCGTGACCTCTTCTGGGCGCAGGACTACGCGGCGCGCAACCGCGCCACGATGGTCGCGCTCGTGAAGCAGGCGCTGGCCGACGTCGTGCCGGGGACGGCCTTCGACGACGCGATCTCGTGTCACCACAACTACGTCTCCGAAGAGACGTACGACGGGGTCGAGCTGCTGGTCACCCGGAAGGGCGCGATCCGCGCGGGATCGGGTGACCTGGGGATCATCCCGGGCAGCATGGGGACCGGTTCGTACATCGTGCGCGGGCTCGGGAACGACTCGTCGTTCCAGTCGGCGTCGCACGGCGCCGGGCGTCGGATGTCGCGGAACAAGGCCAAGAAGCTGTTCACGGCCGACGACCTCGCGGCGCAGACGGCCGGCGTCGAATGCCGCAAGGACTCGGGTGTGGTCGACGAGATCCCGGCGGCGTACAAGGACATCGATTCGGTGATCCGCGCGCAGACGGACCTGGTCGAGGTGGTGGCGCACCTCAAGCAGGTCGTCTGCGTGAAGGGCTGAGCCGGTACCTTGGCGACATGACGAGGGGTGGAACGACGGCCGCGTTGCTGGCCGGGGCCGCACTGCTGCTGAGCGGGTGCGACCAGGTCGGCAACGCGGTCGACCAGGGGGCGGACACGGCGAACAAGGTCAGCGCGTGCACCGAGGCGCTCGGGCTGGCGGACCTGAACCCGCTGGTCGACCCGGCCAAGCTCAAGGCGCGGGCCGAGGACAAGGAAAAACGGCTGCGCGAGCTGGCCGGGAACGTCCAGGACCAGGACGTCAAGAACGCGCTCTTCGGCATGGCCGACTCCTACGTCGAGGTGCAGAAGGAACGCATCGAGGACGCCGGCGTCGTCGCCCAGTGGGTGCAGCGCAACGTCAAGAAGCTCGACGCCCTGCGCGCGGCCTGCGGCTAGTTGCGGCTCTCGGCCAGCGCCGGCGCGGGGTCCGCGACCGGCTTCGGGGCCCGCCGGCGCAGCAGGCCGGCCGACGCGATCAGCAGGCCACCGAGGCCGGCCGCGGCGAAGCCCCACGCCGGGCTCGAATGGTCGATCGCGAAGCCGACCACCGGGCTGCCCAGCGCCAGGCCGAGCCGGGTGGACGCGTCCTGCAGGCCCATCGCCTCGCCGCGGACCCGCGGCGGGGCGATCCGGCTGACCGTCTCGGTGGTCGCCGCCAGTGTCGGCGCGCAGACCAGGTTCGTCGGGATCAGCACCAGCATCAGCAGCCACCACGGCTGGTCGGCCAGCCCGACCGGGACCACCAGCAGCGCGAGCAGCAGCATCAGCAGGCCCTGCGGCAATGACCGCTTCACCGCGCCGTGCACGATGCCGCCGAGGATGGACGCGGCGCACATCACCGCGATGACCAGGCCGGTCACCCCGAGGTCGCCGTTCGCGCGCAGCGCCGCGAGCGTCGCCAGCTCGGTGCCGACCAGCACGAACAACGCGCCGGCCGCGATCAGCAGCGTCGCCACCAGCCGGCCGGTGAGCCAGCTCCGCAGCGGCGGGCGGGCGGTCTCGGCGAGCGGGTCGGTCACCGCCTCCCGGATCGGCGGGTTCACCAGCCAGATCAGGAACGCCGTGCCGCCGAACAGCACGCCGAGCGCGCTGAGCGTCCACGTCGGGGAGAACGACGTGATCGCCGCGATGCCGGCGGCGGGACCGATCATGAACGTCGCTTCGATCGAGATCGTGTCGAGCGAGTACGCCGCCCGCCGCTCCGAAACCGGGACGAGCGCGGCCAGGATCTGCCGGGCGAGCGAGCCCGCCGGCACCGAGAGCATCCCGGCCGGGATCGCGACGGCGGCGAGCACCTCGTACGGCAGGTGCGGCGCGGCGATCCAGAAGACCGTGGTGCCGATGCCGCAGACGGCGACGATCGGGCGCAGGCCGTACCGGTCGAAGCAGCGGCCGAGCAGCGGCGCGCCGAGCGCCATCCCGAGGGTGACCCCGGCGCCGACCAGCCCGGCGGCGCCGTAGCCGCGGCCGAGCCCGGTGACGATGTAGAGCGTCATCAGGACGCCGTTCATGGTCATCGGCAGCCGGGCCAGGAACATCAGCGCCATCGTCGACGGGACTCGGGGAACGGACAGGACCCGGCGGTACGGCTGCAGAGGCACGTCTTCGATGAGAACCCAAGGTGGTACGCGCGTGCAAGTTATTTCCCCGGTCATCGGGTGTGGCACTTCCGCGCCGAGTGTCACGCCGCTGGTCCACGGCAGGGTATCGGGCGTGGTGTTCGACCGGGCGCTGGCCCGCCTGGAAACCGGCGTGACGCTCTGAGTGCCCGTCCGCTTCGGCGCTTTTACCGGAATTGAATTCGCGTTTTCCGCCCGGCCGGTGCGAACCTTGTGGGTGGCGGTGCGAGCGTGGGGGACGCCCTGTCTGGAGCAGTCCCGACACGCGGTCCGACGGAGTGATGAAGCTAAATGATCACCGTTTACACCCGCGTGGGTGACCGAGATGCTCCACAGTGGACGGCTGTCACCAGCGGTGACGATCGGACTCACTGTTGATGATCTTCAGGGGGACGGGCAAGGTTTCGACGTTAATCAATTGCGGGCGAGTTCGCTTCCCCTGCATCCGGCACGTAAGGGTTAGAAATCCTCCCTAACCGGTGATCGGGTGGCTTATCTCCGATACGGCGGGTATCGATTTAACGCGTCAGGTCTCCCGAGGCCAGGAGGTAGGAAATGAAAGGCAAGTTCGGGCGGTCCATCGCCCTGGTAGCCGCCGGCAGTCTGCTGGCGGTCGCGACGGCGGGGATCGCTTCGGCGAGCCCGGACGGGGGCAAGGGTTCCTCCAGCACCCAGGCCCTCGCCGCACAGGTGCTCCAGATGCGAGACGACCTGACCAAGGTGGCTTACGCGGGCAACGTCGGCGCCACGCGGTCGGATCTCGGTCGGATGAGCCCGGTGATGGCGGACATCGCCGCCGGCAAGCGCTACACGGTCCAAACCGACACCGAGCAGCTCGCCGGCCTGGCCAAGGGCCGCGCCGACGAGTCCACCCGGCTGCTCACCGACCCGACGGCCAAGGCGCGGCAGCTGCCGCCGCTGCCGTTGCCGATCCCGTCGCTGCCGGACCTGCCGGGCCCGCTGAAGATCGTCAGCGACCTAGTGAAGGCCCTGCTCGCCGCGGTCACCGGCATCCTCGGCGGCCTGCTCGGCGGCCTTCCGGTGCCACCACTGCCGGTCCCGCCGCTGCCTGTACCGGCGGCCTGATTCCGGCACAGTGAAACAGGGGGGCCCGGAGCCCGGTCGCGGACATTTCTCCGCGCCGGGCTCCGGGTCGTTTCGGGCGCCGGTCCGCCGCCCCGCTCACCGGGGGCCGGGGTCGGTGCGGGTTCGCTGCCGCCTCGCTTACCGGGCCGGGCTCAGTGCGGTTCGCCGCCCCGGCCGAGTGTCGATCTGCCGCCGCCGCCCGCGCCGCTGCCGCCCGCCATGCATGAGTCATTCACTACGTCCGGGCTAGGCCTTGCCGCAGCGCGCCGGCCATCTCGGCCAGCGCTTCCCGGAACCGGCTGCCGACCCCGGTGAAGTTGATGAACCCGTGGATCAGGTCCTCGTGCCGCCGCAACGCCACATCCACGCCGGCCGAGGCGAGTTTCTTCGCGTACGCCTCACCTTCGTCGCGCAGCGGGTCGAACCCGGCTGTGACGACCAGGGCCGGCGGCAGGCCGCTCAGGTCGTCCGCGCACAGCGGGGACAGGCGCGGGTCGGTCAGGTCGGCGCCCTCGGGCACGTAGTGGCCCTCGAACCACTTCATGTGCACGTCGGTGAGGAACAGGTCCTCGGCGAACAGGTCCTGCGAGCGGTAGCGCCGCGTGAAGTCCGTCGCCGGGTAGATGAGCAGCTGGAACGCGGGCGCCGGGCCGCCGCGGCGAACCGCCTGCTGGGCCGTCACCGCGGCCAGGTTGCCGCCCGCGCTGTCGCCGCCGACGGCGATCCGCGCCGGGTCGGCGCCGAGGTCGCCCGCCTTCGCCACGGCGTACTCGAACGCCGCGAGCGCGTCTTCCGCGGCCGCCGGGAACGGGAACTCCGGCGCCAGCCGGTACTCGATCGACAGCACCCGCACCCCGGCGTGCTTGGCCAGGAAGCGGACGGCGTTGTCGTGGCTCGCGCGGGTGCCGATCACCCAGCCGCCGCCGTGGAAGAACACCAGCAGCGGCGACTTCTCGGGCAGCCCCACCGGCGTGTAGAGCGTCGCCGGCAGATCGCCGTCCGGCGTCGGCACGGCGATCTCCCGCACCGAAACCGGCTCGATCGTCTTGCCGCTGACCAGGTGCCGTCCGACGTCGAGGAGTGCGCGCGACTTCTCGACCGAGCCCTGCACCAGCTCGGCGCCGGAGAGCTTCTGCAGCCGGAGGAGCAGCTGGGCGTCGAGCGCGAGGTCCTGGCCGTCGAGGCGCACCGGGCGGCCCGCGACGGCTCGCCGCACCGGCGTGGGCAGCCAGAACGCGAGCTGGGACGCGGCCGCCTGGACGCGGACCGGGAGCGGGATGGCCATGGTTCCTCCTGAGCTTCGACGCCGCCCAGGACGTTACTTGTCAGTAGGTAACAGGTCCAGCTGTGACCAGGACCTCCGTCCCAGAGACTGGTCCTCCAGTTAACTGGAGGGGTTAGCCTGGAAAGCGTGACTTCAGCCAGGACGGTCAACGTGCTCGGGATCGGCGGCTCTCTGCGCGAGGGCTCCCAGTCCGAACGCGCGTTGCAGATCGCGCTCGCCGCCGCGGCGGAAACCGGCGTCCGGACCCGGCTGCTCACCGGGCCGGAGCTGGTGCTGCCGTTCTACGACGCCGGCGAGCCGGAACGCGACGAACGCGCGACCCGCCTCATCGAGGCGATCCGGCAGGCGGACGGCCTGATCGTCGTCTCGCCGGGTTACCACGGCGCGCTGTCCGGGCTGGTCAAGAACGCCCTGGACTACGTCGAGGACCTCCGCGACGACACCCGGCCCTACCTCGACGGCCGCGCGGTCGGCCTGGCCGCCGTCGCGTACGGCTGGCAGGCGGCGGTGACAACCCTCGAGCAGCTGCGCACGATCACGCACGCGCTGCGCGGCTGGCCCACCCCGCTGGGGGGCTCGATCAACTCCGCCGAGACGAAGTTCGACGACGGCGGCGGCGCGTCCGACGAGAAGAGCATCCGCACCCTCCGCCTGATCGGGCGCCAGGTCGCGGAGTTCGCGGTGACGCGCGCCGCCTGAGGTTTCCGCCGGAGGCCGCCGGGTAACCGAACCACGTGATGCCTGCCATGTGGGGGCACCGTTCCGCGGGTGCGGGATGTTGTGCCCAGTGAGACGCTCGCTGTGGAGCGTCCCCGGACAGAAGGCAGGCAGAGCATGGGTCAGGCGATCTACACGGCGGTGGCGACGGCGCGCGGCGACGGCCGCAACGGCGAGGTGACCTCCTCGGACGGCGTCATCGACGAGTCCCTGGCCATCCCGAAGGAGATGGGCGGCCCGGGCGGGGACAAGACCAACCCGGAGCAGCTCTTCGCCGCCGGTTACTCGGCCTGCTTCCACAGCGCGCTGCAGCTGGTCGCGCGTCAGGCCAAGGTGACGCTCAACGACTCGACCGTCACCGCCGAGGTCAGCGTGCTCAAGCAGGACGTCGGGTTCGGCCTCGGGGTCGCGCTGAACGTCTCGCTGCCGGGCCTCGAGCAGGCCCAGGCCAACCAGCTCGTCGAGCAGGCCCACCAGGTCTGCCCCTACTCGAACGCGACCCGCGGGAACATCGAGGTCGCGCTCTCCGCCACCGTCTGACCCCCTCGGGCCGGCACGAAGGAAGGATCACCGCCAGATGAGCAAGTCTCCGATCAAGAGCCCGCTTTCCGAAGCCGACAAGGAGATCACCGGCAACGCCCTGCAGGCGACGCTGGTGGACCTGGTCGACCTTTCGCTGATCGCCAAGCAGGCGCACTGGAACGTCGTCGGCTCGAACTTCCGCAGCGCGCACCTGCAGCTCGACGAGCTCGTGAACACCGCGCGCCAGTACGTCGACGAGGTCGCCGAGCGCGCCAACGCCATCGGCGTCTCGCCGAACGGCAAGGCGAAGACCGTCGTCGAGAGCTCGGGCGTGCCCGAGTACCCCGACAACTGGCAGTCCGTGGAGTCCACGGTCGCCGCGATCGTCGACATCCTCGCGGCGCTCATCGAGCGGCTGCGCGCCCGCATCGACGAAACGGACAAGAGTGACCTCGTGACGCAGGACCTGCTGATCGAGATCACCCGCGCGCTCGAAGAGGCGCACTGGATGTGGCAGGCCCAGCAGGCCTGACCCGTCCCGCGAAAGGGGCCGTTCCGCTTCGGAACGGCCCTTTTCGCGTCGCTTCGCAGTAGTTTCGACGGCATGGTGCTGCATCAGGGAAAAGCCGGCCGCCCGGACCGCGCCGGCGGCACGAACCCGCTCTACGCCGGGGCGAACCCGGCCTTGGCGGCGGGGTTCGTCATGCCGCACGACCAGCTGCGCGACGACCCGCTGCCGCCGGACACGGCGCTGCAGCTGGTGCGCGACGAGCTGATGCTCGACGGCAACGCGCGGCTCAACCTCGCCACGTTCGTCACGACGTGGATGGAGCCGCAGGCGCGTGAGCTGATGGCCGAGTGCGTCGACAAGAACATGATCGACAAGGACGAGTACCCGCAGACGGCCGAGCTGGAGCGCCGGTGCGTGAACATCCTCGCCGACCTGTGGCACGCGCCCGATCCCACCGGGATCATGGGCTGCTCGACGACCGGTTCGTCCGAAGCCTGCATGCTCGCCGGGATGGCGTTGAAGCGGCGCTGGTCCCGGCTCGGGCGCACCGGTAAGCCGAACCTGGTGATGGGCGCGAACGTCCAGGTGTGCTGGGAGAAGTTCTGCGAGTACTGGGAGGTCGAGCCGCGGCTGGTGCCGATGGACGGCGACCGCTACCACCTCACGGCGGACGAAGCCGTGGCCCGGTGTGACGAGAACACGATCGGCGTGGTCGCGATCCTCGGGTCCACTTTCGACGGCAGCTACGAGCCGGTCGCGGAGATCACGGCGGCGCTGGACGCCCTTGCCGACCGGACCGGCTGGGACATCCCGGTGCACGTCGACGGCGCGTCGGGCGCGATGATCGCGCCGTTCCTCGACCCGGACCTGGTGTGGGACTTCCGGCTGCCGCGGGTCGCGTCGATCAACACGTCGGGCCACAAGTACGGGCTCGTGTACCCGGGTGTCGGCTGGGTGATCTGGCGCGACCAGGCCGCGCTGCCGTCCGAGCTGGTGTTCAACGTGAACTACCTCGGCGGCGACATGCCGACGTTCGCGCTGAACTTCTCGCGCCCGGGCGCCGAGGTGGCGGCCCAGTACTACACGTTCGTCCGGCTCGGCCGCGAAGGGTTCCGCGCGGTGCAACAGGCTTCGCGCGATGTTGCGACGCATCTGTCGGCCGGGATCTCGGAACTGGGGCCGTTTTCGCTGCTGACCCGCGGGGACCAGCTGCCGGTGTTCGCGGTGACGACCCGTGCGGACGCCGGCTTCGACGTCTTCGACGTGTCACGCCGCCTGCGCGAGCGCGGCTGGCTCGTACCCGCGTACACGTTCCCGGCGAACCGGACGGACCTGGCGGTCCTGCGGATCGTCGTCCGCAACGGCTTCACGCACGACCTCGCGGACCTGCTGCTGGGGGACCTGGGGCGGGTGGTCTCGGAGTTGGAGAAGGAAGGCGGCCACCCGACGAAGGCGACCGCCTTCCACCACTAGCGCCAGGACTTGGCGCGGGCCCGGAACTCGCGTGATCAAGACCGGAACTCGCGTGACTGGGGCCGGAACTCGCGAGTTCCGTGCTCAATCACGCGAGTCACGTCTCTGATCACGCGAGTTCCGGGCGGGATCACGCGGGTTACGGGCAGCGTGTCAGTGCCAGGACTTGGCGCGGGCGTACTGGTCCGGCCAAGCGACATCCACGCCGAGGACGTTCGCCGCGCGCAGGGGCCAGTGCGGGTCACGCAGTAGCGCGCGGGCCAGGAACACCGCGTCCGCTTCACCCTTTTCGACGATCTCCTCCGCCTGGTGCGGGTCGGTGATCATGCCGACCGCGCCGGTCGGGAGGCCCGCCTCGGTGCGGATCCGCTCGGCGAACGGCACCTGGTAACCCGGGCCCACCGGGATGTCCGGGTTCGGGGTGTTGCCGCCGGAAGACGTGTCGATCAGGTCGATCCCGCGCTCGGCCAGGAGCTTCGCGAGCCGGACGGACTCGTCGAGCGTCCAGCCGCCCTCCGTCCAGTCGGTGGCGCTCAGCCGGGCGAAGAGCGGGACGTCCGTCGTCGCGCGGACGGCGTCGGCGATCTCGAGGGCCAGCCGCGTGCGGCCCTCGAAGTCGCCGCCGTAGCGGTCGGTGCGGGTGTTCGACAGCGGGGACAAGAACTGGTGGACCAGGTAGCCGTGGGCGAAGTGCAGCTCGAGCAGGTCGAACCCGACGTCGACGGCCCGCTCGGCCGCTTCGGCGAAGGCCGCGGGGAGCGCGCTGACCTCGTCGGTGGTCAGCGGCCGGGCGGGGGCGTAGGCGCCGAAGGGCTGTGCGTCGGCGCCGACGCTCTGCCAGCCGCCGTCCTGCGTCGCGACGCTGCCGGTGCCTTCCCACGGCCGCTGCGCCGAGCCCTTGCGGCCGGCGTGGCCCAGCTGCATGCCGATGGCCGTGCCCTGGCCGTGCACGAAGTCGACGACGGTCCGCCACGCGTCGGCCTGGGCCTGGTTCCAGATCCCGGTGTCCTGCGGGCTGATCCGGCCTTCCGGGACCACCGCGGTCGCCTCGGTCATGACGAGCCCGGCGCCGCCGGTGGCGAACTGGCCCAGGTGGACGAGGTGCCAGGCGCCGGGCACGCCGTCGGTCGCGGAGTACTGGCACATCGGCGACACCCAGGCGCGGTTCGGCAAGGTCAGGCCGCGGACGGTGATGGGGCTGAAGAGTCGGCTCACCTCTCGATCAACGGCACGTGCCCGCCGTCTCTTCCCGTCGCCAGGGCGGGTACCGGCGAGTAACGTCGACCACATGGGTGTCGCTGCTGACGAACGCCAGGCGTTGAGCTCGCTCTTCGAAGACCTCGGGCCCGACGCGCCGACTTTGTGCGAAGGCTGGACCACGCGGGACCTCGCCGCGCACCTCGTCGTGCGTGAGCACCGGCCCGACGCCGCGCCCGGGATCATGGTGCCCGCGCTCGCCGGATACACGCAGAAGGTCCAGGACCGCTACGCCGCGAAGCCGTGGGGCGTCCTGGTCGAGCAGGTCCGGCGGGGCCCGTCGAAGTTCTGGCCCACCTCGATCGGCCCGCTCGACGAGCTGACCAACGGCGCGGAGTTCCTCGTCCACCACGAAGACGTCCGTCGCGCGCAGCCGGACTGGAAGCCGCGCCCGGCCGACCCCACCCGGGACGCCACGGCGTGGCGCTCGGCGAAGGGCGCCGCGAAGCTCAACCTGCGCAAGTCACCGGTCGGCGTCACCCTCCGGACCACGGACGGCCAGGAGGCCGCGGTCAAGACCGGGCCCGACCCGGTGACGGTGGTCGGCGACCCGGTCGACCTGCTGCTGTTCGTCTTCGGCCGCGACGCGGTGAACCTCGACTTCCAGGGTGACCCGGCCGCGGCCGCGAAGCTTCAGGCGGTCAAGCGGGGGCTCTAGGCTGTGCGCCATGCCGATGATCAGTGTTTCGATGTTCCCCGGCCGCACGCCCGCGCAGAAGAGCGCCCTGGTCAAGGAGCTGACCGACGCCTTCATCCGCACCTGCGGCGGCAAGCCCGAGGGCGTCCAGGTGACGCTCGTCGAGATCGGCGCGGACCACTGGGCCACCGGCGGGGTCCTGCACTCCGAACGCTGACCGCCGCTTTCACGTGAAAGCTACGCCCGCAGGACGTAGCTTCCACGTGAAAGCTACGCGGATCAGCGCAGGCCGAGCGCCCGCTGGGCGAAGTTGACCTCGATCGAGGTCTGCTTGATCGTCTCGGCGATCACCAGCGAGCCGTGACCGGCGTCGTAGCGGTAGAACTCGTGGTGCAGCTCGCGACCACCGAGGCGGTCGAGGTAGTTCTCGATCTGCCGGATCGGGCAGCGCGGGTCGTTGTCGCCGGCCAGCACGAGCACCGGCGCCGTCACGGCGTCGACGTACGTGATCGGCGAGCACTCCTGGTACACCGCCGGCACCTCCTCCGGCGAACCGCCGAAGAGCGCGCGGTCGAACGAGCGCAGCTGCTCCATCTCGTCCTCGTACGCGGCGACGTAGTCCGCCACCGGCACCCCGGCGACGGCCGCCGCCCAGCGCGTCGGCTGCGTGCCGATCGCCAGCAGCGACAGGTAGCCGCCCCACGAAGCGCCGTTCACCACGCACTTCTTCGGGTCACTGAGTCCACTTTGGACGGCCCAGTCGTGCACCGAGGCGACGTCTTCCAGCTCGGTCAGCCCGGGCCGGCCTTCGATGGCGTCGCGCCAGGCCGAGCCGTAGCCGGTCGAGCCGCGGTAGTTGACCTCGACCACGGCGAACCCCGCGTCGAGCCAGGTCGCGCGGTAGGCCGAGAAGCGGTCCTCGTCCGCCGCGTGCGGGCCGCCGTGCAGGGAGAACACCGTCGGCAGCGGGCCTTCCGGCGCGCCCGACGGCCGCGAGACCAGCGCGTGGATCCGGCCGCCGACCCCTTCGACGAACGCGTCGGTCACCGGCTCGGACCCCGGCGCGCGCTCGCCCGGCGGCTCGAGCAGCACGGAGTCCGTGCCGTCAGTGGTCCGCGCGCGGACCGCGGGCAGCCCGGCGGGGGTCGACCAAGAAGACTCGACGGTGCCGTCCCGGGGGACGGCAGTACCCCCGACCCCGCCGGCGTGGGTGTTCCCAAAGAAAAACTTGGCG
>NZ_JBVJNO010000001.1:23883-31872 GCF_055583645.1 Amycolatopsis sp. NPDC104587
GCGTCGCGCAGACACCCCTTCCGCGCAACTCTTCAGTCACCGATTCCACCCCCGTCGCAAGCTCACCCGGCGACGCAAAAGGCACGCACCCCCCCCCCCCCCCCCCCCCCCCCCCCCCCGCGGCCGGCTCGGCGGCGCTCGACCACGAGTACTCGACGGTGCCGTCCGGGCGGACGCCGGCGCCACCGATCCGGCCGGCTGGGGTGTCCACAGAGGACAGCTCGGCGGTGTCGAGGTCGTAGCGGTACAAGGAACTGCGGCCTTCGTGGAAGTGCACGACGAGCAGGGCGCGCGCGTCCGGGTACCAGCCCGCGACGACCTCGCCGGGCAGGTCGAGCTCGAGCTCCGTCTCGGTGTCCTCCCGGACGTCCCAGACGAGCAGCTCTTCACGGCCCCGGCGTTCGTGCAGCACCAGCAGGCGCTGGTCGCCGGGCAGCGGGGAGAACTCGAGGGCGGTCAGGCCCTTGCCCTCGCCGTCCCAATTCTCGGAAACGGTGCCGAAACCGTCGGTCGCGAGCACCCGCAGCGCGGGGTGCCGCGAGTCGCCGTGTTCGGAGTGGGAGATCGCGATGAGGCTCTCGTCGCGCGAAAGCGACGCGATGCCGGCGTCGTCCGCGTGGTTGTAGAAGCGGTGCGTTTCGCCGTCGATCCGGGCGAAGAGCTCACTGCCGTCGTCGGTCGAGACGCCGATCGCGACGAGCTTCGCGCCGATCTCGAGGCCGGCCGGGTAGCCGTCGTGGACGTCCGGCACGGCCTTCTCGGGCTTGCTGCCCTCGGTCGCGGCGAACGGCTCGCGCACCCACGAGCCGAACTCGTCGCCGTCGGTGTCGTCGAACCACCAGATCCACTCGCCGTCCGGGGACGGGGTCGAGTGCATGGTGCCGTTGGGCCGGTCGGTGACGCGGCGGTGCTCGCCGGTCGCGCGGTCCCAGGCGTAGACCTCCCAGACACCGCTGGAGTTGGAGACGTAGACGTTGGAGTCGGGGGCGTCGCGAGCCCAGTCGGGCACGGAGATGCGCGGGGCGTGGAAGCGGGCGCGCCAGCGGGTTTCGGCTTCGGCCTCGTCGAACAGCCGGTCCGGGACCACCGCGGGCGGATATTGGTTGGCTGACTGCGTGCTCACCCCTCGATCCTGCCACCTTCTGGCCGTACTGTGTGCGGGGTGCTGGAGGGTTACGCGCCGGGCTACGGGCGAGACGCGGTTTCGATGATGTCCGCGCGCACCGCCGCGGAGCGCGCGACGTTCGCGCAGCCCCTGTTCACCCCGGGCGCCTGGGTGGTCGACCTCGGCTGCGGCCCGGGCTCGATCACGCTGGGGCTCGCGGCGGAGTCCCGCGTGGCGGGTGTCGACCTCGACGCGGGCCAGGTGGCGATGGCCCGCGCGCTGGCCCGCCGCGCCGGCCGGTCCACAGTGGACTTCCTGGTGGCGTCGGCCTACGACCTCCCGTTCGCTTCCGGGAGCGTGGACGTGGCGTTCTCCCACGCGTTGTTCGAGCACCTGGCCCGCCCCCTGGACGCACTGGCGGAGCTCCGCCGGGTCCTGAAACCGGGCGGCCGCCTTGCTCTGTCCACTTCGGACTGGAGCAAGGCCCGGATCCGCCCCAAGACGGCAAACGTGGACGCGGCCCTGAGAGGCCACTACTTGTTGCGCCGCCAGGCAGGCGGAAACCCGTTCGCGGGCCGGGTGATAGCGGACCAATGCGCGACGGCGGGGTTCACGGAGATCGTCTCAAGAGCGCGTTACCGCGAAGACATGAGCTACCGCGACCTGGCGAAGTACGTGGAAGCACGCCTGGAGGCAGCGATCGCGGAACCGGGCCGAGACCGGGACCAGCTGGCGAGCGCGGCGCGTTCGGCCTGGATGTGGACCCGCGGCGGCGACGGCGACTTCACCCAATGCTGGGTAGAAGTAACAGCCACCCGAGGCTAGGGAAACGCGCCAGCGTGGCGTCGGGGGTCCAGGGGGCGAAGCCGCCCTGGCGGGGGCTTGGGGGTTCGACCCCCAAAAAACACCGAGGGGGCCGCGGTGGTTCGTGTTTTCCACGAACACGCGGCCCCCAAGGCTCACTCGTCGGGGTGGCGGGATTCGAACCCACGACCTCCTCGACCCGAACGAGGCACGCTACCAAGCTGCGCCACACCCCGAGGTACTGCTTAACGGGTCGTGGAGAAGTCTAGCGGACGGTGTCGCGGGCTTTTCGGCGGGCCGCCTTACGCGGTTCCTCAGCCCCCGACCCGCGCGGGACCAGCGTCAACAGGCTGGCTTCCGGTGGGCACGCGAAGCGGGCCGGGGCCCACGGCGACGTCCCCAGGCCGGCCGAGACGTGCAGCCACATGTGGGCTCCCCAGCGGGAGGCGCCGCGGGCGCGGGTGCGATCCAGCTCACAGTTGGTGACCAAAGCGCCGTAACCCGGGAGCCGGAGCTGGCCGCCGTGGGTGTGGCCCGCCAGGACGAGGTCGTAACCGTCCGTGGCGAACGTGTCGAGGACCCGCGGCTCCGGTGAGTGCGTGACGCCGATGCGGACGGCCGCGCCGGTGTCGGCCGGGCCCGCGATGTCGGGGTAGCGGTCGCGGCGCAGGTGCGGGTCGTCGACGCCGGCCGCGAAGACCGCCTGGCCGCCGACGTCGATCGTGCGGCGGACGTGGGTCAGGTCCGTCCAGCCGTGCTCGACGAACGCCGCGCGCAGGTCGCGCCAGGGCAGCTGGACGCCGTGGATGCGCTTCTTCTTGCCCTTCGGCATCAGGTACCGGGCCGGGTTCTTGGGCTTCGGCGCGTAATAGTCGTTGCTGCCGAAGACGAACACGCCGGGCCGGTCGAGCAGCGGGCCGAGCGCCCGGAGCACCGACGGGACGGCCTGCCGGTGCGAAAGGTTGTCGCCGGTGTTGACGACGAGGTCGGGTTCGAGCTCGTCGAGAGCGGCGACCCAGCGCTGCTTGCTGTGGTGGCTCGGCAGCATGTGCAGGTCCGAGACGTGCAGGATGGTGAACGGCCGCGACCCGGGCGCCAGCACCGGGAGCTGGGCGGTGCGCAGGGTCCAGTGACGCCGTTCGATGCCGACGGCGTAACCGAGCGTCGCGGCGCCGAGCGCCAGCGTCCCCGCGGCGAGGCGTGCCGCTTTCGCCCCCGACGTGGATTTGTTACTGAGCGTGCTCACGGGGTCCAGGATACGTGCTCAACGGTTGGATGACTTCGCCGCCGTTACGGGGAACCTCTTGATTAGCATTTGCGTCGGCCCGTAGACGGGAAGCAAGCCGGGGGGCTTGGGGAGAACGATGGAGCAGTTCGGGCCGTACCGGATCGAGGGCCTGCTGGGCCGCGGTGGCATGGGCGAGGTCCACCGCGCCTACGACACGGCGCACGACCGCGTCGTCGCGCTGAAGCTGTTGTCCGGACCGAACGCGGCGGACGAAGGCTTCCGCGCGCGCTTCCGGCGTGAGTCGCAGATCGTCGCGCGGCTGCGTGAGCCGCACGTGATCCCCATCCACGCGTACGGCGAGATCGACGGGCAGCTGTACCTCGACATGCGCCTCGTCGAGGGCAAGGACCTGAAGGAGCTGCTCGAGGACGGGCCGCTGCCGCCGGATCGCGCTGCCGGCATCGTCGAGCAGGTCGCGGGCGCGCTCGACGCCGCGCACGAAGACGGCCTGGTGCACCGGGACGTCAAGCCGTCCAACGTGCTCGTCACGAGCGCCGATTTTGTGTACCTCGTGGACTTCGGCATCGCCCGGTCGATGACCGCCGAAGGCACGTCGATCACCGGCACCGGCAACGTGATCGGCACGCTCGACTACATGGCGCCGGAACGCTTCGGTGACGCGCCGATCACCGGGCTCGTCGACGTCTACGCGCTCGCGTGTGTCCTTTTCGAATGCCTGACCGGCAGCCGCCCGTTCCCGGCCGAAGGCGCGGCCGCGCAGATGGGCGCGCACCTGACCGCGTCGCCGCCCGTGCCGTCGCAGGTGCGACCGGGCCTGCCGCCCGCCTTGGACGCCGTGGTGGCGCGCGGGATGGCGAAGAAGCCGGCGGACCGCTACCCGACGGCGGCAGCGCTGGCCGACGCCGTCCGGGCCGCGGTGAAAGCGCCGGCCGCTCCGCACCCGACGTGGCAGAAGACGCTGCCCGCGCCGGCCTGGCAGCCGACCCGGCCGGGGCCGCCGCCCACCCTGGCCGCTCCTCCGCCCATGACACCGCCGCGGGCGACGCCGGTCCCGACCGGGCCGTACGGTCCGCCGACCGGGGCGTACCCGAGCCCGCCGCCGCCCGCCCCGGCCGCGCCGAAGTCCCAGCGCAACCGCTGGATCGCCGTGTGCGGCGTGCTGGCGGGGATCGTGGTGGTCGCGCTGGTGGTGACGTACCTGGTGACGAAGGGCCGGACGTCGCAGACGGGCAGCCCGACGTCGTCCCCGCTGGTGCCCGCGACCGTCACCGAGGGGTCGACCCCGCCGCCGACCCCGCCGCCGACGACGTCGAGCCCGCCACCGTCCACTTCGGAGACCAAGCCGGCGCACGACGAGAAGCTGTACGCCGCGCTTCCGGCCATCTACAAGCAGTACTCGTGCGTCGACGCGGCCGTGCCCGCCGGCGCGGCCGCCGCGGTGGAGTGCCAGGGCTCGAACGTCGGGGACATCAAGTCGGGCAACGTGGTGTTCCCGGAGCCGACCGGCGCGCGCTTCCTCCGCTTCGCCGACGCGGCCGCGATGGACGCGTTCTTCCAGAGCATCGTCAAGGCGCAGGGCCTCACCCGCAACGACGCGCAGGGAGCGTGCCGGCCCGAGAAGTACCCGAAGATCTGGGGCACGTACTACCGCGCGGCGGCCCCGAAGCCGGGTGAGTACCTGACGTGCTTCGTCGGCACTCCGTCCCAGCTGGTGTGGACGCAGCAGAACCTGGTGGCCGGCGTGCTGCTGTCGACCAAGGTGACGAACAACGCCGAGCTGGCCGACCTGTACGAGTGGTGGAACACCGGGATCCTGTCGGAGATGCCCGACAACTGACCCGGAACGACCAGAGGGGGCCCGCGGGCCCCTCTGCGTCGTCACGGTTACCGGCCGCCGCCCATGTACTGCGGGTCCGGTTGCGGGAGGTCCATTCTCGGCTGGCTCGCGTCCATGATGTTCTTCATCGCGCCGAACCACGTGCGGGCCGGGGCGTGGCCACCGAAGATGTTGCCGTCGCGACCGCCGGCGCAGAGGCTGACGCGGCCCGGGCCGGCGTCGCAGATACCGCCTCGGCCGCCGCCGAACTTGAACGTCATCGCCGCGCCCGCCAGCTGGGGCGTGCCGCCGACGAACGTCGCCGAGACGTTGCCCTGCGTGGTGCCCGTCTTGCCGATGATCGGGCGGTCCCAGCCGGCGCTGTTGGCCGCCTGGAACGACGTGCCGCCGGGCTGGTCGTCCTTGCTCATGCCGACGGCGAGGGTGTTGGCCAGGCCCTCCGGCACGACCTGCTGACACGCCGCTTCCTTGACCGGGACCGGTTGCCCGTTCCGGTCGGTGACGCCGGCGATCGGCGTCGGCGGGCACCAGACGCCGCCGGAGAGGATCGTCGCCGCGACGTTGCCCAGCTCCAGGCCGCTCAGCGGGCTGAAGCCGAGCGTGAACGCGCCGTAGCCCGGGTTCTGCCCGTTGGGCCCGTAGACCTGGGCCTGGCTGAGCCGCTTGTTGTCGTCCGGGGACTTCGGGTCGACCGTGCCGCCGCCGGTCGTGCTCGCCATCGTGTCGCGCATGCCGAGCCGGCTGGCCATGTCGATGCCCGGCGCCGTGCTGCCGAGCCGGTCTTCCAGCTCGACGAACGTCGTGTTCGGCGACGTCGCGAGCGCGGTCTGGACGGTCGCGCCCTGGGCGACCCGGCTGTAGTCACCGGCGTTGCCGACGCAGTACCAGCGCGAGCGCAGCGGCGGCCCGGTCTGCGGGCAGCTGTTGCCACCACCGGTGAAGACGTGCGAGGTGTAGGAGTCGGGCACCTGGACCGGCGAGAAGATCCCGGTCACACCCTTCTCGAGCGCCGCGGCGGTGGTGAAGATCTTGTACGTCGACCCCGCGCCGCCGGTGTTGTAGACACCCGCGGGCAGCGCGTACGTCGTCTGGCCCTCGTCCTGGTTCCCGCCGTAGTCGCGGTTGGCCGCGAGCGCGACCACCTCGTGCCGGTCCTTGCCCGGTTTCACCAGCGACAGCGTGTTCGCGATGTAGGGCTGGGTCTTCTTCACCTGCGCCTCGGCCGAGACCTTCGCCTCGTGGTTGGCGCGCTCGTCCAGCGTGCTCTTGATCGTGTACCCGCCGGTGTAGAGCTGGTCCTTCGTCATCCCGGACTTGATCAGGTAGTCCTCGACGTACTGGCAGAAGAACCCGGACTCCGGGCCCGCGCCGATGCAGTTGGCCGGCGGCTTGGCCGGGAAGTCCGGCACGACGCCCAGCGGCTCGCCCTTGAAGCGGTCGGCGTCGGCCTTCGCCAGCTTCTTGTTCTCGACCATCCGGTCGAGAACGAGGTTGCGGCGCGCGGTGGCCTTGTCGGCGTGCTTCCACGGGTCGTTGTTGACCGGGTTGTTGACCAGGCCGGCCAGCAGCGCGGCCTGCGGAACGGTCAGCTTTTCCGGCGTCGTGTTGAAGTACGCGTGCGCGGCGGCGCCGATCCCGAAGATCTGCCGGGAGAATTCGACGATGTTCAGGTAACCGGCGAGGATCTGCTGCTTGCTCAGTTTCGTTTCGAGCTGGATCGCGATCCGCGCTTCCTTGAGCTTGCGGGCGACCGACTGTTCCTGGGCCTTCTTCTGGCCGACCTGGTCGCCGCGGTAGACGACGTTGATCAGGTAGTTCTTGACGTACTGCTGCGTCAGCGTGGAAGCGCCCTGGGTGTCCGCGCCGGTGCTGTTGCTGACGGCCGCGCGCAGCGTGCCCTGCCAGTCCACCCCGTGGTGGTCGTAGAACCGTTTGTCCTCGACCGAGACGAGCGCCCATTTCATGGCCTCGTTGATCTGGTTCTCGGTGATCGGCAGCCGGTACTGGTCGTACAGGGTGGCGATCGGCTTGCCGCCGCTGTCGGTGACCGTCGTGACCAGGGGCGGCGGAATGTCGGCGAGGTCCGAAGACGTCTTCTCGACCGTCTCGCTGGCCTGGTTGGACATGACGCCGGCGGCCCCCACGACCGGGAAGAGCATGCCGGCGACGAGCACCCCCGCGAGCAGACAGAGGCCGATGAGCTTGAACAAACCATCCGCTTTTCGCACGGGGCCAGCCTACGCGGACGAGGTCAGGCCACGGTGACGCCCTGTCTCCACAAGTGTGAATTCAGTGACAAAACCGACCCCCTTCGGTGACATCTGGTAACGGAAGGCATCCTAGGTCTTGGCGGGGGGAACCGAGGGCCCCTACAGTCCGTCAACGTCTCACGAAGAAAAGCCGTCGGACGGGTTAGCGCGAGTGGGAGCTCGCTTGGCCCGAACGGCGGCACCGGCACCGGGGAGGTGCCCGGGTAACCGACGTGAGCAGAGGGAGACACGCTCGCGGGGGCAAGGAGCGCAGTGCCTTTCCCCGCTGGTGCGTCGAACACCAGGGTAGGGAGCTGGGGGTATGGAAACCAACCAGTCGAGCTGGCGAATCAACGCGTCCTGCCGGGACGCCGATCCGGACGGCCTGTTCGTCCGGGGTGCGGAGCAGAACCGGGCGAAAGCCGTCTGCATGGGCTGCCCGGTCCGCACGGAATGTCTCGCCGAAGCGCTCGACGGCCGGATCAACTTCGGTGTCTGGGGCGGTATGACCGAACGGGAACGGCGGGCCCTGCTGCGCCGCCGTCCCGACGTGGGGAGCTGGGCGGATCTGCTCGAGGCGGCCAAGAGGGACGCCCTGGAACGGGTCGAAGTCGGCTGACCGCCCTACCGCAGCTCGTCGTGGGGGGGGGGGGGGGGTGTGGGGGACGGCGCCCAGACCACTAGAGGGGGGGCGGGCGGAGGGGGGTGAGGTTAGGGTGGGCGGGGGGCCACAGGGGGGCGGCGT
>NZ_JBVJNO010000001.1:31882-112818 GCF_055583645.1 Amycolatopsis sp. NPDC104587
CGCCCCCCCTCGCGACCGTCGCACACCGCCCCGCCCCCCCCCCCCCCCCCCTCCCCTTCCGCGCCGCCCCCCCCCCCCCCCCCCCCCCCCCCCCCCACGACGGGTGGGGCTCAGCCGGCGAGCTTGACGCCGATGTCGCGCAGGCCCTCGAGGTCGTGCACGTCACCGGCCAGTGCGGGCACCCGGGCCAGCGCCACCTCGGGGTGGGCCCGGGTGAACCGCGCGAGCAGGCGTTCCTCGCGCGCGGCCAGGTCGACGCGGTCCGCGTGCAGCCGCAGCACGGCCTCGGCCAGGGGCGCGCCCTGCAGGGAGTCCGCCGCCGTGCGTGCTTCGGACCCCGAAAGAGAAGCCAGCACCGGGTGCGTCCGGTTCGCGATCAGCCCGGCCAGCGGCATCGACTCCGCCGAGAGCCGCTCGACGAAGTAGGACGCCTCGCGCAGCGCGTCCGGCTCCGGCGCGGCCACGACGAGGAACGACGTCCCGGACGAGCGCAGCAGCTCCGCCGTCTTGCGCGCACGCTCGCGGAAACCGCCGAACATGCTGTCGAAGGCCTGCATGAACGCCGACGCGTCGGTCAGCAGCTGGCCGCCGATGATCGTCGACACGGCCTTGGCGAACATCGAGAACCCGGCGTTGACGACCTTGCGCAGGCCCCAGCCGCCGGCCTTCGCCGGGCCCGTCAGCAGACGGATCATCCGACCGTCCAACGCGGACGAAAGCCGGGTCGGCGCGTCAAGGAAGTCCAAAGCGGACCGGCTCGGCGGGGTGTCGACGATGATCAGGTCCCAGTCGCCGGTGGCCGCGAGCTGGCCCAGCTTCTCCATCGCCATGTACTCCTGCGTGCCGGAGAACGACGTGGAAATGGTCTGGTAGAAGGGGTTCTGCAGCAGCTGCTCGGCGCGTTCCGGGCCGGCGTGCACGCGCACCATGTCGTCGAACGTGCGGCGCATGTCGAGCATCATCGCCCACAGCTCGCCCTTGGGCTCGAACCCTTCGACCTGCACCTGCTTCGGGTGGTTGCCGAGCTCGCGCAGCCCGAGCGCCTGCGCCAGGCGCCGCGCGGGGTCGATGGTGAGCACGACGGTCTGGCGGCCGCGCTCGGCCGCGCGCAACGCGAGCGCCGCCGCGGTGGTCGTCTTGCCGACGCCGCCGGAGCCGCAGCAGACGATCACGCGGCTCTTCTCGTCGTCGAGCAGCGCGTCGATGTCGACGGTGGTCACAACCGCACCCCCTGGTCGGTCAGGGCCTCGGCCAGCTCGTAGAGGGCCGCGACGTCCACGCCGTCGGTGAGGTCCGGCAGCTCGAGCGTCGGCAGGTCGGCCTCGGCCAGCTGCTCGCGCGCCCGCTGCTCGGCGGCGACCCGCACGGCGTGCTCGACGGTCTCCTCGACCAGCGCTTCCAGTGTTTCGTCCGGCAGCTTCAGGCCGGCCGACGCCAGCCCGGTGCGGACGCGGGAAGCGTCGACGCGCCCGTCCGCGGCAGCGGTCACCGACCGGGCGGGCAGCCGCGGCGGCCGGACCCGGTTGACGAGCACCGCGCCGGGGCGCAGGTCGGCGCCGTCCAGCTCGGCGACGGCTTCGACGGTCTCGCGGACCGGCATCTCCTCGAGCAGCGTCGCGAGGTGGATCACGGTCTCGCCGGAGTGCAGCAGCCGCACCACGCCCTCGGCCTGGCCGCGGATCGGGCCGGTCTTCGCGAGGTCGGTCAGGGCCTTGGTGACGTCGAGGAACTTGACGACCCGGCCGGTCGGCGGCGAGTCGACGACGACGGCGTCGTAGGTGTGCCGCCCGTCGGACTCGGTCCGGCCGACGCACTCCTTGACCTTCCCGGTGAGCAGGACGTCCCGCAGGCCCGGTGCGAGCGTGGTTGCGAACTCGATCGCGCCCATCCGCCGCAGCGTCCGGCCGGCGAAGCCCAGGTTGTAGAACATCTCGAAGTACTCGAGCAGCGCGGCTTCGACGTCGATGTGCAGCGCGCGCAGCTCGCCCCCGCCGGGGACGGAGGCGATGCGCTGCTCGGCGTAGGGCAGCGGCTCGGTGTCGAAGAGCTGGGCGATGCCCTGGCGGCCCTCGACCTCGATGAGCAGGACGCGCCGGCCTTCGCGGGCGAGCGCGAGCCCGAGCGCCGCGGCGAGCGTCGTCTTGCCGGTCCCGCCCTTGCCGGTGACGAAGTGCAGCCGGGCGCGGGCAAGCTCGTCGGTCCAGCCGGCATGGGAAGTGGTCACTTCCTCACCCTAAACCGGTGTTCAGCTGGCCAGCAGCATGACGCTGACCGCAGTGGCCACCGCCGCGACGAGCACCCAGGTGACGATCCCGGGCAGCACGGTGAGCGCGAGCACACCGAGGACGACCAGCAGGGTGAACGTGATCACGCCGCCGAGGACGACCTGGCCGGAGCTCTGCGTCCGGTCGCGCACCTTCGCCATCACGACGAGCACCAGCGGCAGCCCGGCCGAGGCCAGGAGCGCCGTCGCGATCACGCGCCACGTTTCCACGCACCCACGCTAGCGGGGAGCCGGTGACAAACGCCCCAATGTGGCCTTGGTTGCGTTGAACGCACCGAAGGCCGCCTTGGGTGCGTTGAACGCACCGAAGGCCACATTGGGGCGCTCGGGTCCGGCGTGAGATGAACCACACTCCGGCGCGTCGCGGGGGCCCGATCCGGCGGCCGTCCCCGGCGCTCTTGCCCGCTTGGTTACGCTCCCGGTTCATGAGCGCCACCAAGTGGGAGTACTCGACGGTCCCTCTGCTGATCCACGCGACGAAGCAGATCCTCGACCAGTGGGGCGAGGACGGCTGGGAGCTGGTCACCGTCCTGCCGAACCCGACGGGCGAGCAGCACGTCGCGTACCTCAAGCGTCCGAAGGGCTGATCCGCGTGAGCTGGAGCGAACGGCTGAAGGAGCTCGGCATCGAGCTGCCCGGCGTGGCGGCCCCGCTGGCCGCGTACGTGCCCGCCGTGCAGAGCGGCAAGCACGTGTACACCTCCGGCCAGCTGCCCTTCGTCGACGGCGTGCTCGCCGCGACCGGCAAGGTCGGCGCGGAGATCAGCCCCGAAGAGGCGAAGGGCCACGCCCGCACCTCGGCGCTCAACGCGCTCGCGGCCGTGCACGCTCTGGTCGGCATTGACAACGTCACGCGGATCGTCAAGGTTGTCGGCTTCGTGGCTTCCGCGGACGGCTTCACCGGCCAGCCCGCGGTCGTCAACGGCGCGTCCGAGCTGCTCGGCGAGGTCTTCGGCGACGCGGGTGTCCACGCCCGCTCGGCCGTCGGCGTCGCGGAGCTGCCCATCGGGTCGCCGGTGGAGGTCGAACTGATCGTGGAGGTGCAGTGATGGATCCGGACATCGAGCAGTCCACCCACGAGCTGCTGCTCCGGCTGGCCGGGCGGCTGCCCGACCAGCTGCTGTGGCGGTTCCGGGACTGGCTCGGCGAGGGTGCGATGGGCACGCTCGCCCGGACCCTGCCGAGGTCTTTGCTTAAGCACAGGATCGACCTCGACCAAACGGAGTACCGCCTGCTCGTGGCCGGTCTCATCCCGCACGGCGCCGACTGGCACCAGGTCAGTTCGACGCTGGGGGTAGACGACGTCACCGAGAACAGGTACACATTCACGTCGAGTGCGCCCGAATGGGTTAACTCGGTCGACTCCGTGTCCGTGTTGATCCACGCAACGTTGCGCGGACGCCCGGACGTGGGGGAAGTGCGGCAGAGCTGGCGACACGTCGGTGTTGTCGGTCAGGGAACGGCCAAGCGCGTCCTGCTGATCACCGCGCTGACGGGGTTGCCGAGGTTGACCGGCGAACTGCAGCGGGTGCTGCGGGTGCTGGGTGACGAAGAGCCCAGCGTCGAGGTCATCCCGCCGCGTTTCGACCTGCCGGGATACCACCGGGCCGCGCTGGCCGACTCAGAGCTGGTCTGCGTGGGCGCGGTCGCCGGAAACCGGCTAGTAGCCGCTTAACGCTCGCTCCGCCAGCGAGCTGGGAGGGAGCAAGGCAATGGTGGAGGTCCACGACGGCCCGCCCATGGACGGGTTCTCGGTGCCCCTGCGCCTGCACAACCTGTTGCTGGCCTTGGCGGGCCGGATCGACGACAGCGCGCTCACCGAAGCGCGTGAGCTGATCGCCCGCGCGCACATCGACGAGGCGGTCGAGCTGACCACCGGCACGCTCATCGCGGGCCGGATCCCGGTCAGCTCCGCCGAACAGCGCGAGCTCGCGCTGGTGCTCGAGATGAGCCGGTCGGACGCGACGCTGGCGAACGACCTGCTGGTCGACGAGGCCGAGCAGGTCAGCACGCACCGGTTCAGCGGCGAGAACTCCCCGGAGTTCGGCATCGCCGAGGCGCTCGACCGCACCCTGCAGGTGCTGCCGGACGTCCGCTCGGTGCACGCGGTGTGGCGCAACACCCCGGCCGGCAGCGTGCCGGGCGCGCTCCCGCAGCGCGTGGTGCTCGTCGAGCTGGGGCCGGAGGGCAACCCGCCCGCCGTCGCCTTCCGCGTCGACACCGCCCTGCGCCGCGCCGGGATCCACTCGGTCGTCGAGGTCAGCGGTCCCGGGGTCGCGCACTCCGAGTACCACCAGGCGGCTTCGGCCGCTTCTTCGCCGGCCTGGGTGACCGGAGCCACGACGTCGGCTTCGTCGCCGTACCGGCCGGAGCCGGCCAAGGTCTCGGCCCCGGTGACGCCGGAACCGGTCGCGGAGTCGGGCAGCAGGCACAGCATGCGGTCCAGCGCGACCACGACGGCGCCGGCCGAGCCGGTCGCCCCGGTGGTGCCGATCGTGTCGCCGCCGTCCGCGCCCGAGCCGCCCCGCCAGTCGCGGTCGGAACGGGCCGAGACACGCGCGGAGCGCACCGCCGACCTCACCCCGGCCGAAGTCGCGCAGCTGCGGCAGGCGCTGGCCGAGGACCCGGAGAAGGGCCGCGAGATCGCCGCGGGCAAGCCGTCGATGCACGAGGTCGTCGAGCTGCCCGCGCTGGACCTGGACGACCCGAGCCTGAGCGAGCGCGACCGGGCCCTGCTGCGTGAGCTGCACGCGGAGCTGGCCGAGCGCGAGCGGGCCGAGGCGGCGAAGATGCGGCTCAACGGCGCGTCCCGCTCCGGCGGTGACCAGCGCGGCTGGACCGCCCCCTGAGGTTTGCGGCACAAAGCCGCACTTTCACGTGAAAGTGCGGCTTTTGCTGTGTCCGGGAGGCCACAACTGCGCGACGGAACGTCGGGGTCCGGAGGTATGTTGCCCGGGTGGAGCAGCCAACGGAGTTCGTCTTCGACATCCCCGTCGGCGCGGGGGTAGCGACCCGCGCCAACGCCGACGGCCCGCCGGCCGTCCCCAAGGACGCGGCCACCGTGATCCTGGTCCGGGACGGCGCCGACGGTGTCGAGATCTTCCTGCAGCACCGGGTCAAGGGCATGCCGTTCGCGGGCGGGATGACCGTCTTCCCGGGCGGCGGGGTCGACAAGCGCGACGCCGACGCGTCGGTCGCGTGGGCCGGCCCGGAGCCGTCGTGGTGGGCGTCCCGGTTCAGCTGTGACGACGCGCTCGCGCGGGCGCTCACGTGCGCGGCGGTGCGCGAGACGTTCGAGGAGTCCGGCGTGCTGCTCGCCGGCAGCGCGGACGCCGTGCTGACCGACGTCACGCCGTACACGGCCGCGCGCCAGGCGCTGGAGACGCGGGAGGTGTCGCTGGCCGGCTTCCTCGCCGACGCCGGGCTGACGCTGCGCGCGGACCTCCTGCGCCCGTGGGCGCACTGGATCACCCCCGAGGCCGAGCCGCGCCGCTACGACACCCGCTTCTACGTCGCGAAGCTGCCGGAAGGCCAGCAAGCCGACGGCGCGACGTCGGAGGCGTCCAGCTCCGGCTGGCAGCGTCCCGAAGACGCGATCGCGGACGCGCGCGAGGGCCGCCGGATGCTGATGCCGCCGACTTGGCTGACGCTGAGCGAGCTGGCCGAGTTCGCCACGGCCGACGACGTCCTGAACGCGCAGCGCGAGATCGTCCGGATCGCGCCGACGCTGATCCGCGAGAACGACCACGTCCGAGTCGTGCTGGAGCCCCGATGAACGCCCCTGCGTACGGCGTGCTGCGCCCGGTGTCCGGGACGGCGTCGGTGCTGCTGGAGAACAACCCGTCGTCGATGACGCTCGAAGGCACCAACAGCTGGGTGCTGCGGGCGACGCCGGACACCCCGGCCGTCGTGGTCGACCCGGGCTACCGCGACCTCGAGCACCTCGAGCTGCTGGCCGCCGTCGGCGCGGTCGAACTGGTGCTGCTCACGCACTTCCACCCCGACCACGCCGAGGGCGCGCCGTGGTTCGCCGAGCGGGTCGGCGCGCCGGTGCGGGCCTTCGACCCGGCGCTCTGCATCGACGCGAAGTCCTTTGTGGACGGCGACGTCATCTCGGCCGGCGGGCTCTCGATCCGCGTGCTGCACACCCCAGGGCACACCGACGACTCCGTGTCGCTGGTGCTCGACGGCCAGGTGCTCACCGGCGACACCATCCTCGGCCGCGGCACCACGGTGCTGCACGACCTCGGTGACTACCTGCGCTCGCTGCGCAAGCTGATCGAGCTGCCCGCGGGCACCCTCGGCCTGCCCGGCCACGGTCCGGAGCTGCCCGATCTGCCCGCTACCGCCCGCGAGTACCTCGCCCACCGGGAACAGCGGCTCGACCAGGTGCGTTCGGCCTTGGGGAAGCTCGGTGCGGACGCCACGCCGCGCCAGGTCGTCGAAGTCGTGTACGCCGACGTCGACCGGGCGCTGTGGGCGCCCGCCGAACTGAGCGTGCAGGCGCAGCTGGACTACTTGCGGTCGGAGGACCAGGGATGAGCAACGTCGAGGTCGAGTTCTACTGGCGGCCGGGGTGCGGCTTCTGCGCCGCGCTGGACCGGCCGATGTCCAAGAGCGGCTTCACCATCCGAAAGATCAACATCTGGGAGGAGCCGGACGCCGCCGCGCGCGTGCGCGAGGTCGCGAACGGCAACGAGACCGTGCCGACGGTGATCGTCGGGTCGACCGCCCTGGTCAACCCGACGTTCGCCGAGGTCGAGGCGGCGGTCAAGGCCGCGTCGGCCTGATCGCCTCCCACGTCGGGCTGGGCCGCTTTCCGTGCAGGAAGGCGGCCCAGACTGCGCGGAGCCCAGTTTCCGCTTCGAGGCCGTTCGGCGCGCCTTCGAGCATCGGCGCGTCCCAGACGTCGTGGGTGCCGAAGAGGAACGGCAGGTCGATGCAGTGGCACGCCCCGAAGGGGTTGCCCGGCGCCTGCCAGTCGAAGCGGTAGACGAAGGCGTCGAGCTTCCCGGCCAGCCGATCGCTGGTGAAGAAGGCGTTCGCGGCGTCGACCGTTTCCTGCGGCGCTTCGGGTGCGAACGCACGCAGCTCGTCCTTCGTGTGGCTGATCAGCGCCGGGCCCTTCGGTGCGGCTTCGACGAGGTCCCGCGCGACGAGGTCGTCGTCCGCGACGAGCTGGAACGGCGGCACGATCGAGCCGGGCACGGCGGTCTTGGCCGCGACGGCCAGCTGGGCTTCGAGCAGCCTTTCGACGCTCGCCGTGCGAAGGTCTTCGCCGAGTTCTTCATTAAGTAGCAACGCATTCTGATTGGCATCATCCCAAGTGGACGGTGGCATGCCGACCGGCGTGCTCTGCAGGGCGATCCGCTTGACGAGTCCCCGAGCGCGCGGCGCCGACCACAGGGTGAGCGTCGACTGCGCCCCCGCCGACTGCCCGCCGAGGGTGACGTCGGCCGGGTCGCCGCCGAACGCGCCGATGTTGTCGCGGACCCATTCGAGCGCGGCGAGCTGGTCGGCGATGCCGAGGTTGGGCGGAACCCCGTCCAGGGCGAGGAAACCGAGGGCGCCGAGCCGGTAGTTGAGCGTCACGACCACGACGTCGGCCTCGCGGGCCAGGCGCGTGCCGGTGTACCAGACCTGGCCGCCCGAGCCGCTGGAGAACCCGCCGCCGTGGATCCACACCAGCACCGGGCGGCTCCCGGTGGCCGACGGCGTGAAGACGTTGAGCGACAGGCAGTCCTCGCTCTGCGGCAGCGGCATCGGCCCGAGGGCGTGCTCGAGCCGTGACGGCGGCTGCGGCGCGGCGGGTCCGGCTTCCAGCGCGTCACGGACGCCGGTCCACGGCTTCGGCGGCTGGGGTGGTTCGAAGCGTTCCGCTGTGGCGTAGGGGATTCCCCAGAACGCACCTTCGGCGCCGCGAACCCGGCCGGCGGTGGTTTCGACGATCATCATGCCTCCTCGAAGTACACGGCGGCGCCTTCGACGTCCTCGGCGCGGACGAAGAACCCGGTCCCGCGGGTGGTCGTCGGGACGTGCTCCTCGACCAGCTTCCGCGCTTCGGCCAGATCCGCAACCACGACTCCGTGGGCGGCGAAGTACGGCAGCTCGCGCGGCTGCTCGCCGGGGAAGGAGCGGTCGAGGTCGCTCACGCCGACGATGTCGACAAGTCGCTGCCCGGCGGTGATCACGGCGTAGCGCTGCTGGTAGTCGCCGACTTCGTCGTCCGGCACCACTAGGACGATCCCGGCGACGCCGCGGGCGCCGTTGGGGTGGTCGAGGTACCGCGGCTGGTGGACGTACTCGGGCGTCAGGTGCTCGGCGGTGTGGAGGATGCCTTCCGGGGTCCGGTCGCGTCTGATGTGGACACTGCGGAAGCGTGCGGTGCGCGTGCCTTCGGGGAGTTCGACGTCGCGCTGCAGCTTCAGCACGCCCGAGCTCGAGAGGCCGGCTTCGCGTAGCCGGCGTTCGGCCTCTTCGGAATCGTCGACGCCGAAGGAGCAGCCGTGGAGGCCGGCACCGCGGGCGTCGAGGATCGGCAGGACGTGCCACGGGTCGCCGGCGGCTTCGTCGACGATGCCGATGAGCTCGAGGAAGGACTCGCCGAAGTAGGCGCACCGGTTGGCCGTGCAGCTCGGCACCGGTTCGGTGTTGTCGGTGGCGGCGGCGAAGTGCCGGGACGGCGGGCTGAGCGTGAAGCCGAGTTGTTCGTAGCGCCGCCAGGCCTGGTCGTAGCCGCGGGTCAGGAAGACCGTGTGGTCGATGTTCATGGCCTTCAGCGTGGGCCGAGCCGGCCTTTTCTTCCGCTCATCGATCACTTGTGCCCGGAATCCGACACGTTTTACGTTGTCCTGGTGGAATCCGGCCTGCTCGACGACCTGGACCGCCGCCTGGCGCACGCGCTGCAGCTGGACGGCCGGGCGTCGTTCAGCACGATCGCGTCGGTGCTGGGCGTCTCCGACCAGACGGTGGCGCGGCGCTACCGGAAGCTGCGCTCGGCCGGCGTGCTGCGGGTGGTCGGCGTCCCGGAAGCGGCGCCGCTGGGGCAGGTGCACTGGCTGGTGCGGCTCCGGTGCGTCCCGGACGCGGCGGCGGCGATCGCGGCGGCGCTCGCCCGGCGGTCCGACACCCAGTGGGTGAGCCTGATGTCCGGCGGCACCGAGATCGTGTGTTTCGTCCGGGCGCCGCTGCGCGAGCAGACCGACGGCCTGCTGCTCGGCCGGCTGCCCCGGACGCCGCGAGTGGTGTCGATGACGGCGTACCGGCTGCTGCGCCGGTTCGCGGGTGGCCCGGCGGGGTGGTCGGGCCGGTCGAGTGCGTTGTCGGCGGAGCAGGTCGCGCTGCTTCGCCGTCCGGCTCCGGAGGGTTCTTACCGGTCCGAGCCGGGGGACCCGGAGTTGCTGGCGGCTTTGGCGCACGATGGCCGTGTCGACATGTCGGCTTTAGCGGTGGTGTCGGGCCGGTCGGAGTCGACGGTCCGCCGTCGCCTGGAGGCACTGCGGTCGTCGGGCGCGCTGTACTTCGACGTCGAGGTGGACGCGGCCCTGCTCGGCTTTCCCCTGACCGCGACCCTGTGGCTGACGGTGGCGCCCTCGGCGCTGGAGTCCGCGGGCCGGGCGCTGGCGTCGCACCCGCAGGTGGCTTTTGCGGCCGCGACCACGGGCCCGGCGAACCTGGTGGCGAACGTCGGCTGTCGCGACGACGCGGCGCTGTACGCGTACCTGGCCGACGACCTGGGTGGCCTGCCCGGCGTCCGGCAGGTGGAGACGGCGCCGATGATCCGCACGTTGAAGCGCTTCGGGACCGTGACGCCGGTGTAGCGGGATCGGGTGCGCGGGCGACTCACTGCCTGTGGACGACGAGCGCGCGATCGACTTCATCCTCAACGGCGAACAGCACCACTTGAGCCGCGCCGAGGTGCTGAGCGCGGCGGCGAGGGGCGGCCCCGAGCCGATCCGCAAGCACTGGGTCTCCGTCGGCGACCGCCAGTGGCCGCCGAGGCAGCTCTTCGAACGCGCGCTCGGGGTGTCGCGGACGGAGTTCATCTCGCACACCGCGATCCGCCAGCTGCGCCGGCTCGGGTTCCCGACCAGCCCGCTGCCGCAGGAGCCGGACGTCCGCATGGAACAGCGCCTGGAGGGAGCGCAGCTCGGGAATGTCGGCAGCGTGAACTGCGGCATGACCGACGACCTGCTTCAGTCCGCGCTGCTGGTGCGGCAGCACACCGGCCGGATCAACGACCTCATCCACGCGGCGACGATCGTCCGGGCACTGCCGAAGATCCTCGAACCGGGCGAGCGCATCGTCCGCCGGCCGTCGCTGGCCTCGGGGAACGACCCGGACCGCCCGTTCGACCTCGAGACCGACCGCCGCGTGGCCGAGTTCAAAACGGCCCGGTGGAAGGGCGCCGAAACCATGCGCAAACGCTTGCTCGTCGCCGACCTGGTGGGTCTGGTCCTCGATCGCCGGGAGCTGCGAGCCGAGCTGTACGTGTTCGGCCGCCTGCCCCTCGAGTTCCTGCGGACCAGCACGTCGACGGTCGAGTGGATGCTCGGCCGCTCCGCACCGAACCTCCGCGACGCCTACCAACAGCGCTTCGGAAGTGCGGCGCTGACCGTGCGCGAGTTCACCGCCGGCCCGGCTTCGGACGTCCGCCTCCGGGACCTCACCGAGATCATCGGCTGAGCATCGGCATCAGGTAGTAGGTCAGCTCCACCTCCCCGGCCTCGGCCGCCCGCAGGACGCACGCGCGCATCCCCGGCTGGATCGACAACGTCACGCGCTCGCCGTCGAAGGCCTGCAGGGCGTCGAGCAGGTACTTCGCCTGGAAGGACGGTGACGTCCGGCCGCCCTCGACGTCCGCCTTCAGCGTCTCCTCCGCCTCGCCCGTGTCCTGGCGCGCGCTCGCCAGGCGGACCTGGGTGTCGCCGACTTCGAGGGTCAGCACCCGGCGGTCCTCGGCGTACACCCCGACGCGGCGGACCGCCGCCGCCAGGGCGTCCGCGTCCAGGGAGACCGTCGTGTCGACCGCGCCCGAGGGGATCGAGTCCTCGGACAGGAAACCGGCGTCGAGCACGGCGGTGCCGACCAGCCCGCCCGGCCAGCTCAAGCCGAACCGCCCGGGGCCCAGGTGCAGCCCGACGACCCCGGTGGCCTGGCGCGCGGCCTCCGTGAGCAGCGCGGCGGGCACCAGGACGTCCAGCTCGCTCGGGCTCCGCAGCGGCAGCCGGGCGACCGCCATCCGGTACCGGTCGGAGGCGGTGAGGGTCAGCCTGCCGGCGTCCGCCTGCAGCCGGACGCCGGTGAACAGCGGGAGCGGGTCGTCCTTCGCGGCGGTGCCCGCGACGATCCGCAGCGCCGAGGCGAAGGCGGATCCGTCCACTTCGGACACAAGCGGCGGTTCTCGCTGCGGGAGGTCGTCCTCGGTGGTGAGGAGGGGCAACGCGAACCGGGCGTTGTCGAGCCGCAGCGCCAGACGGCTGCCTTCGACGACCAGGCGCACGTGGTCGGTGTCGAGCATCTTCAGCGTCTCGGCCAGCGGCGCCGCGGGGACGACGACCGAGCCGTCGGTGTGCGTGGCGGCCGGGCAGTCGAACCGGACGGCGAGATCCGGATCGGTCCCGGCCACGGTCAGCCCGGCCGCGTCCGCCCGCACCCGCAGCCCGGCGCGGGCGGGCAACAGGCGCGAGGCAGCCGAGACGGCCGCCGAGAGGCGGTGGGCAGGCGCGGTGACGTCCATGCCCCGAAGCTAGCGGCGGGCACCGACAAAAACCGCGCACAGTGCCGCTGACCTGCACAAATGCGGTTTGGGGGAACGGTTGATCGGCGCTGGGAGTGGATCCGGGGCAGACCGCAGCGGCCTACCGGCCCGCGCCGACCAACGCGGCTTCGTCGACCGCAGCACCCTGATCCACCGGCCGCACCGTCCCGCGCAGCGCCCACACCACACCGGCCAGCACCAGCCCGGCCAGGCTCGCGCCCAGGAACGCCGCCGCCGGACCCGCGTGCTCGACGACGTACCCGCTCACCGACTGGCCGATCGCCAGCCCGAACGTCACCGCCGTCAGGACCCAGCCGAACGCCTCCGCGGCCGTCCCCTTCGGGGCGACCAGCTCGATCGCCGCCGAATGGGTCGTCGACTGCGGGGTGATCAACGCGCCCGCCAGCAGCATCATCACCGCGAGACCCCAGAGCGACGACGGCCACGCGAGCAGGGCCACCAATGCGCCGAACGCGCCCAGCAGCACCGGCAGGCGCAGGCCCAGCCGGCGCGGCCACGGCCGCAGGCTGTACGCCACGCCGAACGCCACCGAGCTCAGCGACCACGCCGACAGCAGCAGCCCGCCGACCGACGCGTGCCCGGCTTCCGTCGCCGACGCCGGGACCGCGACCTCGACGAACCCGATCACCACACCGAACCCGAGCGCGGCCAGCGCCAGCGTCCGCATGCCCGGGCTCGCCAGCGCGCCCAGCATCGACGCCCGCGAGCCGGCCGCCGGACCCCAGGCCCGGACCGCCGGGCTCAGCGCGAACAGCACCGCGCCGGTGAACTGCAGGGCCACGCCCAGCACCAGGCCGGTGCCCGCCCACGGCGCCATGACCAGCAGGCCGGCCAGGCCGGGCCCCAGGATGAAGAACACCTCCATGCTGATCGCCTCGTACGAGAACGCCGCGTTGCGCGGGCCGCCCGGGGGCAGCAGGCGGGTCCACAGCGCCCGCGACGCCGAGCCGACCATCGGTTCCGATAGGCCGGTGAGCGCGCCGAGCGTGACCAGCACGGCCGTCGGCGCGTGCGACTCGATCGCCGTCACCAGCGCGGTCATCGACAGCGCCAGGGTGACCGCGACGACGAGCAGTGGCCGCGTCGGGCCGAAGCGGTCGATCAGCCGGCCCTGGATCACCGCGCCGACCGACACCCCGACGAGTGAACCGGCCGAGACGAGCCCGGCGGCGGCGAAGGAACCGGTCTCGCGCTGGACGTAGAGCAGCGCCGAGATGCCGATCATGGCGATCGGCAGCCGGGCGAGCACGGACGCGACAGCGGGCCGCCGGGCCGCGCGGGTCGTCAGCGCGCTGCGGTAGTCGGCCAGGGAGGTACGACCTTCGGAGTGGGACACGCGGACAAGTATGCCGCAGAGTGGTACGCAAGTACCAGTTATTTGACGGTCAGGTGCGTCACCGGCAAACTGGAAGTGGATCACGCGAGGTCTCGATCAGGTAACACTCGCGATATTCTCCGTGAACCCGTGCAACAAAACGGCCCCCACGGCGTCCTTGAGAGTGAATGGCCTTGAATTCGTGGGTATGGGCCGTGATGGTTGAACAACAGCACAGAACCCAGCTCCCTCCGGCATATGGGTCGGGGCCTGGTCCGGAGGGCGGGGAGCGCGGATCGTCGGGGGATGGCCCGCGCGACAAACGAAGAGCCGGTGCGCCACGTCGGGGGTGGCGCCCGGCTCTTTGTTTTGGGTGCACACCAAGTAAGGCCCCTCGCCCGGACGGGTGGGGGGCCTTACTTGATGAAAGAACTCAGCGAGCCCGGCGGGCGAGCCGCTCCGGGTCCAGGATCAGCACGCTCTTGCCTTCGAGCCGCAGCCAGCCACGGTGCGCGAAGTCGGCGAGCGCCTTGTTGACGGTCTCGCGCGAGGCGCCGACGTACTGGGCGATCTCTTCCTGCGTCAGGTCGTGCGTGACCCGCAGCAGGCCCGCCTCCTGGCTGCCGAACCGCTGCGCGAGCTGCAGCAGCGCCCGCGCCACGCGGCCCGGGACGTCGGTGAAGATCAGCTCCGCGACCATGTTGTTCGTCCGGCGCAGGCGGCGCGCGACCACGCGCAGCAGCTGCTCGGCGATCTCCGGGCGGGTCGAGATCCACTGCCGCAGGGCCGGGCGGTCCATGGTGACCGCGCGGACCTCGGTGACCGTGGTCGCGCTCGACGTCCGGGGGCCGGGGTCGAAGATGGACAGCTCGCCGAACATGTCGGACGGGCCGAAGATGCCCAGCAGGTTCTCGCGGCCGTCCGGGGACTTGCGGCCGATCTTCACCTTGCCGGACTGGATGATGTACAGCTTGTCGCCGGGCTCACCCTCGTTGAAGATGACATGGCCGCGGGGGAACTCCACGGATTCCAAGGTCTGGGCCAGCGCCTCCGCCGCTGCCGGCTCCACACCCTGGAAAATGCCCGCACGGGCCAGGGTTTCGTCCACCTCGGGTGCCTCCTCGTCGAGAAACGATCACGCTCGGCGTCGGTCGCAGAGCGTGACGCCAATCACTTGCGCGTCAGTCTAGGGCGTACGACCGAGATCGCCTGCCGGACGCGCGCGACCGCCAGATGATCTCGTTCGAACGTGGAGCCTAACTCCGCACGCGACGCGCGCGTAGCCTGGCTGCCCGTCCGCCCAGCCTACGCAGCCGGAACAGCTCCAGCGCGCGGCCGATGCCGTGCCCGTAGAGCGCCCTGACCTCGTTGGGCTGCGCCTGCTCGAGGAACTCTTCGACCTCGTTCTCCTGCACCGCGACGTGCTTGAGCCGGCTTTCGACGCGCTCCATGAACAGCGCGAAGAACATGATCACCAAGGGGACCAGGATGACGAACCAGACGGTCATGACCGGACCCCGAAACACTCGATGAAAAGCATCTTCTCCAGATCCTCGCTCATGGCGGCCGTGAACTGCGCCGAGTCCGCTCTGGCGTGTCGTGACGTCCACCGGTGCACTGACCGGCTCGTCCGACGGCGCCCGTAGGCTATCGGGGTGCCACCTGCCACCACGAACGCCCCCCAAGAGGGCGCTGGTGAAAGCCGGTTAGCTCTGGTGAGACGCGCCAGGCGGATGAAGCGTTGCCTCGACGACGTGTATCCCGACGCCCACTGCGAGCTCGACTTCACCACGCCACTGGAACTGCTGGTCGCGGTCGTGCTGTCCGCGCAGACCACCGACGTGCGGGTGAACCTCGTCACGCCGGCGCTGTTCCAGCGCTACAGGACCGCCGCCGACTACGCGGGCGCCGACCGCACCGAGCTGGAGGAGTACCTCCGGAGCACAGGCTTCTACCGGGCCAAGGCGAACTCCGTGATGGGGCTCGGCGCGGCGCTGGTCGAACGATTCGGCGGCGAGGTGCCCGCGAAGCTGACCGACCTCGTCACGCTGCCCGGCGTCGGCCGCAAGACCGCCAACGTCGTGCTCGGGAACGCCTTCGACGTCCCGGGCATCACCGTCGACACCCACTTCGGCCGGCTGGTCCGGCGCTGGGGCTGGACGGCGGAGGACGACCCGGTCAAGGTCGAGCACGCGGTCGGCGAGCTGATCCCCCGCAAGGAGTGGACGATGCTCTCCCACCGGGTGATCTTTCACGGCCGCCGCGTCTGCCACGCCAAGAAGCCCGCCTGCGGCGCCTGCCCGCTGGCGCGGGACTGCCCGTCGTACGGCACCGGCCCGACCGGGTTCGAGGAAGCCGCGAAACTGGTCAAGGGTGTCGAAAAGGACCACATCCTGGCGCTGGCGGCGCCCCGGTGACAACCGTCACCAAATGGGCGCTGGCCGCCGCCGTGGTGGCGGTGGCGCTGATCGTCGCGCTGCTGCCCCGCGGGGGTGACGACTCCGCCGCGAAACCGGCGGCCGACCTCGCTCCCGCGCGGTCGGCGGCGGCGCTCCAGCCGTGCCCGGCGCCCGGGCCCGCCCAGCCGGTGAAGCAGCTCGACGGCGTCAAGGCGGACTGCCTGGGCGACGGCGCGAGCGTCGACGTCGGGCGTGCGCTGGCCGGGGCTCCGGTGCTGGTCAACGTGTGGGCGTCGTGGTGTCAGCCGTGCCGGACCGAGCTGCCCGTGCTCCAGGACTACGCGAAGCAGCCCGGCGCGGTGCGCGTGCTCGGCGTCCAGGTGCAGAGCCCGGCGGAGGACGGGTTGAACCTCCTGGCGAAGCTGGGCGTGCACCTACCGTCGGTGTTCGACGGGGACGGGCCGGCCGGGCCGGTCCGCGCGGCTCTGAAGGTGCCGCCGCGGCTTCCGGTGTCCTACCTGGTCACCGCGGCCGGCGAGGTGCGGTTCATCGCGAACCCGCCGACGTTCGGGAACACTGACCAGGTGCGCGCGGCAGTCGAGGGGGCATCGTGATCGGACCACTGGTCGAGCCGGAGTCGGTGCCCGAGTGGCTCCGGCCGCTCGTGAAGGTGAGCGCCGAAGTCGATTCGAAGACGTTCACGCGGTTCAGCCCGCCCGAAGACGCCTACCCGCGCCCGGCGGCCGTGCTCATCCTCTTCGGCGAACGCGAAGCCGACGGCGAGCCTGACGTCCTCCTGCAACGCCGCGCCGACACGCTGGGCTCGCACGCCGGCCAGGTCGCCTTCCCCGGCGGCGGCGCCGAGGACGGTGACGGCGGGCCCGTCGGCACCGCGCTGCGCGAGGCCGAGGAAGAAACCGGGGTCGTCCCGGCCGGCGTCCGCCCGGTCGCGGTGCTGCCCGAGCTGTTCGTCCCGGTGTCCGGGTTCGCCGTGACGCCGGTGCTGGCGCACTGGGCGGAGCCGTCGCCGGTGCACGCGGTCGACCCGGCCGAGACGGCGTCCGTCGCGCGCGTCGCCCTCGCCGACCTGGTCGACCCGGCGAACCGGTTCATGATCCAGAAGGCCGGGATGCCGTGGAAGGGGCCGGCCTTCGAGGTCGGCGGCCTGTTCGTCTGGGGGTTCACCGCCGGGTTGCTGTCCGTCCTCCTCGGCCTGGGAGGCTGGGAGCGCGAATGGGACTCCGGCGACGTCCGGGATCTCGACGAGGCGCTGGCGGCGTTCCAGGCGCGATTGCAAGGCGGGGAGTGACGAAGTGAACTGGGTCGATGTGCTGGTGCTGCTGCTGGCCGTGCTGGCGGCGGTGTCCGGCGCATACCAGGGCGTGATCGTCGCGCTGCCGTCGCTGGTCGGCGTGGTGCTCGGCGCCATCGCCGGGATCAAGCTCGCGCCGGTGGTCGTCTCGTTCTTCGACGACCCGGTGTGGAAGGTCGCCTTCGCGGTCGCGACCGTGGTGTTCCTGGTCGCGTTCGGCGAGGCGATCGGCGTCTACGTCGGCCGCAAGCTGCGGCAGAAGATCAAGCCGGACAAGCTCTCCGGCATCGACAAGACCCTCGGCGCGATCGTGCAGGCCGTGGTCGTCTTCGTGGTCGCGTGGCTGATCGCGACCCCGCTGACCACCGTGTCCGGCCTGCCCGGGCTGGCCAAGGCGATCAACAACTCGGTGGTGCTCGGCAAGGTCAACGACACCATGCCGGAGGCCGCCCAGGGGTTCCCGAGCCAGCTGCGCAAGCTGCTCGACGCGTCCGGCTTCCCGTCCATCATGGACCCGTTCGAGAAGGCCCCGACGGCGGATACGTCCCCGCCCGACCCGGCCCTGCAGACCAGCGCGACCGTCCAGCAGCTGCACGGCAGCGTGGTCAAGATCCGCGGCAGCGCCAGCTCGTGCTCCCGCTCGCTGGAGGGCAGCGGGTTCGTGATCGCGCCGCAGCGGGTGATGACGAACGCGCACGTCGTGGCGGGCACCGACACCGTCGGCATCGAGACGACGCAGGGTGACTACCCGGCGCGCGTCGTCTACTTCGACCCCGAGGTCGACATCGCCGTGCTCGCAGTGCCGCGGCTGCGGGCCCCGGCGCTGCAGTTCGCGGCCGAAACGGCCCGGGCGAGCGACAGCGCCATCGTGCTCGGCTACCCGCTCGACGGCCCCTACCGCGCGACGCCGGCCCGCGTGCGCGGCCGGATCAACCTGCGCGGCCCGGACATCTACGAGGCGAACACCGTGCAGCGGGACGTCTTCACGGTCCGAGCGGAGATCCGCAGCGGCAACTCGGGCGGCCCGATGGTGACCCCGGACGGCCAGGTCATCGGCGTCGTCTTCGGGGCGGCGGTCGAGGACCCCGAAACCGGGTTCACGCTGACGGCCGAGCAGGTGCGGGCCGAGGTCGACGCGGCGCCGTCGCAGACGACGAACGTCTCCACCGGTTCCTGCGCCGCCTAACGCCCGTACCGCAGCGCGAGGCCGTCCAGCAGGGCCCGCATCCCGGACTCGAAGACGTCGTCGAGGACGAGGTCGTACCCGGTCTCGCCCAGCTCGGTCAGCATCTTCGCGAAGACCGGGTGGCCGTCGACCATGGTGACCATCGCCGGCGCCTGGTGGTCCATCCACTGCTCCTCGGAGAGCCCGGATGCGGCCTGCGCGTGCTGCTCGCGCTCGAGGTGGATCGCCAGGCCCTGGATCTGGCTGAAGAACAGGACGTGCAGGTCGCACAGCGTCGCCGCGTCGACGTCGAACTCGGACAGCGCGGCGAGCGCCCACTCGGCGTGCGTCGCGAGGCCGCGCAGCGGCAGCGGCCGCGTGAGCGGCGCGAGCTGGGCCAGCCACGGGTGCCGCCGGTAGAGCGACCAGAGCGTCCGGCCGCCGAGCGTCAGCCGTTCGCGCCAGCCGCCGGACGGAATCGCGGGGTAGCCGCGCTCGCCGTACGCCGCGTCGGCCATCAGCAGCACGAGCTGGTCCTTGCCTCTCACGTACCGGTACGGCGCCATGGCCGCGACGCCGAGCCGGGCGGCGACCGCGCGCATCGACAGCGTGGCCAGGCCTTCCGCGTCGGCGATGTCGATCGCCGTGCGGACGATCCGGTCGCGCGTCAGCCCCCGGTGACCGCCCCCGCGGCGGTCCCGCTCGGCGACCACCGTGCCGGACCGCGGCTCCGCGCGCACCACGCCTTCCTGGCCGAGCAGGGCCAACGCCTTGGCCGCGGTCGCCGGCGCGACGCCGTGGTCGGCCGCGAGCCGCCGGGTCGAGGGCACCCGCGCGCCCGGCGGGAGCTCTCCGCGCGTGATGCGGCCACGCAGGTCGTCGGCGATGGCGGTGTACTTCACTGCGTCTCCTGACCTAGTACAGCTGGTTATCTGTGCTAGTACAGATCTGGCCTTCGAGCTGCGTTAACTCCAGTGTGGCGCAGGCAAGCGTACGACTCTGGAGGATAGATGCGAAACGTGCTGATCTCGGGGGCCGGCGTCGCCGGCCTGACCACGGCCTGGTTCCTGGCGCGCCAGGGCTTCGCCGTGACGGTCGTGGAGCGCGCGCCCGGTCCGCGGCGCGGCGGCCAGGCGATCGACGTGCGCGGGGTCGCGCTCGACGTCGTCGGCCGGATGGGCCTCGGCGACCGGCTGCGCGCCCGGCGGACGCGGATGCGCGGGATGTCCGTGGTGGACGGCGACGGCCAGGAGCTGTTCCGCTCGGAGGAGTTCACCCACAGCAGCGGGCGCCTCGACAGCGACGACTTCGAGGTGCTCCGCGACGACGTCGTCGACATCCTGCGCGAGGCGACCGACGTCGAGTACGTCTTCGGCGACTCGATCACGGCGTTGACCGAGGAGCCGCACGGCGTGCGCGTCGAGTTCGAGCACGCCGGCTTCCGGACGTTCGACCTACCCGGTGCGGGACAACACCGAGCTGCGCGTGACCCTCGGTTTCGGGTCGGACCCGCTGCCCCGGCTGGACGTCGAGAGCCAGAAACGGCTCGTCACCGAGCGGCTGGGGGGCGTCGGCTGGGAGGTGCCGAAGCTGCTGGAGGCGATGGCCGGAGCGGACGTCTTCTACTTCGACGCCATGGCGCAGATCCACCTGGACCGCTGGTCGGCGGGCCGGGTCGCGCTGGTCGGCGACGCTGGCTACTGCGCGTCGGCGCTGTCCGGCCAGGGCACGAGCCTCGCGCTGGTCGGCGCGTACGTCCTCGCACAGGAGCTGGGCCGCGCGGAGCACGAAGAAGCCTTCGCGGCTTACGAGCGTCGGATGCGGCCGTTCGTCGCGCTCAACCAGGCGCTGGCGACGGAAAACCCGACCGGTGGCCCGGCGGAGGAGTCCGTGGCGCAGGCGAAGAACGCCATCACGCTCGGCTGAGGAAGTCCGCCAGGGCCGTCGACGTGCGGTCCGGGACCTCGAGGTGGGGGAAGTGCCCGACGCCCGGCCAGACTTCCGGCTCGGCGTGCGGGCCCGCCCAGCGGACCGACGACGTCGCCGTCTCGGGCAGGATGCAGGTGTCGTCGGCGCCGTGCAGCTGCAGGGTCGGCGCCGTGATCCGGGTGGCGACGGCGTCGGTGAAGCGGCGGCCCTCCCCGCGGAACTGGGCGCGGAACGCCCAGCGGTAGTACTCGAGGGCGCTGTGCGCGACCCCGGGCACGAGCATCGCCTGCCGGAAGGCCCCGACGCTCTCGGAGAAATCCGAAGTGGACTGCCACTCGCGGCCGGCCCAGCCGGCGAAGAGGTCCTCGACGGCCTGGGCGTCGTTCTTCACCAGCCACTTCTCCGGCGCCATCGGCACCTGGAAGCGGAAGAGGTGCCCGGCCGCGCGGCCCTGGCCACCCCACGGGCGGGCCGCGCCGGACCGCAGGGCGAGCGGGTGGGCCGCGCCGATCGCCGTCACCGACGAGACGAGCCGCGGGTGCAGCGAGGCGACGGTCCAGGCGAGCATGCCGCCCCACGCGTGCCCGACGAGGTGTGCGCGGCGCGCGCCGAGGGACTTGACCAGCCCGCCGACGTCGCCGGCGAGCGTCCACGCGTCGTAACCGCGGGGCGGCTTGTCCGAGTCGCCGTACCCGCGCAGGTCGACGGCGACCGCGCGGAACCCGGCGTCGGCCAGGGCCCGCAGCTGGTGGCGCCAGGTCCACCAGAACTCGGCGAAGCCGTGCAGCAGCACCACGACCGGGCCGTCCCCGAGCTCGGCGACGTGCAGCCGGATGCCGTTCGCGGACACGTCGCGGTGCGCCCACGGGCCGTCGAGCCGGACGGTCGACGGATCGGGGGACGCGGGCAACGAACTCAGTCGCGCGTGGTGGTCAAGTCGGCGTCGGGCGCCTTCTGCGGCTTGAGCGCGGCGGCGGTCTCCTTGACGCTGGCGATGGTCCGCTCCGGCGCCTTGAACTTCTTCACCTTGCGGTAGCCCAGGAACCCGGCCGCGCCCGCGACCAGCAGCATCAGGACGAACACGATCCCGAAGGCGATCCAGCGGTAGCGCAGCCACTGGGCCAGCCCCTCGGCCGCGAAGAAGAACAGGAAGAAGGTGCTGTACAGGAAGACCGTCAGCGCGATCAGGAAGTAGACGGCGCCCTTGAGGCCCTTCTTCACCTCGCCGACCAGCTCGGACTTCGCGAGCTCCATCTCGGCCCTGACCAGGGTCGAGATGTGCTGGGTCGCGTCGCCGACGAGCCTGCCGATCGACTGGTCGCCGGGGATGTCGGAGTCGGAGGACAGCGGGAGGTAAGGCACGGCCCCCACGCCGTCGGGGCCGATGCGTTCGTGCTTGGGGCTGCTCACCGGGTCATCGTGCCATGACGCCCTGGAGCGGGCGCGGCGGAGTCCGCGAGTGTCGGCGATCAATCTGCCCGGGCGTGCACCCGGCTGCGCCGCACGAGCAGCGCGGCCGCGAGCAGGGAGGCGATCCCGGACGCGATCAGCACCGCGGCCTTGGCCAGTTCGCCCGCCTCGACCGGCAGCGCCAGGTCGGCGATCAGCAGGCTGACGGTGAACCCGACCCCGCCGAGCACGGACAGCGCGCCCAGGTCGCGCCAGCCCATCCCGTGCGGCTTTTCGGCGAGCTTGAGGCGCACCGCGAGCAGGCTCGCGCCGAGGATCCCGACGACCTTGCCGACCAGCAGCCCGGCGAGCACCGCGAGCGGCAACGCCGTCGTGAACACTTCGCCGAGCGCGTCACCGCTGACCGAGATCCCGGCCGCGAACAGCGCGAAGACCGGCACGGCCACCGCGGCCGACCACGGCTGCAGCCGGTGCTCGAGCCGCAACGCGGGCGCTTCGGCCTCGCCTTCGTCGGGGCGGACGCGGGTGAGCAGGCCCAGCGCGACCCCGGCGATCGTCGCGTGGACGCCCGCCGAGTGCACCGCGACCCAGGTGACGAGCGCGAGCGGCACGTACAGCCACGGCGTCCGGACGCGGCGGTGCTGCAGGTAGGCGTACAGCGCGAGAGCCACCACGGCGACGGCCACCGCGACGAGGTCGAAACCGGTCGTGAAGACCACGGCGATGACGATGATCGCGCCGAGGTCGTCGACGACGGCCAGCGACAGCAGGAAGACCCGCGCGCTCGAGGGCAGGTTCGACGCGGTCAGCGCGAGCACGCCGAGCGCGAACGCGATGTCCGTGGCGACCGGGATCGCCCAGGCCCGGTCGATGCCCGGCGTGCCCCAGCCGACGCTCAGCGCGACGAGAGCGGGCACGACCATGCCGCCGACCGCGGCCACGACCGGCAGGATCGCCTGCTTGAACCGCGACAGCTCGCCGACGACGAGCTCGCGCTTGAGCTCCAGGCCGGCGACGAAGAAGAAGAGGGCGAGCAGGCCGTCCTTGGCCCAGTCACCGATGGTCAGGTTCAGGTGCAGGAACTCCGGGCCGAGCCGGAAGTCGCGCAGCGCGTGGTAGCTGTCGCGCAGCGGGGAGTTGGCCCAGACGAGGGCGACGGCGGTCGCGGCGAGCAGGATGAGGCCGCCGGTGGTTTCGGTGCGCAGGTAACGCGCGAACTCGCTCAACGGACGGGACACGGCAGCTCCTGGGGTCGCTGATCACTGTTGCCGACCAGGCTTCCCGGCGCACCTTGGCGAAATTTTAACGTCTCTTTGTCACGGACCGTTATGGCCACCGCCACATCGGGTGCCGGTGGTGGGTCACACGGTGTGCTCATAGCATGCCAAGCGACAACGAAGTCCGAGACAAAGGAAGACAGAGTTGTGAGCACCTCCACCGAGGTCCAGCAGGACACGAGGTTCTTCGGGCACCCACGAGGGCTGGCGAACCTCTTCGGCGTCGAGATGTGGGAGCGCTTCTCCTACTACGGGATGCTCGGCATCCTGCCGATCTACCTGTACTACAAGGTCGAACAGGGCGGCCTGGGCCTGGCGCAGGAGTCCGCGCTCGGCATCGTCGGCGCGTACGGCGGCCTGGTGTACCTGTCCGCCGTCATCGGCGCCTGGGTCGCCGACCGGCTGCTCGGCTCCGAACGGACGCTGTTCTACAGCGCCGTGCTGATCATGATCGGCCACATCAGCCTGGCGCTGCTGCCGGGCCTGACCGGGATCGGCGTCGGTCTCGTGTGCGTCGCGGTCGGCAGTGGCGGGCTGAAGTCCAACGCGACGGCGATCGTCGGCACGCTCTACGCCGAAGGTGACGAGCGCCGCGACGCCGGCTTCACGATCTTCTACATGGGTGTCAACCTCGGCGGTTTTGTCGGGCCGCTGCTGACCGGGCTCGCGCAGTCGGAGGTCGGCTTCCACCTCGGCTTCGGCCTCGCCGCGATCGGCATGGCGCTCGGCCTCGGCCAGTACACGCTCGGCCGCAAGAACCTCGGCGACAAGGCCAGGGAGATCCCGAACCCGCTGCCGTCGTCGCAGCGCCTGCTGGCCGTCGGCGCCGCCGTCCTGCTGGTCGCCGCGATCCTGGTGCTGGTCATGACCGGCGTCGTGAACCCGGGCAACCTCGCCGATGTCGTCGTCATCGTGGTCGGCGTGATCTCGGTGATCTACTTCCTCGTCATCCTGACCAGCCGCAAGATCACCTCGGACGAGCGCAGCCGGGTCTTCTCGTTCATCCCGATGTTCATCGCCAGCGCGGTGTTCTTCTCGCTGTACCAGCAGCAGTTCACGGTCGTCGCGGCCTACACCGACCAGCGGCTGAACCGGAACCTGTTCGGCTGGGAGCTGCCGGTGCCCTGGGTCAACTCGATCAACCCGGTGTTCATCATCGTGTTCGCGCCCCTGCTGGCGGCGCTGTGGACGAAGCTCGGCGAGCGCCAGCCATCGACGCCGATGAAGTTCGTGCTCGGCACGGTGCTGATGGGCGCGGCGTTCCTGCTCTTCCTGCCGATGGTGGGCAGCGGCAAGAACGCGAGCCCGATGCTCGCGCTGGTCGGCATCCTGTTCGTCTTCACGATCGCGGAGCTGTGCCTGTCGCCGGTCGGGCTGTCACTGTCGACGAAGCTCGCGCCGGCGGCGTTCCGGACGCAGATGGTGGCGCTGAACTTCCTGTCGATCTCGTTCGGCACCGCGATGTCCGGCAAGCTCGCCGAGTACTACTCCGTCGACGACGAGGCGCCGTACTTCAGCACGGTCGGCGGCGTCGCGATCGGTGTCGGCATCCTGCTGTTCCTGGGCATCCCGTTCATCCGCAAGCTGATGAAGGGCGTGCACTAGCCCACGGTGACACCGAAGATCACCCCGACGAAGTAGGTCACCACCATCGTGAGGGCGCCGACCCCGACGTTGCGCAGGATCGCGCGCCCCACGTGCGCGTCGCCGAGCCTCGCGCTGACCCATCCGGTCAGCGTGAGGCCGACGACGACCGCGGCCGCGCACGCCCACACCCGCAGGGAGACGCCGGCCCAGGCGATGGACAGGATCGGCAGCAGCGCGCCGACGGAGAACGCGATCAGCGACGCCCACGCCGCCTGCCACGGGCTCGTCAGGTTGTCCGGGTTGATGCCGAGCTCGGCCTCCGCGTGCGCATGGAGGGCGTCCTTTTCGGTCAGTTCGCGGGCGACCTGGCTCGCCAGATCGGGCGAAAGGCCCTTTTCTTCGTAAATCCCGGCGAGCTCGCGCTCCTCGGCCTCCGGCATCGTCTTCAGTTCCTGCTTTTCCAGCCGGAGCAGCGCCTGCTCGGTGTCGCGCTGGGTGCTCACGGACACGTATTCCCCGCCGGCCATGGAAAAGGCCCCGGCGACGAGCCCGGCGATGCCGGCGGTGAGGATCGTGGTGCTCTCGGTGGTCGCGCCGGCGACCCCGACGACGATCCCGGCGACCGACACGATCCCGTCGTTCGCCCCGAGCACCCCGGCCCGCAACCAGTTCAACTTCCCGCCCAGGTCTTCGTGCGGCTCGTGGGCGTGCTGCACGGCGGTGTCGGTGTCGGTCACGGAAACCAGTGAAACACGAACGAAGAATCGTGGCGAGACCTCCGATTTGGGTCAGGTTCGCCTAAATAACGCGTGCCTTGCCTAACTCGGTCCTGTGTGGACTCAGCGGTTCTGGGTCATCATGGCGGTATGGACGAGCAAGTGTGGCAGCCACTGGTGACGGTCGAGGGCCTGCCGCTCCACGGCGGCGAAGGCCGGTTCCGTCTGCTGGAGACGTCGTCGAGCGGCCTGGCGTACCTGATCCATTACCCGGCTGGCGTGGCATCCCCACCCCACGCGCACGACCACGACTCGATCGTCTACGTCCTGTCCGGCAAACTCCGCGGCGCGGTGGACGGCGTGGAGGCGGTGCTGGAGCCGGGGGATTCGGTGCTGCACCCCCGCGGGGTGGACCACCACGTGGAGGCGCTGACGGACGCCATGTGGGTGGAGTTCAAGTCACCGCTGCCGGGCCGCCCGCCGATCGCCTGAGCGCCCCAAGGCCACATTGGTTGCGTTCAACGCACCGAAGGCCACATTGGTTGCGTTCAACGCACCGAAGGCCACATTGGGGCGCTCGGGCATCCCGGAAAAGCGAAACGCCCGGCCCCGCGGAACGCGGAACCGGGCGCTTCTACCAGTAAAGCCTCAGGCGTCCAGCTCGGCGAGGGCCTGCTTGGCCTTCTCGAGCTCGGCCTCCAGCGCGGCGACCTTCGCGGCCTGCGCTTCGCGGGCCTGGTTGATCACCTCGTCGATCGGGCCGGACAGGTCGGAGTGCAGCTCCTTCGCCGCGCGCGACACCGCGGCGGCGGGGATCTCCAGGCCCTTCGCGACCCACTTCGAGCCGTTCTTCAGCTCGGCCTGCCACTCGCCGTCGGCCGTGCCGGTGACGGTCAGGATCAGCTCGACCGTGCGGGTCTTCTTCGCCGTCGACGCGGTCGCCGCACCCTTCGGGCGGCCGCGCTTGGGCTTGGGGGCCTCCTCGGCGGCGGGCTCGGCCGGGGCCGAGTCCTCCGGAGAAGAGGTGGACGCGGACTCGGTGACGGTCGTCGCCTCGTCAGTGGCAACGGCGGGCGCCTCAGGGGTAGCCGAAGCCGTTTCCTCGTCGTGCGTCAGGACATCCACGGTCATCGTCGTGTCGTCTCCTTGCCCGGGAAGGGGGTGTGGTTCGCGGCACAGTGTAGAACATGCGTTCGACGCGCGCCGCGCGGGGTGTCATGACAGAGCCCTCCCGGACGAAGCCGGAAGGGCTCTGACACGAAGACGCTAGCTCACTCCTCGGACTTGCCCGACTGCAGGCCCGACGAGATCAGGTCCATCACCGACGAGTCGGCCAGCGTGGTGACGTCGCCGACCTGCCGGTTCTCCGCGACGTCGCGCAGGAGCCGGCGCATGATCTTGCCCGAGCGCGTCTTCGGCAGCTCCGGCACGACCATGATCTGCCGCGGCTTCGCGATCGGCCCGATCTCCTTCGCGACGTGGTTGCGCAGCGCCTGGATGGCCTCTTCGCCACCGTCGACGGCGTTGCCGCGGAGGATGACGAACGCGACGATGCCCTGCCCGGTCGTCGGGTCGGTCGCGCCGACGACCGCGGCCTCGGCCACCGTCGGGTGCGAGACCAGCGCCGACTCGACCTCGGTCGTCGAGATGCGGTGGCCGGACACGTTCATGACGTCGTCGACGCGGCCGAGCAGCCAGATGTCGCCGTCGTTGTCGTACTTCGCGCCGTCACCGGCGAAGTAGAAGCCCTGGTCCTGGAAGCGCGACCAGTAGGTGTCGCGGAAGCGCTCTTCGTCGCCCCAGATGCCGCGCAGCATCGACGGCCACGGCTGGTCGAGCACCAGGTACCCGCCACCGCCGGGCCCGACCTCGGTGCCGGTGTCGTCGACGACCTTCGCCGAGATGCCCGGCAGCGCCTTCTGCGCCGAGCCCGGCTTGGTCGAGGTGACGCCGGGCAGCGGCGAGATCATGATCGCGCCGGTTTCGGTCTGCCACCACGTGTCGACGATCGGCGCCCGGCCCGCGCCGATGTTCTCGCGGTACCAGATCCACGCCTCGGGGTTGATCGGCTCGCCGACCGAGCCCAGCACCCGCAGCGACGACAGGTCGTACTTCTCCGGGATTTCCGCGCCCCACTTCATGAACGTGCGGATCAGCGTCGGCGCGGTGTAGTAGATGGAGACCTTGTGCTTCTGGATGATCTCCCAGTGCCGGCCCTCGTGCGGGGTGTTCGGCGTGCCTTCGTAGACGACCTGCGTGACGCGGTTCGCGAGCGGGCCGTAGACGATGTAGCTGTGGCCGGTGATCCAGCCGATGTCGGCGGTGCACCAGTAGACGTCTTCGCCGGCCTTGTGGTCGAAGACGTTGTGGTGCGTGTACGCCGTCTGCGTCAGGTAACCGCCCGACGTGTGGAGAATGCCCTTCGGCTTCCCGGTCGTCCCGGACGTGTAGAGGATGAACAGCGGGTGCTCGCTGTCGAAGGCCTCGGGAGTGTGCTCTTCGGACTGTCCGTCGACGAGCTCGTGCCACCAGAGGTCACGGCCGTCGGTCCACGGGACGTCACCCTCGAGCTGGTCTCCGGTGCGCCGCACGACGATGACCTTCTCGACGCTTTCGGCGCCTTCGAGCGCTTCGTCGACGTTCGCCTTCATCGGCGCGGCCTTGCCGCGGCGGAACTGGCCGTCGGAGGTGATCACGACCTTCGCGGCGGCGTCGTCGACGCGGGCGCGCAGCGCGGTCGGGGAGAAGCCGCCGAAGACGACGCTGTGCAGCGCGCCGATCCGGGCGCACGCGAGCATCGCGAAGATGGCCTCGGGGACCATCTGCAGCTGGATCGCCACGACGTCGCCGGCGGTGACGCCCAGCGACAGCAGGGCGTTGGCGGCCCGGGAGACCTCGGTCTTCAGCTCGGCGTAGGTGATGTCCCGGGTGTCACCCGGCTCGCCGACCCAGTGGATCGCGACCTGCTCGCCGTGGCCGGACTCGACGTGCCGGTCGACGCAGTTGTACGCGACGTTCAGCTTGCCGCCGACGAACCACTTCGCGAACGGCGCATTGGTCCAGTCCAGTACCGTGGTCCACTTCGTGTCCCACGTCAGCCGCTCCGCCTGCTTGGCCCAGAAGGCTTCACGATCGGCGTCCGCCTCGGCGTAGAGGTCGGCCTTCGCGTTGGCCTGGCCAGCGAATTCGTCGCTGGGCGGGAAGGTGCGGCTCTCGGTGAGCAGGTTGTCCAGGGCTGGGGACTGCTCGGTCATGGTTGCAAGGCCTCCTGTAGTGCGCCGAAACGACGGCTAGCGGCACGCTAGCGACGTTAGTCCGCCTTGTAAAAGGTTGCACCCACGTAGCACCGCCGTTTCACCGAGGCAGGCGAGTCCCGGTGACTAAGCGTTCGTTCAGCCGCGCCTTCGCCGCCGGCCACTCCGGCGCCAGCATCGAATAGGTGACGGTGTCGCGCGAAGACCCGTCCGGCCGGATCCGGTGCGCACGCAGAATGCCTTCGCGAAGCGCGCCAAGCCGTTCGATGGCGCGTTGCGAGCGCAGGTTGCGGACGTCGGTCTCCCAGGAAACCCGTTGCGCGTCAAGGGTTTCGAACGCGTGCGTGAGCAACAGCAGCTTCGACTCGGTGTTCAGCCCGGTGCGCTGCCAGTCCGCGCCGATCCAGGTGTGCCCGATCGAGAGGATCCGGTGCGGCTCGACGACCTGGTAGTACGACGTCGTCCCGGCGACCCGCCCGGAGGTGACGTCGATCTGCGCGAACGCCCGGCGCGCGGGGTCGGCGAGCGCCTGCTCGACCATCCGCTCCGCCGCCGGAAGATCCCCCGGCTGCCGGATGCTCAGCCACGCCCAGATGCCCGGGTCGGCGCCCGCTTCGAGCAGGCCCTTGGCGTGCTCGCGCGCCAGCGGTTCGAGGCGGACGTGCTCGCCGGCCAGGGTGGGTTGTCCGTTCCAGTCGCTCACGTGATCATCGTAGGTTCGCCATTGGCTTTCCCTGATAGCCAATTTCCGAGCATCTCCAGGGGCCACTTCGGCGTTGCCTAAACTCGGCTGAACCACGACGAAGGGGCGAGTTCGATGGCCGAAGAGCGGGAAGAGCTGAGCTGGGAGCTGTTCGGCACGGCGAGCCGTGAACTGGCTCACACCATCGCCGACGACGGCTTCGCGCCGGACCTCGTCCTGTCCATCGCCCGCGGCGGCCTCTTCGTCGCCGGCGCGCTCGGGTACGCGCTCGACGTCAAGAACCTCCACGTGATGAACGTCGAGTTCTACACCGGCGTCGACCAGCGCCTCGACCTGCCGGTGATGCTGCCGCCGGTGCCCAACGTCGTCGACCTCACGAGCAAGAAGGTGCTGATCGCCGACGACGTCGCCGACACCGGCGCCACGCTCAAGCTGGTCCGCGACTTCTGCCTCGACCACGTCGCCGAGGTCCGCTCGGCCGTCGTCTACGAGAAGCCGCACTCGACGGTCAAGTGCGAGTACGTCTGGCGGTACACCGACAAGTGGATCAACTTCCCGTGGTCGGTGCTGCCGCCCGTGGTCAAGCGCGAAGGACAGGTTCTCGACGCATGAACGACCCGCTGAAGCCCCTGCTCGACCTCGAAGGCGTCGCGGCGGCGGCGAAGTCCGCGCAGGACGCCGTGTTCGCGGTGCACCGCCTCCCGGCCAACCTCCGCGGCGGCGCGGCGACGGCGGCGGAAGCCTCGGTGCGGGCGGCGCGCGCGTCCGCCGGGATCGAGGGCGCGAACCCGGAACTGCCCGCCGACGGCGCGGTCGGCGACCCGGTCCTGGCCGGCGCGCTGCGGGTTGCGGAGACGCTGGAGACGCTGCTGCCGACGTGGCGGCGCGCGCCGATGCAGGCCCTGGCGCGGCTGCACGTGCTCGCCGCGGCGGACCTCGTCAGCGACCCGGATGCCTTGGGGCGCCCGCATTCCGGCGGTGGCCGCCTGGAGCTGCTGGCCCAGCTGGTGACCGGCGCGACGTCGGTGCCGGGCCCGGTCCTGACGGCGGTCGTGCACGGGGAACTGTTGGCGCTCAAGCCTTTCGGCAGCGCGGACGGCGTGGTCGCCCGCGGGGCGGCCCGGCTGACGATGGTCGCGACGGGGCTCGACCCGAAAGCGCTGAGCGTTCCCGAGGTCGCCTTTTTCCGCCGGGTGCCGCGGTATCTCGAGACCGCGGAAGGGTTCGCGAGCGGGACGCCCGAAGGCGTCCGCGCGTGGCTGCTGTTCTGTTGCGAAGCGTTCGAATCGGGCGCGCGCGAAGCGAAGAGCATCTCCGACGCGGCGTCCTGACCGCTTCCACTCGCGGCGCGAAGCCCGCGCCGCGAGTCCTCGCCGTCCGCGTCAGCCGGCGCGCACGTGCACCAGGTCGAGCGCCTTGCGGACGTGCCCGCCGGAGACGTGCAGCGCCTTCGCCGCGCTCTTGACGTCCTCCCCGGAGAGCAGGTGCACCAGCGCCACCTTGAGGTCGCCCCCGGCCTCGGTCAGCGCGTCCGAGCACTCCGCCATCGTCATGCCGGTGGCTTCCTGCAGGATCCGGATGGTCCGGCCGCGCAGCTTCGCGTTCGTCGCCCGCATGCTGACCATCAGGTTGGAGTAGGTCCGGCCCAGCTTGATCATCGTCGCCGTGGAGAACGACGTGAGGATCATCTTCTGCGCCGTGCCCGCCTTCATCCGGGTCGAGCCGGCGATCGCCTCCGGGCCGGTATCGACGGCGATGAGCACGTCGACCCCCGCCGGCTTGGCGGCCTTCGGGTTGCCCGACACCAGGCCGGTGTGGGCGCCCTGGCGCTGGGCCGCCAGCAGCGCGCCCAAGACGTACGGCGTCCTGCCCGACGCCGTCAGCCCCAGCACGAAGTCGCCCGGCTGGACCATGGCCGCCATCTCGGCGGCGCCGGCCCCGTCGTCGTCCTCCGCGTTTTCGACGGCTTGGCGCAGCGCGCGCTCGCCGCCTGCGTGGTGCGCGATGAACCAGTCCGCCGGCACGTTGAACGTCGGCACCAGCTCGGCCGCGTCCAACGTCGCCAGACGACCGGACGTCCCCGCGCCGACGTAGTGCACCCGGCCGCCGGCCCGCAGGGCGTCGACCGCGTAGTCCACCGCGCGCGCCACCTGGGGCAGCACGGCGGCGACGGCGCCGGCGACCGTGCGGTCCTCGGCGTTGATCGCGCCCAGGATCCCCGCGGTGGACATCAGGTCGATGTCCGTGGTGCGGGGGTTGCGGGTCTCGGTCGGCGAATCGACGTGCACCGCCTGCGTGGGGACGGTCATCATGCGCCTCACATCTTCGATGGTCATTACTTGCCGGTTTCCCGCGGCCGGCGGCGGCCGTCCGGCCGGACGCCCAGGCGGTGCGAGCCGACCGCGTCCCGGGTGGCGTCCAGGGCGCTGACCGACGCGTCCATGTGCCGCTGCGCGACGCCGATGAACAGGCAGTCGATGACGGTGAGCTGGGCGATGCGGCTCGCCGTCGCTCCCGAACGGAACGTGGTTTCCCGGGCGGCCGTGGTCAAAACGTAGTCGGCGACCTCGGTGATCGGGGACCGCGGGAAGTTCGTCACGGCGATGGTGACCGCGCCGTGCTCCCGGGCCACCCGCAGCGCCTCGACGGTGTCGGTGGTCGCGCCGGTGTGCGAGACGCCGATCGCGACGTCACCGGGGCTCAGCACCGCGGCCGAGGTGAGCATGATGTGGGTGTCCGACCACGCGAAGCACACGCGGCCGATGCGGTGCAGCTTCTGCTGCAGGTCCGCGGCGACGAACGCGCTGGCGCCCACGCCGTAGACGTCGGCGCGACCGGCGCTCGCGACAACCTCGATCACCCGCTGCAGCGTGGCGACGTCGAGCTGGTCGGCCGTCTCCTCGACCGCACGCGCGTCGGCGAAGCTGACCTTGCCGATCACGGCGGCCAGGTCGTCCTCCGGGCCGATCTCGCCGCCGAGGTTGCGCGTGGTGCGCGCCTCGGTGCGGGCGGTGTCCGCGGCCAGTGCGATGCGCAGCTGCGGGTACCCGCCGACGCCGACCGCCTTGCAGAAGCGCGTCACCGTCGTCTCACTCGTGTTGGCGGCCAGGGCCACCTCGGTGATGCTGCGTCTCGCGACCTGCGCGGGATCTTCCAGCACCACCTTGGCCACGCGCTGCTCGGCGCGGGCCAGGCCGGGGAGCAGGGACCGGATCCGCACCAGCGGGCTGGCGTCGGCGTCCCGGGCGGTCGGCTGGACCGCCACGGCTTCGGACGGTGCCGTGCCGACTACGGATTCGGTATCACTCACCGTCGGAAAGTTACTAACCGTTGGCATCTGCGACAAGGCTACCCACACCCTTCGGTCTTATCGCAACCCGTCCGTGTCTGCGGATCTGGATTTGCGATTAATCACTGACCAGAAAGTCGCCAACCAGGTCGGTCTTGTTAACGAGGTCAAGCTAACGACTTGGCAACTTAGTGTCGCGATGCAAACGGCTCTGGAACGGTGTCGTGCGGGGAAAAGTCGACAGCAAGCGACCCGGTCGTCACCGAGCGCTCAACTGCCAACCCTCAGCGACAAAAACCGAGGGGTTCCGTTCACCGTCGAGGAGTGATCGGCCGCTCTCGGTGACTTTCACACCGTCGACCGAAACTCCGCGCCCGGTGTAGTTCGGGTCGGTGCTGTAACGCCACCGGAGGCCCACTGAGCTGCCCTGCGGCAGCATGCCGCTCGCCTTCCACCAGGCACGGTGCCCGTGTCCGGAGAGCGACGTCACATCTCCGGAGGGTGCACCCGGCCCCGATACCGATAGCGTGATCGGTTGCCAGTTCACCCCGTCGGTGGTCGCCTGCAGCTGTAATGGATCAGTAACTCCCTCGGTGTCCACGAAAGCGTAGAAAGACACCCGCGCTTGATCACTTTGGGTAGTAAAAGGGCGAGTACTCAGCGTTGCGACGGCGGCGTTACCCAGCGTGCTCGTCCAGGCGTCCTTCCCGACGGCCGGTTTCACCGCCATCGCCCTGGCCAGCGACGTCGCCCACACCTGGCGGGCGGTGTTGATCGAGCCCCAGTTCCGCGTCGGGTGGACGCGGTTGGTGAGCAGGATCGCGAACGAGCGCGACTCCGGGTCGATGACCAGCGTCGTTCCGGTGAACCCGGTGTGGCCCGCGGTGACCGGCGAGGCCAGCGCGCCCATGTACCAGGGCTGGTCGAGCTCGAAGCCGAGGCCGTGCGAGTCGTCCGGGAACTGCTGGTTGTAGTTCGTCAGCATCTGCCGGACGGTCTGCTCGCCCAGGATCCGGTGACCGCGGTAGCTGCCGCCGTTGAGGATCGTCTGGGCCAGCGTCGCCATGTCGCCCGCGGTGCTGAACACCCCGGCGTGCCCGGCGACCCCGCCGAGCGACCACGCGTTCTCGTCGTGGACGCTGCCGCGCACCATCCCGCGCGGCGGGTTCGCCTCGAACTCTGTCGCGGCGATCCGGTTCAGCTTCGACGCGGGTGGGTTGTACCCCGTGTCGACCATGCCCAGCGGCGCGGTGATCCGGTCGTGGACGACCTTGTCCAGGGACTGCCCGGTCAGCTTCTCGACGATGAAGCCGAGCGTGAGGAGGTTGATGTCGGAGTAGAGGTAGGTCGTGCCCGGCTTGTTCTTCAGTGGGCTGTCGAGCACCGCCTGGCGGCGCGACGGGATGTCGGGGTAGCCGGCCCACAGCGACGGGATCGGGTCGGCGTCGAACCCGGAGACGTGCGTGAGCAGCATCTTGATCGTGATGGCGGCCTTGTCGCCGGTCGCGAACTCCGGGAAGAAGCGGCTCACCGGGGTGTCGATCGTGAGCTGCCCGCGTTCGACCAGCTGCAGGACGGCGATCGAGGTGAACAGCTTCGAGATCGAAGCCATGTCGAAGATGGTGTCGTTGCGCATCGGGACCTGCTGGGCAGGCGGCAGCTCGGTGCCCGCCGCGTCGGCGTACCGCAGCGCGCCGCCGACGGCGTACCGGTCGACGACCACACCGTCGTGGGCCAGCAGGCCGACCGCGCCGGAGAAGTGCGGGTGCCCGGTGGTGTCCGGCTTCGTCCAGCTCGCCAGGAAGTCCTCGGCCGCCTTGATCGGCGCCGGGTCGAGGTTCACCTCTTTCGGCTTGGCGTCGCGCAGGGTCGTCCACGCCGGGGCGAACCCCTGCTGCGGCCGGTCGAAGCGGCCCGCGTCGTCGTGCCTGGTGATGGCGCCGGCTCCTGAATTCAACACAGTCAACGTGGTCAGCGCGACCAGCACTCCGGTGGCCGCGGCGATGACCTTCCTAGCACGCACGAGCGCCCCCTCAGCGGTAGAGCAGGTAGTGGCGACGTTTCCGGTCGAACTCGGCGAGCTCGGCGCGCCAGGCCCCGGTGACCTCGTCGACGCCCGCGCCGGCGTCGACCATCGTCCGGAGCCGGTCGGACCCGGAGAGCTTGTCGATGTAGTTGTCGGGCCGCCAGGCGAAGACGTCCGGGTGCAGGGCCTTCGCCGTGACGAGCATGGCGACCGCGGTCCGGACCGCGTCGAAGGCCCGCGGGTCGGCGACGCTCACCTGCACGCCTCCGCAGGTCTGGTTGACGAACTTGCTGAACGTCGGCACGAAGTAGATCTCGCGGAACTTCGCGCCCGGCAGCGCGAGGTCCTCGAGCTTCTCGCGCCACCGCCAGTCGAGCCCGGGCGCGCCGATGATCTCGAACGGCCGGGTGGTGCCGCGGCCTTCGGAGAACACGGTGCCTTCGAACATGCCGGTGCCCGGGTAGACGAGCGCCGTGTCCGGGGTCGGCATGTTCGGGCTCGGCAGCACCCAGTTGAGCCCGGTCTGCGCGAACTGCGTGTCCCGCTGCCAGCCGCGCACCTGGACGACGTCGAGGCGATCGAGCTTCACGCCTTCGCCGGGGAGGAACTCTTCGGCGAAGAAGCGCGCGAGCTCACCGACGGTCATGCCGTGCTGCTGGGCGATCGGCTTCTTGCCGATGCCGGAGGAGAACTTCGGGTCGAGCACCGGGCCGGCCAGGCGGCCGCCGATCGGGTTCGGCCGGTCGAGCACGACAAAAGCGGCCTTGACCTGGGCGGCGGCCACCATCGCGGTGTAGAGCGACCAGATGTAGGTGTAGAAGCGCGCGCCGACGTCGGCGATGTCGAAGACGACCGTGTCGACGCCCGCCTTGGTGAACAGCGAGGCGAGCTTCGCCGCGTCGACGCCGTACGCGTCGTACACCGGCACGCCCGTGCGCGGGTCCGTGTAGTCACCTTCGGAGCCGCCGGCCTGCGCGCTGCCGCGGAAGCCGTGCTCGGGCCCGAAGGCCGCGACCGGTTTGACGCCGGCCGCGACCATCGAGTCGACGATGTGGTCGCCGTTCAGCAGGACGCCGGTCGGGTTCGAGAGGACGCCGAGCTTGCGGCCCTTGAGCGTCCGCCAGCCCTGCGCGGCCAGTTGTTCCGCGCCCGTGAGGACGCGACCCGGCCGGTTTTCGGGCTCGGCTCCGGCGACCGCGGAACCGCCTGCAAGAGCCGGGACCGCGAGCGCGCCCGCGCCGAGGAAGTGGCGCCGGTTCAGGTTCACCAGGTCAGCCCGTGGCCGAAGGGGTACTTGACGGTCTGCAGGTCGGCGCCCGCCGGGATGTCGACCGGCAGCTTCCCGACCGGCTTCGTCTCGCCGAGGACGACCTTGGCCAGCGCTTCCAGCGTCGGGCCGATGTAGCCGTAGGTCGCCAGCCACGTCTGGACGGCGCTCGGGTAACCGGCGTCGTACGGGATCTGCGCGGCCACGGCGACGACCGGCTTGCCGGTGGCCTGCAGCGCGTTCAGGAGCTTGGTCTGCAGCGGGAAGCCGCCGATGTTGTTGGTCAGCACGACGACCAGGTCGGTGTTCTTGGCGTTCGCGACGGCCTGGGCGATCTGGGCGTCCGTCGGCGCCTGACCGGTCTGGTACGCCGTCGCGGCCGTGCCGTGTGCGGTCAGCTTCTGCGCGAGCGTCGTCGTGGTGGAGACGCCCCAGCCGGTGACGAGCGCGGTGGCGGGCTTCTGCTTCAGCGGCAGGACACCGGCGTCGTTCGCGATCGCCGTGATGCCGCGGTCGGCGATGTCCTGGGCCGTCTTGAGGTTCGCCGGCGTGCCGACGGTCCTCATCACGCGGTTCGGGTCGACGAACGGCGAGAAGAGGATGCCGCTCTTGAACTTGAGCTTCAGCACGCGCAGCACGCTCTGGTCGATCCGCTGCATCGGGATCTCGCCCGACTTCACGGCGGCGAGCACCGAGTTGATGGCGACGTCGAGGTGCACGGGCATGAGCAGCTGGTCGACCCCGGCCTTGAGCGCGAGCACCGGGATTTCGGCGTCACTGTGCATCTCGCGGACACCCTGCATCTCGAGGGAGTCGGTGATGACAACACCGTTGTAACCGAGCTCGTTGCGCAGCTTCCCGGTGACGATCGGCTTCGACAGCGTCGCCGGCTCCAGCGACGGGTCGAGGCTGGGGAACTGGATGTGCGCGGTCATGATCGAGGGGACGCCGGCCTTGATGGCGGCCTTGAACGGCGGCACGTCGATGTCGCGCCATTCCTGTTCGGTCCGGTCGATCCGGGGCAGGCCGGTGTGGCTGTCGGTCGCGGCGTCGCCGTGGCCGGGGAAGTGCTTCGAGGTCGCGGCGACGGACTTCTGGAAGCCCTTCAGCTCGGCGGAGACGAAGTCGCTCGCCAGCCCGGGCTGCCCGGCGAAGGACCGGACGCCGATGACGGGGTTCGCCGGGTTGGAGTTGACGTCGGCGTCGGGCGCGAAGTCCTGGTTGATGCCGACGGCCCGCAGCTCCTGGCCGAGGATGGTGGCGGCCTTCGTCGCCCGTGCCGTGTCCCGCCCGGCGGAGATGGCCATGGAGTTCGGGAACTCGGTGGCCGGCGCGCCCATCCGGGTCACCGTGCCGCCCTCCTGGTCGGCGCCGACCTGCAGCGGGATGTGCGCCCCGCTCGTGATGGCGGCTTTCTGGAGGCCGTTCGAAAGTTTCGACACCTGGACCGGGTCATCGAAGTTGTCGCGGGTGTCGTTGTTGAAGTAGATGACCCCGCCGAGGTGGTACTTCTGGACGACCTGGGCCGGGGTGTCGACGCCGAAGTCCGTCTGGTTCTTCGGGTTCACCTCGTCGGCCGTCTTGCCGTTCACCCACGTGACGAACAGCTGCCCGACCTTCTGCTCGAGCGACAGCCCCCGCAGCGCCTGCGTCGCGGCGGCGTCCGCCTGCGCTTCGGCGCTCACGCTCGGCGCGCTCGCGGCGGTCGCGACACCCACACCGGTGAGGGCGAGCACCCCCGCGACGGGCAGGGCGAGCGCATGGAACCTCCGATTTCGGGTCGTCACGACCAGCCTCCCAGAAAGTTGCGGGCGCCCGGCGGACGTGAGAAGTCCACTCGGAAGCGCCAGTATCGGGAAGCTACTCACCGAATCCGTCGATGTCCATCGGCCGACCGCACGAACGGTCCAGTCGTACCCGGATCGGTAGGAAATTCGCCGTTCGCAACATGCGGAGGCGGCCGAACGGCGGTGTTCGCGAGGCGGCCGTTCGCCGAGACACCTTTACACAGAGACGAGGCGGCGCCCGTGGCCTAGGGCCGACGGGCGCCGCCTGCAGCGCGAACTTCTCGGGCGACCAAGCGTGCAACTCTGGTCGTACCTACATGGACTCGGCGTGTGGCGTCCCACTACGCAGTCCCTAGACGACGAGCCTCCCGCGGCGCGCTGCGCGTGGGTACCCGGAGTCCGCGCACGGAGATTTGCCGGGGTGGAACAGGCTTCTCTTCTACCTGCTCCCTGGCCGACCAAACGTCCGCACCTACTTTCTACGCCGTGAGCCCGGTCACTTCAAGTGCGCGGATGGGTGCACCGGTACAGAGGCTGGATCGGGTGACACGGGCACCCTGCGCGACGGACAATTCGGGGCTGGGCCGGGAGAAAGCGGAGGCCGTACGGCCGTGTGGGTGTCGGGGTCCCGTCATCGGGACCGACGGCGACGGCTGAGGCCGTACCAGGTCGCCCCGGCGGCCACCGCGCCGACACCGAGGGCGACCATCCCCGCCGACCGCGTCGGGATCCGGCTGCGCAGCGACATGGGCCGGTCGAAGGCGAGCACCGGCCAGCCGCGGTCGAGGGCCTCGCGCCGCAGGAGTTTGTCCGGGTTGACGGCGTGGGGGTGCCCGACGACCTCGAGCAGCGGGATGTCGGTGCTCGAGTCGGTGTAGGCGAAGCACTCGGCGAGGTCGTAGCCGTAGGTCGCGGCGAGCTGCTTCGCGGCGACGGCCTTGTTGGCGCCGTAGCAATAGAAGTCGACCTGGCCGGAATAGCGGCCGTCGACGATCTGCATCCGGGTGGCGACGCTGCGGGTCGCGCCGAGCATTTCCGCGACCGGCGCGACGACTTCCTCGCCGGTCGCCGACAGCACGATGACGTCGTGGCCGTCTTCGCGGTGCCGGGCGATCAGCTCCGCCGCTTCGACGTACACGAGCGGGTCGACGACGTCGTGCAGGGTTTCGCGGACGATGGCCGAAACCTGCGCGACGTCCCAGCCGGCGCACAGCGCGGAAACCTCGGCGCGCAGCCGCTCGGTCTTGTTCTCGTCGGCGCCGGCGAGGGAAAAGACCAGCTGCGCGTAGGCGCTGCGCAACGCCGCGCGACGGTTGATCAGTCCCTCTCTGAGCAATGGTTTGCTGAACGCCAGCGCGCTCGACGAGGCGATGATCGTCTTGTCCAGGTCGAAGAACGCGGCCACCGCGTGCTCCGGGCCCGGGTTCCGGATGCGCGACGGCGCGCTGCTCGGTTCGGCCACGTGCCCAGGATAAGAGCTTGATCGCGGCACGTCCCGTTGATCCACCACAGGCGCGCCGCGGCGGGCGGAAAATCCATGACAGGAAGGGACTTCCGGCGCGCCGTGCCGTTACCGAACTGTGTGCCTCGTCCGGCGCGCGAACCGGCGCCCGGCGGAGTTACAGTGAGGGAGCCCGGTGTCCAACCGGGCCGGTTCAGTCCGACCCCCCGGGGCTGAACCCTCGGTGGCCCCCGTCCCTCCCCCCTGGCGGGGGCCACCCTCTTAACCTTCCGCTTGCCTTCGCCGTTTCCCTTGGCACGGCTTGATCGCGCGGTTCGGGCGGGCATCGAGATGCTCGGCGCGGCGATCATCCCACGGCCCACCGACAGAACCGGCCCGCGAGCGGTTCCCCGGGCGGCAGTTGTCCACAACACCCCGGTTGTCCACAGCTGGCCCCTCGACCCGTTGTGCCGCCGCACCCCCGACCGCGACGGTGGAAGCCGGGCCACCCACGGCCCGCACCGACGACGGGGAGAACGCATGACGGGGGAACGACCGCTGGTGGTCGCCGCGGACGAGACCGTGCTCGACGAGATCCTGCGCGTGGCCGCGGTCGCGGGCTGCGAGCTCGACCGGGCACCGGACCTGACGGCGGCCCGGAGCCACTGGGCCCGCGCGCCGCTGGTGGTGCTCGACGAGGAAACCGCGCGGCTGCCACCCACGCTGCCACGGCGTCGCGGCATCGTCCTGGTCTGCAAGGGCAGCCCGGGGCCGAAGACGTGGAAACACGCGTTCGAGGTCGGCGTCGAGCGCGTGATCTCGTTGCCGGACGAGGAGACGGAGCTGGCGGGCGCGTTCGCCGACGTCGTCGAAACCCCGGCCGAGCAGGCCGGCCTGGTCCTGGCGGTGGTCGGCGGCCGCGGCGGCGCGGGCGCGTCGGTCTTCGCGACAGCACTGGCCTTGGCGGCCGACTGCGACCCGGGCGGCGCCCTGCTGGTCGACTGCGACCCCCTGGGTGGCGGTCTGGATCTTTTGCTGGGCTTGGAAAAGTCCCCCGGCCCCCGCTGGTCGGAGGTGAAGCTGACCGGCCGAGTCTCGGTGACATCACTGGCAGCGGCCCTCCCGAAACAGCGCCACCGCGGCGGCAGCCTCCCGGTCCTGGCGTGCGGCACCGAGGGCGAAGGCCCGGAGGCGAAGTCGCTGTCGGCGGTCCTGGCGGCAGGTCGCCGCGCGGGCCGCACGGTGGTGTGCGACCTCCCGAGAACGTTGACGGAGGCGGCGGCGAGCGCGGTGAGCACGGCCGACCTGGTGGTCCTCCTGGCCCCGATCGAGTTCCGCGCCTCCGCGGCGGCCAAGCAGGTCCTGCACGGCCTGTCAAAACTGACGGCCCGAGTCGGGATAGTCGCATGTGGACGGTCCAGGACAGGAGTATCCCCAACTCGCGCGGCAGGCATCCTCGGACCGCCTTTGCTGGCCTCGATGCTCCCGGAGCGAGGCTTGGCGATGGCCCTGGAGCGAGGCGAGTTCCCGACCAAACCCTCAGGCCCGCTGGCGGCAGCAGCAGCAAGGGTCCTGTCATTAGCCCACCGCGAAGCCCAGGCGGCGGCCTGATGAGAACGGCGAAGGATCTCCGCGGCCCGGTGCCCCCAACCAGAGTGAGCGACCTGTTGCTCCCAACCCTCCTGACCCTCGCCGGCCGCGGCCCGGTAAGCGCGGAGAGCTTCCTGCGGTCGCTGCCACCCCAGGCCACCCCATCTCGCCCGTCGCCGGGCACTCGCGTGATTGCCCCTCTCGCCGAGCCTCTCGACGATCCGCGCCCGTCGTCCGGAACCCGCGTGACGGCGCGCCTCGCCGAAGGTCCCTGCGATCCGAGCCCGCCCTCGGGTACTCGCGTGACCGCCAGCCTCACCGAAGCTCTCCACCATCCGAGCCCAGTCACCAGGCACCCGCGCGACAGCCGCCGACCGAGCCCCGAACCAGCACCAACCAGCCCCCAGGCGGTGAACCCATGACCACCGACTTCGTCGACCGAGTCCGCAACCGCCTCGCCGGCGACCGCCGCCAGGCCGACCCCGTCGCCGTCGCGACCGCAGTCCGGGCCGAAGCCGGCGGCGCCCTCGGCCACGACGCCGTGCTCGACGCCGCCCGCCAAGCCCGCGACGAGTTCATCGGCGCTGGCCCCCTCGCCCCGCTCCTCGACGACCCGTCGACCACCGACGTGCTCGTCACCGGCCCGAACGAGGTCTGGACAGACGGCCCAGAAGGCCTCACCCGCACCGGCATCACCTTCAACGGCGAAGAGTCCGTCCGCCGCCTGGCCCAGCGCCTCGCCCTCACCGCGGGCCGCCGGCTCGACGACGCACAGCCCTATGTGGACGGCTGGCTCCCCGGATCCGGCCCCCACGGCCGGATCCGCATCCACGCGGTCCTCCCGCCGATCGCCACGAACGGCACCTGCCTGTCCCTCCGCGTCCTCCGCCCGGCAACCCACGACCTCACCACCCTCCGCGAGCTCGGTGCCTTCGACGCGGCTGGCGCCCAGATCCTCGACACCGTCGTCGCGCGGCGGATGGCGTTCCTGGTCACCGGCGGCACCGGCGCGGGCAAGACGACACTCCTGGCCGCGCTGCTCGGCGCGGTCGACCCCGCCGAGCGCATCGTCTGCGTCGAGGACGCCGGCGAGCTGCAGCCCGCGCACCCGCAGTTCGTCAGCCTCGTCGCTCGACCGGCCAATGTGGAGGGTGCGGGCGCGGTCGGCCTGCCCGAGCTCGTGCGCCAGGCGCTGCGCATGCGCCCGGACAGGTTAGTGGTCGGCGAGGTCCGCGGCGCCGAGGTCGGAGCTCTGCTCACCGCGCTCAACACCGGCCACGACGGCGGCGCCTGCACCGTCCACGCCAACTCGCCGGCCGAAGTGCCCGCCCGCATCGAGGCGCTGGCCGCGCTCGGCGGTCTCGGCCGCGAAGCCGTCCACAGCCAGCTCGTCGCCGCGATCCGGGTCGTCCTCCACATGAGACGCGAGCCGGGCGGCCGACGGCGTCTCGCCGAAGTCGGGGTGCTCCGCGCCGAACACGGCCGCGCCCGCGTCGTGCCGGTGTGGCGCGCGGGGCGCTGGACCGTCGATCGCCACCTGTTCGTCACGACGGGAGCGCTCACGTGCTGACCCTCCTGATCGTGCGTTTTTTCGTGCTGGTGAACATCTTCCCGCGCCGGCGAAGGAGGCCACGATGATCACCGCGTGGCTCCCGCTGTGCGTCGGCGCGGCCCTGGCGTGCTGGCCCGCGGCCCCGACCCGGCTCCAAGCGGCGGTCGAGAAACCGGCGACGATCCGGATCCCCGACGTCTGGGGTGTCGTCCGGTGGCTGCTTCCCGCCGCGCTTGCCGGCCTGCTCGCGGGAGTCGGCGGCGCGCTGGCCGCAGTCGTGCTCACGCTGGCGTGGCGTCAGGAGTGGCAGTCCCACCGCCGCGGCGCCGCGGAGCTCGCGATGGCCGCGCACACCGCGACGGCGTTGCGCACGATGGTGGCCGAGCTCCGATCCGGCGCCCACCCGGTGACAGCGGCGGAAGCGGCCGCGGAAGCCGTCCCGGCCGTGGCCGGCGACCTTCGCGCCCTCGCGACGGCGGCCCGGCTCGACGGCGAGCTGCGCGCACCGGCCCTTCCGGAGCTCGCCGCCGCCTGGACGCTGGGCAAGCGCTACGGCCTGCCGATGGCCGACGTCCTCGACTCGGCCCGCCGCGACGCCGAAGCCGGCCTGGCCTTCGCTCGCCGGATGCGAGCGAAACTGGCCGGACCCCGCGCGAACGCGGCCGTGCTCACCGGGCTCCCGGTCCTGTGCGTGCTGCTCGGGCAGGTCATGGGCGCGGCGCCGCTGTCGGTCCTGGCCGGGAGCACGCCGGGCCAGCTGCTGCTGGTCGTTGGCAGTGTTCTGCTCTGGGCGGGGACGGCCTGGTGCCGCGCCCTCACCGGACGGGTGCGGATCCGATGAACGCGGCGGCATTCGTTCTCTTCGGCGGCGCCCTCCTCATCTGGCCAGCCGACGCGGCCGTCGCGCGGCGCTTCGACTGGCTGGCCGGTGGGAAGCAGCAACCCGCCCGCAAATGGCACCCGGCGATACCGGACATCGCGACAGCGCTGGGCGGCGTCTCAACGGCCTTGCTGATCGGCGGCCTGACCGGAGTGATCGCGGGCGCCGCCATCACGGCCACCGGGTGGTGGGCGATCCGCAGAACCCGCCGTCCGCGCGCCCCGACGATCGACATCGCGGTGAAACTGCGGCTGGCCGGAACGCTCGACCTCCTCGCGGCCTGCCTGCGAGCCGGCCTGCCGGTCTCCTCGGCACTCGACGCGGTGTCCGGCACGACGCCTACCGAGGCGGGCGCGGCCCTGCGTTCGACGGCCGGGCTACTCGCCCTCGGTTCCACGCCCGACGAGGCCTGGGCGCCGGTGCGGGAGGTCCCGGGCCTCGCGGAGCTGGCGGCGGCAGCGATCCGGACGTCCCGCTCGGGCGCCGCGTTCGCCACCGCGGCCGCCGACCTCGCGACCCGCTTCCGCGACGAGCTGGACACCGGCGCGGAGGAACGAGCCGAGCGCGCGGGAGTAGCCCTCGCGCTGCCGGTCGGCCTCTGTTTCTTACCGGCCTTCTTCTGCCTGGGCGTGCTGCCGGTCGTCCTGGGCCTCGCCGGACGTCTCGGCCCGCTCTTCTGACCCACGCACGAACAACGAAGGGAATCCCATGCGCGCGTTCCACCACAGCCCCGGCTCCGACGACGGCTCCACGACGGTCGAGTACGCGATCGTCACGGTCGCCGTCGCGGCGTTCGCCGCTGTCCTCTACACCTTGCTCACCGGTGACTCGGTGGTGTCGTGGCTGACGAGCCTGGTCATGAAGGCACTGACGGTGCCCTCGTGAGCCGCCGCGACGAAGGCTCGGTGACGGTCGAGGCAGCGCTCGGCCTGGCGGGTCTGACCGTGGTCGCGGTGCTGCTCTTAGCCGGCCTGACGGTCCTGACGGGTCAGCTGCGCTGCACGGACGCGGCCCGCGAAGCAGCGCGCCTGCTGGCAAGAGGCCAGCCCGCCGAAGCGGCATCGGCGGTCCACACGATCGCCCCACCGGGCGCGAACCTGGACATCCACCAGACAGGCGACGCAATAACGGTAAGGGTGACAGCCCAGCCGGCCGGCGGCCTGCTCCCGGCCATCCACCTGGACGCAACTGCCTACGCGATGGCCGAGCCGGGAACGGGGGCCACCGATGCAACAGGCTGACCGACGGCCGCGGCGTGCCGAGCAGGGCCAGTCTCCAGACGACCACGACGACAGTGGAGTGGCCACGATCTGGACAGCCATGGCGGTGGCAGCGCTGACCGGCATCGCGGTCCTGGGCTGCTGGCTGGGCGCGGCGGTCCTCGCACGCCATAGGGCAGAAACAGCAGCGGACCTCGGCGCCCTCGCGGCGGCCTCACACGCGTCGGAGGGACCCATCAGGGCGTGCGAGCGAGCCCGGTGGATCGCGGACCGGATGGAAGTAGCCCTCCTGACCTGCCGATGGCAACGCCTCGACGCCCTGGTCGAAGTCCAGGCCCCGAGCTTCGCCTTGGCGGGCTTACCGGGCCCATCCGCCCGCGCCCGAGCCGGCCCCACCGGCCGCGCGCCGTGACCATCGCGCCGGTGCCAGCCCCACCAGCGGCGCGCCGTGGCCATTGCGCCCCGCGCTGGCCCACCGGCCGCTCGCCGTGAGGCCCCGCGCTGGCCTCACGGGCGGCTCGCCGTGACCATCGCGCCTCGTGCCCGCGCTGGCCTGACCGGCGGCGCGTCGTGACCATCGCGCCCCGCGCTGGCCCCACCGGCCGCGCGCCGTGACCATCGCGCCCCGCGCCCGCCTCGGCCTCACCGGCCGCTCGCCCTGACCATCGTGGCCCGGGCCCGCACCCTCGGCCAGCCCGGCCGTCCACCCGCCCCCGGGCCGGGCCGCCCGCCGCGTCCCTTCACAACCGCGCTAGCGGCTGGCCATCTCCCGCGGTCGGGCCCTGTTCGCCTGCCGGATCCACCCCGCGACCACCAGCTACCCGGCCCCCGGAGCCTCGACGCCCCACTCACCGGGACCCCCGCCCACCGGACGCCGACCGGTCGGTATGCGGCGATGACCGGCTGATCCGCCGGACCCGGCGATGAGCGGCGGATGGTCACGGGCAGCGGTCGCCAGTGCACGGCGAGCGGTCGAAAAAGCTGCCCACCTGGGCCGATAGGCGGTACCGCTGCCCCCGCGGGCTCCTTCTCCGACGTGGGCTCCCCGCGACGAACGGTCCGTGTGCGGTCGCCGCTCACCGTCGATCTGCGCCGCCGGGTTCGGTCCGGCGGTTCGGGCTACTGGGCGTTCATCGCCCAGTAACCACCGGTTGTCGCGCGGGGGTTCCGGGCAATGTGCAACTTGCCGTTAAGTGAGATGTGCGACACCACGACAGCGTTTAGCTCCGGGGTCGCGGAGAACCGGAACCTAAGGCAGGAAGACAATGTTGGACGCGAATTGGCCGGACAGCTGGCGGGGCGCCTTCCGCATCGAACTGCGCGCGGAGGCGATCGGACTCGCCTGGCGTGGCTGGCCGGTGCTCCCGGGCGCCAACCCCGCTCCGCTCACCGACGGCGACGACCTCACCTGGCGCCGTCCGGTCCCGGCCAGTGACGCCTGGCGCGAGCAGATCGGCACCCACGCCCACGAGGTCGCCACCTGGTTCTCCGACCGCACCCACAGCCTCCTCGTCGCCACCGGCACCGTCCTCGACGCCATCGAGGTCGACGACGAGCTCGGCAAGCGCGCCTGCCGCCTGCTCCGCACCCTCGGTCACCCGGCGCCGATCATCGCGCTGCCGAACGGCCGCTGGCTCTTCCTCACCACCGTCGCCGACCGCGTGCCGGCCGAGCTGGCCGCCGAGGCCACGATCCAGTGGCACGGCAAGGACAGCTGGATCCCGCTGCCGCCGTCGCCGTTCCAGCACGGCGTTGTGCACTGGCGCGTCAAGCCCGAGGTCTGCGGCTGGCAGCTGCCGGACGCCGCCGAGGTGCAGGACGTCCTCGTCCGAGCCCTGGCCGGCGCCGACGCCGCGCAGCTGGTCCCCATGACTGCGGCCTGACCCACCCCGAACCACCGCCATCGGCCGGTCCCAGCCCGGCCGCGGCGGAGCAGGACACAACTCCATGAACCACCAAGTGGCCGTTCTAGGCACCGTGTAGACGCAACGCCCCGAGCACGGTGTCCAGGACTGCCACCGCACCCGCCTTGTCCAGCGGATCGTTGCCGTTCCCGCACTTCGGCGACTGGACGCAGGACGGGCAACCCGTCGGGCACTCGCAGGAGACGATCGCCTCCCGCGTTGCGGCCAGCCACGGGACAATCGCGGCATAACCGCGTTCGGCAAATCCCGCACCCCCGGGATGGCCGTCATGCACGAACACCGTCGCCTCCCCGGTGTCTTCGTGCCACGCGGTGCTCACCCCGCCGATGTCCCACCGGTCGCACGTAGCGAACAGCGGTAGCAGGCCGATCGCCGCGTGCTCGGCGGCATGCAGGGCACCGGGGACCCGTGCCGGAACCAATCCGGCACCCCCCGGTGTCCTGCCACCCTCGCGAGTGGGCCCCCGACCGCTCGCCAGGGTTTCCTCCCCGGTCCCCACCGGCCCCGCAGATTCGGTCCCCACCCGATGGCCCCCGGTCCCCGCCTCGCCATCGGCTGAAGACGCGAGCAGCTCCGCCGAGACCGTGTACCAGACCGCCCGCGTGCGCAGGCTCTGCTCCGGCAGATCCAACGCGGTGTGGTCCAGCACCTCTCCGGACGGCCGCCGCCGCAGGTAGCCGACCACCTGCGATGTCACGGCCACCTCGCCGAGGCAGACGCTCACCCCGCCGAAGTCCTGCTTCTCGGCAGTGCTCAGCACCGCGATGTCCACGATCTCGCGTGGAGTTGTCGTCCAGTCGGGGTTCTCCGAGTGCACCATCGCCAGCCCGGTCTCCAGGTCCAGCTCGTCGACGACGTACGACGACCCCTGGTGCAGGTAGACGGCCCCCGGATGCACGGCGAAGCACGCCGAACCCGGGTCGACCGTGCCGAGCATCCGGCCGGAGTCCGACTCGACGACCGCGATCTGCTCACCGCCGGTGCCGCGGATGCCGACCTCGGCGTGCGGCCGATCCCGCGACGTCCAGTACCACCCGCTCGACCGGCGCCGGAGCAGCTTCTGCTCAGCCAGCTCGGTCAGCACCTCCTGGGCCGCCGCGCCGCCGAACATCTCCAGCTCGGGAACGGTCAACGGCAGCTCGGCGACGGCGCACGCGAGCTGCGGCGCCAGCACGTACGGGTTCGCCGGGTCGAGCACCGCCGTCTCCACCGGCCGGTCGAGCAGCGCCGCCGGGTGGTGCACCAGATAGGTGTCGAGCGGGTCGTCCCGCGCCACAAAAACCACCAGCGCCGAGTCGCCCGAACGGCCGGCCCGCCCGGCCTGCTGCCAGAACGACGCGAGCGTGCCCGGGTAACCGGCGAGCACCACCGCGTCCAGCCCCGCGATGTCGACGCCGAGCTCCAGCGCGTTGGTCGTCGCGACGCCCAGAAGCCGTCCCGACAACAACGCCGACTCAAGTGCCCGGCGCTCTTCAGGAAGATAGCCGGACCGGTATGCCGCAACGGTTTCCGACAATCGAGGGTCCACTTCGGACAGTATGCGACGCGCGCCCAGTGCGGCCAGCTCCGCGCCCCGCCGCGACCGGATGAACGCCAGCGAGCGGGCGCCCTCGACCACGAGGTCGGCGAGGATCCGCGACGTCTCCGCGCCCGCCGAGCGCCGGACCGGCGCGCCGTTCTCGCCGGTGAGCTCCTCCAACAGCGGCGGCTCCCACAACACGACGGTCCGGGCACCGCGCGGCGACGCGTCTTCCGTCACCGCCTCACACGAAACCCCAGTGAGCCGCGAAGCGAACGAAGCAGGCGAAGCCGTCGTCGCCGAGGCGAGCACGAACACCGGCGACGCGCCATAGTGCTCGGCTACGCGCCGAAGCCGGCGAAGCAGCAGTGCGACATGAGAGCCGAAGACACCGCGATAGCTGTGGCACTCGTCGACGACCACGCAGCTGAGCCGCCGGAAGAACTGCGCCCACCGCCCGTGCTGCGAAAGAATCCCGCGGTGCAGCATGTCCGGGTTGGTGAACACCCAGTTCGCGTGCGCCCGCACCCAGTCGCGCTCCACCATCGGCGTGTCCCCGTCGAACGACGCGGCCCGGACTCCCGGAACGTCCAAAGAGGACACGGACCGCAGCTGGTCGGCGCCCAGCGCCTTCGTCGGGGACAGGTACAGCGCGTTCGCCTTCTCGCCCGCGGCGAGCCGGGACAGCACCGGCAGCTGGTAGGCCAGCGACTTGCCCGACGCCGTGCCGGTCGAAACCACGACGTGACGACCTTCGTACGCGTGCGAAGCGGCTTCGGCCTGGTGCGCCCAAGGCGCCGAAACGCCGCAGTCACGCAGCGCAGTCACCACGGCCGGATCGGCCCACGACGGCCACTCTGCGTAGCGCGCGTTCCGGCCCGGCAGGTCGGCCACGTGCGTGACCGGGTTCTCGCGCGCCGGGATGCCGGCGGTCACCCGCCCCAGCAGCCGCCGCCCCCGTGAGTCGTCCACCAGCCGAGCTTGGCACAGGGGTCCGACAGTTCTCGCATCTCGGAGCGATCCCCAGCTACGCCAACGGATCGGCGATCGAGTGATCGATCAAGTGAGGAGCCTCACAAGGTAACGGAATGTACCGTCACCGGGACGGCGTGAAGACGCTGGTTGCGATACCAATACACTCCCGCAATCCACACCCTCTGTGGTGAGCGTCATGTGAGACGTGCGTTGCTGCCCGGCTAGCGTGTCGCTCCGTACAGGGTCCATGCCAGCGTCGGCCGTGTCGAACCCTCGGCCTGCCGTCGACGCCGGCGCACGCGACGTCTCCTGGAGGACGAATGTCACGGCAGTTCCTTGCGGAGGGCGGGTCCATCACGCTCTCCGGAAGTGGCTACACGATTGTCGGTGTAGTCGCCGTGGTCGCGCTTGCCGCACTCGTCATCGGCTACGTCCTGCTCAAGGAGGTGCTGGCCGCAGGCCAGGGCACCGCCAAGATGCAGGACATCGCCAAGGCGGTGCAGGAAGGCGCGGCTGCATACCTCAAGCGCCAGCGGAACACTCTCGCCATCTTCGGCGCGATCGTGTTCCTCTTGCTCTTCGCACTTCCCGCCGACGACTGGAACGAGAAGATCGGCCGGTCGCTCTTCTTCCTGGTCGGCGCCGGGTTCTCGTTCGCGATCGGCTACCTCGGCATGTGGCTGGCGACGCAGGCGAACCTGCGCGTGGCCGCCGCGTCGCGCGAGGAAGGCGGCCGTGAGATCGCCATGCGCGTGGCGTTCCGCACCGGTGGTGTGGTCGGCATGATCACCGTCGGTCTCGGCCTCTTCGGTGCCGCGGTCGTCGTGCTGGTCTACACCGGCCAGGCGCCCAAGGTGCTGGAGGGCTTCGGTTTCGGCGCCGCGCTGATCGCGATGTTCATGCGTGTCGGCGGCGGCATCTTCACCAAGGCCGCGGACGTCGGCGCCGACCTCGTCGGCAAGGTCGAGCAGGGCATCCCGGAGGACGACCCCCGCAACGCCGCGACCATCGCGGACAACGTGGGTGACAACGTCGGTGACTGCGCCGGCATGGCCGCGGACCTCTTCGAGTCCTACGCCGTCATGCTCGTCGCCGCGCTGATTCTGGGCAGCACCGCCTTCGGCGTGCACGGCCTGATCTTCCCGCTGATCGTGCCGGCCATCGGCGTCATCACCGCGGTCATCGGTGTCTACATCACGAAGGCGCGCGCGGGTGAGGGTGGCCTCGTCACGATCAACCGCTCCTTCTACATCTCCGCGGTCATCTCCGCGGTGCTGTCGGCGATCGCGGCGTTCGTGTACCTGCCGAGCAGCTTCTCCGACTTCGGCGCGGGCTTCGAGAACTCGGGCAACCCGGCGGTCATCGCGACCGTCGCGGTGATCATCGGCATCGTGCTCGCCGCGGTCATCCTGAAGCTGACCGGGTACTACACCGGCACGGAGTACAAGCCGGTCAAGGACGTCGCGCAGACGTCGGAGACCGGTGGCGCGACCGTCATCCTGTCCGGCATCTCGGTCGGTTTCGAGTCCGCCGTCTACACCGCTCTCGTGATCGGCGCGGCCGTGTTCGGTGCGTACCTGCTCGGCGGCGGCGTCGCGCTGTTCGCCGTGGCGCTGGCCGGCACCGGCCTGCTGACCACCGTCGGCGTCATCGTCGCGATGGACACCTTCGGCCCGGTTTCGGACAACGCGCAGGGCATCGCCGAGATGTCGGGCGACGTCGACGAGAAGGCCGCGCAGATCCTCACCGAGCTGGACGCGGTCGGCAACACCACCAAGGCCATCACCAAGGGCATCGCGATCGCCACGGCGGTCCTCGCGGCGACGGCGCTGTTCGGCTCCTACTCCGACGCGATCACGAAGACGCTGACGGGCATGGGCAACGGCGTGGTCACCGGCATGGACGCGGCCAAGTCGTTCGTCAACACGATCGTCAGCCCGAACACGCTGGTCGGCGTGATCGTCGGTGCGGCCGTGGTCTTCATGTTCTCCGGTCTCGCGGTCAACGCGGTGTCCCGGGCCGCCGGCGCGGTCGTCTACGAAGTGCGCCGCCAGTTCCGCGACATCCCGGGGATCATGGAGGGCACCACCCGTCCCGAGTACGGCAAGGTCGTCGACATCGTCACGCGCGACTCGCTGCGTGAGCTGACGACGCCGGGTCTGCTGGCGGTCTTCGCCCCGATCGCGGTCGGCTTCGGCCTGGGCACCGGCGCGCTCGCCGGCTACCTGGCCGGCGCGATCGCCTGCGGCACCCTGATGGCGATCTTCCTCGCCAACTCCGGTGGCGCGTGGGACAACGCGAAGAAGCTGGTCGAGGACGGCAACCACGGCGGAAAGGGCTCGTCCGCGCACGAGGCCACCATCATCGGTGACACCGTCGGTGACCCGTTCAAGGACACCGCCGGCCCGGCGATCAACCCGCTGATCAAGGTGATGAACCTGGTCTCCGTGCTGATCGCGCCGGCCGTCGTGCAGTTCTCGATCGGCCCGGACGAGAACGCCGCGGTGCGCATCATCATCTCGCTGGTCGCGGTCGCCGTCATCGTCGCGGCGATCGTCGTTTCGAAGCGCCGGGGAACGGTCCTTTCCGACACCCCGACGGAGATCAAGGCCTGACGGCCTGAAGCAGCACCCGGGCCCGGCACGCAGCGTCGCGTGCCGGGCCTGTGCTGTGTCAGGTCATCCCACACTGGCCCGGCGACTTGCGAAGCGGCACCGAGTCGGTACCGTCGGGCCGTCCGGGACGTCGTCGAGCAGGAGGTGTGCAGGTGCGGCCGCGGTCAACCGTCTTCGCCGCTCTGACCACGACGATCACGATCGGCCTCGCCGGCTGCGGGCAGCAAGCCACGCAGACGCCGGCGCGGGACCAGGGTTCGTCGGTGACGACCGTGGTGCCGCAGGCCGATCCCGCGGCGAGATGGGCGGACGGCTACTGCGGCGCGGTGACCCACCTGGTCCGCGCGCTGGCGGAACTCCCCACCGTCGACCCGAGCACGCCGCAGCAGGCGTCTCGGACGTCCAGTGACCTGCTCTCCTCGGTGGTCGGCGGGCTCGACCGGAGCCTCGCCGGGCTGAACGCGCTCGGCGCGCCGCCGGTGCCGTCCTCGGACGGCGGCCGCAAGGACGTCATCGCGCAGCTCGCCGAGATCCGGGCGCAGGCCGAGGCCGCGCGCCGGCGCATCGACGCCGTCCGTGGTGACGCGGGCGCGACGAAGGACGCTCTGGGCGAGGCCAGGGTCACGCTGGACCGCATCGACGCGCTCGACTACCTCCGGGGCCTCAAGGGCGTCCCCGTCCTCGCAGCGGCCGAACAGCGCGCGGAGAGCTGCCGCCTGCTCGATCAACCACCTCGGTGAAGATCGGCGTGACCCTCGCCACGAATCGAACTTGTGTTCTAGTATGTCCCGGTGGATCGGACGATCTCGCTCTTCTCCGCTGAGGCCAGCGGGCCGGGTCTGGGTGACCTGGCCGGGCTGTTGTGCTGCCACGGCCAGATCACCGGCTTCGGGCGCACCGCCGCGCGGCTTTCAGTGGTCGTCGAGGAGCCGTGGCGGGCGCACATCCTCGCCCGTGAACTCCGTCAGCGCGGTGCGGACGCGCAGGTCTCGAAGGCCGACTGCGGCAGCCCGCAGGTCCGGACGTCGTTCCGGGTCGACCTGCTCCCGCTCGCGCTGAGCTGGCTGCGTGAGGGCTGCGCGGGCCCGGCGGAGGACGACTCGGGCAAGGCGGTGCCGGCCGGTTTCCGGCTGAGCGGGGCGATGCTGCGGATGTGGGCGCTGGCCGGTGGCCGGCCGGGCACGCAGGGGTATCTCCTGGCCGTCGACCCGCTGGCGCCCGGCATGCACGAGCGGCTGGTCGAGGCGCTGACGCCGTTGGGCGTCCTGGCGAAGCTGACCGGCCCGAAGGCCGAGGTCCCGGCCGTGAAGGTCACCGGGAAACGCAGGTTGGAGGCACTGCTGGAACTCATCGGGGAGCCGCCGCCGGGCGCCGAAGCGGCGTGGCCCGGCGCGGCGCCGCAGCCGGTCTCGCACCCGGAAGCCGTGACGAGCACGGCTTGACCGGGTGCGAGAGCCGAGTCAGGGCCGGGGCAGCGTGCAGCCGGCCTGGGTGAGCGCGATTTCGTTGGCCGCGGTCAGGCAGGCGGGGATGCCGTAGGTCTCCTGGCCGTAGTTCGTCTTGTAGTGCACGGTGACGTTGCCGGCCTGGTCGACCTCACACGGGTTGTTCTCCGTGCAGCGCTGGCCGTCCTCGTTGCCGGTGTTGTTCACGCCGACGACCTTGCCGCCGGAGACGATCGGCGAGCCCGACGTGCCGCCGATGGTCTGGCAGGCCGAGGTGTAGCGGATGGAGTCCTTCCAGGTCCAGCTGCCTTCCTTGAGCCGGTAGACGAAGCCGTCGATGTTGCAGGAGTAGATGCGCTTCCAGTAACCGGAGACGACGTCGATGGCGGCGCCGGCGGTGGGGTGCGCGTTGGACAGCTCCAGCGGCGAGATCCCGTAGCTGGACTTGATTTGCGCGTAGGTGGTGGTGAGCTGGTAGAGCGACACGTCGGTGTCGGTCATCGTCCCGTAGACGATCTTCTTCGCCCGGAGCGTGGCCGTGTTGCCGCCACTCGCGTTGAGCAGCGTGAACGTCCGGCTGGACGTCCGGTTGGTGATGACCTGGCCGGGGCCGGGGAAGCCGGTCTCGAGGCAGTGCCCGTTGGACATGACGAGCGCGGGTGCGGTGTCCGGCGTCGCGGCCGGTTTGACCACCGAACCCGAGCAGTTGGACAGCGCCACGGTGCCGGCGAAGTTCGCCGCGGCGGCGCTCGCCGGAGTGACTCCTAGTAATACTGTGGCGGTCACGGCGGTGAGCAGGGCGCCGAGGAGGCGTCGGGTCATGGCGGATCCTTTCGGCTGGACGGGGAAACCAGTGAAGCGTTGACCTCCCCGTGCCCACCACCGTCGAACGGAGGGTATCCGGACGGTCACGCGCTAGGCTGCGCGGGACGTGGCCGAAATCACGTGCCCGGTGTAGAGAGGAAACATCGCCGAGGTCAGCGGCGATGCGGTGGACACAGGCTCAGCGGCGTGTTGGGCCACCTCCGCGCCGTCCGGGCCGGAAGAGCGTGCACACTGGCAGGTCGAAGACGCGGGCCCGATGCCCCCGGGGCAGGGCCTGGTCCCGATCGCGGGACGAGATGAGCGGAGAGCAGGACAGCGTGGCAGGAGCACGGACCAAGAAGAACGGAGCCGGGGCGGACAACGGCGCCGGGCACCGGCGGCTCGTTATCGTCGAGTCGCCGACCAAGGCCCGCAAGATCGCCCCCTACCTCGGCGGCGGGTACGTCGTCGAGTCCTCCGTCGGGCACATCCGCGACCTGCCGCGTGGTGCCGCCGACGTGCCCGCCCAGTACAAGGGCGAGTCCTGGGCACGCCTCGGCGTCGACGTCGACAACGACTTCAAGGCCCTCTACGTCGTGACCCCGGACAAGAAGTCCAAGGTCACCGAGCTCAAGAGCCTGCTCAAGGACGTCGACGAGCTCTACCTCGCGACGGACCCCGACCGCGAGGGCGAGGCCATCGCGTGGCACCTGCTCGAGACGCTCAAGCCGAAGGTCCCGGTCCGCCGGATGGTCTTCCACGAGGTCACCGAGCAGGCCATCCGCGCGGCCGCCGACTCGACGCGTGAGCTGGACGCCGACCTCGTCGACGCCCAGGAGACCCGCCGCATCCTCGACCGCCTGTACGGCTACGAGGTCTCGCCGGTGCTGTGGAAGAAGGTCATGCCGAAGCTTTCGGCGGGCCGCGTGCAGTCCGTGGCGACCCGGATCGTGGTCGAGCGGGAGCGCGAGCGGATGCGCTTCACCTCGGCGTCGTACTGGGACGTCTCGGCGACGATGGACGCCGGCGAAGAGGCCTCGCCGCGCACTTTCGGGGCGCGCCTGGTCGCCGTCGACGGCGCTCGCCTGGCCACCGGCCGCGACTTCGGCTCGGACGGGCAGCTCAAGGCGTCGAACAACGAGATCCGCGTGCTGGCCGAGGCCGACGCGCGGCGCCTCGCCGAGGGGCTCAAGCAGCGTGACTTCAAGGTCTCGAGCGTCGAAGAGAAGCCGTACACGCGGAAGCCGTACGCGCCCTTCATGACCTCGACGCTGCAGCAGGAGGCGGGCCGCAAGATGCGGTTCACCTCGGAGCGCACGATGCGGATCGCGCAGAAGCTGTACGAGAACGGTTACATCACCTATATGCGTACCGACTCCACGACGCTGTCGGAGTCGGCGATCTCGGCGGCGCGCAGCCAGGCCACGCAGCTGTACGGCAAGGAGTACGTCTCGCCGTCGCCGCGCCAGTACACGCGCAAGGTCAAGAACGCGCAGGAGGCGCACGAGGCGATCCGGCCGTCGGGCGAGGTCTTCCGCACGCCGGGCCAGGTCGCGAGCGAGCTGGACACCGACGAGTACCGCCTCTACGAGATGATCTGGCAGCGCACGATCGCGTCGCAGATGGCGGACGCCAAGGGCACCACGATGTCCGTGCGCATCGTCGGCAACGCGGCTTCGGGCGAAGAGTGCACCTTCGCCGCTTCGGGCCGCACGATCACCTTCGCGGGCTTCCTGAAGGCGTACGTCGAGGCCGTCGACACCGAGACCGGTGGCGAAGCGGACGACAAGCAGAGCCGCCTGCCGGTGCTCGAGAAGGACCAGGACCTCACCGCCACCGAGCTGAACCCGGACGGCCACACGACGTCGCCGCCGGCGCGCTACTCGGAGCCGAGCCTGGTCAGCAAGCTGGAAGAGCTGGGCATCGGGCGTCCGTCGACGTACGCGTCGATCATCAAGACCATCCAGGACCGCGGCTACGTCTGGAAGAAGGGCTCCGCGCTCGTTCCGTCGTGGGTCGCGTTCGCCGTGATCGGCCTGATGGAACGGCACTTCGAGCGGCTCGTCGACTACGACTTCACCGCCGGCATGGAAGACGAGCTCGACCGCATCGCGGCCGGCAACGAGCAGCGCGCGCAGTGGCTGTCGAAGTTCTACTTCGGCGGCGACATGGGTGTCGACGGCTCGATCGGCCGCCTGGGCGGGCTGAAGAAGCTCGTCGAAGGCAGTGTCGAGGACATCGACGCGCGGGAGATCAACTCGATCCCGCTGTTCAGCGACGCCGACGGCCACACCGTCGTCGTCCGGGTCGGGCGCTACGGGCCGTACCTCGAGCGTGAGGTCGACGGCGAGTCGCAGCGCGCGAACCTGCCCGAGGACCTGCCGCCGGACGAGCTCTCGCAGGAGATCGCGGAGAAGCTGTTCGCGACCCCGCAAGAGGGCCGCACGCTGGGCAACGACCCGGTGAGCGGGCACCCGATCGTCGCGAAGGAAGGCCGTTTCGGGCCGTACGTGACCGAGGTGCTGCCGGAGATCGAGATCCCCGAGGACGCCACGGCCGCCCAGAAGAAGGCCGCCAAGGCGAAGGCGCCGAAGCCGCGTACGGGTTCGCTGTTCAAGTCGATGGACATCGAGACGATCACGCTCGAGGACGCGCTGAAGCTGCTTTCGCTGCCGCGGGTCGTCGGCAAGGACCCGGAGTCCGGTGACGAGATCACCGCGCAGAACGGGCGCTACGGGCCGTACCTGAAGAAGGGCACGGACTCGCGCTCGCTCTCGACCGAGGACCAGCTGTTCTCGATCACCGTCGAGGAGGCGCTGAAGATCTACGCGGAGCCGAAGCAGCGTGGGCGGTCCGCGACGGCGAAGCCGCCGCTCAAGGAGCTCGGCGAGGACCCGGTGTCGAAGAAGCCGATGGTGGTCAAGGACGGCCGGTTCGGCCCGTACGTGACCGACGGCGAGTACAACGCCACCTTGCGCAAGGGTGACGACATCGACGAGCTGACCGCGGAGCGCGCGTCCGAGCTGCTGGCGGAGAAGCGGGCGAAGGGACCGGCTCCGAAGCGGAAGGCGCCGGCGCGCAAGCCGGCTTCGACGACGGCGAAGACGGTCAAGGCGGGCACGAGCAAGACTTCGAAGGCCGCGGCCGCGAAGTCGACCACTACGAAGCGTTCGACGGCGACGAAGACGAAGTAGCCACCGCACTCGCTCACGAAGGCCTCCTCATCGGCTGATGGGGAGGCCTTCGTGGTCTCCGGCCACACTTTCGGGTGACACTTCGAACGAATGTTCGGGAAATTGTCGGTGGTCCCGGGTTCCATGAACGCGTGACCACAACACCACGCACCGTGCACACGGTGACCAGCAAGATCCTGAAGCCCGTCCGAGCGGCCGCCGCGGCGTCGTCGTCGGCTGCCGACCTGTTCGACGCGCTGCCTGGCTTCGCCGGCAGTGGCGGCGTCTGCGGCGTGGCTGTCGCGATGTCCGAGGCGCCGTGGACGTCGGCGTTCTTCGACGACCGGAAGCGGTTCGGCGTCGCCGGGGAGGGACTGCGGCTGTCCGGGCCGTCGTCGGGTTCGGTCCCGGAGCTCCTCGGCCTGGCGTTCACGCGGCTGCTGCCCTGTTCGCCGGCGCCGGGCGAGGGGCTGTGGCTGGACGCCGACGAGCGCGGCGTGCTCGAGCCCGGGCAGGAGTGCCTGATCCTCGACCTGATGGACGACCTGCGGCGGCCGAGGCGCGGCACGGTCCAGATCGACGTCGCCCTCGGCGCCGCGGAGGGCCCGCGGCGGCCGTGGGAGATGCTGGCGTTCGTCGACGACGACCGCGGCCGGCACCTCGCGGTGCTCGGCAGACGCGAGGGTGGCCACCGCCGGTTCTGGTGGCTGCCCGGCAGCGTGGAGCGGCTCGCGGAGTTCGTCGAGGGGCGGGTGCCGGAGCATGCCTGAGCCGCTCGGCGACCGCTCACCGAACGACCTCACCCTGTCGAACATATGTGCGAGAAATTGTCGGTGCCAGGGTGTTCAATCTAGGGGTGAACAACTCAGTCGCCGTCTTCGACGTCATCGACGAGGTCATCGCACCGCTGTCGGCCGAGGTGCCGGAGCGGCCCTCGGTGATGGAGTTCTACGACCCCGAGTTCGAGATCCCGCCGGTGCTGGCGGAGACCGGACCGCTGCCGGGCCGTCGTTCTTCGCCGTCCTCGAGCCTCGCCGACGAGGTGGAGCAGTACACGCGGTTCGTCGCCGGGATGTCCGCGATCGGCCTCGCGCCGGGCGGCGAGGTCACGGCGGAGGCCGTCGGGCTGTACCGCGCGTTGCGGGGCGGCTTCATCCGCGGCGTGGTGACCGGCGTCTTCCCGGCCCGCGACGAGCCGTGGGAGGTCCGGTTCTTCGGCGACGAGGACTACACCACGGTCCTGCACAAGCTGGGCAACCGCGCGCGGCTGCGGTCGGGTTTCCTCAGCGAGCTGCCGGGCTGGGTGTTCGACGGCCTGCCCGACCGGCCGCCGGGCCCGGGTGGGCTCGTCCGCATCGAGACCGACGAGGGCGGCCTGATCCCGCGCGGCTGCGAGCGGGCGGTCGCGCAGATCCGCGAGTGCGCGGCCCGTCCCCGCCTGGGCACGGTGCTGGTCGACCTCGCGGTGCGTGACGCGATCTTGGCCGAGTACCCGCACGGCGCGTTCGGCCTGGTCGACAACGACCTCGGCCGCTACCAGTTCAGCGCGGCGGTGGGCCGCACCGGCCGCTGGACGGTGACGTGGGGTCCAGCCTCGCGAAGCACGGCGGAGCAGTGGATCGTCGAGGCGGTGCAGAGCCATGCCTGAGCAGGAGGCGGCCGAGCCGGCGGTGCTGGGCCTCACGGTGCGTGACGCGATCCTCGCGGCGGCGGAGCTGATCAGCGACGTGCCGATACCGCGTGGCCCGGCGGCGGCGGCCGGTCCGGGCGAGGCTGGGAGGCGACCGGGAGAGGAGGTGCGAAGCCATGGTTGAGCGCACGGCGGCCCGGGAGCTGCTGGAGCTGGCGGCCGGGCCGGTGCTGGCGGCGATGCCGGACCGCGAGCCGGTGGACCGGCTGTACAACCCGGAGGTGAGCGACCACGACATCCTGGTCCACGGCCCGGTCTCGGACGACCCGGCGGACCTGATCGCCGAGATCGAGCGGCACACGGCGTGGGCCGCGTGGATCGAGGGCACCCCGTTCGGCGAGGCGGGCGAGCTCAACGAGCTCGGCTTCGAGGTGGTGTCGCTGATGCTGCGCGGTTCGGTCCGGGCGGCGCTGTGCGGCGTGTTCGACGAAGGCCCGGAGACGGCGGACATCCGGTGCTACGCCGACGGTGAGCGCGCGTTCATGCTGGGCTCGCTGCCCGGCCGCACGGCGATCCACCTGGCCGACTTCGAGGAGCTGCCGGAGATGCTGGTGGCCGAGCTGCCGGACGCGCCGTTCGGCAGCTCACCCCGCCCGATCTGGCTCACGGTCGACAAGGACGGCCTGGTCCACGACGGCCAGGAAGAAGGCCTGGGCGCGATGCGCGAGCTGCTGGCCCGCCCCCGCTCGGGCACGGCGGTCCTGGACATGCTGGCGTTCGGCGGCCTGTGCGCGGAGTTCCCCGACCACGGCTTCGTCCTGATCGACACGGACCTGGGCCGCTTCGCCCTGGCGGCCCTCGACCGCGGCGACGGCCGCCGCCAGCTGGTCCTGAGCCCCTTCAGCCGCACCATGCTCCGCGACTGGTGCCGCAAGATGATCGACCTAGGCCAAGAGGAGGTGCAGGAGTAGCGCGCGGCGCCTGGCCGCTCGGCGACGCGGCAGGCGCGGCGGATGGGTCGGCGGCCGCGCGGCGGATGTCGGCCGACCGGCGGTGGTCCGGCACGTGCCGGGTTCGGCGCGCGCACTCCGCTCGGTGTCTGCGCCGCCGCAGAGGCAGCCGGGGTCGCGCCCGGCGACCAGAGTCGCCGCCGCCGGGCCACGCCGCTCCGCCTCCGCCGATGCGCGGCCGCGCTGGCCCGCGCCGATCTGCCTCCGCCGTGCTGCCACCGCCGATGCGCCGCCGCGTGGTCTCCGCCGCCGCGCTGGCCCGCGCCGATCCGCCGATGCCGCTGCCTCCGCCATCGCGCTGCCCCCACCGCTGCGGGCTTCGCAACCGTCGCCGTCACCCAACGTTCTCGAACCGAACTCCAACCACCCCCATGACCACCCCGAGCACCACCCGGCAAACTGGCCACTGGCCATCCCGTCGGCCAGCCCCGCCGGCAAGCCGATGTGATCGGACTCACTACAATCCGTCACCATTGGCGGTCGACCGAGTCACCGGCAGGCTGGACACTGCAGGGGGTTCGGGCACAGGCTTGCGCTGCGTGACCGACCCTCCATTGCAGACAGAGCCATTGGGCGGATGCGTTATCCGCCATCGTCGCTACCCTGGAAAGGCGAGGACATTCAGTAGTGAGGTGGTCACCATGAGCGCGAACGGTGAGGCTCCCTTCTTCAATGCCCCCGAGCTCACTCAGCGCGACGGCACTCTGTCCGAAGCACCAGGCGAGACGTTCGCGGACCCGGTCTCCGGACTAGTCACCGCGGCACCCGAGCCCCGCCCCGCGATGGCGAACGGGCACGAGCCCGCCGCCATCCAGGTGGCCGGGCCGGTGCAACACGACGAGGAGGCCGTGCGCCGGATGGTCGAGGAGGCCCTCCGCGAGGAGGAAGCCAAGGCTCCGGCGGCGATCCCGCCCGCGGGCACCACGAGCACGGCCGGCGAAGGTGCCGGCTCGCCGCCCGGGGTGCTGCCGCGGCAGCGCAACCGGCGCCGGACCTGGCCGACGCGGGCGCCGCAGATCCCGCGGCCCGCTCGGCAGCAGGCGCCGGCCGACGACGACTTCGACGAAGACCTCGAGGTCGTGCCGGTCAAGCGGCGCAAGCTGCCGAAGATGCCCGCCATGTCGATGCCGGCCTTCAACCGGCCGTCGTCGAGTGCGGCGGGCGTGATCCTGGCGGTCGCGTTGCTGATCGTGTTCGGTTTTGTCGCGATCGAGATGGTCTCCAGCCTGGTCAGCAGCGTGACCGGACTGTTCGACTAGCGTTCCTCCGCTGTTCCCCACCCCACCGGCACCACGGGGGCGTCCGCGCGGCAAGGGCCGATCGGGCTACCCTGGCTTCACGGTCGGGCTACCTCACGAGGGCGTCCGGCATGGCCGTGACTAGTGGGGTGGGCGTATCAGCGAGGGCGTGCGATCGGTACCCGGGGCCGGCCCGGGTGGGTCGTCGGGCGCCGAGGCGTCCACGATCAACCGGGTCCGGCGGGTACTGGCGATCAAACCGTTCCGGCGCCTCTGGGGCGTCACGTACCTGTGCAGCGTGGCCGACTGGCTGAACATCCTCGCCCTGACCGGCCTGGCCACGAAGCTGACGAACAACTACTTCGCCCAGAACTTCGCGTTTGTCGGCGTGGTGCTCACCGGTCTCGCCCCGGGCCTGCTGTTCGCGCCGGTCGGCGGGCTGCTCGCGGACCGGTTCGACCGTCGCAAGGTCATGGTCGTCGCCGACCTGCTGCGGTGCGGGTTCCTGCTGTCCATCGCCTTCGTGAGCGCGCCGTGGTGGCTGCTCGTTGGCAACTTCCTGGTCGGCAGCGCGGCGAGCATGTGGATCCCCTCGAAAGAGGCCGCGGTCCCCAACCTGCTCCGCCGCCCCGACCAGGTCGAGACGGCGAACCAGCTCGGCATGGTGATGACCTACGGCCTGGCCGTCGTCACCGCGGCCGGCGCGAACGCGATCCTCACCGGCATCAACACGAACTTCCTCCACGTTCCCGGCGAGGACACCAGCCTCCGCATCGCGAAGCTGGTCGTCATCATCACCGCCCTGCTCTACCTGGCCAGCGCGATCCTCATCGCCACCCGGATCCCCGAGCTTTCGCTGCGCAACGTCCACTCGCTGCCGGAACGGAAGGTCAAGCCGGCCGACGAGGAAAAGCTCGGCATCGGCACGATGATCGCCGACGGCTTCCGGTTCATCCGCACCACGCCGCTCGTGCGCGGGCTGCTGGTCGGCGCGTTCGGCGCGTTCGCCGCCGGCGGCGCCGTGATCGGCTCGGCCAAGCCGTACTCCTCGAGCCTGCTGGCCGGCGACTCGGCGTTCAGCCTCCTCGTGCTGGCCGTCTTCGTCGGCCTCGCCTCCGGGATGGCGTTCGCGCCCAAGCTCTCCCGGCGGCTCCCGCACGACCGGCTGTTCGGCGTCTCCATCATCGCGGCCGGGCTCTCGCTCGCCCTGGTGGCGCTGTCGCCGCACCTGTCGATCTCGCTCGTCACCGTCGTCCTGGTCGGCTTCTGGGCAGGGACGGCGTTCCTCACCGGTGTCACGATCATCGGCTCCCGCGTCGAAGACGCCATCCGCGGCCGGATCAACGCGATCTACCAGCTGATGATGAAGCTCGTGCTGTTCGGCACCACGGTCACCGTCCCGGTGCTGGTCGGTGTCGTGGCGAAGCGCACCATCAACGTCTGGGGCAGCCCGGTCACGATCGACGGCACCCGGCCGATCATGCTCGCCGGCGCCGCGATCGCGCTGATCGCCGGCTTCTTCGCCTACCGGCAGATGGACGACAAGCGCACCGAGCCGATCCTGTCCGACCTGCGCAACGCGCTGCGCCGCACGCCGAGGCGCGTCAACGGCTTCCTGATCGCCGTCGAGGGCACCACCGCGATCAACACCGCGATCCAGGCCGTCAACCTCGCCGACTGGATGCGCGGTGGCACGCGCCCGGTCGTCGTCGCCGCGGATCCGGCGCTGGACGACAAACGGCTGACGGCGCTGGTTTCCGGCGCTTCGCTGACCGGGGCGCGCGCGCAGGCGCTGGCCGCCGCGGCGGTGCGGGCCGACATCGTCGAGCGGCACGTCCAGCCGGCGCTCGACGCCGGTTCGGTGGTCGTCATGGAGCGGTTCGTCGACTCGCCGCTGGCGCACCTGTCCGCCGTCGCCGGGCTCGACAGCGACGAGCTCGAAGGCCTCGCCGACTGGGCGACCGGGCGGCTGCGCCCGGACCTGACCGTCCTGCTCGACTCCGCGCCGCCCGGGGCGCCGCGCGACAAGGCGGCCACGATGAACGACCAGTGGCGCGTCCAGCACCTGCTCAGCGAGATGGCCGCGGCCGACCCGGATCGCTACGTCGTGATCGACGCCGACGGCACCGATGCCGAGGTGGCCGAGCGCATCCGCACCGCGCTGCGCGCCGTCTTCGTCGGCCGGCTCGCCGCGCTGGCGCCGACGGCGGACCAGCCGTCGACCCTTCCGCTGGACTTCGAGGACACCCTGCCCGTCGAGACCGCGAAAGAGCCTCGCGTGGAGGCGAAGTGACGACGACCGAACGCATCGGCGTCTGGAACCACGTGGTCGGCCAGGAAGCCGCGGTCGAAACCCTGACGGCGGCCGCGTCCGCCGCGGCGAAGATCGTCGCCGGGGAACCGGCGCCGCCCGGCGCGATGACCCACGCCTGGCTGATCACCGGCCCGGCCGGGTCCGGCCGCTCGGTGGCCGCGCGGACGTTCGCCGCGGGCCTGCAGTGCAGCACCGGCACTGGCTGTGACGCCTGCCCCGGCTGCCACACGACGATGGCGGGCACCCACGCCGACGTCCGGCTCGTGGTGCCGGAAGGCCTGTCGATCTCGGTCGCCGAGATGCGCGCGCTGGTCCAGGCCGCCGCGCGCCGGCCGACCACCGGCAAGTGGCAGGTCGTGATCATCGAGGACGCCGACAGGCTCACCGAGGGCGCGTCGAACGCCTTGCTGAAGGCCGTCGAGGAGCCGCCGGACCGCACGGTGTTCCTGCTGTGCGCGCCGTCGGACCACCCCGAGGACGTCTCGGTGACGATCCGTTCGCGCTGCCGCCTGGTGACGCTGCGGACGCCGCCGCCCGAGGCGATCGCGGACGTGCTCGTGCGCCGTGACCACGTCGACCCGGAACGCGCGCAGTGGGCCGCTTCCGTGTGCGGCGGCCACGTCGGCCGCGCGCGGCGGCTCGCGACCGACGAAGCCGCGCGTCAGCGGCGGGCGACCGTGCTGCGGATCCCGCTGGGCCTGCGCCGGCCCGGTGACGTCTTCACGTGCGCCGACCAGCTGATCAGCGCGGCCGAGGCCGACGCCGGTGAGGCGAGCAAGGGCCGGGACGAGGACGAGCGCAACGAGCTGCGCACGGCGATGGGCGGCGACGGCGTCGGCAAGGGTGTCGCCGGCGCCAAGCGCGCCGCCGAAGCCGCGGTGAAGCAGCTGGAGAAGAAGCAGAAGTCCCGCGCCACGCGCACCCAGCGCGACACGCTGGACCTGTCCCTGATCGACCTCGCCGCGTTCTACCGCGACGTCCTCGTGACGGCGACCCGCTCGGGCGCGACGCTCAACCACCCCGACCACGCCGACCAGATCGCCGAAGCGGCGTCGTCGTGGACGCTGGAGTCGACGCTGCGCCGCCTCGAAGCCGTGCTGGAGTGCCGCGAGGCGATCGACCTGAACGTGAAGCCGCGCATCGCCGTCGAAGCGATGGTGACGACGCTTCGCCAGGGCTAAGAGAAACCCGCCAAGAGCCGAAGCTCCTGGCGGGTTCCTTCACTGTCCCCGGGGCGGCTCGAAGGTCACTCGCGCGGGCGCGGTGACGGCTTGAACGGCTTCTCCTGGACCGCGACGGCCAGCGGCCGCCGGCGTGCGCCCGGCATCGCGGCCACCATCACGACGCCCAGCAGCAGCATCGCGGTGCCCGTCCAGAACAGCGGCACGGTGTCGTACGCGCCACCGGTGTAGGCGAGGTGCTTCACCGGGCCCTTCGGCGCTTCGCCGCCCGCGGGCGGAGTCGACGTCGTCCCGCAGACGACGCCGTCGGTCGGCGCGTAGGCCCGCGCGACCTGCTCGCCGAGCGAAAGCTGGGCCAGCGAGGACGGCAGGTTCTTCGCCTGGTCGTCCGGCAGCAGGCTCTTGAGCTTCGTCGTCGGCAGCAGCTGCAGGTCGAACAGCCGCGCCGACGCGCCCAGCTGGAAACCCTTGAACGGCGTGGTCATCGCCGCGGACTTCTGGTCGAGCCCGGCGATGCTCAGCCGCAGCACGCCGAGGTCGAGCACGGTGCCCGCGGTGTTGCCGACCTGCTGGACACCCTTGGTGAGCGTCGAGACGAGCCCGCCGACCACCGGGATGTCGTTGAGCTGCCCGAACTGGTCGCTCAGCCCGGCCAGCGGCAGCCCGATCGGGATGTCCTTGGTCGGGTGCGCGGCATCCAGCGTGTACAGCGTCTTCCCGGCCGCCTCGATGGTCAGCACCGGCGCGGTGTACTCCACTTTGGACGTCTTCGCGTCACCGGTGGAGGTCACCTTCAGCGTCGGCTGGCTGGCCACCTTGATGCTCAGCGCGAGCGGGGTGCCCTTGAGGATCTCGATGTCCGCGGCCTGCAGCGTCGAGGTCGACTGCACGGCCTTGTTCTTCGAGCCGGGCATGTCGACGAGCTTCACCTGCGACCGCGACGACAGCGTGTTCGGCAGGCTCAGCAGCGAGCCGTTGCCGTTCGCCGCGGTCTGGCCGCCGCCCTGCAGCAGGCCGCCAAGGCTCTGCAGGCCCTTGGTCAGGTCGAACCCGCTGGCCAGCGTGTTCGGGTCGAGCTTCGGCTTCAGCGCGTCCAGCCCGAGGTTCGGCATCGACGGGATGACGTTCAGCAGCGACAGGCTCGCCACCGACGTGCTGGCGTCGGCGATGGTGTCGACGCACGGGCCGAGCGTCGGGCTCCACCGCGCGTGCGCGCTCCCGTTGAGCAGGCCCACGTTGAGCAGCGGGTTCGGCGGCGCGTTGAGCCCGCCGCTGATCGGCTGCGGGTTGTCCGGCAGGGCGGTCTGCACGACGCTGCCGGGCGTCTGCGGCGCGTTCCCGCCCACTGAGAGCCCGAACGGCGACGCCTGCGCGATGGCCTTCTCGTAGCTCAGGAAGGCGTCGGAGTTCGCCGAGGCGCTGGAGAGGCCCATCCCGGCCTCGAGCGCCGACTGCTTCGGCAGGGTGTCGCCGAAGCCGGGCAGGATCGTTTTCGTCGGCACGGCGTTGGGGAGCAGCCGGATGATGCCGAGCGCGGTCCCGGCGTCCCCGACGGCCTGCCCGAGCGGCTGCGGCCCGATCGGCGCCGAAATGGGCGCCTGCCCCGGGTTCGCCGGCTGCGGGATCGGCGTCGTCGGATAGGTCGGGTCGGCGTTCGCCGGCGCCGCGCTGAGCAGGAGCAACGCCGCGGCCGCCGGCAGGGCCACCGAACGGGGCAGTCTTCGCCGCATGTGCCAGAGCCTCCAGATAGGTCGATCGGGGGATGAGACCGACGTCATAGGGCCCTAACGACAGTCCCCCCGGAAAGTGACGCTGACAGCCTCCGCTACACTTGACCTCGTCGCCAGCGCGAGCCGGAGACATGCCGCCTTAGCTCAGTCGGCCAGAGCGATTCACTCGTAATGAATAGGTCAGGGGTTCGATTCCCCTAGGCGGCTCAGCCAATGCTCGGCCCCTGCCCATCGAGGGCAGGGGCCGTTTTCGGCTTCGCGTGTCTTGTGGGGCTTCGCCCACACCCCGTCCGGAGGGCTCCGCCCCCGGCCCCCTGTCGTGGTCGCCTTGCCGTGGAATTTGTTTTGGGGAACCACCCTTGCGGGTCAAGTTTTGGATGGCGAAGGCCCCCGGCTTGTGGCCGGGGGCCTTCGCAAGGGGCTTGCTTCTACTTGGGCGGTGTCACCTTCAAGACCGTGGCCTTGGCGTCGCCTCGGGGGGTGCGGTAGGTGATCTCGTCGCCCGCCTTGCGGCCTACCAGGGCCAGCCCCAGGGGGCTGTCCGAAGTGATCGCGTCCGCGTCTTCGCCCGGGACCGTCACCACCTGGAACGTCTCTTCGTCGCCGTCGGAAAACCTGAGGGTCACCGTGGTGCCGTCGGGGAGCTGGGCGTTGCCGTAGCCGCCGTGTTCCATCTTTGCCGCGAGATCCGCGATCTGGCGGTCGAGCCGGGCCGCCGCCTCCGCGCGGTCGATCACGTCCGCCTGGTCCGCCGCGTCGCCGGTGCGCTCCTGCTCGCCGGGTTGCGGCGCGAGCGCTGCGCGTTGAGCGCGCAAGTTCGCGATTTCCTTCTCCAGCTGGCCGCGTGCGGCCGGGCTGAGCCCCTTGTCCCCTGAGATCACCATGCCGCGCATTGTCCGCTGCGAGGACCGGGGTGGCCAATCCGGTTTTTCACCCGGAAGCCGCTCGCAGGACGTCTGCCCTAGGATTCGGGGCTGCCGTCCAGGAAGAAGGTAACGAGAATCACCGTGAGCGCAGTCCCCGGTCGCAGCGACCGGCTCTCTCCCAACCAGCTGGCCAAGCAGGAGCAGATCGTCGAGGCCGCCCGTGTCGTGCTCGCGCGCGACGGGCTCGCGGGGTGCACCGTGCGCGCCATCGCCGACGCCGGGCCGCTCACCAAGAGCGCGATCCACTACTACTTCGCCGACATCGACGTCCTCATCGACCGCGCGATGGCCGCGCACATCACCGCCTTCGCCGCGGGCCTGCGCGAGGTCGCCGTGAAGCACGACGAGCCCCGCGAGCGCCTCTTCGCCGTCCTCGAGGAGTACCTGCGCGTCTTCGCCGCGAACCCGAACGCCGCGTTCCTCTGGTTCGAGTACTGGATCGCGGCCGGGCGCGCGCAGCACCCGCAGGCCATCGACGTGATGCTGACGTCGCTCACCGAACTGCTCGCCGAGCTCCTCGCCCCGCTGGACGTCGACGATCCGCGGGCGCGCGCCCGGGCGCTGCTGTCGTACCTGCTCGGCACGGTCGTCCAGCAGCGGGTGCGGCCGCGGCCGTTCGCCACGCTGCGTGCCGACATCGAGGCGCTCTGCTTCGCCAACTACGGCTAGCAACGCCCTATAGATCCGTAGACGTACGGATTGCGCACTACGTCCGGCTCCGGCCACTCTCGGAGAACCCCCGAGAGCAGGAGACGTGATGCGCTCACGAACGTGCCTGGCGGTGGCCGCGGCCGCCCTCTTGATGCTCACGACCGGCGGCCAGGCGGTCGCGCAGCCCGAAGGCCCGCAGGTGTACGAGGTGACCGGCACCGGCACGGCCCAGCTGCGCACCGAGGTCGCCCGGACCGGCGCCGACATCCTCGACAGCACGGACGGCACGACCACGGTCATCGCCAACCCGGGCGAGGCCGCTCGGCTGCGTGCGCTCGGCTTCGACGTCAAGGCGCTCGGCAAGGTCAACCGGCCGCAGGGCACCGAGACCGTCGAGGACTTTCCGGCCGGCTACACCGGTTACCACACCTACGCCGAGACGCAGACCGAGCTGCAGAAGGCCGTCGCGAACTACCCGTCGCTGACGAAGCTGGGCAGCGCGGGCAACTCGTACGAGGGCCGGGCGTTGTCGCTGATCAAGATCTCCGACAACGCCGCCACCGACGAGAACGAGCCCGAGGTCCTCTTCACCTGCAACCAGCACGCGCGCGAGCACCTCACCACCGAGATGTGCCTGCGCATCGTGCAGCGGCTGACCAGCGGATACGCGACGGATCCCGCGATCAAGCGGCTCGTCGACAGCACCGAGATCTGGGTGATCCCGAGCGTCAACCCGGACGGCTCCGAGTACGACATCTCCGGCGGCACCTTCCACAGTTGGCGCAAGAACCGCCAGGGCCCGGGCACCGACACCAACCGCAACTGGGGTTACAAGTGGGGCTGCTGCGGGGGCTCGTCGGGCTCGACGTCCAGCGAGACCTACCGCGGCACGGCGGCGTTCTCCGCGCCCGAGGCCCGCGCCGTCTCGAACTGGGTGAACTCCCGCGTGGTCGGCGGCGCTCAGCAGATCAAGACGCACATCGACTTCCACACCTACTCCGAGCTGGTGCTCTGGCCGTTCGGCTACACCTACGACCGGATCGCGCCCGGGCTCACCGCCGCCGAGGCGACGAAGTTCGAGAACCTCGGCAAGCAGATGGCGGCGACCAACGGCTACACGCCGCAGCAGTCCAGCGACCTCTACATCACCGACGGCAGCGTCAACGACTGGATGTGGGCGACGCACAAGATCTGGAGCTTCACCTTCGAGATGTACCCGAAGGGCAGCAACCCGGGCTTCTACCCGCGGGACACCCAGATCGTCCCGCAGACCACGCGCAACGACAAAGCGGTCGATATTTTGATCAACGCGGCGATCGCGGGCTGACGTCACGGCGCGGTCTAGGGTTCGGGCATGCCTCTGTTCTCGTTCGAAGGGCTCCGCCCGCAGGTTCACCCGGACGCCTGGATCGCGCCCACCGCCACCCTCATCGGCGACGTCGTCGTGGAGAAGGACGCCTCGGTCTGGTACGGCGCCGTGCTGCGCGCCGACTTCGGCAAGATCATCGTCCGCGAGGGCGCCAACATCCAGGACAACTCGGTCGTGCACGTCAACGTCGGCAAGGTGTGCGAGATCGGCAAGAACGCCACCGTCGGCCACCAGTGCCTGGTGCACGACTGCACGGTCGGCGAGCAGGCCCTGATCGGGAACGGCTCCACGGTCCTGGACGACGCGAAGATCGGCGAGCGGACGCTGGTCGCGGCCGGCGCCACCGTGACGCCCGGCACCGAGGTGCCGTCCGAGGTTGTCGCGATGGGCAGCCCGGCCAAGAAGTTCGTGCCGCTCACCGACTCGGCGCGGCTGTGGGTGGAGCACAACGCGCCCGTTTACCAGGACCTGGCGAAACGGCACAAGGCCGGCGTCGAAGCGCTGGATTGACTCTCCAGTAGCTGGAGACTCTAGCTTCGGGGCATGGCTCCGAAGAAGCTCACCCACCAGGTCACCCTGGAACTGTCCGCGGGCAACGCCCCGGTCGTCGACCTCGGCAAGATGCTGGGGCAGACCGGGGTCAACCTCGTCGGGATCAAGAAGGCCTACGACGCGGCGACGGCCGGTCAGCGCGGCGACATCGTGCCGGTGGTCGTCTCGGTGTTCGAGGACCGTTCGTTCGCGCTGCGGCTCAAGACGCCGCCGACGTCGTTCCTCATCAAGAAGGCGCTGGGGGACAAGGGTTCCGCGCGGCCGGGGCACGAGGTCGCCGGCAAGATCACGACGGCGCAGCTGCGCGAGATCGCCGAACGCAAGCTGCCGGACCTGAACACCGGTGACGTCGAGATGGCGATGCGCACGATCGCGGGCACGGCCCGGTCGATGGGTGTCGTGGTCGTCGACTGAGATGCGCAAGCACGCGGTGACCCCGCCGTTCCACGCGCTGGACCCCGGGCTCGGGGTCGCGGAACGGTTGCTGCGCCAGGGAAATCCGCAGCTGAGCGGCATCGTCGCGCAGCTGCCCGACGAACACGCGGGTGAAACGCTGTGCGACCTGCGCCCGCCCGTTCTGCGACCGGACCTCCGGCTGCACCGGCAAGTGGTGTGCCGAACACCGACGGGCCTCGCGCGCCGTGGACTAAGCTCTACCGCGCAGCAGCGACTGGCGCCATCGAGGTGGAGCACCACCGGGAAGCGACGACGGCCGGCACCGCGCGCCTGGGTGAAGGCCACTCCAGAGCTGGAGTACGCCATGACACATCGGCCCGAACTGAACGCGCTCGCGACCGCCGACCCCGCCATCGCCGGGCTCGTCGAAGAAGAAGCGAAGCGGCAGCACGACAAGATCCGCCTGATCGCGTCGGAGAACTACGTCTCGCAGGCCGTGCTCGAGGCCACCGGGACCGTCCTCACGAACAAGTACTCCGAGGGCTACGCGGGCAAGCGGTACTACGAAGGCCAGCAGTTCATCGACCAGGTCGAGCTGCTCGCCATCGAGCGCGCGAAGGCCGTCTTCGGCGCGGACCACGCGAACGTCCAGCCGTACTCCGGGTCGCCGGCCAACCTGGCCGTGTACCTCGCTTTTGCGCAGCCCGGCGACACCGTGCTCGGCATGGCGCTGCCGGACGGCGGGCACCTCACGCACGGCTGGAGCGTCTCCGCGACCGGCAAGTGGTTCACCCCGGTGCGCTACGGCGTCGCGAAGGAGACCGGCCGCGTCGACCTCGACCAGGTGCGTGACCTCGCGCTTCAGCACCGGCCGAAGCTGATCTTCGCCGGCGGCACGGCCATCCCGCGCACGATCGACTTCCCGGCCTTCGCGGAGATCGCGCGCGAGGTGGACGCGGTGCTCGTCGCCGACATCGCGCACATCGCAGGCCTGGTCGCGGGCGGCGCGCACCCGTCGCCGGTCGGGCACGCCCAGGTGATCACGACGACGACGCACAAGACCCTCCGCGGCCCGCGTGGCGCGATGATCCTTTCGGATTCCGAGCACGCGAAGGCCGTCGACAAGGCGGTGTTCCCGGGTCTGCAGGGCGGCCCGCACAACCACACGACCGCGGCGATCGCCGTTGCGCTCGGCGAAGCGCAACGCCCGGACTTCAGCGACTACGCGCACACGATCGTCGCCAACGCGAAAGCGCTGGCCGACGCGCTGCTCGCGCGCGGCTACGACCTCGTGTCCGGCGGCACGGACAACCACCTGCTGCTGATCGACCTGACGAACAAGGCGGTCGCGGGCAAGCCGGCCGCGCAGGCGCTGGACCGCGCGGGCATCGAGCTGAACTACAACACGGTGCCGTTCGACCCGCGTAAGCCGTTCGACCCGTCCGGCATCCGGCTCGGCACGTCCGCGATCACGACCCGCGGTCTCCTCCCGGAGCACCAGGTCCAGGTCGCGGAGTGGATCGACCGCACGGTCACCGCCGCGGCCGCTTCCGAAGAGGCAGCGCTGGACACGATCGCCGCGGAGATCCGCGAGTTCCTGGCGCCGTTCCCGATCCCGGGCTACTCGGCCTGACGCTCGTCCCCGAAGGCGGAGCTTTCACGTGAAAGCTCCGCCTTCGGCGTGTCCGGGGCCGGGAGACCGGGCTCACAGAAAACTTGGTTGCATCATACAAGCTTCCGCGGAATACTTGGCCGAGGCAAGTAGTTGAGAGGTACAAGCAACTACGACGAAGGCTGAGGGAGACCACCATGAGCGACACCACCACGGCGGAAGGAGCAGCCGCTACGAAAGGCCGACTGTCCCACCGCCAGATCCTGACCATCCTGTCCGGGCTGATGCTCGGCATGTTCCTCGCCGCGCTCGACCAGACGATCGTGTCGTCGTCGATGCGCACCATCGCCGACGAGCTGCACGGCCTGTCGCTGCAGGCCTGGGCCACCACGGCGTACCTGATCACCGCGACGCTCTCGACGCCGCTGTACGGCAAGCTGTCCGACCTCTACGGCCGCAAACCCATGTACCTGACAGCGATTTCGCTGTTCCTGGTCGGTTCGCTCGCCAGTGGCATGGCGACGTCGATGTACGAGCTCGCCGCGTTCCGCGCCTTCCAGGGCCTCGGCGCCGGTGGCCTGATGTCGCTGGCGCTGGCGATCATCACCGACATCACCGCGCCGCGTGAGCGCGGCAAGTACCAGGGCTACTTCATGGCGGTGTTCGGCATCTCGAGCGTCGCGGGCCCGGTCGTCGGCGGCTTCTTCGCCGGTATCGACTCCTTCGCCGGCATCACCGGCTGGCGCTGGGTGTTCCTGGTCAACGTCCCGATCGCGCTCGCCGCGCTGGTCGTCGTCAGCAAGGTGCTGAACCTCCCGCACACCCGCGTGAACCAGAAGGTCGACTACTGGGGCGCCGTCGCGCTGGCCACCGGCCTGGTGCCGCTGCTGATCGTCGCCGAGCAGGGCCGCGAGTGGGGCTGGGGCTCGGCCGGTTCGGTCGCGATGTACGTGATCGGCGCGCTGGGTGTGGCCGCCTTCGTCTGGATCGAACGCCGGATGGGCGACGCCGCCCTGCTGCCGCTGCGGCTGTTCAAGCGGCCCGTGTTCCGGATGGCCACGCTGGTCACCGTCGTGCAGGGCGCCGGGATGTTCGGCGCGATGATGTCGCTGCCGCTCTACCTGCAGATCGTCAAGGGCGCGACGCCGACCCAGGCCGGCCTGCAGATGCTGCCGCTGACGCTCGGCATCATGATCGCCAGCCTGACCAGCGGCCGGATCATCTCGGCCACCGGCCGGTACAAGATGTTCGCCGTGGCGGGCATCGGCCTGATGGCGGCGGCGCTGTTCGCGCTGTCGACGATCACCGTCGACACCTCGCTGAGCCTGGTCATGGTGATCGCCTTCGTGATCGGCCTCGGCCTCGGCGCCTCGATGCAGACGCTGGTGCTGGCCGCGACCAACGACGTCCGGCCGCAGGACATCGGCGTCGCGACCTCGGCGGCGACGTTCTTCCGGCAGATCGGCGGCACGGCGGGCACCGCGGTGTTCCTCTCGATCCTGTTCGGCACGGTCGGTGACAAGATCGCCGGCGCCGTCCGCTCGGCGATCGCGACGCCGGCCTACGCCGCGGCGCTGGCCCAGCACCCGGAGTTCGCGCAGCAGATGAAGAACGGCCTGGACGTCAACGACACGTCGTTCCTGTCCACGCTCGACCCGACGCTCGCCCGGCCGATCCTGCAGGGCTTCGCCGAGTCGATGAGCACGGTGTTCCTGGTCGGCGGGATCGTGCTGACCGTCGGGTTCGCCCTGGTGTGGTTCCTCAAGGAGAAGCCGCTCTCGGACAAGTCCGCGATGGAGCAGCGCGCGGAGGCCGAAGAGGCCCCGGCCGCGCTGGCCCTGGCGCACTGACCCGCTGAAACACGAAGAGGCCCCTCGGATCCGAGGGGCCTCTTTCGCGTGAAATCAGTGGGCGGCTTCGCCGTTGGCCGCTTCCTTGGCCAGCCGGTCGGTCTCCCGCTCGTACGACCGGGCGATCTCCGCCTCGGCCTCGGTGCGGCCGACCCAGCTCGAGCCTTCGACGCTCTTGCCGGGCTCGAGGTCCTTGTAGACCTCGAAGAAGTGCTGGATCTCCAGCCGGTGGAACTCGTTCATGTGGTGGATGTCGCGCAGGTGCTCCAGGCGCGGGTCGGCGCTCGGGATGGCGATGACCTTGTCGTCCGGGCCCTTCTCGTCGGTCATCCGGAACATGCCGATCGCGCGGCAGCGGATCAGGCAGCCCGGGAAGGTGGGCTCCTGGACGAGCACCATCACGTCCAGCGGGTCGCCGTCCTGGCCGAGGGTGTCGTCGATGAAGCCGTAGTCGGCCGGGTACTGCGTGGCCGTGAACAGGGTCCGGTCCAGCTTGATGCGGCCGGTCTTGTGGTCGACCTCGTACTTGTTGCGCTCCCCTTTGGGGATTTCGATCGTGACGTCGAACTCCACGGCGTCCTCGCTGCTTCTTCGTAGATCCGGGCACACCGCACGTCGCGGGCGGCAACCTCAATGACTGTCTTGACGTCTCCTAGTGTGGACTACGCCGTGGCGCGGGGTCGCATCGATGTCGGCCACGCGGCATGTGAGCTTGGCCCCTTCCGGGGCAGGTGAGAAGGAGTGGTGGGTGCCGGAAAACGACCAGCCGATGTGGCCTTCGTCGGACGAAGACCGCTCGTCGTCCGGCGCGCGGAAGACCACCCCGATGTCCCTGCCCGACCCGCCCGAGGCGACCGGGGGCCAGGCCGGCGTGCCCAAGGTCACAGGCAGTGAGGCCCCGAAGGGCTCGTGGTTCGCGCCGAACGTGCCGCCCGAGCCGATCCCGGGCCTGAACGTCCCGGCCGAGGAGCCCCTGCCGCCGCCGGCCCCGGCGAAGCAGGACCTCGCCGACCGCCTCGGCAGCCGCGAGCCGAAGCAGCCCCCGGCCGAGGTGGGCACGCAGTTCATCGAGGTGACGAAGCCGAAGTCGGCCGAAGCGGCGCCGGTCGGCGAGAGCACCCAGTTCATCGAGGTGGAGAAGCCGGCGCCGGTGGTGCCGGTCGAGCGCAACGTCTGGCCCGGTGAGCAGCAGGAACGCCGCGAGGAGCCGCAGCAGTGGCGGGAGGAGCTGCAGGTCTGGCGGGAGGAGCAGCAACGCCGCGAAGAGCAGCTGAAGCGCGGTGAAGGGCAACGTCGCGAGGAGCCGCAGCAACAGCGCGCTGACGCACCGCAGCAGCGCCCGGACCCAGCTCAGCAGCAGCGTCCCGAAGCGTCACAGCAGCGGTCCGACGCGACTCAGCAGCTGCGCCCGGACGCGGCCCAGCAGCACCAGTCCCAGCAGGCCGACGCGCCCTGGGCCCAGCGCATCGAACTGCGCGAGAACCGCACGGTCGACCGCCCGGCCGAGCCCGGCGACCACCGTCCCGGCCTGCCGCCCGAACCGCCGCGCGGGGTCGTGCCCTCGGCGTCGGTGGGCTCGCTCGCCCGGCCGCAGCGGATCGAGCCGGACGGGCAGCGGTTCGACGCCGAGGCGACGGTCGGGATCGAACGGCCCACCCAGTTCCCTGCCGCCTTCCAGCAGCAGCCCCAGCCGCGCAGCGAGCCGCCGCGGCCGGAGCCGCCGTCCGAACCCGCCGCCGCCGAAGAACCGCCGAAGAAGCGGCGCAAGGGCAAGATCATCGCGCTCGTCGTGGTCGTCCTGCTGGTCCTGGCCGGCGGCGGCGTCGCCGCGGCGATGCCGAAGGTGTCGAACCGGCTGGGCCTGCCGTGGGCGCCGAACGCGCCGAAGGGGGACAGCCCGGAGCCGGTCGCGGCGACGCGCCAGCTGCAAGGCCCCGAGACAGCCGGGCAGGCGCCGACCGCGAACGGCGTCAAGTCCGCGCTGGCCGCCGCGGCCGGCAACGGCGCGCTCGGCCAGCTCACCGGCAGCGTGATGGACCCGGTGAGCGGCTCGGTGCTGTGGGACCGCAGCTCGTCGACGCCGGTGACGCCCGCGTCGACGACGAAGGTGCTCACCTCGGCCGCCGCGCTGCTCTCGCTCGACCACAACCTGCGGCTGTCGACCAAGATCGTGCAGGGCGCCGACCCGGGCACGGTGATCCTGGTCGGCGGCGGCGACACGACCCTGACCAACCTGCCGCTGGGCACCGAGTCGCCGCTGTACCCGGGCGCCGCGCACGTCGACGACCTCGTCGCGCAGGTCAAGAAGGCCGTGCCGGGGGTGAAGAAGGTGCAGGTCGACCTCAGCCTCTTCAAGGGCCCGACCACCGCGCCGGGCTGGGAAGCCGGGGACGCGCCGTCGACGTACGCGACGCAGATGTCGCCGGTGATGGCCGACGGCGGCCGGATCGGCCCCAAGGACAACAACTCGCAGCGCGTGGCCAACGCGGGCAGCGCGCTCGCCTCGTCGATCGCGTCCAAGCTCGGCGCCTCGGCCGGCGGCCAGGCGACCGCGCCGCAGGGCGCGAAGGTGGTCGGCGAGGTCAAGTCGGCCCCGCTGACCGAGCTGGTCTCCGACCTGATGGTGCTGTCCGACGACGTCCTCGCCGAGGCGATCGCCCGTCAGGTGGCGCTCGCGAACGGCGAGGAAGCCAGCTACGCCGGTGGCGCCGCGGCGACCGCCAAGGTGCTGAAGGAGCACGGCTTCGACGTCTCGGGCGTCCAGCTGTCCGACGGCAGCGGCATCTCGTCGCTGAACCGGATCCCGGCGCGGCTGCTCACCCAGCTGCTCGGGTCCGCGGCCGCCCCGGAGGGCAAGGACCCGAACACCGGGAAGCTGCGTGCGGTGCTGGCCGGCCTCCCGGTGGCCGGCGGCTCGGGCACCCTCGCCGACAAGCGGTTCGACACCCCGGCGTCGCAGGCCGGGCGCGGCTGGGTGCGGGCGAAGACCGGCACGCTCACCGGCGTCAACACCCTCGCCGGGCTGGTCCTCGACCAGGACGGCCGGGTGCTGGTGTTCGCGTTCATGTCGAACGACTCGGACACCGAACCCGGGCGGGACGCCATCGACGCGCTCGCGACGAGCCTGCGCAAGTGCGGGTGCGCCTGATCCGGCACCTCTCCGTGTGCGAAGCGTGCGGAAGTCGTGGCCGGAAACCCGCCCGGGGCAGGTAGCGTCGGAAGGGTGAGTCAGGAAACCGAGACCCGGCCGATGGTCGACTGGTCGCTCGCCGCGCAGACCGGCGCGCTGCTCGTGCGCGGCGGCCCGCAGGTCCCCCGCGAAGAGGCCGAAGCGGCCGTCACCGACCTGCGCGAGCTGACCATGGAAGCCGAGGGGCACGTCCGGCAGCTGACGAGTCTCGGGCTCGACCTGCCGCTGCTGCCCGGTGAGGTCGTCGACCGTCCCGGCTGGGTCCGGTCGGCCGCGGCCGGCCTGGACGCGTTGACCGGGCGCGCGCTGCCGCAGCAGGGCGGGCCGTTCGGGCCGATCCTGGCCGGCGGCGCCGGGGTGCAGACCGGGCTGGTGCTCGCCTTCCTCGCCAGCCGCGTGCTCGGCCAGTACGACCCCTTCGGTGGCCCTGAACGACAGGGTCAGCTGCTGCTCGTCGCGCCGAACGTCGTCGCGGCGGAACGCGCGATGGACGTCCCCGGCCACGACTTCCGGCTCTGGGTCTGCCTGCACGAGTGCACCCACCGGCTCCAGTTCACCGCGGTCACCTGGCTGCGCGACTACTTCGCCGACGAGGTCGAGCGCCTCGTCTCCGGGCTCGCCGGCGGCGGCTCCGACAGCCTCGCCGACCTGGTCGGCCGGCTGCCCGAGGCGATCAAGCAGGGGCCGAAGCTGAACCTCGCCGAGCTGCTCCAGTCGCCGAAGGAACGCGCGGTGTTCGACCGGCTGCTGGCGCTCTCGACGTTGCTGGAGGGCCACGCCGACTACGTGATGGACGCCGTCGGCCCGCAGGTCGTGCCGAGCGTCGACACGATCCGCGCGCGCTTCACCGCCCGGCGCAAGGGCGGCGGTGTCTTCGACCGGCTGCTGCGCGCGTTGCTCGGCGTCGACGCGAAGATCCGTCAGTACGAAGAAGGCGCGAAGTTCACGAAGCACGTTGTGGACGCTGTCGGCATGGAGGGCTTCAACGCCGTCTGGCGGTCGCCGAACACCCTGCCGTCGCGCGCCGAGATCGCGGATCCGGCGGCGTGGGTCCGGCGCCTGCACGGATGACCGGGCCGGCGGTCGCGGCCGTCCGCCGGGCCGTCCGGGAGTTCCTGGAGAGCGTCGAAGCGCCGGCCGAGCTGTGCGTCGCCGTGTCCGGCGGCGCTGATTCCCTCGCGCTGGCCGAGGCGACGGCGTACGTCGGGCGTCACCGCGGTCACCGGGTCCGCGCGCTGGTCGTCGACCACGGCCTGCAGGACGGCTCGGCGAAGATCGCGCGCGACGCCGCTGCCGCCGCGAAGTCCCTGGGCGCCGACGAAGCCGAGGTGCGCCGCGTCGACGTCGACGGTCCCGGCGGCCCCGAAGCCGCCGCCCGCAAGGCTCGCTACCGCGCGCTGGCCGGGCACGACCTCGTGCTGCTCGGCCACACCCTCGACGACCAGGCCGAAACCGTCCTGCTCGGGCTCGGCCGCGGCTCCGGCCCCCGCAGCGTCGCCGGGATGCGGCCGCACGACCCGCCGTGGGGCCGCCCGCTGCTCGCGGTGCCGCGGGCGACCACCCGGGCCGCGTGCGCCGAGCTCGGCGTCGAGCCCTGGGACGACCCGCACAACACCGAGCCGCGCTTCACCCGGGTCCGGTTGCGCACCGAAGTCCTGCCGTTGCTGGAAGACGTCCTCAACGGCGGGGTGGCCGCCGCGCTCGCCCGCACCGCCGCGCAGCTGCGTGAGGACAGTGAGGCGCTGGACACATCGGCGGAGCTGATCTTCACCCGTGCGGGCGGCGTCGAAGGTCTGGACGTCGCCGTGCTCGCGGCCGAGCCCGCGGCCCTCCGGCGGCGGGTTCTCCGCAGGTGGCTGCTGGCATCGGGGGTGCGCGAGCTCACCGACGCGCACCTGCGCGCGGTCGACGCGCTCGTCGCCCGGTGGCGTGGTCAGGGCGGTGTCTGGTTGCCGGGCAACTTGGAAGCGCGCCGGGCGCATGGCAGGCTCTGCGTCATCTCCCAACCCACCACCCGAGGGGACTGACCCGTGTACGAGGGCGAAATCGCCTCCGTGCTCGTCACCGAGCAGCAGATCCAGGACAAGATCACGGAGCTGTCGGCGCAGATCGCCGCCGACTATCCGGCCAACGGGCAGGGTGAACTCCTGCTGGTGGGTGTCCTGAAGGGCGCGGTCATGTTCATGACCGACTTCGCCCGCGCGCTGCCGCTGCCGACGCAGCTGGAATTCATGGCCGTCTCCTCCTACGGCTCGGCGACGTCGTCGTCCGGTGTCGTCCGCATCCTGAAGGACCTCGACCGCGACATCGCGGGCCGGGACGTGCTGATCGTCGAGGACATCGTCGACTCCGGCCTGACGCTCTCGTGGCTGCTGAAGAACCTGGCCAGCCGCAACCCCGCGTCGCTCGAGGTCGTCTCGCTGCTGCGCAAGCCGGAGGCGGTCAAGGTGGACGTCCCGGTGAAGTACATCGGCTTCGACATCCCCAACGAGTTCGTCGTCGGCTACGGCCTGGACTACGCCGAGCGCTACCGGGACCTTCCGTACATCGGGACGCTGGACCCGAAGGTCTACACGTCCTAGTTCACCGACCGTTCACCGCAACTACCGGATCCGCGGAACCCCGGTGACGAAGTTTGCGTCATAGGCTCTGATCACGTGCGTTAACCTATGCGAAGACCATTCGTGCCCGCGGTGACCGGGTCGGGGGAACGGGAGAGAGCTCAGATGGGGAACAGCAGCGCTGCCGATGCGAACGCCTTCAAGGCCGCGGCCGCGGCGGGTCAGGTCGGAATCGACCCCGACGCCGCGCAGACCGTGCTGAACAAGATCCGCACCGGCAAGGACGCGGTCGAGGCGCTGCTCGCGGGTGCGGGCGCCCTCGCCCAGCCGCCGAAGCTCGGGGACAACCCGGTCGGCAACGCGATGGCCGCCAAGTTCGTCCAGCGCGCCGACGGGGGGAACGACTCCTACGCCTCGGCGTTGCAGAACCTGCTCGACCAGTACTCGGCCGCCGAGGAGGGCATCGTCACGGCGATGTCGCGCTACCACGAGATCGACAACGCCGCGGCCGACCCGTTCCGCAACGCCTGAGCCCAGAGGGGATTTCGCAGTCATGGCTCCGAACCACAGCGACCAGCCGGCGTCCACTACTCCGGGCCCTACTGATCAGGGCTCGCTCGTCCCGCTCGGCGACAACGCGGCGTCGCAGAACATCGTCGACAACGCCCGCGGCAGCGCCGGCGGCTTCGACATGGGCAGCGACCGCGCGATCGCGAACCCGCCGAACTGGAACGCGCAGGCGAGCCAGCAGCTGTACAACGGCGCGGTCAACAACAACGACCCCGGCACGGCCGAGGCGACCGGGCAGGCCTGGTCGCACCACGGCAGCGAGCTGAAGGCGGCCTCCGACCACCTGTACAACGCGATCTCCGAGCTGGGCAACGCCTGGGTCGGCCGCGGCGCCGCGGGCGCGCAGGGCGCGCTGGTGGCCATCGCCAACTCGGGCTCGCAGGCCTCCGACGCCGCGCACACGATGTCCGACCGGCTCGCCCGGCAGGCCGCGGCGGCCGCCGAGGTCAAGAAGATGCCGGCGCCGAAGGAGTACGACCCCAAGCAGTCGATGGCGGCCGCGCTGGCGGGCGGCCCAGCGGCGCTGATCGCCGACCAGAAGGCCCAGGCGGACGCGGCCAACGACGTCAAGGCGCAGCAGGTCGCGTTCTTCAACGCCTACACCAAGTCGATGAGCGAGGTCGACGGCTCGACCCCGAGCTTCGGCCCGGAGTCGCTCGGCATGAAGCCGACGGGCTCGCACAACTCCATCTCGTTCAACTCGGTCGGCTCCGTCGGCAGCATGGGCTCGGTGCAGGGCCTGCCCGGCGCGGGCGGCGCGGTCTTCGCCGCCAACGGCACGGGCTTCGGCGGCCACGGCGGCGCGTTCGACGCGCAGCACGCGGGCCTCACGCCGAACGCGACCCACGGCGGTGGCGCGCCCGGCTTCGGCCAGGACGCGGCGCTGCTCGGCAGTGACGCGCCCGGCGGCCCGGGCTCCGGCACCGGCGCTGGCACTTCCACCGGCACGGGCCACGTCGCCCCGGGTGGTGGCGGCGCGCAGTCCGGCAACCCGCTCAGCAAGATCGGCATGGGGCTCGGCATCGGCGGCGCGGCCGGCGGTCTCGGCGCGCTGGCTTCCCGTGCGCTCGGCAAGGGCAACCGGTCCGGCTCGAAGTCCGAGAACGAGACGTCGCTGGCGTCGGCCGACGGCCAGGGCCAGAGCGCCGCTTCGGCGCAGGCGCCGCAGCAGGGTCTCGTCTCGTCCGCGGGCACCATCGGCGGGCAGACGCCGCCGCCGATGAACCCGGGCGGGATGGGCGGCGGCATGGCGCCGCACGGCGCCCAGGGCGAGCAGGACGAGGAGCACACGCACGCGTCGTTCCTCATCGAGGCGGACCCGGACGAGGCCTTCGGCGCGAACCAGGCGACCCCGCCGCCGGTCATCGGCGCGTGGTCCGGGGACGACGAAGACCGCTGATCCTTCTCGGGGGGGGGGGGGGGGGGGGGGGGGGGGGGGGGTGTGGTGGGGGGGGGGGGGGGGGGGGTGGCGAGGGGCTGTACCTTCCTTGCGAGCGGGGGTTCCTTTAGTGGGGGCT
>NZ_JBVJNO010000001.1:112828-146768 GCF_055583645.1 Amycolatopsis sp. NPDC104587
CCTTGTCTGCAGCATGGGTCTGGGATAAACAAACACCCCCCCCCCCCCCCCCGCCCCCCCCCCCCCCCCCCCCCCCCCGGCCCGGTTTCTCCTGGGGGTGGCTCGATGCCGAACGCTGAGCTGCTCACCCCGGCCGAGGTCGACTTCCTGTGGGAGTCCGCCGGACTGGGCGAGCTGCCGTACCCGCTGCGCGTCCGGTCGCACGGGGAAACCGCCGACGAGCGGTCACTGCTGCGCCGTCGCACGTTGGAGGGGCTCGCCGCGCGCGGGCTCGCCGACGGCCGCGGCCGCCCGGAACCGCACGTCGAGGACTACTTCGGGGTGCTGGCGACCCCCGAGCTGAGCCTGGACGCGATCCAGCTGATCGCCCCGGACGCCGAACCGCTGCTCGCGGTGGCCGGCGTGCTGGGCGGCCAGGGGCTGCTGGCCGTCCAGGACACCCGCGGCCTGCACCTGCAGCCGTGCCCGGCGGACGGCCTGGCGAGCGCGATCGTGTCCCTGTTGCCGGGCGCCCCGCGCGGCAGCGAGAAGTCGATCACCGTGCCGCTGGAGCAGCTGGTCGGCCCGCACGGCGTCGACTTCCTGCAGCGCCGCGGCAACGGTGAGGAGCGTGCCGGCGCGGACGACGACCGCAAGGCACTGGCCCGGCTGCACGCCCAGCCCCGCCTGCGCGGCGGCCAGATCGCGGCGAACGCGCGGTCCCGGATGGGCGGCCGCACGCGCACGCCGGTGCTGAGCTGGTTCGACACGGAGTCGGGCCGCTACTTCACCCAGGCGACCCAGGGCCGTGACGGCCGCGACTGGATCACGATCGCCCCGGCCGACGCGGCGACGTTGCGCCACCGGCTCGGTGAGATGCTCGCGGGAGCGGCGACCACCAGCACGGTCTGACGGCGCGGCCGTTCACGCTCTCTGCCAAGATCAGGCCCGGCTTCTCCGAGCGTGCCCAGTCCGACGATCACTTTTTGTCGGTGGTGCGGGCTACGCTGAGCAAGAATCCGATCCGGGAGAGTAGTGATGCAAGAGTTCTTCTCGCCACTGGCGTTCGACTTCCTCTGGGAGTCGGCACAGGTCGGGGAGCTGCCGTACCCGCTGCTGGTCCGGTCGCACGGCGCGACCGAGGACGAGCGGGTCTCGCTGCGCCACCGCACCGACGCCGAGCTGAAGGCCCGGGGCGTCCGCGACCCGCGCGGCCGGCTCGCGCCGCCGATCGAAGACGCCCTCCACCTGCTGGCCTTCGCCCCGCTGACCATCGACGCGCTGCACATCCCGCAGTTCGAAGCGCCGACGATCGGCGTGCTCGCGGCGGCCGACGAGACCCAGGGTGTGCTCGCGGTCCAGGACGCCGACGGCATCTGGCTGCGGGCCGTCCCGCGGGACGGCCTGGTCTCCGCCGTCGTCGGGGTGCTGCCCGCCGGCCCGCGCGGCAGCGAGGCGTCGGTCACACTCCCGCTGGACGACGCCCTGCGCACCGCGCCGATCCGCATCCCGGTATCGCTCCCGGCGAACGCGGGCGAGGAGCGGGGCAAGGCGCGCCGGACGCCGTTGAGCGAACGGACCACGGCCGACCCGCGCGAGGCCTACGGGCGGATCGCCGGGCAGCCGCGGATGCGGGGCGGTCAGCTGGCGGCGAACAGCCGTTCGCAGGTCGGGGCCAAACAACGGTCCCGGGTCCTGGCCTGGTTCGACACCGCGACCGGGCGGTACCTGAGCGTCTCCCGCGCAGGTACGGACGGCCGGGAGTGGGTCACCGTGGCGCCGGCCGACCCGAAGACACTGCGGACCCGGCTGGGCGAGATGGTGAACAGTGTGTCGGACGGCACGCGATAGCGTGACGAGGGTGTGGGCCGAACGGGAACCCGGACGCGGTATCGCCCGTTGACCTGCGAGAGGCTCACAGGGGATGAACGCGGCAGCGGACGGTACCCTGTTGGGACGGGTGTCCAGGCACCGCGGGTTGTCAAGATCGTGATGGCGGGTATCACAGGAGCCGCCCAACCAGGGAGGGTCGAGGCCACCAGGGCCGAGTCGTATGAACCGGAAGAGCGTGCTCAGGAACCCACTGCTGTGGATCGTCGCGGGGTTGCTGGCGTTGTTCGCGTACAACACGATCTTCGACAGTGATCGTGGGTACACCCAGGCACCCATCTCGGTGGCGAACTCCCAGATCACCACGAACAACGTCAAGGAAGCGAGCCTCGAGGACAAGGAACAGCAGGTCAAGCTGCTCCTCTCGAAGCCGATCGACGTCGACGGGCAGCAGACCACCCAGATCATCGCGCAGTACCCGGCCAACGCGTCGCTTGAGATCTACGACAAGCTGCTGGCCGCGAAGAACGGTGACGCCGGGGTCAAGTTCACCACCAAGGTCACCCAGCAGGGCGTGCTGACGCAGATCCTCATCTTCGCCATCCCGCTCGCTCTCGTGCTGGGCCTGCTGATGTGGATGATGAACAACGCGCAGGGCGGCGGCAACCGCGTCCTCAACTTCGGCAAGTCCAAGGCCAAGCAGCTGAACAAGGACATGCCCAAGACGACCTTCGGGGACGTCGCGGGCGCCGACGAGGCCGTCGAAGAGCTGTACGAGATCAAGGACTTCCTCCAGAACCCGGCGCGATATCAGGCGCTCGGCGCGAAGATCCCGAAGGGCGTCCTGCTCTACGGGCCGCCCGGCACCGGTAAAACGCTGCTCGCGCGAGCCGTCGCCGGCGAAGCGGGCGTGCCGTTCTACACGATCTCCGGCTCGGACTTCGTCGAGATGTTCGTCGGTGTCGGCGCGTCGCGAGTGCGTGACCTGTTCGAACAGGCCAAGCAGAACGCGCCGTGCATCATCTTCGTCGACGAGATCGACGCGGTCGGCCGCCAGCGCGGCGCCGGCCTCGGCGGCGGGCACGACGAGCGCGAGCAGACGCTGAACCAGCTGCTCGTCGAGATGGACGGCTTCGACGCCCGCGGCGGGATCATCCTGATCGCGGCCACCAACCGGCCGGACATCCTCGACCCGGCGCTGCTGCGCCCGGGCCGGTTCGACCGGCAGATCCCGGTGTCCGCGCCCGACCTGCGCGGCCGCAAGGCGATCCTCGAGGTGCACGCCAAGGGCAAGCCGATCGCCCAGGGCACCGACCTCACGAGCCTGGCCAAGCGCACCGTCGGCATGTCCGGCGCCGACCTGGCGAACGTGCTCAACGAGGCCGCGCTGCTCACCGCCCGCCAGAACGGGCACGTGATCAACGACGCCGCGCTGGAGGAGTCGGTCGACCGCGTGGTCGGCGGGCCGGCGCGCAAGAGCCGGATCATCTCCGAGAAGGAGAAGAAGATCACGGCCTACCACGAGGGCGGGCACGCGCTCGCCGCGTGGGCGATGCCGGACATCGAACCGGTCTACAAGCTGACGATCCTGCCGCGCGGGCGCACCGGCGGGCACGCCCTGCTCGTCCCCGAGGACGACAAGGACCTGATGACCCGCTCCGAGATGATCGGGCGGCTGGTCTTCGCGATGGGTGGCCGCACCGCGGAGGAGCTCGTCTTCCACGAGCCCACCACCGGCGCGTCGGCCGACATCGAGCAGGCGACGAAGATCGCCCGCGCGATGGTCACCGAGTACGGCATGAGCGCCCGGCTCGGCGCGGTCAAGTACGGCCAGGAGCAGGGTGACCCGTTCCTCGGCCGCTCGGCCGGCCGTCAGGCGGACTACTCGCTCGAGGTGGCGCACGAGATCGACGAGGAGGTGCGCAAGCTCATCGAGACCGCGCACACCGAGGCGTGGCACGTGCTCAACACCTACCGCGACGTGCTCGACGAGCTGGTCATCGAGCTCCTGGAGAAGGAGACGCTGACCCGCAAGGACCTGGAGCGGATCTTCGCGACGGTCGAGAAGCGCCCGCACATCACCGTGTTCAACGAGTTCGGTGAGCGGACGCCGTCGGACAAGCCGCCGATCAAGACCCCGGGCGAGCTGGCGATGGAGCGCGGCGAGCCGTGGCCGCCGCCGGAGAAGGAGAAGCCGGTCCTCAAGCCGGAGCCGACCCCGGTCGGCACGGCCCAGGGCGCGGGCGACCTGCCCGGCGGGCCGCCGTACCCGACCCCGGCGGACCCGAACGCCAACCCGTACGCCCCGCCGACCCCGGGCGCTTACCCGAACGGCGGCCGTCCCTACGGCGGCCCGAACGGTGGCCCCAACGGCTCGGCGCACTGGCCGCAGACCTACGGCGGCCAGCCGGGCGGCCCGGCGGGCCAGAGCGGCCCGCCGAACTACGGTGCCCCTCCGGGCTGGACGCCCGCGACCTCGCCGGGCGGTCAGCCGGGCCAGTCGTGGCGGCCCGGTGGCGACGAACGTCCTCGCGAGCACGGCTGGTTCGCCGATCAAGCGGGCAACCAGCAGAGCGAGGGGGAGCGGCGTGACCCGGACGGACCCGACAAGCCCCAGTGACGCCGACCGCCCGGTCTTCGACCAGGACCGGGCGGAGAAGGCGATCCGCGAGCTCCTCTTGGCGTGCGGCGAAGACCCGGAGCGGGACGGTCTGAAGGACACTCCCGCCCGGGTCGCCCGGGCGTACCGCGAGATGTTCGCCGGGCTGTACACCGAGCCGGACTCGGTGCTGGACCGCACCTTCGACGAGTCCCACGAAGAGCTGGTGCTCGTCACGGACATCCCGATGTACAGCCAATGTGAGCATCATCTGTTGTCATTCCACGGTGTCGCGCACATCGGATACATTCCGAATGCTGCCGGAAGGGTCACCGGCCTCTCGAAGCTCGCCCGCCTGGTCGACCTCTACGCCAAGCGCCCCCAGGTCCAAGAGCGCCTCACCTCCCAGGTGGCCGACGCTCTCGTGCGGAAGCTCGAGCCCCGCGGCGTCATCGTCGTGATCGAGGCCGAACACCTCTGCATGGCCATGCGGGGCATTCGCAAGCCCGGCGCTCGCACCACCACCTCCGCAGTCCGCGGGCAGCTGAAGAACTCGCCGTCGTCGCGGGCGGAGGCGCTGGATCTGATCAAGGCGCGCCGGTGAGCATGGGGCTTCCCGCTCCCGGGCGGTGTGTCGTGATGGGCGTGCTGAACGTGACGCCGGATTCCTTTTCGGACGGTGGCCGGTACCTCGGGCTCGACCAGGCGCTGGAGCACGCCCGGGAGATGTGGGCGCGCGGTGCGGACCTGATCGACGTCGGGGGTGAGTCCACCCGGCCCGGTGCGGAGCGGGTGGACGCCGAAACCGAGCTTCAGCGGGTCATCCCGGTGATCCGCACCCTCGCCGGTGAGGGCATCCAGCTGTCGGTCGACACCACGCGTGCCTCCGTTGCCGCCGCGGCGCTCGAAGCCGGGGCGAGGGTCGTCAACGACGTTTCGGGTGGGCTGGCCGATCCGGACATGGTCCGGGTCGCCGCCGATACCGGTGTGCCGTGGGTGCTGATGCACTGGCGGGGGCACAGCAGCACCATGCAGGCCCTCGCCGAGTACGAAGACGTCGTCGCCGACGTCCGGTCGGAGCTGCTGTCCAGAGTGGACGAAGCGCTCGCGGGCGGGGTGGCGGAAAGCGCCATCGTGCTGGATCCCGGGCTCGGCTTCGCCAAGAACGCCGAGCACGACTGGGCGTTGCTGCGCGGGCTGGACTCGCTGCTTTCCCTGGGCTTTCCGGTGCTCGTCGGCGCCTCGCGCAAGCGGTTTCTCGGCCGGTTGCTGTCCGAAAAGGACGGTACGCCGCGTTCGCCGGACGGCCGTGAGGACGCGACGGCGGCGATCTCCGCGCTCGCCGCGGCCGCCGGCGCGTGGGGCGTGCGGGTGCACGAGGTCGGGGCGTCGCTGGACGCGGTCACGGTGGCCGCCGCGTGGTGGAAGGGTTCGCCGGATGTCTGACCGGATCACGCTGACCGGCCTGCGGGTGTTCGGCCACCACGGGGTGTTCGAGCACGAGAAGCGCGACGGCCAGGAGTTCGTCGTCGACATCACGGTGTGGCTGGACCTCGGTCCGGCTGCCGCGACCGACGACCTGAAGCAGACGCTGCACTACGGCGAGCTGGCCGAGCTGGCGGCGGGGATCGTCGCGGGTGAGCCGTACGACCTCATCGAGAGCGTCGCGGGCAAGATCGCCGACGCGGTGCTGCGTGACGACCGGCTCGGCGCGGTGGAGGTGACGGTGCACAAGCCGTCGGCCCCGATCCCGCTGACCTTCGACGACGTGGCCGTCACGGTCCGGCGCGAGCGATGAGCCGGGCCGTCCTTTCGCTGGGCTCGAACCTCGGTGACCGGCTTGGGTTCCTGAAGCTGGCGCTCGACGCCGTCCGGCCGGCGCTGGTCGTGGTGTCGAGCGTGTACGAGACGAAGGCGTGGGGCGTCGAGGACCAGCCGGACTTCCTGAACGCGCTCTGCGTCGTCGACGACCCGGCCCGCGACCACTGGGCCTGGCTGCGCGCGGGCCAGGCCGCGGAGCAGGCCGCCGGCCGTGTCCGTGAGCTGCGGTGGGGCCCGCGCACCTTGGACGCCGACGTCGTCACGGTCGACGGCGTGACGTCGGCCGACCCGGAGCTGCTCCTCCCGCACCCGGGCACGCCGGACCGCGCGAGTGTGCTGGTGCCGTGGGTCGAGATCGAGCCGGACGCGGTCCTGCCGGGCCACGGGCCGATCGCCGAGCTGCTCGCGGCCCGGCCGGCGGAGGAAGTCGCGACGGTCCGCCGGACGGACCTCGAGCTGCGCTGAAACGTGAATAATCGGTGAACCGGGGGTGTCCGTTACGGACTTCGCCGGACCGGTCGCCGAGGTGCTTCCCCGGTGCGGTCAGCCGCGCAGGGCGTCGATCATGAACCGGACCGCCGGCTGGGCCGTCGGCACCGGCGGCCAGTCGTTGATGATCGCCAGCAGCTGCCAGTAGCGCTCGGCGCGGGCGTCGCCGCTGGTGGCGAAGCGGTCGGCCATCTCCGTCCGGAACTCCGCCGACGCCGGGTCCTGGTCCGGCCGGGCCGTCGCGGCCGCGATCTCGGCCGCAAGCGTTTGCCCCACCTCCGACGTCGGGGAGTCCCCGGCCGCCACGGCCGCTTCGGCGCGGGACACCCAGCCGGGCCAGTTCTGCTGCCAGGCCTCCGCCGGCTGCTGGAACTCGCCGTCCTTGATCTGCTGGGCCTGGGTTTCGCTCATCGTGCGGATCAGGGCGCGGAACTCCGGGTCCTGGACGAGCTCGGCGAACTCGATCCACGCCTCGAGCTGCTCGGGCGACGGGTCGTCCGGCAGCTCGGGCTTCCCGGCGCGCATGCGGCGGTAGAAGTCCTGGTCGATGTCGAGCCCGGCGACCATCTCGTCCCAGAACTCGTCGACCAGCCGCTTGCGCTCCTCGTCGGACATCGACGCGAGACGGTTCATCAGGTTCACTTCCTCCAGCTCGGAATCCCGTTTGGCCACCGCGCGCAGCACCGCCCGGCGCAGCCGCAGGCGCCTGATCTGCTCGTCGAGCGCCTCGACGTGCCGGGTCGCCAGCTCGCCGACCGTCGACGAGCGGGTCAGCGCGGCCGAGACGTCGGCGAGGCCCAGGCCCAGCTCGCGCAGGGTGCGGACCAGCTCGAGCCGGGCCATCGCCGCCGCGTCGTAGAGGCGGTAGCCGGCGTCGGTCCGCTCGGTCGGGGGCAGCAGGCCCTCGTCCGAGTAGAACCGGATGGTCTTGACCGGCAGGCCGGTCCGCCGGGCCAGCTCGCCGATGGTGAAGGTCGCGGTGGTGCCCACTAGACGCATGATGAAGTCTCCAGTCGGGGGAGAGTCAAGGGTATTCGCCGGGGTCCGGGTGGCGAAGCCCCCGGCCCGGGGCGGAGCCCCGGATGGCGCAGCTCGGTACGGTTGGACCATGCACTTCACCCGGCCCCGAGACCTGGTGGTGGCCGGGCTGCTCGGCCTGGTCCTCGGGTACCTGCTCTTCCAGGTGGCCTACGGCTCCCTGCCGCAGCTGCCCCTGCTCGCCGGGGTCACCTTCGCCGTGCTGGCCGTCATCGAAGCCGTGCTCGCGTTTTCCATCCGGTCGCGGATCAAGAACGGCCGGGTGGTTGCCGCGATCGGGATCGCCCGATCGGTGGCCCTCGCGAAGGCTTCGTCACTCGCCGGAGCGTTCATGGGCGGCGCATGGCTCGCGGCGCTCGCTTATCTTTTTCCCCGACGTGACGAACTCGTCGCCGCGGTGCTCGACACCCGGGCCGCGGTGGTCGGGGTCGTCTCCGCCGCGCTGCTGGTCGCGGCCGGTTTGTGGCTCGAACACTGCTGCCGCACCCCGCGCGACCAAGATCGCGAGCGCACCCGCGGGACGACCGGTTAGCGCTCGATTCCCACCGCTCGCTGGACCGAGTAGGTCTCGTTCGGATTACGAGCAGGTACGGTGTCAGGCATGACCGGCGTGGGTGACGACTCGCGCGGCCGCCTTCTGGGCAGGCCGTGGCTAGTCGTCGGATTTGTCCTCGCCATCGGAGCCACCCTCGCACTGGTGCTCAGCGACGATCTCCGGTACCTCCGGCTTGCGATCGTCGCCGCCCTCTGGGCTGCCCTGATCGGCGCGTTCCTCGCCGTGAAGTACCGCAAGCACGCGGCACAGAGCGAGGACGCGGTCGCCGAGGCGCAGGCTGTGTACGAGTTGGAGCTGGAACGCGAGATCGCGGCCCGGCGCGAATACGAGCTGGAGGTGGAGGCCGAGAACCGCACGACGGCCGACTCCCGCAGCCGCGAGGAGCTGGAGGCGCTGCGCGCCGAGGTGTCCGCGCTGCGGGACAGCCTTCAGTCGCTGTTCGGCGGCGAGGTGCTGCTCGAACGCGTCGCGCTGACCGCGCAGGCGACCCGCATGCGCAAGGTCTCCGACGAGAACCGCCTGATCCCCGACAACGCCCCGAAGAAGAAGCCGGCCCAGCTGATGGCCGGGAAGAAGCCGGCCGAGGGCGAGCGGCCGACCGAGCTGATCGACCGCGTGCTCGACGAGCGCCGCCGCAAGGCGTCGAACGGCAAGCCCGCGAACGGCAAGGGCCTCGGCAAGGGCAAGGGCTTCGGCGGGAAGCCGGCCCCGAAGGCACCGGCGAACGTCACCGCGCAGAGCACCCAGCAGATCGCCCGGCCGAAGCCGCTGAGCGAACGCCGTCCGCCGGTGCCGTCGGTCGACCCGGCGCTGAACGCCGCGCAGCGCGAGCTGAAGGCCGCCGAGCTGCGGGCCGAGGCGGCCCGCCGCCAGGCCGAGTCGCAGCCGATGCGGCTGCCGAAGCAGGACGAGGTTGCCCAGCCGCCCGAGCGCCGTCCCGACGCCGCCGCCGAGCCGACGCGCCAGGTGCCGCGGCCCGAGCCCAAGACCGAGATCCGGCGCCCGGAGCCGAAGACGGAGATCCGCCGTCCCGAGCCGCCGCCCGCCCGTCGCGCCGAGCTGTCCCGGCCGGCGATGCGGCCCGCCGAGATGTCGCGCCCCGACCTTCCGCGTGTCGACCCCGCGCGCCCGCCCGTGCGGCCCGCCGAGGTCTCGCGGTCGGACATCCCGCGCGTGGAGCGGTCGATGCCGGCCATTCCGCGGGTGGAGATGTCGCGCCCCGACATCCCGCGCGTCGAGATGTCCCGGCCGGACATTCCGCGGGTCGAGCGGTCGATGCCCGCGATTCCGCGGGTGGAGATGTCGCGCCCCGACATCCCCCGGGTCGAGATGTCCCGGCCGGACCTGCCCCGCGTCGGCGGCCAGCCGAACGGCGCGCCGCCCCGCAAGGCTCCCGAGCCGCCGCGGCCCGCGCCGGGACGGCCGGCCGTGCCGCCCGCGAAGCCGTCCGAGATGTCCCGGTCGGACCTGCGCCCGGTGACCGACCTGAGCGCGGCCTTCCAGAACCGTGACGACTTCGCCGAGCGGCAGCGGCCGAACCGGCCGAAGCCGCCCGAGCCGAAGCCGGCCAAGCCGCCGATGCCGCGGGACGCCACGGCCTCGCGCAGCGACCTGCCGATCGTCCCGCCGACCACGCCGGTGCCGAGCAACGGCCCGTCGCGGCCGCAGCCGTCGCGCACCGACCTGCCGCCGGTCGTGCCGCCGACCACGCCGGTCCCGGCCGCCGACGGCCGGCGCCCGTCGCGGCTGGAGCAGTTCTCGCGGGCCGACATGTCGCCGATCCTCGGCGAGCAGCAGCAGTCGCCGTCGTCGTCCCGGCACAGTGGTTCGCACCGCGCCCCCGCCGAGGCCGCACAAGCCGCCCAGGCCGAAGCGCCGATGGCGAACCCGACGCTCCCGGAGTCGGTGCGCAACTTCCAGGGCGGCTCCGGCGGCCGTCGCCGGAAGCCGGACGAGTCGCAGCAGATGCCCGCCGTGCCCGCCCCGGAGCCCTCGGGCGGCGGCCGTCGCCGTCGTCCGGACGGCGAACCGCCGGCGTGGGAAGGCATGGTCTCCGAGCGCGCGTCGATGTCGCGGCGCAACATGACCCCGGTCGACCCGGCGGACGTGCCGCAGAACGGCAACGGGCACAACGGCCAGAACGGCCACAGCAACGGTCACGCCCGTAACGGTCACCGGACGCCCGAAGCCCCTCCGGGCAGCGGATCGCACACGGCCGGCCGGTCGGTCAGCGAGCTGCTGGCGGCGAACGGCGGCACGGGCTCGACGCCCCGCCGCCGCCGTCGCGCGGAGGACTGAGGTCTCCGCGCGACACATCGGGGCGCTGTGTGCCAGGTGGCGTTCCGGTTCGTGTCCGGTCTGCGTAGGGTGACCGGCTGTGAGCGGAACCCTCTCGCCCGCGACGGGACTGGATCGCGGACGGCGGCCTCGCCGGATCACCGTGCTGCTGCCGGTGCTCGGGCTGATCGTGGTGGCCCTGTGCGGCCTGTTCCTGTTCGGGCTCGTGACGGCGCGGGTCGGCCCGCTCGCCGTCGCGATCGGGGTGCTGGCCGCGCTGGTGCCGGTCGCCGCGGTGGTGGCAGGCTTCCTCTGGGTCGACCGCTGGGAGCCCGAGCCGGCGAAGTTCCTGCTGCTCGCGTTCGCGTGGGGCGCCTGCATCGCGACGATCACGGCGTTGCTCATCAACACGACCGCGGAAGCCGTCGGTGACGAGCTGCTGGGCACCGGCAGCGGCAACACGCTCGCCGCGCTGGTGTCCGCCCCCATCTTCGAAGAGGCCGCCAAGGCGCTGTTCGTCGTGCTCATCCTGTGGCGCCGGTCGAACGAGTTCGACGGGGTCGTGGACGGCGTCGTCTACGCCGGGTTCAGCGCCGCCGGCTTCGCGTTCACCGAGAACATCTACTACTTCGGCCGCGCCTTCAACGACTACGGCTTCGGCGACGGGCACAGCCAGGGTGTCATCACGGCGTTCTTCCTGCGTGGTGTGCTCGCGCCGTTCACGCACCCACTTTTCGCGGTGCTCACCGGCATCGGGATCGGCATCGCCGCGCGGACGTCGACGAAGGTGTTGAAGGTCCTGGCGCCGATCGCCGGTTACCTGGCCGCGGTCTGCCTGCACGCGCTGTGGAACAGCGCCGCGTTGCTCGGCGGGTCGAAGTTCCTGACCGTGTACTTCCTGATCATGCTGCCGCTGTTCCTCGGGGTGCTCTACCTGGTCGTCCTGCAGCGACGGCGGGAGCAGCGGATCATCGCCACCGCGCTGCCGCACATGGCCGCGGCGCGGTGGATCGCGCCGTCGGAGGTCGACCTGCTGGCCAGCCTGCCCGGGCGCCGCGCGTGGCGCCGCCAGGCGAAGCGCCAGTCCGGCAAGCAGGCCGCGAAGGCCGTCGCGCTCTACCAGGCCAGCGTCACGGAGCTCGCGTTCCTGGACCGGCGGGAGCTCACCACCGACACCGACCGGCAGCGCCAGCAGGAGCTGCTGCGCACGTTGAAGTCCGCCCGGGCGGAGGCGACGCGCCTCGCCGCAGAGGCCGCTCGCGGGTGACCCGGTCCGGGTGAAGCTGGTCACCCGGGTTCAACGGTTCGCGCTTAATCGAGTTAGTCTCGCGCCGTCGTCCGGTACCCGGAGCGGGACTGGAACGAGAGCAGAGGGAGTCTGCCAACCATGAGCGTCCACAGGCGCACGCCATGATGAGGCCCGCTCGCCTGGCGGTCGGGGTCGTGTCCGCCGGCCGGGTGGGGAGCGTGCTCGGCGCCGCGCTGGCCCGGGCGGGACACACGGTGGTCGCCGCGTCCGGCCTGTCCGCCGCTTCCCTGGCCAGGGCCGAACGGCTGCTGCCCGAAGTGCCCCTGCTGCCGCCCGACGAGACCGTCCGGCGGGCGGACCTGGTGCTGCTCGCCCTCCCCGACGACGCGCTGGCCGGCATGGTCCGCGGGCTCGTCGCCACGGAGTCGCTGCGGCCGGGCCAGATCGTCGTGCACACGTCCGGGGCGCAGGGCATCGACGTCCTCGCGCCCGCGGCCGAGGCCGGGGCGCTGCCGCTCGCGCTGCACCCGGTGATGACGTTCACCGGCCGCGAAGAGGACCTCGAGCGGCTGGCGGCGTGCAGCATCGGCGTCACGGCGACGGCGGACGACGAAGCGGCCTGGAACGTCGGCGAGGCGCTCGCCGTCGAGATGGGCGCCGAGCCGGTGCGCATCCCCGACTCCGCGCGAGCGCTCTACCACGCTGCGTTGACCCACGGCGCGAACCACCTGATGACGCTGGTCGCGGACTGCGCGGAAGTCTTGCGCGAAGCCGGAATCGGGCAATCCGAACGCCTGGTCGCACCACTGCTTTCGGCCGCGTTGGATAATGTGCTCCGGCACGGCGACCGCGCGCTCACCGGTCCGGTCGCGCGTGGCGACGTCGGCACCGTCCGCGAGCACCTCGAGGTGCTCGCGGACCGGGCGCCGGACGTGGCGCCGGCCTACCGGGCGCTGGCCAAGCGCACGGTCGCGCGTTCTTCGGCGGCCGGGCTGCTGGACACCGCGGCCGCCAAAGAACTCAACGACTTCCTCGACGATCCCGCCGAAGGGCACCCAGACCAGTGACCACACCGAAATTCCGTCGCGGCACGCTGAACACGTTCACGGCCCCCGAGCAGATGAGCCAGGTCAGCAAGGCCCTGCACGGCGTCGGCCGCAAGCTCGCGCTCGTGCCGACCATGGGCGCGCTGCACGCCGGGCACCGCGAGCTGATCCGCCGCGCGAAGCGGCTGCCGAACAACGTCGTGGCCACCTCGATCTTCGTCAACCCGCTGCAGTTCGGCGAGGGTGAGGACTTCGAGGCGTACCCGCGGCCGCTGGAGGCCGACCTGGCCGTGCTGGGCGAGGACGGCGTCGAAATCGCGTTCACGCCCGGCGCCGACGCGCTCTACGGCGAGGGCGCCGTCGTGACCGTGCACCCCGGCCCGCTCGGTGACGAGCTGGAGGGCGCTGTCCGGCCCGACCACTTCGCCGGCGTGCTCACCGTTGTCGCGAAGCTGTTCAACCTGCTTCGCCCGGACTACGCGCTGTTCGGCGAGAAGGACTACCAGCAGCTGGTCCTGATCAAGCGGATGGTGCGCGACCTGAACATCGACACGCACGTCATCGGCGTCCCGACCGTGCGGGAGCGCGACGGGCTGGCGCTGTCGTCGCGCAACGTCTACCTGACGCCTGAGCAGCGCGAAGACGCCATCGTCCTGTCGGCCGCCCTCACCGCGGGGGCGTTCGTCGGCCGGGACGGGGCCGACGCGGTCCTGGAGACCGCCTGGAAGACCCTCGCCGCGCGGCCCGCGGTCGAGGTGGATTACCTGGAGTTGAGGGGAACCGACCTCGGGCCCGCGCCCGTCGACGGTGAGGCACGACTGTTGATCGCGGCCCGGGTGGGGAGTACCCGGCTGATCGACAACGTCCCGGTGTTGCTCGGCGCTGCTGTCGAGCACCCGGAACGGCTGGACGCAGGGGAATAGGAGTCCACCATGTACCGCACCATGCTCAAATCCAAGATCCACCGCGTCACCGTCACCCAGGCCGACCTGCACTACGTCGGCTCGGTGACCGTCGACGAAGACCTGATGGAGGCCGCGGACCTGCTGCCCGGCGAGCAGGTGTCCATTGTGGACGTCACCAACGGCGCCCGGCTGGAGACCTACGTCATCAAGGGCGAACGCGGCAGCGGGGTGCTCGGCATCAACGGCGCCGCGGCGCACCTGGTGCACCCGGGTGACCTGGTCATCCTCATCTCGTACGGCCAGATGGAGGACGCCGAGGCCGCGACGTACGAACCGCGCGTGGTGTTCGTCGACGCGGACAACCGGATCGTCCACCGGCACACCGACCCCGGCCACGCGCCGGAGGGCTCCGGGCTGCTGTCCGGGACGGTGACGCTGCCGCCGGAGGAGGAGACGGCGGTGTTCCCGGTCGCGGAGACGGCGGACGCGCGCCGCCTCGACGCGCTGCTGCACGCGGAAAGCTGACCGGCTTGCTGCTCACCGTCGACGTCGGCAACACGAACATCGTGCTGGGGCTGTACTCCGGCAGCACGCTCGTCGGCGATTGGCGCATGCGCACGGACGCGCGCATGACGGCCGACGAGCTGGCGTTGACGGTGCGCGGCCTGCTGGGCCCGCACGCGGACGCGGTCACGGGCATCAGCGCGTTGTCGACGGTCCCGGCGGTGTTGCGCGAGCTGCGGGTGATGCTCGCGCGGTACTACGACGGCGTCCCGAAGATCGTGGTGGAGCCGGGGGTCCGCACGGGCGTGGCCTTGCTGGTGGACAACCCGAAGGAGGTGGGCGCGGACCGCCTGGTGAACACGCTGGCCGCGCACCACCTCCACGACACGGCGTGCGTGGTGGTCGACTTCGGCACCTCGACGAACGTGGACGCGATTTCCGCCCGGGGCGAGTTCCTGGGCGGGGCGTTCGCGCCGGGCATCGAGATTTCGGTGGACGCGCTGGCCCTGCGCGCGGCGGCGTTGCGGAAGGTCGAACTGGTGCCGCCGCGGTCGGTGATCGGGAAGAACACCGTGGAGTGCCTGCAGTCCGGGATCCTGTACGGGTTCGCGGGCCAGGTGGACGGACTGGTCCGGCGGATCGTCCGCGAGCTGGCCCCGGGTGGGACGGAACCGGTGGCGGTGCTCGCCACGGGCGGGCTGGCCCCGCTGGTGATCGAGGAGTCGGAGACGATCACGGATCACGTGCCGGATTTGACGCTGCTCGGGTTGCGGCTGGTGTACGAGCGCAACATCCGGGCCTGACGCGGGGCTGGCCGCTCACCACGGTCAGCCGCGGGACAGCCGGCGTCGCTCCAGCACATACCCCACCGCGGTCAGCGCCAACGCCGGCAAAGCCACCTTCGCCTGCGGAAACTTCTCCTCACCCGGTGGATCCACCGCCTTCGACCCCGGATACGCCAACGCCGAGATCTGCGTCACCCAGTACAGCGACGCCAGCGCCGCCCCCGCGTCGAGGCCGGCACGGGTGGGTGCGCGCCACAGCTGCCACAGGCTGGTCACCCCCAGGCCCAGCCCGAGGCTCATCGTCTGGCCGTTGTGGAACTTCGCGTGCGGGGGCCACGCGGGGTTCTTCACGTGCGTCTCGTTCCAGTCGGCGCGGTACGGACCCGCCGCCGTCACCAGCGACACCAGCGAGATCAGTGCCCGCCCCCAAGGTTTCTTCGCCATCCGGCCAGTATGGAACCTCCACATTGGTGGAGGTCAATGCAGCAGCTTCAGCCCGGCGACGCCCGCGACGATCAGCGCCAGGCAGGCGATCCGCAGCGTCGTCGCCGGGTCGCCGAGGGCGACCACGCCGTACGTCGCCGTGCCGATCGTGCCGATGCCGACCCAGATCGCGTAGCCGGTGCCGAGCGGGATGTCGCGCAGGGCGTACGCCAGCCCGCCCATGCTGAGCAGGAGCGCGACCACGAACGTCACCGATGGGACCGCGCGGGAGAACCCCTTCGACGCGCCGAGCGCGGCCGCCCAGACGGTTTCGAGGATTCCGGACAGGACGAGGACGAGCCAGGACACGGTGAGCCTTTCGCAGTGGTGGTCAGTCACTGCGCCGTCTTGTCCTGACCGGGTACGACGCGCTCGTCCGGAGCATCCGGGGGATACCGCTTCCGAAGCTAGCACGCCGCCATGACAAAAAATGTCAACGGCGTCGCGCGCGCAGGGCCCACGTGATCAATGGCAGGTCGAACTCGCCGTTCGCGGTCTCCGGATTCGCCGCGAGGAACTCGCGCAGCCGGGTCAGCAACGCGGAAGACTCCTCGGGTGACGACACGATCACGAGGGAATACGTCGCGATGGTTTCGACGAGGCTCTCCGCCGTCCGGCGTTGCCGATGGCGAAACCGGTCGCTTTCGAACGGCTCGAAGGCCGCGTGCTCCACTTGGCGTAAATCTTCGGTCGAAGCCGGCTTTCGGGCGCCGTCGCGGCCCAGTTCGGTGAACTTCGCCACCCACGGCACCGAATCGTCTTCGTAGTTCCACATCGGGACGAGCACCCCGCCCGGGCGCAGGACCCGCGCGATCTCCGTCATCGCCGCGGGCACGTCGAACCAATGGAACGCCTGGCCGACGAATACCGCGTCGACGTCGCCGTCGGGCAACGGGATCCGTTCCGCCTGGCCCGCCAGCGACGTCGCCGCCGGGACGCGCCGGCCGAGTTCGGCGCGCATTTCCGCGTCGGGTTCGACCGCGGTGACGTCGAGGCCGAGCCCGGTCAGGCCGAGGGTGAGCTTGCCGGTTCCGGCGCCGAGGTCGAGCACCCGGCGCGGGGTTCCGGTGGCGCCGGAAAGGCCCCATTCGATCGCCTCCCGCGGGTAGTCGGGCCGGTGCTCGGCGTAGGCGGTGGCTCGGCTGCCGAAGGAAGAAGCCCGTTGGGCGCGAAGGTCGCTCACCCCGCCGAGGTTAATCGAGGGAAAGGAAAGGTAATCCGGTTGGCGTAGCGCGCGACCGGGTTCGTACCCTATGGGCCATGACCGAAAAGCCCCCTCCCACCAGCGAGCCCGCCGAAGACGAACTGCCCGAGCAGATGCGGGTGCGCCGGGAGAAGCGCGACCGGATCCTCGCCGAGGGCATCGATCCCTACCCGGTCGAGGTGCCGCGCACGCACTCGCTCGCCGAGGTGCGGGCGGCGCACGAAGGGCTGCCCGTCGACACCGCGACCGGCGACGTCGTGGGTGTCACCGGCCGCGTGATGTTCCTCCGGAACACGGGCAAGCTGTGCTTCGCCAGCCTCCGGGAGGGTGACGGCACCGAGCTGCAGGCGATGATCAGCCTGGCGAAGGTCGGCGAGGACGCGCTGGCGGCGTGGAAGTCCGACGTCGACCTCGGTGACCACGTGTTCGTGCAGGGTGAGGTCATCACCTCGAAGCGCGGCGAGCTGTCCGTGATGGCCGACGCCTGGCGCATCACGTCGAAGGCGCTGCGCCCGCTGCCCAACGCCTACAAGGACCTCGCGGAGGAGACGCGGATCCGGCAGCGCTACGTCGACCTCATCCTGCGCCCGCGCGCGCGGGACGTCGTGCGCACGCGCGCCGGCGTGGTCCGGTCGCTGCGGGAGTCGTTCCACCGCCGCGGGTTCACCGAGGTCGAGACGCCGATGCTGCAGACGCTGCACGGCGGCGCCGCGGCCCGCCCGTTCGTCACGCACTCGAACGCCTTCGACCTGGAGCTGTTCCTGCGGATCGCGCCGGAGCTCTACCTCAAGCGCTGCGTCGTCGGCGGCATCGAGAAGGTCTTCGAGATCAACCGCAACTTCCGGAACGAGGGCAGCGACTCTTCGCACTCGCCGGAGTTCGCGATGCTCGAGTACTACGAGGCCTACGCCACGTACGACACGAATGCGGTGATGACGCGCGAGCTGGTCCAGGAGGCCGCGCAGGCGGTGCTGGACACGCAGGTCGTCACGCTGCCCGACGGTTCGGAGTACGACCTCTCCGGCGAATGGACCACACTCGGAATGTACGAGTCGTTGTCCGATTCCCTCGGCGAAGAGGTGACACCGGAGACCCCCGACGCCAAACTGCACGGATTCGCGCAGGCCAGGGGCCTGGAAGTGGATCCGAAGCTGACGCACGGCAAGCTGGTCGAGGAACTGTGGGAACACCTCGTCGGAGATCACCTGCACGCCCCGACGTTTGTCCGTGATTTTCCGCTGGAGACGTCGCCATTGACGCGGGAGCACCGCTCGCGCCCCGGCGTGGCCGAGAAGTGGGACCTCTACGTGCGCGGATTCGAACTCGCCACCGGATACTCGGAGCTGGTCGATCCGGCCGTCCAACGGGAACGGCTCACCGAACAGTCCCGGCTCGCCGCGCAGGGGGATAGCGAAGCCATGCGGCTCGACGAGGATTTCCTCCGTGCCCTCGAGTACGGAATGCCGCCGAGCGGTGGTGTCGGAATGGGTATCGACCGGCTGCTGATGGCGCTCACCGGTCTCGGTATCCGCGAGACGATCCTCTTCCCGCTGGTGCGTCCCGAATAACCCGGCAGTGTCGTATACCGCAATGAGATTTGCGCTGTCCTCCCGAAGCGGGTACTAATGTTCTAGACAAAGACTTCTGTCCCGGGGCTCGCCCCGTAACCAGATCATTGAGCAAGTCCCCGCAGGAGGAAACAGATGGCACAGAAGGTGCTCGTCTCGCTGGTCGACGACCTGGACGGCAGTGAGGCGGAAGAGACCGTCGAGTTCGGTTTGGACGGAGTCAGCTACCAGATCGACCTCTCCTCCGATAACGCGGAGGAGCTGCGGGACGCGCTGGCCCAGTATGTCGAGCACGCTCGTCGCGCGGGTGGCCGCAAGCGCGCTTCGGTGCGTCCGGTCGCGGGTAAGGGCCCGTCGCGGCCCGCCGCGGTGGACCGCGAGCAGAACCAGGCCATTCGGGCGTGGGCGCGCAAGAACGGTTACGCGGTTTCGGACCGGGGCCGCATCCCCTCCGAGGTCGTCGAGGCCTACCACAAGAAGAACTGAGGATTCTTCGCCTGCTGCTCCGGCGCGGTATTCGCGGGTCCCTGACCAGCGGCTACCCGCGGCGCCGGGGGCGAGGCGAACTTCTCGACGCGGGGTTTCCAGCGAGGGCCGCCGGGCGAATTCGCCCGGCGGCTTTGTTCATGTCCGAATGTTGTCCGGTTGCGGTTCGCCGTCGGTCCTGGCCGTCCGGGCGTACTGCCCCGGCGACTGTCCGGTCACGGTCCGGAAATCGCGGATGAAGTGCGACTGGTCGCTATAGCCCAGTCGAGCCGCCAGTCCGGCGTAATCCCCGTCTCCTTCGGTGGCGATCCGCTGCGCGGCGTCGTTCAGCCGGTATATCCGGATCGCCCACTTGGGTGGGCAGCCGACGTGTTCGGCGAACAGCCGCTGCAAGGACCGGGTGGTTAGTCCAGTATCCGCGCACAGTTGCGCCACCCGGGTAATTCCCGGATCCGCCGCGATTGATTCCACGGCCGCCGCGGCCTGCCGCGCGCCCGGAGTGATCGGCCCGGGATTTGCGATCAGCAAGTTGTCGACGGCATCGGCCATTTGCGCGTCGCCTGCCGCCGTGCGCACCGATTCCGCGGTCTCGATCGCCTTCGGCCCGAAAACGTCCGCAAGCGGGACAGCCCGGTCGGTTATGTCACGCACCGGGCCGCCGAGGAACGCGCGGAAGCAGCCGGGCCGGAATCGCACACCCAGGCCCTGCACCTGCCCGGTCAAGTGGTGGGAAAAGACCTCGTGGGACGGGCCGTGCACGCCGGACGCGTCCGGGAAGAACGTCGCGTGCACCGCCAGGTTCGGCAGCACCCGCTGCTCGTGCGGCGGTTTGCCGCGCAGGTCCCACCGCAGGATCCAGTGGTACTCGACGACGTCCGCCAGCTCGGGCGCCGGCGGGCGCCTGGTCAGCGTGAACATCGTGCGCGCGGTGGCCTCGGCCACGATGCCGCGCGGGATCCGGTGCGCCACGCGTCCCACGGTAACTGTCGCGTTCGTTCAATACGGGCGTCGCGGCGAGCGGCTTGGATCAACGGCCATGACTGCCGAGCTCTTGCGGCCCGCCGCGGCCGAGTTCCTCCGCATCGCCGACGGCGTGCCCGACCTGACCGCCCGCACGCCGTGCGCCGGCTACGACGTCCGCGGCCTGCTCAACCACCTCCTTTTACTGGGGGCCGTGGCTGCTCGCGGCCGGCCGCCGCGAGGAACCGCCGGCGGCGGGCGGCGACGAAGCGGCGTCGGACCTCGTCACGGACGACTGGCGCGCGACGCTGGAAAAGCAGACGGAGACGCTCGTCGACGTCTTCGAGGCGCCGGAAGCGTGGACGGGGACGACGGCGCTGGGCACCGCACAGCTCCCGGCTTCGGTCGTCGGGTCGATGGTGCTCGGCGAGTTCGTCCTGCACGGCTGGGACCTGGCCCGGGCGAGTGGCCAGGAGCTCCGCTGCGCCGAGGAGGCGGCGACGGCGGTGTTCGAGTCCGCGGTGCTGATGGGCGAGCAGGCGCGGGCGATGGGCGTCTACGGCGCCGCGGTGGAGGTGCCCGAGGGGGCGTCGGCGCTGGACCGGGCGTTGGGCGCCTCGGGGCGCGACCCCGCCTGGAGCTAGCGGGAACAGGTGCGCGGGCAGCCGTCGCATTCGGACTCGGCCGGGAGCAGGTACGAGAAGCAGCAGCTCTCCCGGCGCCGGGTCCACTCGCGGTCCACGAGACGCAGCGTCGAGGCCGACGTCAGCGGCGGGTAGCGCGCGTCCAGCACCAAAGCCGCATCGGCGACACCCGCGCCCTCGGCCTCGGGTGTCCCGCCGGCCCGGCCCGCTTCCCACAGCGCGCTCTCCAGCGCGTCCGTCGCCGTGGCCCAGAGCGCCCGGCGGCCGAACCGGCTGTTCGGCGCGTGGACCTCGACGAACCGGGCCGCGTGGGCCGTGTACCTGGCCCGCAGGACCGCCGCCAGGGCCCGCTCGTCGCGGACGACGGTCGCGCCCGGGGCGGCCGAGCCCGGGTCGGTCGGGAGGCACCAGAAGCCGCCGCCGAGCACCGCCAGGCCGTCCGGGTACGGCTGGGCCGCGCCCAGGCGGAAGGCCAGGTCGGCGGGCCGCAGCGACGGCACCCGCCGCTCGTGGTGCAGCAGCAGCGCGCCGATCCGGGCCGGTACGTGCAGGTACCAGGCCACCAGGTACGCGTCGGACGTCCGGGGCGGCGCCTCGTCGTGCTCGCGCAGCAGCCAGCCGGCCAGGCGCGTCCGCCACTCCTCGAAGAACCCGGGGCCGGTCAGCGCGTCGGAGCACCGCGTCCACCCCGGGGAGACGTCCTGCCGCAGGTCGAGCCGCCGCAGGGACGGCGCGAGCCCGTCGGCCACCGCGTGTGTCATCGGCACTCTCCTTAGGCGTGCCTAACCTAACAGATTCCGCCGATCGGGTGGTGGTGTGCCCCGGCACTCCCAGGTTGCGGACTGTTCGCGGTGAGCGGACAGCACGCGGATGGCGGAATCCGAGTGCCCGCCCGCACGTTGGGCTTGACGTAAAGGTGCAGGGCAACCTGATGATGGGAGCACCCGGAAGACGCCACGTCCGGGTGCGGAAAAGACCGCGAAGAGCCGTAGTGGTACGCCAGCGCGACCGCCTGGCTACTAGAGTGGTCTCACGGTGCTGAATCCATCGCGGTGAAAGCACGATGGACAACGGGCCGCCGGCGCAGCAGTCGAGGGAGTGCACATGTTTGAGAGGTTCACCGACCGCGCGAGGCGGGTGGTTGTGCTGGCTCAAGAAGAAGCCAGGATGCTCAACCACAACTACATCGGCACCGAGCACATCCTCCTGGGTCTGATCCACGAGGGTGAGGGTGTCGCCGCCAAGGCGCTGGAGTCGCTGGGCATCGCCCTGGAGGGCGTGCGCCAGCAGGTCGAAGAGATCATCGGCCAGGGCCAGCAGGCGCCGAGCGGGCACATCCCGTTCACGCCGCGGGCGAAGAAGGTGCTGGAGCTGTCGCTGCGCGAAGCGCTGCAGCTCGGCCACAACTACATCGGCACCGAGCACATCCTGCTGGGCCTGATCCGCGAGGGCGAGGGCGTGGCCGCGCAGGTCCTGGTCAAGCTGGGAGCGGACCTCAACCGGGTCCGTCAGCAGGTGCTGCAGCTGCTCTCGGGCTACCAGGGCAAGGAGTCCACCGAAACCGGTTCCGGCGGCCGTGGTGAGGGCACCCCGTCGTCGTCGCTGGTGCTGGACCAGTTCGGCCGCAACATGACCGTGCTCGCCCGCGAGGGCAAGCTCGACCCGGTCATCGGGCGCGGCAAGGAGATCGAGCGGGTCATGCAGGTCCTGTCCCGCCGGACCAAGAACAACCCGGTGCTCATCGGCGAGCCCGGCGTCGGCAAGACCGCCGTCGTCGAGGGCCTCGCGCAGAGCATCGTCAAGGGCGAGGTGCCCGAGACGCTCAAGGACAAGCAGCTCTACACGCTGGACCTGGGCTCCCTGGTCGCCGGCTCCCGCTACCGCGGTGACTTCGAAGAGCGCCTGAAGAAGGTGCTCAAGGAGATCAAGACCCGCGGCGACATCATCCTGTTCATCGACGAGCTGCACACGCTGGTCGGGGCGGGCGCCGCCGAGGGCGCGATCGACGCGGCTTCGATCCTGAAGCCGATGCTCGCCCGCGGTGAGCTGCAGACGATCGGCGCGACCACCCTCGAGGAGTACCGCAAGTACATCGAGAAGGACGCGGCCCTCGAGCGCCGGTTCCAGCCGATCCAGGTCGGCGAGCCGTCGCTGGAGCACACGATCGAGATCCTCAAGGGCCTGCGCGACCGGTACGAGGCGCACCACCGCGTCTCGATCACCGACTCGGCGCTGGTCGCCGCCGCGACCCTGGCGGACCGGTACATCAACGACCGGTTCCTCCCGGACAAGGCGATCGACCTGATCGACGAGGCCGGCGCCCGGATGCGCATCCGCCGGATGACCGCGCCGCCGGACCTGCGCGAGTTCGACGAGAAGATCGCGAACGTCCGCCGCGACAAGGAGTCCGCGATCGACGCGCAGGACTTCGAGCGGGCCGCCCGCCTGCGTGACGAGGAGAAGACCCTCCTCGGCCAGAAGGGCGAGCGGGAGAAGCAGTGGAAGGACGGCGACCTCGACGTCGTCGCCGAGGTCGACGACGAGCAGATCGCGGAGGTGCTGGCCAACTGGACCGGCATCCCGGTGTTCAAGCTGACCGAGGAGGAGACCACCCGGCTGCTGCGCATGGAGGACGAGCTCCACAAGCGCATCATCGGCCAGGAGGACGCGGTCAAGGCCGTCTCGCAGGCGATCCGCCGTACGCGTGCCGGTCTGAAGGACCCGAAGCGGCCGTCGGGCTCGTTCATCTTCGCCGGCCCGTCCGGTGTCGGTAAGACCGAGCTGTCGAAGGCGCTGGCGGCGTTCCTGTTCGGCGAGGACGACGCGCTCATCCAGATCGACATGGGTGAGTTCCACGACCGGTACACCGCTTCGCGGCTCTTCGGTGCCCCTCCGGGCTACGTCGGCTACGAAGAGGGCGGCCAGCTGACGGAGAAGGTGCGTCGCAAGCCGTTCTCGGTGGTCCTGTTCGACGAGATCGAGAAGGCGCACCAGGAGATCTACAACACGCTCCTGCAGGTGCTGGAAGACGGCCGCCTGACCGACGGTCAGGGTCGCACGGTCGACTTCAAGAACACGGTCCTCATCTTCACGTCCAACCTGGGCACGTCGGACATCTCGAAGTCCGTCTCGCTCGGCTTCGCCGGTGCCAACGACACCACGAACCGGTACGAGAAGATGAAGCAAAAGGTCAACGAGGAAATGAAGAAGCATTTCCGCCCGGAGTTCCTGAACCGGATCGATGACATCATCGTGTTCCACCAGCTCACGCAGGACCAGATCATCCAGATGGTCGACCTGATGATCGGGCGCGTGGAGAAGCAGCTCAAGGCCAAGGACATGGAGCTGGAGCTCACGGCGAAGGCCAAGTCCCTGCTGGCCAAGCGCGGCTTCGACCCGGTGCTCGGCGCGCGGCCGCTGCGCCGCACGATCCAGCGCGAGATCGAGGACCAGCTGTCGGAGAAGATCCTCTTCGGCGAGGTCGAGGCCGGCCAGATCATCCTGGTCGACGTCGAAGGCTGGAGCGGCAACCCCGAGGACAAGGACGACCAGGCGAAGTTCACCTTCCGCGGTGAGCGCAAGCCCTCGTCGGTCCCGGACGCCCCGCCGGTCAGCATCGGCGCCGGTCACGAGGAGAACGGCGGCGAAGCCGAAGGCGAGTGATCGCCTGAGTGGTTCGTAGGAAGGGCGGTTCCCCCGAGTGGGGAGCCGCCCTTCTTGTGTCGTGAAGACCCGGTTTCGGCGGACCGGCATCCGCGGGGACGAGCGAGATCAGGATCCTCTTCGCCTTCGACCCGGTACGGCGAGCGCTGCTTCTGGTCGCCGGGGACAAGTCCGGCAGCTGGCGAGGCTGGTGCGACCTGAGCATCCCGATCTCGGAGCCGCGGTTCCGCGAGCACCCGACGCTCGTACGGCCGCGCGAGAGGCCATGCAGGGGTACGTGCTCAGCTTTCGGCTGGGCCCAGCTCCGGGGAGGACTCCGGCATCAGCCAGACCGAGCTCACACCCAACTCCGGCGCCGCAGCAGGGCTCACAGCGACGTTTGTGCCTGACCAAGGCCACATCGGGGCGCATGAGACGATGCCCGAGGGCCTTGGGAGGGGATACCGCGTGGACGTGCTGGCGATCGACTTCGGGACTTCCAGCACCGTCGGGGTGCTCTCCGGCGCCGGGCGGGCGCCCCGGGCCGTCGACGTCGATGGCTCCGTCACCCTCTCCTCCGCCGTCTTCCTCAACGATGACGGCCTCCTCGTAGTCGGACGGGACGCCGAGCAGCGGGCGCGGCTTGATCCCAGCCGGTTCGAGGCGAGTCCCAAACGGCGGATCGACGAGGGCGTGCTCCAGCTCGGCGACACCGCCGTTCCCATCACCGACGCCTTCGCCGCCGTCCTGCGGCGGATGGGTGAAGAGGCCGGGCGGCAGCTGGGGCGGCCGGCCGCGCAGACGCGGATTTCGCACCCCGCCGGCTGGGACGCCGCCCGGCAGGACGTGCTCCGGGCCGCTGCCGCGAAGGCCGGGCTCGATGATGTCCGGCTGGTTCCCGAGCCGGTTGCCGCGGCCGCTCACTACGCGAGTCTCGGCAACCGCGACTCCGGGCCCATCGGGGTTTACGACCTCGGCGCCGGCACCTTCGACTGCGCCGTGGTCGGGGTCAACCGGCTGGGGTTCGCCGTGCTCGCCGAGGACGGCCTGGCCGATCTCGGCAGCCTCGACATCGACCAGGCGCTGCTCGTCCACATCGGACGCTCGGTCTCGCACGCCGATCCCGCGCAGTGGCAACGGCTTCTGCGTCCGCAGTCCACCGCCGACCGCCGCAGCCGACGGGCGCTGCTGCAGGACGTCCGTGACGCCAAGGAAAGCCTCTCCCGCCACGCGCGGACCCACGTGCCGATGCCCGAGCCGTTCGGGGACGTCCTCGTCACCCGTGACGAGCTGGAAGCGCTCGTGCGGCCCAGCCTGCTGCGCAGCGCCGAGCTGCTCGGCGCGACGATCGGCCGCGCCGGGCTGAACCCCGCGCAGCTGGCCGGGGTCTACCTCGTCGGCGGGCCGAGCCGGATGCCGTTGCTGGCCGCGCTGCTCGGCCGTCAGCTCGGGGTCGCGCCGACCACGCAGAACCAGCCCGAGACGGCCGTCGCGTTCGGGCTGCACCACGTGCCGCTCGGCGGCAGCGACCTCACCGTGCCCGCCTTCGCGCCGGTCCGCCCGCCCGTGACCCCGCCGTGGCAGCGGCAGGCGGTCCGGCCGCCGCGGCCGTGGTGACCGTCAGTCCACAGCAGACACTCACCACGCCGGGTCGAACCGCGGTCCCTTGCGGTACCACTCGTCGTCGGGCTCCGGCCCGGCCGGTGGCGGGGTGGGCGGCGTCTCCGCCGACCGGTCCATCAGGACACGCTCGTCGTCAGGCAAGGGCGAAGGCGACGAAGGTGGCGCGGGTGAAGGAGCAGGCGCCGGCTCGTACTGCATCCGCCACCGCAGCCGGTCCATCAGGTACCCGGTCGTGCCCAGCGGCGCCAGCAGCTGCCCGGTCTGCTTCGCCGACTCCCGCTGCGCCTCGACGTACGTCCGCAGCACGGCGTCGGCGATCTGCGCGGGCGACATCTCGGAGACGGCCTCGGACAGCCGGAGCCCGGTCAGGACGCCGTCGGTGTTGACCGCGAGCGAAACGGCGCCGTCGTCGGACGTCGCCGTCGCCGACAGCGCGGCCAGCTCGCTCAGCAGGGACTCGCGGTCGGGACGCTCAGCCATCCAGCCTCCCGAGGTGCGTCGCGCCGCTCGAGACTTCGCCGTCGCGGCCGATGTCGACGTTCGCGTCGCGGACGTTCTTCTCGGTCTGGCGGGAGGTGTGGTCGGTCTCGAAGTTGTCCGGGTCGAAGCTCGAGCCCGGGCTGACGTCCGGCGACTCGGGGATCTTCGGCAGGTCGACGGCTTCGTCGCCGATGCGGTTCGCCAAGGTGGTGGCGGCTTCGCCGGCGCCGTCGCGGATCTTGCCCGCGCTGTCGCAGAAGCTCTGGTACAGCTCGAAAGCGTTCTCGCCGGTGATCTCCGCCTGGTTCGCGACCATCGCGCTGATCGCGCCACCGGCGGCGTTCCCGGCGACCAGGGCGCCGTTGGCGGCGGTGAAGATCGCGGCGCCCGCCGGGGCGGCGACGCCGGCGCTGGCCACGGTGAGCAGCCCGGCGACCGCGCCGGCGAACGTCGCCGCCAGCACCTTCGACATGGCGGCTTCGCGCTTGCGGGACTGGTCTTCCTGGTACTTCTTCGCGGTCTCCAGGAACGTCGTGCCGAGGTTGCTCAGGTCCTGCCGGGCGGACGCGATGGCCTCGCGCGCGGCGACGACGTCGCTCTCCAGCACGGTGATCTTGGTTTCCACCTCGGTGAACGCGTCCGCGAGCTGGTTCAGGTACGCCTTGACGGCGTTGGCCGCGGACCCGCGCCACACGTCGAGGAACTGCCGGGCGTCGTCCAGCTTCGGCTTCGAATCGCGCTGCAGCTGCTTCCAGACGGCGTCGTGCTTCATGATCAGGTTCTGCAGGCCGGTGGCCGACTCGTGGTCGATGTCGGCGTCGGAGAACTCGCGGTAGACGCCGGCGACCTCGTCCTGCATCTTCTTGAAGCCGGCTTCGTCGGTGCCGATGCCGAAGACCCAGTCGGTGTACTTGAGGATCTGCAGGGCGTCGAGCGCGTCGTTCGCGCCGTCGACCAGGTCCGCGGACACCCCTTCGAGCAGCTCGGGCCGACGGTCGTCCCCGCTGCCGGACATCGGCTGGGCGTCGAGCCCGGAGTCGAAGTAGCCGTCCACGTCAGTTCCCTTCCAGGCCCGCGGCGGCGCGGTTGACGCGCTGCTTGGAGTCGGCGTCGGCCTTCTCGTACAGCTCCGCGACCCGCATCAGCGCGTGGCTGGTGTCGGTGGTGGTCTCGTGCAGCTGCGCGACCAGCTTCTGGATCTTCGCCAGGTGGTCGTTGTAGGCCTTCGCGACGGCCGGCATGCCGAGCGTGCGGCCGAAGGCGTTGTCCACGGGGAACATGCCGCCCAGGCCGCCGAAGAGGCCGCCGCCGTCGGACGAGACGGGGACGTCGGTGCCACGCAGGCCGTTCGACGCGGTTTCCGCGGCGCCGGCGGCGTCCTGGAGGGCTCCGGACATGTAAACACCGTTCGCTCGCCCGCCAGGGTGAATTGACAACGGTGTGCTTCAGATCACGAGGGCACCGGCGTACCGCCGAACGGGGGAATGGCGTACCTGCCTGGGACGGTCGGCGCTCTTACCTGCATGACCACCACCACGAAGCCCCGCGCGCCGTCCGTGCGGCGCCAGCTGCGCGAGGCGAAACGCTTCTCCTGGACGGGTTTCGGCGTCACGGTCGCCGCGTCGCTGCTCGGCACGCTCGTCCCGGCCGCGATCGGCGCCGGCCCGACCGCGACGCTGGCTTCGACGCTCGTGACGACGGTCCTCGCGGCCGGCGGGTTCACGGCCAGGGACGGCATGGCCCACGGAATCAAGGCGATCGCGATCGTGCTGCTCGCCGCGGGCGCGCTGGTGCTGACGGTGACCGGCGTGACGGTGCTCGACCTCGTGCGCGGCGGCCCGGCGACGTTCCCGGTGGGCCCGGCCCCGACGCCCGCGGTGATCGTGCCGGAGTCGGTGCCGTGCGGGACGACGCCGGTGCACACGACGACGACCTGCACGGTGGCCGTCCGCAGTGTCGGCTCGAGTGACCTGCGGGTGACCGGGGTCGAGCTGGACAGCACGGACTTCGCGGTGGACGCGAGCGCGTGCGTCGGCCACGACGTGGTCCCGGGCCGCCGGTGCACGCTGGTCGTGAGCTTCACCCCCGACTGGAGCGGCGACCGCGTCGCGGACCTGACGATCCACCACAACGTCCCGGGCCCGGCGGCGTTCGTGGAGCTCACCGGCCGCGGTGGCTAGTGCTCCGCGCCCCCGGTGACGACGATGTCCTCCGTGGTCTTCAGCGCCGTGTCCGCCAGGACCTCCAGCGCGTCGGCGATCCGGTCCACCCCCAGCGACGGTGAGGCTTTACCAGCCGCCGCCACCTGCTCCGGGCTGAACGGGACGTGCACAAATCCGCCGCGTACGTCCGGCAGGTCCGCGAGCAGGTGCATCAAGCCGTAGAAGACCTGGTTGCACACGTACGTCCCGGCCGTGTGGGACACCGCCGCGGGCACGCCCGCCGCGCGGATCGCCGCCACGCACGCCTTCACCGGCAACGTCGTGAAGTACGCGGCCGGCCCGCCGGAGACCACCGGGACGTCGACCGGCTGCGCCCCCGCGTTGTCCGGGATGCGCGCGTCGACCAGGTTGACCGCGACGCGCTCCGGCGTCACCTCGAAGCGCCCGCCCGCCTGGCCGACGCAGATCACGAGCGACGGCCGGTGGTCCGCCACCGCACGCCGAAGCGCCGGCAGTGACGCTTCGAACTCACACGGCAGCTCGACCGCCGCGACGTCGTCCCGGCGTGCGCCGAGCCGCGAAACCGCCTGCCACGACGGGTTCACCGACTCGCCGCCGAACGGCGCGAACCCCGTCATCAGCACCTTGGCCATGCACCCTCCCCAACGCCGTGAAGGCCACCTCGGGAAACCTTACCGAGGTGGCCTTCACGAACCACGGGATCAAGCGGCGGGCTTCAGCCCACCCGGGAAGAGGTACTGGTCGGCGGGCTTGCCGGCGCCGTACACCCACGCGTCGAAGAACCCCTGCAGGTTCCGGTGCGCGACGCTTTCGGTGTACCGCTGGAAGTCCTGCATGCTCGCGTTCCCGCCGCGGTGCAGCGACGGCCAGGTCTTCAGCACCCGGTCGAACGCGGCCTGCCCGACGTAGTTGCGCAGCGCGTGCAGCATCATCGGGCCCTTCGAGTACACGTACGTGAACTCGTTGCCGGCGCCCATGTCGTACAGCTTGCCGTTCCAGAACGCCGTCGACGCCTTCTTGACGTCGTCCGCGTACTGCTTGTTCAGGTCGACGCCCTCCTTCGCTTCGTCCCAGAGCCACGTCGCGTACGACGCGAAGCACTCGTTCATGCAGACGTCGCGCCAGTGCTCGACCGCGACCGAGTCGCCGTACCACTGGTGGGCGTTCTCGTGGACGATCGTCGGGACCGTGCCCGCCCAGCCCGCGGAGTAGATCGGCCGGCTCATCGTCTCCAGCGAGAAGCCGATCTGCTCGTTGAGGAAGATGCCGCCCGCCGCGTCGATCGGGTACTTGCCGAACTTCGACTCGAGGAAGTCGAGGATCTCCGGCAGCCGCGCCTCGGCCTGCTTGGTCGAGTCGGGGACGCCCGGGGCGAACGCGCTGACGATCGGGGTGCCGTCCTTGCGCTTCTGGCGGTCGAAGGTCCACTTGTCGATCGCGACCGTCGTCATGTAGGGCACGATCGGCGTTTCCTCGGCCCACACGTGCGTGGTGCCGCCGCCCGGCGCCTTGACCGACGGCTTCTCGCGGCCGTTGGCGATCACGCCCCACTCGTCGGGCACGGTGATCGCGAGGTGGAAGGTCGCCTTGTCGAGCGGGGTGTCGTTGACCGGGTACCAGGTCGTGGCCGACTTCGGCTCGCCCGCGGCGAACGCGCCGCCCGCCTTGGCGTACTGCCAGCCGTTGTTGCCGAGCGACGGGTCCTCGATCGGCGCGGGCACGCCGTGGTAGGCGATCTTGGCCTCGAAGCGCTCGCCGCGCCGCAGCGGCCGCGACGGCGTGATCACGAGCTCGTGGTCGCCGGTGCGGCTGAACTTCGCGCCGCGGCCGTCGATCTTCACCGAGTCGACGGTCAGGCCGCGCAGGTCGAGGTTGAAGGAGCTGAGCGCCTGCGTCGCCCGCGCGGAGATGTCCTGCACCCCGGTGAGCTGGTGCGACGCGGGGTCGTAGCCGACCTTCAGGTTGTAGTCGGCGACGTCGTAACCGCCGTTGCCGTCCTGCGGGTAGTAGCTGTCGCCCGCGCCGTCGCTGCCGGGCTTCGGCGCGCCCCAGCCGTCGTTGCCGGCGGCGGCCATGCCGGCGCCGAGGCAAAGGCTGGTGACAACGGCGGCCGCCAGCACGACCGGTTTCTGTCCCCTCATGAACGCTCCTGTCCGATCTGGGGTGGACCTCGCTGGGCAACGTATCCCCAGTCCTGCATGATTTCCCGGGTGCCGTCGGGTTTGTCCGGATAATCACCACTTCCGTCGGCCCGGCGGGGCAGTTCCGCACCGGCCCTCAGGCCGGGTCTGGAAAGCTGGTCCCATGCGCGTTGCGCTGCTGGGCCCGCTGCGAGCGGCGGAAGACGACGGCACGCCGATCGACATCGGCGGCGCCCGCCTCCGCATGCTCCTGGCCAGGCTCGCGCTGGACGCCGGGCGCGCCGTCCCGGCCGACACCCTGGTCGACGGCCTCTGGGGCGCCGACCCGCCCGCGGACGCCGCCAACGCCCTCCAGTCGCTGGTCTCGCGGCTGCGGAAGGCGCTGCCGGTGGCGGTCGGCTCCGGCCCGGGTGGGTACCGGCTCGCCGTGGCGCCCGGCGACGTCGACGCCGAGCGGTTCGAACGGCTGGCCGCCGACGGCCGCCGTGAGCTGACCGCGGGCCACGACGCCCACGCAGCCGAGCTGCTCGGCGAGGCCCTCGCGCTCTGGCAGGGCGCCGCGCTCGCCGACGTCCTCGACGCGCCGTTCGCCCAGGCGCCCGCCCGGCGGCTCACCGACCTGCGCGCCGAAGCGGCCGAAGACCGGTTCGAGGCGCTGATCCGGCTCGGCGAGCACGCGGAGGTCCTGCCCGACCTGTCCGCGGCGGCGGACGCCGACCCGCTGCGCGAGCGGCTCGCGGGCCTGCGGATCCGCGCGCTGTGCGCGGCCGGGCGGCAGTCGGAGGCGCTGGCCGTCTACGCCGGGATCCGCCGCACGCTGGCCGACCAGCTGGGGGTCGACCCGTCGGCCGAGCTGCAGGAGGTCCACGTCGCCGCGCTGCGCGGCGAGTTCGCGCCGCCGCCCCCGGTGGCCGACCGGCTGCCGACCCGGCTGACCACGTTCGTCGGCCGCGACGACGAGCTCAAGCTGCTGGCCGAGCTGCTCGGCGGCGCCCGGCTGGTCACCCTGACCGGGCCGGGCGGCGCGGGCAAGACCCGGCTGTCGACCGAAGCGGCGTCGCGGCACCCGGCGCATGCGCGCGGCCGGGTGTGGTTCGTGCCGCTGGCCGGTGTGCGCGACCCCGGTGACGTCGGCGGCGCCCTGCTCGCCGCGCTCGAGGTGCGCGACATCCGCAGCGCCGAAACCGAGGTGCGGCGGCGACCGGACCTGCTCGGCCACGCCGTCGAGGTGCTGGCCGGCGGGGAGGCGCTGCTGGTGCTGGACAACTGCGAGCACGTGATCGACGCGGCCGCGGCGCTCGCCGACGAGCTGCTGGGCCGGGTGCCCGGGCTGCGGATCCTCGCGACCAGCCGCGAGCCGCTGGCCATCACCGGCGAGGCGTTGTGCCCGCTCGGGCCGCTGCCCGTGCCCGCCGAACGCGCGGCCCCCGCCGAAGCCGCCGAGCTGGACTCGACGCGGCTGTTCCTCGACCGGGCGAGCGCGGTCCGCCCGGACTTCGTGCTCGACGAGTCCACTGTGGACGACGTCGGCCAGATCTGCCGCCGGCTCGACGGGATGCCGCTCGCCCTGGAGCTGGCCGCCGCCCGGCTGCGTTCGATGACACCGGCCCAGATCGCCGCGCGGCTCGACGACCGGTTCCGCCTGCTGACCTCGGGCAGCCGCACGGCGTTGCCGCGCCAGCGCACCCTGCGCGCGGTGGTCGAGTGGAGCTGGGACCTGCTCACCGAGCCGGAGCTGGTGCTCGCGCGACGGCTCGCCGTGTTCCCCAGCAGCGTGCCGATGGACGCCGTCGAGCGGGTCTGCGCGGACGAGCTGCTGCCGGTCGCCGACGTCCCGTACGTGCTCGGCACGCTCGTCGAGAAGTCCATTGTGGACACCGTGAACCGCGCCGGGGAACCGCGCTACCGGATGCTGGAGACGTTGCGGGCCTACGCCGGCGAGCGGCTCGCGGAGTCCGGCGAGCGGGACGCGTTCCAGCGCGTGATGGCCGGGTACTACGTCGACCTGGCCGAACGCGCGGAACCGCTGCTGCGCACCGGCGGCCAGCTGGCCTCGATCGACCTCTACGAGGCCGAGTCGGTCAACCTCACCGGCGCCCTGCGCGTGGCCATCGAGATGTCCGATGTGGACACTTCGGTGCGGTTGCTCAACGGGATGTTCTGGTACTACACGATTCTCGGGCAGGGTGAGCGGGCCGAGGAGTTCATCGACGCCGTGCTCGGGTTCGGCGACCGGCTGCCGCCGGACGTCCTGGCCGCCTACCGCGCGATCTCGCGGCTGTTCCACCAGGCGCCGTCCCGGCTCCCGCTCGACGGCGTCCGCGAGCTGGTCGACGAGTGCGTCCGCACCGGCGCGGTGGGGAAGTACCCGGGACTGGCCGTGGCGCTGCCGATGCTGGCGTTCCTCGGCGGCGACCGTGACCTGGCGATGCGCGAGGTGCGCCGCGCGCAGGCCGACGACGACATCTGGACGCGTTCGGGCGGGTACTGGGTCGAAAGCTTCCTGCTCGACGACACCGGGGACGTCGAGAGCGCGGACCGGGCCCGGGACCGGGCGCACGCCGGTTTTGTCGAGGTCGGCGACCGCTGGGGCACGGCGATGACGTTGAGCTTCAAGGCGAACGCGCTGTCGCAGTCCGGCCAGGGCGAGCGCGCGATCGAGGTCTACCAGCAGGGGCTGGCGCTGTCGATGGAGCTGCGCTCGCACGAGGACATCGTCCAGCACTGGTGGCGCCTGGCCGTCGAACGCGCGCGCCTCGGGGACCTCGAGGGCGCGTGGCGCGACCAGGAGGCCGCCGAGCGGTACGGGCAGGGGTTCGAAAACCCGCAGCTGCGGGCGATCCTGCTGTTCGGCCGGATCGAGCTGTGCCTGCGCGGCGGGCGGCCGGCCGAAGCGCGCGAGGCGCTCGGCAAGCTCGGGTCGCTGGCGTGGGACGCCGCGTTCCCCGAGGGCATGGGCGTGGAGTGGGTCAGCGCGTTCGAAGGGCGGCTCGCGCTGGCCGAGAACCGGCCCGACGTGGCCGAGGCCCACGTGGTCAAGGCGATCGTCGCGACCCGCGACCGCGGGGACATGCCGGACCTCGCCGGGGCCGTGGAGCTGCTGGCGCTGGTGCGCGGGCAGCAGGGCCGGGCGGAAGAGGCGGCCCGCGTCCTGGGCACGTCGGCGCTGATCCGCGGCCGGTTCGACCTCGGCAGCCCGGAGGTGCGCGAGCTGATCGGCCGGCTGCGCGCGGAGCTTTCCGACGCCCGGTACGAGGAGCTGGTCGCCGAAGCGCGGGCGATGTCCAAAGAGGACGCCATCGCGGCGGTGCACGCTGAGGCCCCTCCCGCGGTGGGGGGGGGGGGGGGGGGGGGGGGGGGGGGGGGGGGGGGGGGGGGGGGGGGGGGGGGAGGAGGAGGGAGGCCCGCGCGGACGCGGCCGCACGCCCGAACCCACACGGCCCACCAA
>NZ_JBVJNO010000001.1:146778-216280 GCF_055583645.1 Amycolatopsis sp. NPDC104587
AAGGAGGGGGAAAGGGGAAAAAAGGAGAACCGCGGGGGGGGGAACCGCGGACCCCCTCCGCGGGGGTTGGGGGGGGGGAGTCTGTTCCACACCCACCCCCCCCCCCCACGACCTCCCCTGGCGCGGGACACCCCCGTGCCCCCGCGCCTCACACCCGCCGGCGGTAGGCCCAGGTGGCCAGCGGGAAGAACACGATCACCGCGCCGGCCATCCAGGCGAGCGCACCGGCCAGCGGACCGGCGACGGCGCCGCCGTTCATCAGGCCGCGCAACGCGTTCGCCATCAGGCTCACCGGGCTGATGTCGGCCCACGCCCGCAGCCAGCCGGGCATGGTGGCCGTGCTGACGAAGACGTTGCTGCCGAAGGTGAGCGGCATGATGAAGACGAACATCAGCGCCTGCGCCGAGCCCGGCGACTTCATCAGCATGCCGACGAACACCGAGCCCCAGCAGAAGCAGAGGCCGAACGCCAGCGCCAGCAGGATCGCCACCGCGAACTCGCCGGGGCTGGTCGCGATCCGGTAGCCCATGATCGTCGCGACGACCATCAGCACCACCAGGCAGACGATGTAGCGCACGATGTCCGCGAGCACCGCCCCGATCAGGGGCGCCGAGCGGGCGATCGGCATGCTGCGGAACCGGTCGAACACGCCCTTGGTGATGTCGGTGTTGAGGTTCGTGCCGACGGTGAGGCACGCCTGCAGGATGTTCATCACCATGATGCCCGGCACGACCATCTGGAGGTACGCGTCGGTCGACCCGGACAGCGCGCCGCCGAACAGGTAGACGAACATGACCAGGAAGATGATCGGCATCAGCGTGACGTCGGCCAGCTGCTCCGGGTTCTTGCGGATCTTCAGGATGCCGCGCCAGGCCAGCGAAAGCGCGTGCTGGAAGCCCTTGGCGGGGCTGATGTGCCGCGGCGGGGCCGGGCGGTCGAGCGCCAGCGTGGTCATGCCAGGCTCCCTTCGAGGTCTCGGGTGTCGTCGGTGGACGCTTCGGCGGCGTGCCCGGTCAGGGCGAGGAACACTTCGTCGAGGCTGGGCAGCCGCAGTGCCAGCTCGTCCGCGGTGATCCCGGCTTCGTCGAGCTTGCGGACCAAAGTGGACAGCAGCACCGGGTCGCCGACCGGCGCGGTGAGCAGCCCGGTCGCGTCGTCGCGGGTCGGCCGGACGCCGGACAGGTCACCGAGGATCCGGTTGACGGCGTCCATGTCGGACAGCTGTGTCGGCCGCACCTGCAGCGTCTGCCCGCCGACGCGGCGCTTGAGCTCGTCGGCCCGGCCGTCGGCGACGACCCGGCCGTGGTCGAACACGGTGATCTTGTCGGCGAGCTGGTCGGCTTCTTCGAGGTACTGCGTGGTGAGCAGCACCGTCGCGCCGTCGGCGACCAGGCCGCGGACGACCTCCCAGACCTCGTTGCGGGCGTGCGGGTCGAGCCCCGTGGTCGGCTCGTCGAGGTAGAGGACCTCGGGCCCGCCGACCAGGCTGGCGGCCAGGTCGATCCGGCGCCGCATGCCGCCCGAGTACGTCCGGATCGGCCGCTTCGCGGCGGCGGTCAGCTCGAACCGGTCGATCAGCTCGGTGGCCCGCGTCCGGGCCTGGGCGCGGGGCAGGCCGTAGAGCCGGCCGATGAGCATCAGGTTCTCGATGCCGTTGAGGTCCTCGTCGACCGACGCGTACTGCCCGGTCAGCCCGATCAGGCTGCGAACCCGCACGGGGTCGGTGACCACGTCGAAGCCGCCGACCGTGGCTCTTCCGGCGTCCGGTTTCATCAGCGTCGCCAGGATGCGGACGGCGGTCGTCTTGCCCGCGCCGTTCGGCCCGAGCACCCCCACGACCTGCCCGAACGGGACCTCGAGGTCCACCCCGTCGAGCGCCTTGGTGTCCCCGAAGTGTTTGACCAGGCCCTCGGCCTGGATCGCGTGCGACATGGGCGTTCCTCCTTCGCTGTCGCTGTCGAGCCTCACTTTGGCGGGGGCCGCTGGCAGCACACGCACAGCGCGCTGGCACGGGCTGGCAGCCGCTGGTGGAGATCTTGTGGAGGAGTGGCCGGCACCCGGGCCGGGCGGCGGGCGGATCGGCATACTCGGCACATGACCGTTGTGGAAGAGACGCGCGTCCGGCGGAAGAACCCGCTGGTCACGGCCCTGCTGGTGGTTCCGGTGGTGCCGCTGGCGGGGGTCACCGCGCTGCGCCTGATCGGCTACGACGGCAACTGGTACACCCTCGTCGCGCTGGCGCTGACGCCGTACGTGGCGGCCGCGGGGGTGGTGCTCGGCGGGCTGGCCCTGGCGCTGCGGCGCTGGTGGGTCGGCGGGGTCGCGCTGCTGCTGGCGGTCGCGCTGGCCGTGCTGGTGGTCCCGCGGCTTTCGGCGAGTGACCAACGCGAGGTGCACGGCAAGACGTTGCGTGTGCTCGCGTCGAACCTCCTCTACGGCCAGGCGGACCCGAAGGCCGTGGTCGACCTGGTGCGGTCGCAGCAGGTCGACGTGCTCAACCTGGTCGAGATGACCCCGCGCGTGGTCGACGGGCTGACCGCGGCCGGGCTGTTCGAGACGCTGCCGTACCGGGTCCTGCACCCGGCGCCCGGCGCGTTCGGCTCGGGGATCGTGTCGCGCTTCCCGCTTAAGGAGGTCAACCTGACGGGTGATTCGGCGGCCAAGCAGCCGGGCGCCCAGGTCGACCTCGGCGACGGCGTGGTGGCCGAGATCGTCGCGGTCCACCCGATCTCCCCGGACGTCGACACCCCGCAGTGGGAGCGCGAGATGAAGGACCTGTCCCGCGCATCGGGCGAGCACGGCCTGCGCATCCTGGCGGGCGACTTCAACGCGACGCTCGACCACGCGGCGTTCCGGACGGTGCTTTCCCGCGGCTACAACGACGCGGCGGAGGCGCGTGGCTCGGGTCTGACGCCGACGTGGCCATCGTCATCGCCGGTGGTGACGATCGACCACGTCGTGGTGGACAACCGCGCGGCGGTGCGTGACTACCGGGTGTTCGGGGTTGCGGACAGTGATCATCGGGCGGTGTACGCCGAGGTGCAGCTGCCTTAGCCGAGGAGGGCGGTGAGCGTCTCCAGCGCGCCGGCGCCGTTAAGGCCGCGGGATCACAGGAGTTTGGCGACTTCGGTCAGCAGCGCGTTGACCCGCGCTCGCGGCGGAATATCATCCATTTCGATGAAGCTGGCCGACGCGCTGATCGGGCGATGCAGAACGTCGTCGGCCTGCACCTTGAACTCGACGAGGAACTTGATGTACTTCGCGTCGGTTCTCGACCAGGCGTGGTTCGCGGCCACTGCGCCGAAATGTGCCTGGCCGAAGATCGGTGGCACGTGATCGAGCACCGCCCGCAACAGGGCGTGGCAGGCGTACGGATTCTGCTGAGCGAAATTCTGGTTCAACTCGTGGATCAGTTGCAGGAGTTTGTCCAGGTTGAACGAGGCGCTTCCGCGCTTCGCCTCGATCGCTTCGGTAACGCGTTGGCTCACGTAAGGTTCTGAAGCGGCGGGGTGACTGCCGCTCTTGTGCGAAGGCGCGATCGAAGAAGCGACGTGCACGCTGGAGAAATCGATTCGCCCGTCTGCCTGCTCGACGAGCGCGGACACGCGTTTGACGTATCCGAGTACAGTCTCCGCCCCTTCGTAAGCGAGCGCCTCCTGGCCGATGGTCAGCACCCAGTTCGGCGAGTCGTTCGGCAGCGAGTAGTTGCTGGCGATGCCGAACGGCTCGTGCTGCACGATCTGCGGTAGCCGGGCGAGGAAGTCGTCGCTGAGGTCCAAGCCTGCCTTGAGTTCGGCTGCGGAGATCCGGGGATCGGTCAGGTCGACGGGATCGTTCGGCGCCTCGTGGATCCTGCGGACGCAAGCCTCCAGGAACCTCATGAAGTTCGCCCCTGTCCGGCCGTACTCCGGCAGGTGCAGCGCCGCGGCAATCGTCAGGAACACCTGGCTCTGCGGGTACAGGTTCCGGCGATCGCACCACACGGTGCTGTAAGTCGGGTTGATGGGTCCATGACTTCCGACGAGCGGAAGGGAATCGAGAACGTCGCGCCCTCGATGCCCTAGACGGCGCATCTCCGTTTCGACGTAGCGCCAGGTCGGGGCGACTTGCTTCGTGAGGACGGGCTTCGCGATCACTTGGAGCAAGGTCCGCTGGGGCTCGCTCAAAGCTGCGGTCAGGTCGCTCATGGCCGCTGCCCCGGTGACTCCATGCTCGCCCGGTGCGGACGGTCGCCCAGGAGGGCGGTGAGCGTCTCCAGCGCGCCGGCCGCGATCGAAACGCCGCGGTTGTGGCGGATCTCCGGCTCCCGCGGGTTGATCCGGATCAACGCGCCCGTCGCCGCGCTCGCCAGTTCCGCGTAGCGGCGGACCGTCGGGATCGCCTGGCCCGCGCCCAGTTCGACCACCACCAGGTCGCGCACCCCGCGTCGCCACGCTGTCAGCTCGCCGAGCTGGGCCTGGCCGCGGTCCGGGATCCACGAGTCGTCGCCGAACATCAGGATGTTGGGGCGGGCCAAGCCGCCGCAGCGGGGGCACGACGGCAGCGGTGGCACCGCGCGCATCGTTTCGGGGTTGATGGAAACGTCGGTTTGCGGCGCCGGCCAGATGGCGGGTGAACACCCGGCGAGGCACTGCAGGTGGTGGATCGAGCCGTGCACCTCCGAGACGAGCCCGAAGCCCGCCGTCTGGAACTGGCCGTCCACATTGGACGTGAACACGCCCGTGCCGCCGGGCAGGCGTGAACCCAGCTCGAGCAGGAGCCGAAATCCTTCGTGCGGCACGGTCTTGCGGTACAGCGAAAGCCGGTGGCCGTAGAAACCCCAGGCCAGCTCGGGGTCGTCGGCGAAGTGGCGCGGGTCGGCGAGCTCCTCGAACCGCAGCCCGAGCCGGGCATACGGCGGATACGCGCGCCAAAACCCTTCGCCGCCGCGGAAGTCCGGCAGCCCCGAGTCGACGCCCATGCCGGCGCCGGCGCAGATCAGCAGTGCGCCGGCGCCGTCCAGGAGCTTCGCCGCCCGGTCGAGCTCACTCACCCGGCTGAGAGCCGAGGACGACCTCGAACTCCAGGAGGTTCGCCCCGGTCGACACGGGCTTGGCCCGCTCGCCCGAGTGCGCCGCCGCGGCCGGGCCGCCCGTCGCCCAGGCCTGGTACGCCTCTTCGGTCTCCCACTTCGTGTAGACGAAGTAGCGCGTCTCGCCGGAGACCGGGCGCAGCAGCTCGAAGCCGAGGAAACCGGGCTGCTGGTCGACGGCGTGCATCCGCGCGGCGAACCGCTTCTCCAGCTCGGGGCCGGCGCCTTCGGGAACCTCGATCGCGTTGATCTTGACGACACTCATGGCTCCACACTAGTTGGCCCCGCGGTGTGATCAGTGCCACTGTGGAAGGCATGGGGAGCATCGAGCGCGACCTGGCCACCGACATCGCCCGGATCGTTCGCGCCACGGCCGACGAGGTCGGCGACGGCCGGGCCGGCGAGCTCATCGAACGCGTGACCGGCCACCTGGGGGCGCAGCTGCCGGAGGTGGTGGTCGTGACCCGGTCCTGGCCGATGTGGGAGCACGCCAACATCCAGCGCGGGGTCGACGCCTACCTGGCCGAGCACGGCACGCTCGTGGACTGGTTCGGGATCGCCGGCGGCCAGCGCAGCCACGAGGACCTGATCGGGATGCTCGTGACCGCGCGGATGCGGGGCACGTACGAGCTCGGCGCGGTGGACTTCGCCACGACGGCGATCGGCCCGGACCAGGCGACCGAGGCGGTGCAGCTCGGGCTCGTCGGCACGAGCGCCCCGGGCGGTGAGCCGGTGCTGCTCGCCATCCGCGGTTCGAACGTGCAGTGGGGGCTCGAGCAGTGCCGGCTGGAGGTCCTCGCGACGTCGCGGGTGACCGCCACCGAAGTGCGCGACCGCGTCGAGCGGCTGATGGCCGAGCACGACCTCCTGCGCGGGCAGGTGGTGGCCTTCGGCACCAGCGAGCACCGCGGCAACGAGCTGCTCACGTTCCTCCCGCGGCCGGCGCTGACCGGCGAGGAGGTCGTGCTGCCGGACGGCGTGCTCGACGCGATCGAGCGGCACACGGTCGGCATCGCCGAACACGGCGAGCGGCTGCTGGCGGCGGGGCAGCACCTCAAGCGCGGGCTGCTGCTGCACGGCCTGCCCGGCACCGGCAAGACGCACACGGTCCGCTACCTGATGGGCCGCCTGCCGGACACCACGGTGATCATCCTGACCGGCACGGCGATGAAGTTCATCGGCAAGGCCGCGGAGCTGGCGCGGCGGCTGCAGCCGAGCGTGGTCGTGCTGGAGGACGTCGACCTGATCGCGCAGGACCGCAGCTACGGCCCGATGGTCCAGCCGCTGCTGTTCACCCTGCTCGACGCGATGGACGGCGTGGGCGGCGACGCGGACGTGACGTTCCTGCTGACGACCAACCGCGCGAGCGAGCTGGAAAAGGCACTGGCCGACCGCCCGGGCCGGGTGGATCTCGCGGTGGAGATCCCGCTGCCGGACGCGGCCGGCCGCGAGGCGCTGCTCCGGCTGTACTCGCGAGGGTTGAAGCTGACCGCGGATCTGGGCCCGGTGGTGGCGGCGACCGAGGGGGTGACGGCATCGTTCGCGAAGGAGCTGCTGCGGCGGGCGTCGCTGCTCGCACTGGCCGCGCGCCCGGAGGAGGACGTCGTGGTGGGCGACGCGGAGCTGACGACGGCACTGCGGGAGATGCAGGACGCACGCAGCGCCTTGACGCGGTCGTTGCTCGGCAGCTCAGCTGCGCAGTGAGCCGGGGAAGAGGTCGGCGTCCGCGGGGAGCTTCGTCCCGCGGAACCACGCGTCGAAGAACGGCCGCAGGTTGCGGCCGCTGACCTGGGTCGCCGTCGCTTCGAAGTCGGCCCAGGTCGCGTTGCCGTGGCGGAAGCGGGCCGGCCACTCGTGCAGGAGGCGGTCGAACGCCGGGTCGCCGATTTCGCGGCGCAGTGCGTGCAGGGCCAGGATGCCCTTGTTGTACACACCCTCGAACTCGTGGCCCTGGCCCATGCCGACCAGCTTCTGCGACCAGAAGTCCGTGCTGCCGCGGGTGATCTCGATCGCCGCGCGGTAGCGGTCGTCCAGGCTCTGGCCCTCACGCTCGGCCCACAGCCACTGCGCGTACGACGCGAAACACTCGTTCAGGCAGATGTCCGACCAGTTCTTCAACGACACCGAGTCGCCGAACCACTGGTGGGCGGTCTCGTGGACCACCGTCGGCAGGTCGGCCCACTTCGCGTACGTCGGCCGCGTCTGCGTCTCCAGCGAGAAGTGGACGTCTTCGTTCAGGAAGATCCCGCCGGCCGCCGACTGCGGGTACGGCCCGAACTTGCCGCTGAGGAAGCCGAGGACCTCCGGCAGGCGGTCGCCGATCGCGCGGCGGTCCTCGGTGCCCTGCGCGTACGCGTTCACGACCGGGGTGCCGCCCGGCAGTGTCGACCTGTCGACACTGAACTTGCCGATCGCGATGGTCGTCAGGTAGCTCGCCACCGGGTTCGGCTCGGTCCACGTCCCCGGCGGGCCTTCGCGGCCGTTCGAGACCACCGTCCAGCCGGCCGGGACGTGCGCGGTGAGCGTGAAGGACGCCTTGTCGCGCGGGGTTTCGTTCACGGGGTACCAGAACGCCGCCGAGTGCGGCTCGCCGACCATGTACGCGCCGCCGTCCGCGGAGTGCTGCCAGCCGTTCTCGCTGCCGCCCTCGTGGGACGTCTTCGCCGGGTCGCCGCCGTAGCGGACACGCGTGCGGAACGTCGTCCCGGCGCGGATCGGCGCGGGCGGCGTGACGACCAGTTCGAACGCCTTCTCGCGGGTGAAGCGGGCCGGCTGCCCGTCGATTTCGACGCTGTGGACGTCGAGCCCGCGCAGGTCGAGGTCGAACCGGCTCAGGTCCTGGGTGGCCTTCGCAGTGACGGTCGTGTCGCCATCGAGGTGCCCGCTCGGCGGGTCGTAGGTGGCGTCGACGTGGTAGTTCAGCGCGTCGTACCCGCCGTTGCCGTCATCCGGGTAATACGGATCACCGGCGCTGGCCGCACCCGGCGTGGGGTGCAACGGCGGCGGCTGGGGCGCGCCGGAGACGGCGTCACCGGTGCACGCCGCGGCGACGACCACCGCGGCGCAGACGGCGAGGGCGGCGAGTCGGCGGCGCATGCACCCCACCATAGGTGATGGAGCGCGACCGCTCGGTCACGTTCCGCACCAGGCATTTTGTGGTTAGGTGGCCGCGTGCTCTGTTTCGGCGGCAGCGGTGTGCCGATCGTCCTGCTCCACGGCCTGATGGGCCGGGCGCGGACGTGGTGGCGGGTCGCGGAGTGGCTCCGGCTCTACGGCGCGGTGTACGGGCTCGACGCGCGCGGCCACGGCAGCGCGCCGCGGGTCGGGCCGTGGACGACCGAGCGGTTCGCCGACGACGTCGCCGACGCGCTGCGCACCCTCGACGCCGGCCCGGCCGTGCTGATCGGGCATTCGATGGGCGGCCTGCACGCGTGGGCGACGGCCGCGCGGTACCCGGAGCTGGTGCGCGCGGTCGTGTCCGAGGACTTCGCGCCGGACCAGCGCGGGCGGACCGTCGAGACGTGGCGTGGGTACTTCGAGAGCTGGCCGGTGCCGTTCACGTCGCTCGAGCACGTCCGCGAGTTCTTCGGGGACGCGGGCGAGTACTTCGCCGACTGCGTCGAGGAGCGTTCCGACGGGTTTCACCTGGTCGCGGACCTGGAGGACCTTTACGTCATCGCCGCCGAGTGGGGCCGCGTCGACTACTGGTCCACTGTGGACAAGATCGGCTGCCCGCTGCTGCTGGTCGAAGGGGAGCACACGGCCATGCCGCCGGGCCAGCAGGCGCTCGTCGCCACTCGTGTCCCCGGCGCGAAACACCTGGTCGTGCCCGGGTCGGCCCACCTGCCCCACGACGAAGCCCCGGAGACCTACCGCGGCGCCGTCGAGGCGTTCCTATCCGACGTCTTGCTGCGCTAAACCCGCATCTTTCACGGCGAAAGATGCGGGTTTGCCACCCACAAGGGGGAAGTTACGGTTGGGAAAGGTCGGATCGCCAGGCTGCTGTCGAGCGGTCCGACGGGACGATCAGCGGCCAGACGTCCGAGCCGAGGAGGCCGGTTTCGTCGGCCGCCTTCGCCGCGGTGCACGTGTCGCGCGGCAGCCCGGCCTGAACCGTCAAAGCGGCCACAGCGTCCTTTGTGGACTGACCGAAGACGCCGTCGGTCGGCACGCCGAACCCGGACGCGCGCAGGAACCGCTGCGCCTGCTGCACGTGACGGCCCGTGTCACCCGGCTTCAGCAGCGGCCACTCCGCCTCGGCGCGCGCGACCGTGACGCCGAGGACGCGGCCCACCGCCGTCCGCAGCTCCGGCAGCCGGTTATAGAGCACTGTGCCGGGACACTCAGTCGTGTTGAAGTCGCGGTGGCCCTTGATGAACTCGGGGCTGATGCCGTACTGGTGCGCGATGTAGGCGACCAGGTTCACCAGCGAGTCCCAGAGCGCCTGCGGCACGTCGACCGTGCTGTAGAGGCCCTCGTTCTCGATGCCGATGACCTCGCTGTTGTGGTTGCCGACGTTCGCGCCCTGGACGTGCTGGGTGCCGCCGCGCAGGATCTCCAGGCTGCGGTGCCTGCCCTCGGTGACGAACCCGCCGCGGCTGTTCGTGAACTGCTGGCCGCTGTCGATCCAGCCGTTCTTGTCCATGTGCAGGTTCTGGATGAACTTCGCGACGTAGAAGGCGCGCGCCAGCGAGAAGTCGTTGTTCATCGGCGGGTCGACCGCGTGGTGCACGACGATGTACGTCGGCTTGTGGTTCTCCACCACGATCGGGCCGGTGGCGGCTCGCGCGCCCCATTCGGACGTCGGGTGGATCGTCGGTGTCGGCACGGCCGCCGAGGCCGTGCCCGTGGTCGTCATCCCCAGTGCGCCGGCCGCGGTGGCGGTCACCCCCGCCTTGAGCAGGGTCCGGCGGTCAACGTGGACCATCGGGAAAAGGTAACCCCGCATCGCGCCGTTGACAACTATTGACCAACTTTTGTCGTAGCGCGTTAGTGTTCGCCCGGCAGTGCGAAGAGGCCACCGGCGGTCTGTTCGAGCAGGCCGTCGACCAGCAGCGAGTCCAGGCAGCGGTCACGCTGGCCGCTGTCGTGCCACACGAGGTCGAGGCGGGTCTTCTCGACGGGCCCCTCGGAGCCGCGCAGGACGTCGAGCAGCAGCCCGCGGACCTGCCGGTCGGTGCCGGCGAACTTCTGGACCGGCTTGGCCGGGCCGGCGTATTCGGGCTTTCCGGCGAGCTGCCACGCGCATTCGTCGTAGATCGGGCAGTCCGCGCAGCGCGGGCTGCGCGCGGTGCAGATCAGCGCGCCGAGCTCCATGATCGCGGCGGAGAACTTCGCGGCCGGGGCGTCGCCGGCGGGCAGCAGCGCCTCGACGTCGGCCATGTCCCGGGTGTTCGACGCGGGCCCGGCGTCCCCGGCCCCGTGCACCGCCCGCGCGACGACCCGCCGCACGTTCGTGTCGACGACGGGCGCGCGCAGCCCGTAGGCGAACGCGGCGACGGCGCGCGCGGTGTAGGCGCCGATCCCGGGCAGCGCGAGCAGGGTGTCCACATCGGACGGAACAACGTCACCGTGCTCCCGCGCGATCACGCCGGCGGCTTCGTGGAGCCGCAGCGCGCGCCGCGGGTAGCCGAGCTTGCCCCAGGCCCGCACGACCTCACCCTGCGACGACGCGGCCAGCGCGGACGGCACCGGCCAGCGGGTCATCCATTCGTGCCAGATCGGCTGCACACGCGCCACCGGGGTCTGCTGCAGCATGATTTCGCTGACGAGGACACCCCACGCCGAGCATTCGGGCTCGCGCCACGGCAGGTTCCGGCCGTGCGTGGAGAACCAGTCGAGCAGCACGTCAGCGTCCACAGCCACGCGCCCATTGAACCCGACGGCGTTCAGGCCGGGGACTCCGCCTCGCTCCGGTGCACCGCCGGGACGACGAGGACGTACGGGAAGCCGGCCTGGTTCGGCCGTCGGCAGCCACGTCAGCGCCCCGGTTGATCAGCTCGTTGGCCGAGTGCGCCGAGGCGCCAGTGCGTCATCGGACCTCGGTCAGCACCCCGGTCTTGACGTCGTACACGAACCCCCGCACGTTGTCCGTGTGCGGCAGGTACGCGCTGCGCCGCACGCGCTCGACCGACGTCCGGACGCTGTTCTCGACGTTGCGGAACGCCTCGACCGCCCACGTCGGGCGCAGGCCGGTGGCCTCTTCGAGCTCGTCCTTGAAGTCGTCTTCGGTGACCGTCGAGAGGCCGCACTCGGTGTGCTGCACGATCAGCACCTCGCGGGTGCCGAGCTTGCGTTGCGAGAGGGCCAGCGAACGGATCATGTCGTCGGTGACGACGCCGCCGGCGTTGCGCAGGACGTGGGACTCGCCCTGGAGCAGGCCGAACAGCTCGAACACGCGGATCCGAGCGTCCATGCAGGTCAGGATGGCCACCTGCAGCGACGGCTTGGCCGACGAGCGGTCACCGGGGGTGACGTTGCCCAGTTCCTGGTTGCGCTTGAGCAGTACGTCGATCGAGGTCATCGGTCACCTTCCGGCCAGTGGCCCCGCAGTGCGGGCGTACCCCACCATTTGACCGGCCGGACACCTCGCGGGCAATGCACTACGAGCAACGTCACGGCAAAAGCCAGTGGTCAGCCGCCGAACCAGGGCTCCTCGACCGTTCGCGGGGGCGCCGACGTCCGGCCGATACGCAGCTCGGTCGGCAGCGTGATCACCTTCGGCGCGCTCCGCTCGGCCGAGCCGAGCAGCAGCCGGCCCGCCGTCTTGCCCTTTTCGAGCACCGGCTGGTGGACCGTGGTCAGGCCGATCCGCTCGGCTTCGGCGATGCCGTCGAAGCCGGTGACGGTCAGGTCCTGCGGCACGCGCAGCCCACGACGCTCGGCTTCGGCCATGGCGCCGAGCGCGAGAATGTCCGAGGTGCAGATCACGGCCGTGATCTGCGGATACGCGTCCAGCAGCTGCCGGGCCGCGGACGCGCCGTCGTCCACCGTGTGGTCGAACCGCTCGACCACCGGGACGCCGGCCCAGTCGACACCGGCGCCGGAGAACGCCACGGCGAGGGCTTCGAGCCGGGTGCGCTGGACGTGGAAGTGCGCGCCGCTCTGACGCGCCGGCGACACGAAGTCGTCGTTGCGTTCGCGGGCCAGCCGCATGCAGATGACCCCCACCTGCCGGTGGCCCAGCGTCACGAGGTGCTCGGCGATCTTGCCGACGGCGGCGGCGTCGTCCGGGCCGACGCGGTCGATGCCCTCGATGCTCGGCTGGTCGATGATCACCGTCGGCACCGGCCGCTCCAGCACGGCGGCCAGGTGCGGGTCGTCGTCCGGGACGGAGTAGACGACAAAGCCGTCGACGCCCGCGCGGTGCACCGCCGCGACGTCCTCGCGGCCCGGGCTGGCCGGCACCAGGTGGAGGCCGACACCGGCGTCTTCGCAGGCCAGGGCCAGTCCTTCGAGGACACCGACGGCCGCGGGGTCGCGGAAAGCGTAGGAGAGGTTTTCGGTGAGCAGCAGCCCGACGGCGCCGGCCTTGCGGGTGCGCAGCGAGCGGGCGACGGGGTCGGGTCCGGGGTAACCGAGGCGGCGCGCGGTCTCGAGGACCCGGCGGCGCAGTTCCGGGGACAGCTGGTCCGGCCGGTTGTAGGCGTTGGACACCGTGGTCCTGGACACACCGAGCTCCGCCGCGAGCGACGCCAGCGTCGCCTGCCTCCGGGTGCGAATAGGACGTCCCATCAGCAAACCGTAACGGTTCAGAACGTTTTCCTGAAGAGACACCCCGCGTGGTCGATGTCTCGATCCGCATGCATGAAGTCGCATACACCAAGGTCCGGTCGGATGGCCAGGAAGTCATCCGGATGGGGTAAGGTGAATCTGACAACGGTTTCCATTTGCGTCTCCAGGAGTCCTCCGATGAGTTCCCGCCGCGTGCTCGCCGCCGCTTCGGCCCTGTCCCTCCTCGCCCTGGCCGCGTGCTCCGGCGGGACGTCCGGCGCCGACGGCGGTGGGCAGTCCGGGGGTGACGGCAAGATCAAGGTCGTCGCCTCGACCGACGTCTGGGGCAGCGTCGTGAGCGCTGTCGGCGGTGACAAGGTCGAGGTCAAGGCGATCATCCACGACCCGTCGGCCGACCCGCACTCGTACGAAACCACCGCGGACGACGCCCTGGCGGCGAAGGACGCGAAGCTGCTGCTGTCCAACGGCGGTGGTTACGACGAGTTCTTCGGCAAGCTCACCGACCAGGCCGGAGACGCGAAGAAGCTCGTCGCCTACGACATCGCCGCGACCGGCGACGAGAACGAGCACGTCTGGTACGACCTGCCGGGGGTCGACAAGGTCGCCGACCAGGTCGCGGCGCAGCTCGGCGAGCTGCAGCCGGCGTCGAAGCAGGCGTTCACCGACAACGCGACCGCGTTCAAGGCGAAGGTCGACGCGCTCGAGAAGCGCCTCGGCGAGCTGGGTGCGTCGCACCCGGGCACGAAGGTCGTCGTCACCGAGCCGGTCGCGCACTACCTGCTCCAGAGCGCGAAGCTGACGGACGCGACTCCGAAGGCGTTCTCGGACGCCGTCGAGAACGACACGGACGTCCCGGCCGGCGCGGTGAACGAGTACAAGCAGCTCATCGCCACCAAGCAGGTCAAGGCGCTGATCAACAACGCGCAGACGGTGACGCCGCTGACCCAGGACGTCGTCGGCCAGGCGAAGGCCGCCGGGATCGGCGTGGTCGACGTGACCGAAACGCTGCCCGCGGGTGTGACGGACTACATTGGCTGGATGACCGGGGAAGTCGACGCGCTGGCAGGAGCGTTGAAGTAACCATGCCCGCCACCTCCGTCCCCGACGACGTACGCCCCGCGGTCCGCGTCCGCGGCGCGGGCCTCGCGTTCGGCCCCCGCACCCTCTGGTCGGGGCTGGACCTCGTGGTCGAGCCGGGGGAGTTCCTCGCCGTGCTCGGCCCGAACGGGTCCGGCAAGAGCTCGCTGCTGAAGGCGCTGCTCGGCATGCAGGGCCTGTCTTCGGGCACGGTCGAGATCGCCGGCGGCCGCCCGGGCGGCGCGAACCGCAAGGTCGGGTACATCCCGCAGCAGCGCGCGATCGACGAGTCGCTCACGCTGCGCGGGGTCGACCTGGTCGGGCTGGGCCTCGACGGCCACCGCTGGGGCCCGGGCCTGTTCGGCATGGCGGCCCGCCGCCGCCAGGTTTCCGAGGCGATCGACGCGGTGGGCGCGACCCGCTACGCGAAGCAGCCGGTCGGGCGCCTGTCCGGCGGCGAGCAGCAGCGGCTGCGGGTGGCGCAGGCCCTGGTCGGCGACCCCGAGGTGCTGCTGTGTGACGAGCCGCTGCTGTCCCTGGACCTGGCGCACCAGCGCGCGATCAGCGAGCTGATCGACTCCCGGCGGCGCACGGCCGGCACCGCGGTGCTGTTCGTGACGCACGAGATCAACCCGGTGCTGCCGTTCGTCGACCGGGTGTTGTACCTGGTCAACGGCTCGTTCCGGATCGGCAAGCCGGACGAGGTCATGACCACCGAGACCCTCTCGGAGCTGTACGGAACCCGCGTCGAGGTGCTGAAGGTGGGCGGGCAGATCCACATCGCGGGCGCGCAGAGCGCGTTGTGCGAGGAGGAGCCGCACCACCACGAGCACGACGTCGAAGAGCAAGTGGGCTGAGTCTTGGATCTGTTCGACTTCGGCAAGACCTGGGAGCTGATCACGGAGCTTCCTGGTGTCCAGACGGCGCTGCTGGCCGCTCTCATTCTCGGTCTGGTGGCCGGCGTGCTGGGCCCGCTGATCGTGATGCGCCGCATGTCGTTCGCCGTCCACGGCACGTCCGAGCTGGCGTTCACCGGCGGCGCGGCGGCGTTGCTGCTCGGCATCGGCGTCGAGTACGGCGCGCTGATCGGCGCGGTGGTGGCGGCCCTGCTGCTGGGCATCCTCGGCGCGCGCGACGCCGACCGCGACTCGGTGATCGGCGTGATCCTGTCCTTCGGGCTCGGGATGGGCGTGCTGTTCCTGTCGTTCTACAAAGGACGGTCCGGGAACAAGTTCGGGATCCTCACCGGGCAGATCATCACGATCGACTCGACGAACCTGACGTTGTTCGTGGTGTCGTCGGTGGTGGTGCTGGCGGTCCTGGCGGTCGTCTACCGGCCGTTGCTGTTCGCTTCGGTGGACCGGAATGTCGCGGTCGCGCGCGGGGTCCCGGTGAAGACGCTGACGGTGGTGTTCGCGCTGCTGGTGGGCGTCTCGACGGCGTTGAGCGTGAAGGTGGTCGGCTCGCTGCTGGTGGTGGCGCTGATGGTGACACCGGCAGCCGCGGCGGCTCGCGTGACGGCGTCACCGTGGAAGGCGACGGTGCTGTCGATCGTCTTCGCGGAGGTGTCGGCGATCGGGGGGATCGTGCTGTCGCTGGCGCCGGGCCTGCCGGTGAGCGCGTTCGTGACGGCGATTTCGTTCTTGATCTACGTGGTCTGCCGGGTGATCGCCTGGCAACGCGACCGCCGCACCCGGGTGAGCGCGGTGGAGCCGGCCCTCGTCGCGGCGGCCTGAAGCTACGCTTTGCGCGACAAAGCCGCACTTTCACGTGAAAGTGCGGCTTTAGCCGAGCATCAGCAGGACCTGCAGCTCGCCGACCAGGAACCCGATCACCCCGCCGACCGCGATCAGCTTCCACTCGTCCTGCCGGAACGCCGGCCGCAGCAGGCCCTCGAACTCCAGCGGCGTCAACGCCAGCATCCGCTGCTCGATCACCTTCGCGACGTCCATCGCCTCGGTCAGGTACCCCTCGGCGTAGCGCGCCGTGTCCGGCAGCTGCTCCAGGGCCTTCACCGCTGCCGCGTGCTTCATCTCCTTCAGCCGCGTGCCGCCGACCGCGAAGGACAGCGGCATCTGCCGGTCCACCGCCGATGACACCATCTGCTCGACCAGCAAGGCGAGCCGGTCCGCCCGCGGACCCCGCAACACCGCGTCCAGCAGGTTCTGGACCGTCAGGACCTCGGTCGCGATCAGCTCGCCGTACTGCCGCGCCACCTCCGCGCGGCGGCGCTGGAACTTGCCCTGGAAGATCACGCGGCCCAGCCGCACCGGCTCGCGCGGCACGAAGATCAGCTTGATCGCCAGCCAGTCCGTGCACAGCCCGATCACGCCGCCGAACGCCGGGAGCACCCACGGCTCGCGCGTGAAGGCCCAGACCAGAGTCTGGATGAGCCCCAGCCCGAAGCCGAAGTAGATGCCCATCCGCGCGATGAACGCCATCTCCGGGCGGGACGTCTCGCGGATCAGCCGCACCAGCAGCGCCTTGTCCCGCGTCAGCCGCTGGACCGTCATGTGCTGGACGTCGAGGACCTCGTCGAGGTTCTCGCGGACGTCTTCGAGGAACTCCCGGACCAGCCGCGGCGCCGACGCCTGGACCTGCTTGATCAGCATCTCCTGGGCGAGCGTCGGCATGACCTCCCACAGCCGCGGGTGGTGCTCGGCCAGCACCTCGCGCGCGATGTGGTCGACCGCGCGCAGCAACGGCTGCTCCAGCTCGCTCGTGATGATCACCGGGTCGATCCGCCCGAAGACCTCGCGCAGGTCGAGCAGGTTCGCCGTCAGCAGCTCGGTCGCCACCGCCGCCATCCGCCCGCCGTGCTTCGGGACGACCCCCTGCCAGCCGAGCACCGGCGGGATGCCGACGAAGTCCAGCGGCCGGAACATCATCTCGATGGCTACGCGCTTGGTGACGTACCCGATCAGCGCCGCGATGAACGGCATCGCCGCGTACAGCGGCCAGTGCAGCGCGAGGTCGTGCAGGACAGCGTCCACCCCGACCTCCTCATCCCGAGAGCGAAACCGTACCGGCTACCCGAGCAGCGCGAGCACCTGCAGCTCACCCACGAGCCCGCCGATCACCGCGCCGACGGCGATCAGCTTCCACTCGTCCTGCCGGAACGCCGGGCGCAGCAGCTGCTCGAACTCCAGCGCGCTCAGCTTCTTCATCCGGTCGACGATCGTGTTGCGCACGTCGAGGGCGTTGATCGCGTAGTTCTCGGCATACCGGATCGTCTCCGGGACGCGCTCCGCGGCCTTCGCCGCCGCCGTCTGCTTCATCTCCTGGAACTTCCTCGTCCCGACGGCGATGGCGACGAACGGCTTGACGACGCTCGCCTGCGCGTCGATCGTCTTCTGCACCTCGCGGGTGATCATCGTGAACAGCCGGTCGGACTTCGGCCCGCGCAGCACCGCTTCCAGCAGGTTCGGGATGGTGATGATCTCGCGCGCGATCATGTCGCCGTAGTCGGCGGCGACCTCGTCGCGGCGCTTCTGGAAGACGCCCTGCCAGGTGTAGAGCCCGAAGAACCGACGCGGCTCGCGCGGCAGGAAGATCATCTTCAGGGCGAGCCAGTCGGTGAACCAGCCGATGAGCAGGCCGAACACCGGCAGCACGATCGGCGACTTCGTCAGCGCCCACACGACCAGCTGCACGCAGCCGAGGATGAACCCGAACCCGATCCCCGACCGGGCGATGAACCGCATCTCCGGCCGCGAGATGTCGCGGATGAGCCGGTTCAGCAGCGCCTTGTCGCGCACCAGGTTCGTCACGACCATGTGCTTCAGGTCGAGGACGTCCTCGATGTTGTCGGCGATCTCCCGCATGATCTTGGTGATCGCCTTCGGCGCCTCGGCCTGCACGCGCTTGAGCAGCAGCTGCTGCGCGCCGTTCGGCAGCACCTCCCACAGCCGGGGCTGGTAGGTCTCCATGACGTCGCGGGTGACGTCCTCGACGACCCGCAGCAGCGGCTGCTCGATCTCCTTCGCGACTTGCTCCGGGTCGAGCCGGGCGAAGATCTCCTTCGGGTCGACGAGGTTCGTCGTCAGCATCTCGGTGGCCGTCGCCGCCATGCGCTCGGCGTTCGCCGGCAGCACGCCCTGCCAGCCGAGGAACGGCCTGATCCCGGTGAACTCGACGGGCCGGAACATCATCTCGATGGCGACGCGCTTGGTGACGTACCCGATCAGCGCGGCGATGAACGGCATGGTGACGTACACCTGCCAGTGCGAGCTGAAGTCCACCCGCGCACGCTATCGGCCCGTGATCAGTGCAGCAGGAGCAACACCTGGAGTTCACCCACCAGCCCGCCGATCACCGCGCCGACGGCGATGAGCTTCCATTCGTCCTGCTTGAAGGCCGGCCGCAGGATGCCCTCGAACTCGATCGGCGTCAGCTGACGCATCTTCTCGACGATCGTGTTGCGGACGTCGAGCGCGCCGGTGGCGTAGCTCTCGACGTGTTTCACCGTTTCGGGGAGGTAGGCGATGGCCTTCTCGGCGGCCGCGCGCTTCATCTCCTGGTACTGCTTGCCGCCGATGGTGAGCGCGACCAGCGGCTTGGCGATGCTCGCCTGGGCGTCGATCGTGCGCTGGACCTCGCGGGTGACCATGGCGAACAGCTTGTCCGCGCGCGGGCCGGTGAGCACGGCCTCCATCACGTTCCGCACGGTGAGGACCTCGTCGGCGATCAGCGCGCCGTAGTCGGCGGCGACCTCCTGACGTCGTTTCTGGAACATGCCCTGCCAGCGGAAGAAGCCGAAGCCGCGCGGCTCACGCGGGTAGAAGATCATCTTGAGGGCTAGCCAGTCCGTGACGAAGCCCGTGACAAAACCGAAGACCGGCATGATCAGCGGCTCTTTGGTCAGCGCCCAGGCGACGAACTGGACGAGCCCGATCACGAACCCGAACCAGATCCCCGACCGGGCGATGAACTTGAACTCGGGTGCGGCGACCTCGCGGATCAGCCGGCAGGTCAGCGACTTGTCGCGGACCATGGCGTTGATCAGCATGTCGTTGACGTCGAGGACGTCGTCGATGCTGGTCGAGACCTCCCGCAGGAGCCGCTTGACGACCTCGGGCGCCTGCGCGCGGACCTGGTCGAGCAGCAGGCGCTGCGCTCGCGACGGCAGCAGCTCCCACAGCCGTGGCTGATAGGTCTCCATGACCTCCCGCGTGACCTCTTCGACCGCCTTGAGCAGGGGTGTTTCGAGCTCTTTGACCATTTCTTCCGGGTCGAGGCGGGCGAAGATCTCCTGCGGGTCGACGAGGTTGCGGGTCAGCAGATCCACGGCGGTGGTGGCCATCCGCCGGGAGTTCGCCGGGATCACGCCCTGCCAGCCGAGGAACGGCCTGACACCGGTGAACTCGAGCGGCCGGAACATCATTTCGATCGCCACGCGCTTGGTGAGGTAGCCGATCAGGGCGGCGATGAGCGGCATGGTGGCGTAGACGTGCCAGTGCGCGCCGATGTCGGCGAGGACGGCCCGTATGTCCACAGTGGCCTCCTCGGTCAACCGCTGGTCAACGGAGGTCAGAATGCCAGGTGTCACCGGGGGTTCCCAAATTCGTGATGCATCCGTTTGGCGGTACGTCCGGACGGCCCCTTGCTCATTAAGGTGGCGCGATGGTCGCGCCTGAAAAGAGCCAGCCCGCCCCGAAGACCGCCCAGTTCGCCGTGGGTGTCCGCGGCTACAACCAGCGTCAGGTCGACGAACGCCTCGCCGAGCTGAACAAGGACCTCCGCGAGACGTCCCGCAGCCGCGACGAAGCCGTCGCGACGTCGTCGGATCTCACCAAGGCCCTCTCGTACGCGCAGAAGGAGCTGGCCGAGACGAAGGCCGCGCTCGCGCGGATGAGCTCGAGCCCGTCCGGCGCCGGCGCGATGGCCGAGCGCGTCCGGATGATGATGCAGCTGGCCGAGGAGGAGATCGCCGACCTCCGCGCGGCCGCCGAAGCCGACGCGGCGTCGACTCGCGAGCAGGCCGACAAGTACGCGCACGAGACCCGCCGCACGGCGGACAAGCTGGCGAAGGACGCGGAAGAGGAACGCGCCCGCCTGCGGTCCGAGGCGAAGAACGAGATCGAGAAGCTGAACGCGGCGGCGGGCGCGAAGCGCGTCGAGCTGGCCGCGGCGGCGGAGCGCTCCCGGAAGGAAGCGGACGCGAAGGCCGAGGCGGCGGCGGCCGAGGCCCGCGCCGAGGCGGACCGCGTGGCGGCGGCCGAGCTGGCCCGCCGGAAGAAGGACTTCGACGAGGAGAACGCCCGGAAGAAGCAGGAGACGGAGGCGGCGCTGGCGTCGGCCCGGTCCCAGCAGACGACGGCGGACCAGAACCGGAAGCTGGCGCTGGACCTGCGGTCGAAGGTCGCCGAGCGGATCGCGGCGACCGACGTCGCGGTCCAGGAGGCCATGCGGCTGCTCGCGCCGGTGGAGGAGGCTCCCGCGGCGGGCAACGGCGCGGCTTCGGCTTCGAAGCCTTCTCCGGCTCCCGCCGCCGCTCCCGCCGCTCCCGCCGCGGCCGGGAAGGCGCCGGCCGGAAAGGCGTAAATCCCCCGAGCGGGTAGGTGGCCGTGGCTCGTGGGTGGCTGGCAGTGTGCTCATCAGCTGCTTGATCACCCACGAGACGACGGGACCCGCGCATGATCCTCGAGACCGAGCGGGCCGCCGTGTGCGCCTACGCGCGCCGGATGGTGGGTGACGGCCTGGTCGTCGGGACGTCCGGCAACGTGTCGGTGCGGGCCGGCGAGCTGGTCGCTGTGACGCCGACCGGGGTGCCGTATTCGAGCATGAACCCGGCCGACGTCCCGGTGGTCGACCTCGGCGGCGCGGTGGTCGACGGCTCGCTCAAGCCGACCAGCGAGCTGCCCGTGCACCTGTCGGTCTACTGGGACGTCCGCGACCCGGACAGCGAGCCGGTCACCGCCGTCGTCCACACGCACTCGCCGCACGCGACCGCGGTGTCGACGCTGGTGCGCGAGGTCCCGCCGATCCATTACATCCTCGCGACGATCGGCCCGTCGGTGCGCGTCGCGCGCTACGCGACGTACGGCACGCCTGACCTGGCGGCGGCGGTCCTCGAGGCGCTCGAGGGACGCCGCGGCTGCCTGATGGCCAACCACGGCACCCTGACCTACGGCGACGGCCTCGAAGCCGCCTACCACCGCGCGCAGCAGCTCGAGTGGGCTTGCCGCGTCTGGCTGCTCGCGCAGGGGGCGGGCCGCCCGAGCCTGCTGCCGCCGGCCGAGCTGGCCAACGTCGTCGACCGGCTGCGCGGGTACGGCCAGGGTTAGCGAGGCATGGCGGGGCCGACTTGGTTGAGGACCATGATCAGCCCGACGACGAGCGCGAGGAACCCCACCCCGGCCGGCGGCTTCCCGCCGTGGCGTCCGACCAGGCCGAGGACCAGCGCGGCGATGCCGAGCCCGGGCCGCCGGAGGGTGCGGTCGGGCGGGGCCGCCGGGCCAGGGCTGTTGATACCCATAGGGCGGCGGTTCCCGGACCTGCCTGCGGCCAGGGCGCGCCGACCTGCGGCTCGCCCTGCGGCGGCTCCACATTCTGTCCGAGCGGTGGGCCTCAGTCATGCGAACTCTGCGGTGGCGAGCCGGCTTCACCGAATACCTGCCACCCTCGCGCCCGCCGCGGAAGAATCCGGAAAGACCCTACGACGCCAGTGCGTCCACCGCGTGGACCGCGTCCAGGAGCTCCACCACCGTCGGGTCGTCGACCGCCTCCTTGATGCACTGCCACAGCTGGAGGTTCGCCGTCGCCCAGCGTGAATACGTTGCCGCCGCTTCGGGGTTGTAGAAGTAGTACCCCTCGTCGTGGACGTCGCACTGCTCGCCGACGATCTTGTGGGCCAGCTCGCGCAGGCTCAACCCGTTCTCGCGCAGGTACCGGTGCGCGAGCACCACCGGTGTCACCGGCAGCGCCTTGAACAGCGTGTCCGCGTCGCTCAGCGCCTGCGCCTCCAGCGAAATGTCGCGGCCGCGGGTGGCCATCTCGGCTTCGTCGACGATGTCGTCGATCCAGCGCGCCACCCCGTCGGGCACGCCGCACTCCGCCAGGATCTCGCGGCGGAGACTGCTGCCGGCGGCCGCCGGCGAGTTGCGGAGCACCAGGTAGTTGACGTCGTGCACCAGCGCGGCGACCTCGACCACCGCGCTGTCGGCGCCGTTCGTCCGCGCGAAGGCGGCCGCCTTCGCGCGGACGAAGCTGACGTGGTGCCAGCCGTGGAACTGGAGCCGCTCGGCGTACTGCCGGCACAGCCGGTGCACCCGGTTTTCGACGGCGTCGAGGGTCACCTGGTCGATCGTGCTTTCCTGCGTGCGCATACACCTCTCCCATCCCGGCCGTGGTGTTCAGACGGGTGGAGTAATGGTAAGCGCCGCTGACGCCGGTGTGTAGCTAGATGCGGTCGGCCAATTCCCCCAATCGGCTCTCTACCGGAACGTGACGATGCCCGATTCCGCGCGCTGGATCAAAAGAAAGGCTGAAACTGCTCACCGGGCGTGATTTCACGAGGAAAGTCATCGTCCCGGCGGCCGCCTCGGGGATCCGGTGGAACTCGTCGGCCAGCATGGTGATGCAGGCGCCGGCGCCGCACACCGTGTTGCGCCGCAGCCGGGCGGACGTGATCAGCCCGGTGCCGGTGTCGACCGTCGTTTCGTACCTTTCGTGGAGGTAGTCACCACGGAGGATGGTGGTGCAGAAGTGGTACCTGTGGTTGTGCACGGAATCGGCGTACCCCTCCCGCCAGTCCTCCTGCGCCTTGTATTCGTGCAGCCAGAAGGAAAACGGGTCGGCCGGCGAGTCGAGCAGGCACCAGGCGAAGTGCGTGGTCGTTTCCCGGGACGAGCGCAGCAGTTTCGCGGCCTGCGCGGCGGACAGCGTGCGGAGCTGTGTGCGCAGCTCCTCCCGCAAGCCGGACTGCGTGGCCCACGGCCGGAACCAGCCGTCGACGGCACGCCAGTCGGTGGCCAGTGGGAACTCGGCCGCGCGCAGGCGCGTGGCCAGTTCGGTGACGGGGGACAGACGGGTGAGCAAGGTCAGCTCCCTAGCTCGGCGACTTCGGAGAACTCCGCGCGGAAGGCGTGGAACTTGCCTTCCAGCTCACGGAACTGCTCCTCGGACAACGGGGATCCGGTGATCTTTTCGAACAGCGCCAGGAAATCCGTCCGCGTCGTCGCGGACGTGATGCGGAAGTGGCGGCCGGTCCGGGACTGCGAAACGCGCACGAACTCGGCGCGTTCCATGTTGTAGAGGAAGGAACCTTCGGTGAAGCGCAGGGACCGCGGGTACAGCTTCGTGGCGCCGCGGACGTCGCTGTAGAGCGACACCCACACGCTGTCGTCGAACAGCTCGAGCCGGTCCAGCGGCGGGTCGGCGACCACGGTGATCTCGACCTGCGCGCAGCGGCTGCGCGCCAGGAAGAGGCCGACCAGCCCGATCCGGATCTCTTCGTCGAGCCGGGTCTGGATCTGTTCGTAGTCGACGTCGCCCGCCTCGCGGCGCAACAGGTAGCGGGCGCGCCCGCTGATCGAGTTGGCGTCACGCGGATCGGCGATCACGGCCCGCAGCTCGCGTTCCGTGCGGGAGAGCAGCAGGCGGGCGGCGGCGTGCCGCGCGGAGAAGCCGCGGAAGAAGTACTGCCGGGTCGCGTTGAGGTCGGCCATCAGCCCGCGGTTGAACGCCGGGTCGGGGTCGGTCGTCGCCTCGAACACGTCGGTGGGGAAGAACTCCTTGTTCAGCGCGCGGTATTCGGCGCTGAGGTCTTCCAGCGCGCGCCTGCTCTCCTCGATCACCGGGGTCACCAGCGCCTTCTGCGACGCGCTGGCGGTGATCAAGGTCGTGCCGAACCCGACGATGGCGGAGATCAGCGTGCCGGTGCCCAGGGACGTCACCAGGTTCTTCCCGGTGCCGGCGTCCATCAGGCCGGCGAGCCACAGGCTCAGCCCGGCGACCACGACGAGCACCGTGAGGAGCAGGCTCGTCCGGGTCCAGAAGATCTCCTGCAGCGGGGTACGTCGGAGGCGCCCGCCATCCGCGGCCACGTGCTTCACCTCCCTCGAACCACCCGAACGGACGAGTGCATAAAGTGTCTGTTCGAGCGCGGGGAGTCACTTTACGCGCCTGGCGGGGAGCGCGATATAAGAGATTCGGGGGACAATGCTGACGGACGGACGTCACTCTCGGCAATAACTAACCAGATCGGGAGGTTTTCCGAAAATAGCGGAAAACCATGGTCAGAGCGTCGCCGGGAGCCCCTTTTCGTACCAGCCGGCGCCGGGTTCGGCGTGCATCAGGAAATCCACGACGACCGGTGCGGGCGCCGGGTGGATCTCAAGGAGATCCCGTTCGCCGCGCGCGGTGTCGACCGGCCAGGCCAGCTGTTCGACGTCGAGCGAGAACTCCCCGCGCGCCCCGGTGCGGTTGCCGCGCGCGTCGAGGCGCGCCCACTTGCGGTGCAGGTTCACGGCGTTCAGCCCGTGCAGCGCGGAGAGCTCCTGGTAGCAGAACCCGGCCGGAATCCCTTGTGCCCGCAGCAAAGCGGCCAGCAGGTGTGCCTTGGCGTGACAGATCCCGACCCGCTCGCGGAGCACGTCCGACGCCCGCCAGGTGACCCGCGGATCACCGGCGTCGATCACGTGCTCGATCTCGTCCCGCACGAAGAGGTAGGCGGCCCGCGCGCGCTCGACGGTGTCGCGACTCGTGGACGCCAGCGCGTCGGCTTGCGCTCGGATGGCGGAGTGGTGGTGATCGACAACGGCGTCCGCGACGAGGTAGTCGCTCAGCCGAACGGACGTCGGCGACGGAACGGGACTCATCCGGCCATCGTGACAGGTTCGGCCATTCGGGCGAGAGCCGTTTTTGGCGGCGGCGACGCTCCGCGTTTGCCGATTACGGAACGTAGAAGTCGGGTGGAAAGCCGGTCCACCGCAGTTCGGCGGGCAGGTGGCTCAGGTCGTTGTACGTCAGCAGCGCCGCCGGCCGCCCCGGCGAGTAGCGGATCACGGTGAGCCCGGCGTTGGCGTGGTTGAGCGCGAGCCACCGCCACTTCGGCGCGTCCTGCGAGGCGCTCACGAGCCAGCCGACGAGGAAGTTGTGCGTGACGACGACGTCGTAGCGCGGCTCGGTGGCCGGCACCGGTCCGGTGAACCGCCGCTCGGCTTCGGCGGCGAGCTCTTCGTCGGCGGGCGGCTGCTGGCGCGCGAAGGCGAGCAGGAGATCTCCGGACGTCTCGGGGAGCTCCTCGCGCATCGGCAGGTACGGGACGAAGTCGCCCGCGGCGTTGTCCTCGTGGAGGGGAACCCCGGGCAGCTGACCGGCGATCAGCTGGGCCGTGTGGGCCGCGCGCGGCAGGGGCCCGTGGTGGACGGCGGTGACGGGGACGTCGCGCAGGCGTCGCCCGAGGAGGACGGCCTGGCGCTGCCCGGCTTCGGTGAGGGTGCCGTCCGGGGCCGCTTCGCCGTGGCGGGTGAGGAAGAGGAAGCGCGTCGCGAGCACCGGTCAGCCAACGGGGACGAGCGCGCCTTGCGGGCCGTGGCCCGGCACGAACCGGCTGAGCAGCCGCAGGGGCGCGGGATGGGGTGAGAGGACGATCGAGGCGAACGGCGTGATCGTGTGGTCGCGCCCGCTGTTGGTGTGCAGGTGCACGCTGACGTGCACGTTCCGGTCGGCGGGGATCTCGAAGGTCACCGACCCCCAGGAGACGACGTACTGCCGGCCGTCGATGCTGGCGATCGGCGCGTACGCGAGCACGGTGCTGCCGAGGTGGGGGATCTCGATGGTGAGCATCCGGCGCGGCCCGTCGTGGTGGTCGACGTAGGGGATCACGCCGGGGACCTTGGCCAGATCGGTCGGCTCGGTCATTCTTGCTGCCTTTCCGGACGGGGTCGCCGATCATGCTGCCAGGTCGGTGTCAGCCGGGTGTGCGGTCGGTGCCAGACGGCGGCGACAGGCTCGGGGCATGACGATCATCTTGAAGCCGGGCAGCACCGTGATGTTCACCGGCGATTCGATCACCGATCTTCGACGGCGGGGAGCTGACCGGTGTGGTGGCTGAACACTGGGCATGCCGGGGACAAAGTGGGGGATCTGGAGGCTCGGTGGGAGTCGGATCTGCTGGACGCTCGTCCGGATGTCGTGTCGATTCTCGTCGGGGTCAATGACGTCGGGTGGGCGACTTTGGATCCTTTCGGCCGGGTTGTTCCGGTTGAGGAGTTCGCTGCTCGTTATGACCGGCTGTTGGCTCCGTTGGCTTCTCGGGGGTGGAGCTGGTTCTCATCGAGCCGTTTCTTCTGCCGATCGGGGTGTCGTCGAGAAGAAGCTTCTGAAGATTCGGGCTGTGCGGGGGCTTGCCGATGAGTACGGTGCGCATTTGCTGGCGGCGGACCGGATTTTTGCCGAGCTGTCGGGGAAGGAAGCGCCGGAGTACTGGGCGGATGACGGTATTCATCCGACTCCGGCGGGGCATGCTGTTCTTGCTGACGCTTGGTTGCGGTTGGTTGCTTAGGTTCCCCGACCCGGGCGCGCGATTGTTCCTGGGCCTCGCTGCCTCAGAACTGGTAGTACAAGAATGGGCTGAATGTTCCCGTTGCGATCAGGATTGCCGCGTAGATCAGGCCTACCGTCATCACCCCGATGCGCAATGCCGTGGCCGGCTTGCTTCTCGACGACTCCAGTAGTGGTCCCGTCACCGGGTGCGCCGGCAGTAGGAACACCGCCAACGCCGCCAGCAGCAGTACCAGCCTCTGGTTCGTGAACGCCTGTGCCACCCCCGGGCCCAAGCCGTCGAAGTCGGGGATCAGCATGTGGCCGATCATCGACAGTGCGTGGCCGATGTCCGCTGATCTGAAGAACACCCAGCCGAACACCACCAGGAGCATCGTGAACGCTCGGCGGAGGTAGCGGTGCCAGCGGACCGCCGGGTCCAGGTCCAGGCCGAAGCGGCGCTCGATCACCAGCAACGCTCCGTGGTAACAACCCCACACCAGGAACGTCCATTGGGCGCCGTGCCAGAAGCCTGTCAGGACGAACACTATGCACAGGTTTCGATACGTGCGCGCCGCTCCGTTGCGGTTGCCGCCCAGGGGGATGTACACGTAGTCGCGGAACCAGCGGCTCAAGCTCATGTGCCAGCGGCGCCAGAACTCCGTGATCGTCACCGACGAGTACGGCCTCGCGAAGTTCTCCGGAAGACGGAAGCCCAGCATGCGGCCGAGGCCGATCGCCATGTCCGAATATCCCGAGAAGTCGAAGAACAGCTGGAGCGTGTACGCCACCGCGCCGAGCCACGCCGTCGAGAACGTCATCTGGTCCGATGGGACCTTGAAACACGCCTCGACCAGGGGACTCAGGGAGTCCGCGATGATCGTCTTCTTGCACAGGCCCAGTGCGAACCGGGGGAAGCCGGCCGCGATGTCGTCGAGGCGATGGGATCTCAGCTGGGGGAGCTGGTCGGCGATCTCCCGGTACCGCACGATCGGGCCCGCCACCAGCTGCGGGAACATCGCGATGTACGCCGCGAACGACACCGGGTTGCGCAGCGCCTGGCGCTCGCCGCGGTAGATGTCGACCACGTACGAAATGTGGTGGAACGTGTAGAACGAGATGCCGATCGGCACCACCAGGCTCGCCACCGGGACACTGCCGCCGAACCAGTGGGCGACCGCCGCGATCTGCTGGGTCGCGAACCCCGCGTACTTCCAGATCACCAGCACCGTGACGTCGAGCGCCACGACCGCGATGAGGATCCGGCGCCGGCGGGTGCCGTGGACGTCCCACGGGCTCGGCTCCAGCAGGGGGCCGGCCAGGAAGTTGACCACCATGCAGCCGAGCAGCAGGAACACGAACGGCCCGGCGCCGATCGTGTAGAACAGCAGGCTGCCGACCGCGACGATGCCGTTGCGCCACGTCCGCGGGCACACCAGCACGGCGACGAGCACCGCCGGCATGAAGTACCACAGGAACAGTGGCGAAACGAACGACATCGGGTCCCCTCGGTTTATCCGACGGTGACCTTAACCCGACTGGGTGGTGGTGTCAGACCCGACCGGCGAGACGACGGCGTCGCGCCACCTCGGCCAGCAGCACGCCGGCCGCCACCGAGGCGTTCAGCGACTCCACGCCCGCCGCCATCGGGATCGACACCGTCGCGTCGCACGTCTCGCGGACCAGGCGCGACAGGCCGCGGCCCTCCGAGCCGAGCACGATGACCAGCGGGTCGGCCGCCAGCTCGAGCTCGTCGATGTCGACCGAGCCGTCCGCGTCCAGGCCGACCAGCATCAGGCCGTCGTTCGCCCACGCCTTGAGCTGACGCGTCAGGTTCGTCGCCACCGCGATCGGCAGCTTCGCCGCCGTGCCCGCGCTCGTGCGCCACGCCACCGCCGTCATGCCCGCGCTGCGCCGCTCCGGCAGCAGCACCCCGTGGGCGCCGAACGCGGCCGCCGAGCGGATCACCGCGCCCAGGTTCCGCGGGTCGGTGACGCCGTCGAGCGCGACGAACAGGGGCACCTCGCCCGAGTTGCGCGCGGCCGCCATCAGGTCGTCCGGGTGGGCGTACTCGAACGGCGGCACCTGCAGGCCGAGGCCCTGGTGCACGGCCCGGTTCGTCTTGCGGTCCAGCTCCTCGCGCGGGATCTCCAGGATCGAGATGCCCTTGTCGCCGGCCAGCCGGACGGCGTCGTTCACGCGGTCGTCGATCTCGATGTTCAGCGCGACGTACAGCGCCGTCGCCGGGACGTCGGCGCGCAGCGCCTCGACCACCGGGTTGCGCCCGGCGATCAGCTCCGGCTTGTCGGCCTTCTTCTGCCGGGCCTGGTCGCGCTTGGTCGCGGCGTTGTTCTGGCGGTACGCCTTGTGCCCGGGACGGTCCTCCGCCTTCGGGGTCGGCCCCTTGCCTTCGAGGGCCTTGCGGCGCTGACCGCCCGAGCCGACGACGGCGCCCTTCTTGGTGCCCGTCTTACGGATCGCGCCCTGGCGCCGCGAATTGCCTGCCATGGTGAAAGTTCCTTGCGTTGAAAAGCTCAGTCGGACTTGACTGTCCACTGTGGTCCGTTGGGGGTGTCCTCAACCACGATGCCCGCCTGCGAGAGGCGGTCACGAGCGGCGTCCGCGCGGGCGAAGTCCTTCTCGGCCCGGGCCTGCTGGCGCTCGGCCAGCAGACTGTCGACGAGGAAGCTCAGCGCCTCCTTGGTGGGCGTTTCGGAGCCGCCCGCCTCGGACCAGCGCGCGGACAGCGGGTCGAGACCGAGCACGTCGGTCATCGCGCGGACGGCCGCGGCGAGTTCGAGTGCCTTGGGGGTGTCGCCCGCGTCGAGGGCGGCGTTACCGTCCCGAACCGTGGTGTGGACCACGGCGAACGCCTGCGGGGTGGCCAGGTCGTCGTCCATCGCCGCCGCGAACTCGGCCGGGATCGTGCCCAGTGTCACCTCGCCGGACTGGGCGGCGCGACGCAGGAACGTCTCGATCCGCCGGTAGCCCTGCGCGGCCTCGGACAGCGCGCCGTCCGAGTACTCGATCGTGGAGCGGTAGTGCGGCTGGACCAGGTAGTAGCGCAGCTCCGGCGCGCGGTAGCGCTCCAGCATCGACGGGATCGACACGGTGTTGCCGAGCGACTTCGACATCTTCTCGCCCGACATGGTCACCCAGGCGTTGTGCAGCCAGAACCGCGCGAAGGCGTCGCCCGCCGCGTTCGACTGGGCGCGCTCGTTCTCGTGGTGCGGGAACGCCAGGTCGATGCCGCCGCCGTGGATGTCGAACTCCGCGCCGAGGTACGCCGTGGCCATCGCCGAGCACTCGAGGTGCCAGCCCGGCCGGCCGTCGCCCCACGGGGTCGGCCATGACGGCTCGCCGGGCTTCGCGCTCTTCCACATCGTGAAGTCGCGCGGGTCGCGCTTGCCGCGGGTCGGCGTCTCGCCCTGCTGGACGTCCTCGAGGACCTGGCCGGAGAGCTTGCCGTACTCGTCGAACGACTTGACCGAGAAGTAGACGTCGCCGTCCGCGACGTAGCCGTGGCCGCTCTCGATGAGGCGTTCCATCAGCTCGATCATCTGGGTGACGTGCCCGGTCGCGCGCGGGCTCACCGACGGCGGGAGGCAGCCCAGCTGCTCGTACGCGGTCTCGAACGCGCGCTCGTGCGTGGCCGCCCACTCCCACCAGGGCCGATCGGCTTCGGCGGCCTTGGTGAGGATCTTGTCGTCGATGTCGGTGACGTTGCGGACCAGCAGCACGTCCAGTCCACTGTGGACGAGCCAGCGGCGCAGGACGTCGTAGTTCACGACGCCGCGGACGTGCCCGATGTGCGGCACGCCCTGCACGGTGGCGCCACACACGTAGATCGACGCCGTTCCGCTACGGACGGGGTGGAACTCCCGCACGCTCCGGGTCGCTGTGTCGAACAGGTGTAGGGCCACCCTGAAAGGGTACGGGGCGAGGTGAGGGATCTCGCAAGCACCTGCTGACGGGTCAGCCGACGCCGAACTCCCGCAGCGCCGAGAGCAGGGCATCCGGGCGTTCGCTGGTCGGCAACGGGTCTACCAGCGCGAACTCGCAGCCGAGGGCGCGCGCGCCGCCATCCGCCTCTTCGCTGTCGCCCACCATGAGCGTCTCGGTGGCCGGCACGCCGAGCGCCTGAACCGCAACCCGGAAGATCTCCAGCTCCGGTTTGATCGTCCCGACCTCGAAGGACAGGACGAACTCGTCGACGTAGGCGTCCCAGCCGCGAGTGGTGAACGCGGGCCGGATGTCGAAGGCGATGTTGCTCAGCACGCCGACCTTCAGGCCACCCTCGGCGGCGGCCTTCAGCGCGGCCTCGGTGTCCGGGTAGGGCGTCCACTGGGTGGGGGTGATCAGCCGTTCGTACAGCGCGACGGCCTGTTCGGGCCGCGGGACACCGGACCTCTTGAGAACCTCGAGGTACACCTTCCGGTGCAGCGCGGGGTCGCGGTCGCGGTGCTGCCAGGCGTGCACGTGCTCGGCGTCGAGCTCGACGACCTGCCCGACCGGGGCGGTCATCCGGCGCATCAGCTCGGTCTGCGCCTCGACGTCGAGCGGGCTGCCCTCGTGGTCGGTGAGTTCCGCGAGCCAGGTTTCATCCTGCTCGAGCCGGAACAGCGTGCCGGAGAAGTCGAACAACACCGCCCTGATCGTCATGGTTTCACCCTAACGGGAGCGTCAGGCCGAATGCCCCGTGATGTGATCGGGAACCACCCGCACCAGCACGCGCACGACCTCCGGCGGCTCGGGCGGGAAGACGGCGCCGGTGTACTTGCGGGCCAGCTCGTCGTTCAGCTCGGGCCCGCCTTCGACGGTGACCTCGGCGCGGCCGCGGATCTCGACGTAGTTCTCCGGATCGGCCAGGTCGAAGACGGAGACCGAAACCCGCGGGTCCCGGCGGATGTTGCGTTCCTTGCGCCGGCCCTGGACGGTGACGAAGAGAACGGTGTCCCCGTCCCGGCGAGCCCAGACGACGGAGCTCTGCGGCGAGCCGTCGGCGTTGGTGGTCGCGACGACGGGGTAGTTGCGGCCGTCGAGGAGCGCCTTCGTGGCGTCGTTGAATGTCACACCCATGGTCTGGACCCTATTGGACGTTGCCCGCGACCTTCTCGACGTGGAGGCGGACGATCACGCGCTCGGTCTCGGGGCCCTCGGCGGGCGGGTCCTGGGCGAGGTACTTGTGGCTGAGCGTCTTCGGGAGGGTCTTGCCGGGGTCCGGCTCGATGGAGACCCGGCCGCGCAGCTGGGTGTGGCGGTAGGGGTTGGCGGCGTCGGTGATCGAGACGCTAACGCGCGGGTCACGGCGCAAGTTGCGGACCTTGCGGCGGTCTTCGGTCGCGCTGAAGACGAGGTCACCGCCGTCGAGCCCGACCCAGACGACGGAGGTCTGCGGCGAGCCATCGGCGTCGAGGGTGGCGACGGTGGCGAAGTTCTTGCCGTCGATCAGCGCGCGGACCGCGTCCGAGAGGGTGAGGGCCATATCACGCCGAACCAGCGCCGGCGTGGGCCTATTCCGGCTTCCGGCGGGCTGGTCCCGAACGCTCCAATGTGGCCTTCGGCGCGTTGAACGCACCCAAGGGCCCCTTCGGTGCGTTCAACGCACCCAAGGCCACATTGGGGCGCTGGCAAACCGGCAACAGCCGGAGCCGGAGCTGGAGCCGGAGGCGGGGCCTATTCCGCCGCGAGCAGCAGCGCTGTCGCGAAGGCGGCAATTCCCTCGCCGCGGCCCGTCAGGCCCAAGCCGTCCGATGTTGTCCCCGACACGCTCACCGGGCCGCCGATCGCCTCCGACAGCACCTTCTGCGCTTCCTCGCGCCGCTTTCCGACGTGCGGCGCGTTACCCACGATCTGGACCGACGCGTTCGCCACGCGCCAGCCCGCCGCCGTGATCAGGCCGCTGACCTCGACGAGCATGTCCGCCCCGTGGGCGCCGTTCATGCGGGGGTCGCCCGTGCCGAACACCGCGCCCAGGTCGCCCAGGCCCGCCGCGGACAGCAGCGCGTCGCACAGGGCGTGGGCTGCCACGTCGCCGTCGGAGTGGCCGGCGCAGCCGTCGGCGTCCGGCCAGAGCAGGCCCGCCATCCAGCAGTCGCGGCCCGCCTCGATCGGGTGGACGTCCACCCCGTTGCCGATCCTCACAGCGTCTCCTCGTTCTTCGGGGCCGCCGCGATCGCCTCGGCGAGGGAAAGTTCGAAGGCACTCGTGACGCGCATCGCGTCCGGGTGCCCGGGGACCGTCGACGCGCCGAGGGGAACGGCGAGATCGGCCGACCGGAACGCCGGGACCGTGTAACCGACCGGGGTCTGGGCCGTGCGCAGCCGTGAGCGGTCCTCCGTGCCGACGATCAGCGACGCCGCGTCGGTCACCTTCACCGTGTCGGCCATCGGCAGCACCGGGACGACCACCGGGTGCTCGTCACTCACCGCGGCAATCACGTCACGCACGGTTTGCGCAGGACAGAAGGCCCGCAGAGCGTCATGGAGTAGTACAACTGAGTCATGGGTCAGCTCGGACTCGACGGCGGCGAAGGCCTGCCGCGGCGAGCCGGGGACGACCCGGCAGTCCATGCCCCGGACCGCATCCGAAAACGACAACGCACACCGATGGGGGGCCGCCACGAGCACCGATTCGATTTCCGGTACGTCAAGCAGCCCCCGCACGGTGTGCGTGAGTAGCGCTTCACCATGGACCGGCGTGAGAGCGAGCTCCCCGTCGGAGGCATGATGTGCGACGGTCACGATCGCGACGACGTTCATCGGTTCGCGATCGTAGAGGCACCCGCCCGCCCGTCGAGCAGGATGCCCGGGGTTCAGACCGTCGCGGTTTCCAGAACTTCGTCGAGGAGGACCTCAGCCTTGTCCTCGTCGGTGCCCTCCGCGAGCGCGAGCTCGCTGACCAGAATTTGCCGAGCCTTCGCCAGCATGCGCTTCTCGCCGGCTGAAAGGCCTCGGTCCTTCTCTCGCCGCCAGAGGTCGCGCACCACTTCGGCCACCTTGTTCACATCGCCGGAGGCGAGCTTCTCGAGGTTGGCCTTGTACCGACGAGACCAGTTCGTTGGTTCCTCGGTGTGCGGAGCACGCAGAACGTCGAAGACCTTGTCCAGTCCTTCTTGCCCGACGACATCGCGCACGCCTACGATCTCGGCGTTGTCAGCGGGCACGCGAACCGTGAGATCCCCTTGCGCGACCTTGAGGACGAGGTACTTCTTTTCCTCGCCCTTGATCACGCGGGTCTCGATGGCTTCGATGAGTGCGGCACCGTGGTGCGGGTAGACGACGGTCTCTCCGACCTTGAAAACCATGTGTCCTCTGCCCCTTTCGCTGACTCCATCCTAGCACGGTCCGTCAGCGCCCACCTAGTGACCCGGACTCGTCCTCGCAGGTCAGCGGCCTGGGCGGGGGTTGACAAACGTCGGACCCCCGTGCTCACGCAGGTGGCCGGGGCGGGTGTCAACGGGCACAACGAATTCCTTTGTGGACGGTTGATCTTGAGCGCTACGCGGACCGGTTCCGCGCGGGAGATCGCTCCCGGCTAGTCTTCGCGGGGACGAGGCCGTGAAAAGGGAAGGACTGCGACGTGAGGCTGCAGAATCGTCGCGTGCTCGGCGCGGGCGTGCTGGCGCTCGGTGCCGCGCTCGTGCTCGCCGGGTGCGGGGCCGGCCAGATCACCCAGACCGACACGCAGCAGCCCGCGGTCAACGGCACGTACGCCCAGGTCAAGACCCTTGTCCTGCGTGACGCCGCGGTGCAGTACCCGACGTCCGGCGCGGGCTACGCGACCGGCGCGACCCCGGCGCTGACCCTGACGATCGTGAACCAGGGCGCCCAGGACGACTCGCTCGTCTCGGTCTCGACCGAGGACGGCACCCAGGCGACCGTCGGCGGCTCCAAGGACGTCGTCGCCGGGCACTCCCTGGTGATCGGCCCGGACGACGCCGTCGAGTCCACCAATGAGGCGCAGCCCACTTCTTCGGGTGCGCCGACCTCGTCCTCGGAAGCTCCGACCTCCACCGGCACCAGCTCGACGGGAACCGTCACCGCGACGTCGTCTCCCTCAGCCGAAGCGCCGTCGAGCAGCGTGACGCCGACCGCCGCCCCGGCGACCGTCGGCAAGGGCACTGTGACGCTGGCCGCGCTGAAGCAGCCGCTCTGGCCGGGTCAGGTCATCAAGGTCACGTTCGTCTTCAAGAACGCCGGACCGGTCACCGTCGAGCTGCCCGTGGCGGCGCCGGCGCACGTCAAGGAGTAGGTCCCCGGTTTTGTCGGTGGTCGCCGTTAGCCTCGCGGGGTGAAGAAGGGGACCATCTACCGCTGCGGCAGCTGCGGGTACGAAGCGGCCAAGTGGCTCGGCCGGTGTCCGGAGTGCCAGGAGTGGGGCTCGCTCGAAGAGCGCGGGGCGCCGACCAAACCGGCGATCCAGCGCGTCGCGGCCGGAGCGCCGAGTGCGCCCGCGCGGCCGATCGGCGAAGTCGACGTCGAAGCCGCGCGAGCCCGTCACACCGGCGTCTCGGAGCTCGACCGGGTGCTCGGCGGCGGCCTGGTGCCGGGCGCGGTGGTGCTGCTCGCGGGTGAGCCGGGTGTCGGCAAGTCGACCCTGCTGCTCGAAGTCGCTTACCAGTGGGCGAAAACGGTCGACCGCTCCCTGTACATCACGGGCGAGGAGTCCGCGGGGCAGGTCCGGTTGCGCGCCGAGCGAACGGGCAACGTCCACGACCGCATGTACCTGGCCGCCGAGAGCGACCTTTCCGCCCTGCTCGGGCACGTCGACGACGTCAAGCCGGGTGTGCTGATCGTCGACTCGGTCCAGACCATGGCGTCGCCGCAGGTGGAGGGCTCGCCGGGCGGGGTGACGCAGGTCCGCGCGGTGACGTCCGGGCTGGTCGCGCTGGCCAAGGAGCGCGGGCTGCCGGTGGTGCTGGTCGGCCACGTCACGAAGGACGGCTCGGTGGCCGGCCCGCGCGTGCTGGAGCACCTCGTGGACGTCGTCCTGCAGTTCGAAGGCGACAAGCACTCGACGCTGCGGATGCTGCGCGGCATCAAGAACCGGTTCGGCGCGTCCGACGAGATCGGCTGTTTCGAGCTGCAGGAAGAAGGCATCGTCGGGGTGCCGGACCCGTCGGGGCTGTTCATCAGCCGCACGGCGGAGCCGGTGCCGGGCACGGCGATCACGGTGTCGATGGAGGGCAAGCGGCCGCTGCTCGGCGAGGTCCAGGCGCTGGTGTCGTCGACGTCGGCGCCCCAGCCGCGCCGCGCGGTCAGCGGGCTGGATTCGGCGCGGGTGGCGATGGTCCTGGCGGTGCTGGAGAAGCGCGGCGGCCTGAAGCTCGGCGACAAGGACGTCTACGCGGCCACGGTCGGCGGCATGAAGATCACCGAGCCGGGCATCGACCTGGCGCTGGTGCTGGCATTGACGTCGTCCTTCGGCGACGTCGCGTTGTCACCCCGGCTGGTGTCGGTGGGCGAAGTGGGGCTGGCGGGCGAGATCCGCCGCGTGCCGAGCGTCGGCCGGAGACTGGCGGAAGCGGCGCGGCTCGGGTTCACGCACGCGCTGGTGCCACCGGACTCGGGCAAGCCGCCGGCGGGGATCAGGGTGCTGGAGGTGGCGAACGTCGCGGACGCGCTGAACGCGGCCAGTCACGCTCGCTGATCACCCCGCCGTCCGGGTGATCGCGAACGAGTACACCGTCGGCAGGTCGTCCGGAAGGGGGACCGAACCGTCGGCCCTCGGGACGGTCGTCGTAGTCGTCTGGTGCTCCAGCGTGTTGGTCGGCGGGGGCAGGACCGCGCTCGACGGGGTCTCGGCCGTGCTCACGGGCGGCCCGGGGCGGCTGGTCGTCAGGACGACGTCCGTGCGGTCCTGCCAGGCCAGGAGCACGGCCGTTTTCGGGTCGAGGTACAGGCGCTGGCCGCTGTCCTTGGCGACCAGGACCGTGGCGGGCCGGCCGTCCGGGGTTTGGCCGTCCGGTGCCACGAACCCGCCGGGGATTCCGCCGAACGTGTCCGACAGGGCGAACCGGATGTCCTTGCGGACCAGGCCCGTCTCCAGCGCGGTGCGCACCATCGTGAGCGCTTCGGTGGGGGTGTGCGCCTTCCCGCTGTCCTTCTCGGTGATCGTGTCGAAGTTCAGGCGCTTGGACAGCTTCCCCCGGTCGGGAGTCAGCGAGGCGATGAAGGCCGCGTCCGGGGTCAGCCAGTTCTCGAACGGTGTGTTCCACGTCGGGTTGGTCTGCCCGCCCAGGTTCTGCGTGGTGCCGAACCAGCCGGCCGGGCCGTTCTCGTCGAACGGCCGGAGGCTCAGTTCGGGGTTCTCCGACTTGTCGAGCCCGCGCACGGCGCCCGTCCACTTCGTGCGCCGGTGCCAGACGCCAGTCGGGTCGGCCGGGATCCACAGCTCGACCGACTGCTGGATCTTGACCGGCTTGTCGAGCAGGATCCCGTCCAGCCAGGTGAGCTTCTGCGTGTAGTGGTACTCGCCCGGCGCGAGCGGGCGGTCGACGTCGGGGAGCGTCGCGGCCGGCTGGGCAGGGTCCGAGGGCGGCGTCCGCAGGGACGTGACGATCGCGAGCCCGCCGACCAGCATGACGACGGCCGCGGCCACCGCGATCCACCGCCAGGTCCCGGTCCGGCGGGGCGGGGGTGGCGCCTCGGACGTGCCGGCGGCCGCCATGAGGGACGCGCGGGCGAAGGCCAGCCCGTCGTCGTCGCCGGCGCCGGCGTGGAGGTCCGACAGCGCCGCGTCGAGTTCGGCGTCGGACCAGATCTTCCGGACGTTGTCTTCACGCAAGGTCCTGCACCTCCTCCTGAGCCGGGGCGTTCGTCCTGAGCCAGCGTCTGATCCGGTGCAACCGGGACCGGACCGTACCCGGCGGGATCCCGAGGGCTTCGGCGACCTCGGCCGGCTCGAGCCCGGCCCACGACACGAGCAGCAGCGTGTCGCGGTCGGCCGGGCTGAGCTTGGCCAGCGCGCCGGCCAGCTGCGCCGCGCGGACCTGGGCGTCGACCTGCTCGGCGACGCGGCCGTCGTGCGCGGCGTGGCTGTTTTCCCCGGTGCGCGCCAGCCGCGCGGTGGCCTGCAGCCCGCGCATCTCGGACCGCACGTGGTGGCGCAGCAGGTTGGTCGCGATGCCGTAGAGCCACGACCGCGCAGTGCCCAGCTCCGGCCGGTAGCTCTCGCGGCGCCTGAGCGCGACGAGGAAGGTCTCGGCGACGAGGTCGTTCGCCGGTTCGGCGCCCACGCGCCGCGCGAGATACCGCCGCAATGCGACGGCGTGGGCGTCGAAGAGCCGGCCGAACGCCGGCCCGGGATCGGCTCCGCCCAGGTCAGGGCGGTCGTGCCCCCAGATCTCGGCTCCCTCGTGGATCACCTGCATGCCCCCTGTTGCCCGCAGTGTCCACGAGCGTTCACGGCCATGATGAGAAGAGCGTCCGTTTGAGGGAGGGCTTGCGGCGTGTCTGTTGACGATCTGCTCAAGGCCGTGGCTGTGAGCATAGGGAACGCGGGGAAGGCGAAGGAGTGCTATCGGGAGGCTGAGCAGCTGCTCACCGAGGCTTGCGACGCGCTGACTGCGGCGACCAAGGGGTCGCGCGCTCCGGAGCCGGCCGCCGCTCGGAGTGAGCTGGGTGCGGTTCTCTCTGGGATCCAGGAGGTGCATCGGAAGGTCATCGTGGCCATCAGCCGGTTGGAGACCTACGCGAGCCGCATCCGTGGCGAGGATGGCGAAGGCGCTGCCCAGACGGCTAAGCGCTACACCAACGAGCATGGGGACTGCTACCCGCCGGAGGCTGCCGAACTTGCGAAGCGCCTACCCAAACGAGTGATCCCGCGGACCAACGACCGGACTGTCGGTGTTTGTCCGCCGCAATGGCCGGTACATGATGACGATCAGATCCGGAAGCACTGGTGACGCGCTGGCCAAAGACGCTGAGGTGTTGCTCAAGTCGATCGGCCTCAAGCCAAATTTTCTCCGGCACCACGTGGAAATCAAGCTGGCGGCGTTGATGCTGCAGAAGCCATACCTCACCGACCTTGAGGTGGCGATCAACTACACACCCTGCGGTATCGAAGAGCAGAAGGAGCTGGCCGTGGTGTGCGACACGGTGCTGACCAGGCTGTTTCCTCGGGATGGTGATCGAAGTTTGACCGTCTATGGTACTTACCAGAACAACGAACCATTCCGGAAGCACTACGGGAGAAGCAAGCCGTGACCTCTGAGTTCGACATCGAGGTCGCCCGCCGTGATCAGCGGACGACTCTCGCTCTCCTGCGTTCGTTGCCGGATCCCATCGAGTTCGTGCTTTCCGCCGCGTACACCAGGCCAGAGACCGGTGAGGTCTGCGGGTACATCTGGGAATTCTGGAGTGGCGAACTCAATCGGAGCTCACAGCTCGCCCTCGGCATCCGGGGTGACTGGGGGGCCTTGACCTGGACAGGCGAAAGCATCAAAGAAAGCTACGTGCCGACGGGAACCGATGAGAGCGGTGAGTTCCATGACTACTGGCTGGGTGGTCACTCGACCGGCTTCTACAGCGGCTCCGAGATCCCCGTCGGGTACGTCTTCGCCGCGCTGGGCGAGTTCATCGTCACCGGTGAACGGCCCAAGCTCATCAACTGGGTCCACGCGTCGACGATCCCTGAACGCGAGGTCGTTCCGGACGAGACTGACCTCGAGGCGCAGCGGGCGCTCGAGGAGATCGAGCGGGAGCTGGGGCTGAGGTAGCCCGGAACCTACCTTCGGTGTGATCCATTCAGGGCAGGTGAGAGACGGAAGTGATCCGCTGCCCGGATCATCCCTCAGTGAGGCGTTGGCCAACCGACGTCAAAACTGGGGAAGGACTGTCATGCGCAGATTCCGGTTGGGATTCGTCACGCTCGTGGCCGCCATGGGGCTCGTCGCGCTGCCCGCGGTGGCGCAAGCCTCCACCGAGGCCGTGCTCAACATCCAGTACCAAGTGCAGCAGACGGGCTATTGGTGCGGCCCGGCTGCCACCCGCATCGCCATGTCCGCGCGGACCGGGAACCTGCCGAGCCAGGGCACGCTCGCGTCCCAGCTCGGCACGACCACCAACGGCACCGACTGGATCGGGCAGGTCACCGGCGTCCTCAACCGGGATCTCGGCACCTCCTGGTACGAGACCAAGGAGATGCCGAACGACCCGCCGACGCAGGCCCAGCGCGACCTGCTGTGGAACGACATCGTGCTCGACATCAACAACGGCTACGCGATCGTCGCCAACATCGTCGCGCCCGCGAACAACCACCCGCCGGGCTACCCGAACTACACGATCTACCACTACTTCACCGTGATCGGGTACGACAGCTCCGACCGGACGGTCAAGATCGCCGACCCGGCGAGCTTCGGCGGGAACCAGATCTACTGGCTCGGCTTCGACCAGCTCGCGACGCTGATCCCGCCGAAGGGCTACTCCGCCTAGATCCCCAGCAGTCCCCAGTAAACCGCCCAGGGGACGAACACGACGCCGCCCGCCAGGAGCACGCCGAGCCGTGGGGTGCGGTGCCGCCACCACGCCATCGCCGTGCCGATGGCGGCGGCCACCGCACCCAGCGACAGCAGCTGCAACACCAGCCACGGCAACGGCCGGCCGGCGAGCACCGGGCCCAGGCTCCGGCCCATCGTCACCTGGGTCAGGACGTCGAACGCCAGGAAGCCCAGTACCGCGAGCAACCCGGTCACCGCCAGCCGGCGGGACGGCCGCGCCGCGCCGCGGCCCAGCCCGAAGCCGAACGCCACCAGCAGGAACACCAGCACGACCAGCTGCAGCCACGTCGATTCGTACCAGGCCAGCGGGGTCACCGCGGTGCTCGGCCGGTCCTGCGCCGGCGCCGGGTCGGCGGACGACGCGCCGGGCGGGTTGTGCACCCACGTGCCCACCAGCTCCAGGTAGCCGGGCGCGTACCCGGGCAGCTTGTCGTAGCCGTCGGTGGTGCGGCGCAGCTGGTGCTGGGCGTCCGGGAAGACCCGCAGCGTGGACCGGCCGACGGACTCCCGGAAGATCCGGACGGCCTCACCCGGCGGCGTCAGGACGTCCTTCGCGCCCCACAGCCCGAGCACCGGCTGCCGCAGGCTCTTCAGCACCGGCACCGGGTCGTAGTGCGCCTCCGGGAACACCCCGCCACCGACGAGCTGACGCATCATCGTCGACGACGCCATCCGCACCATCGACCCGGCCATTCCCAGCTGCCGCAGCTGGTTCTCGATCGCCCACGCCTGTTGCCGCGACGGTTCGACGCCGTTCGCCCCCAGCGTCACGACAAACGCGACGTCGGCGGACTTCGAAGCCGCCAGCGGCGCCACCCAGCCCCCTTCGCTCAACCCCCAGACGCCGACCCGCGCCGGATCGACCTCGGGCCGTTTCCGCAACGCCTCGACCGCCGCCAGCGCGTCGTCCGCCAGCGTCGAGTAGGAACGCGAGAACTGCGAGTACCCCTCGGTGCGCTTGTCGTAGATGAGCGTCGCGATGCCTTCTCGCGCAAAGGCTTCCGCCTGGTCGCGGTAGTCCTCCCGGCTGTGCGCCCCCGAGCCGTGGACCATCACCAGGCCCGGCAGCTTCGACCCGCCGGGTGGTGCGACGACGGTGCCGTGCAAGGTCACCCCGCCGTTCGTGAACGTCACGTCCGAGCCGCCGGCCGCCGAAGCCGGTGGCGCGGAAAGTGCCAGGATCACCCCGGCCAGCAGTAGAGCCCCTCTTCGCATGTGAGATCCCCTGTCATGTCGTTTCCCCTGGGTCCGGGAACGCGAGCAGGCGCACGAGCACGCGCCGCGCATCCGGTGACCGGTCGTCCTCGGGCCGCCAGTGCCGGCGGAACAGCTCCATGTAGTCGTTCCAGAACGCGAGTAGCTCCTCGGCGGTGAGCCAGGTGCCGCCGCGTGCGTAGAGCAGTGCGTCCGGCCAGTCGCCGGGCAGTTCGTCGCGCGTCTCCGCGAACCGGTTGAGCTTTTCGAGGTCGTCCTCGAACCCCTGGCGCTGCATGTCGTCGAACAGCACCTGGGATTCGGCGCTCTGCTCGCTGCGCCGCGGCCAGCGGATGTCCCGCGGCCGCGTGCGCCACCACCGTTCCTTGCCCCGCGCGAGCTCCGGGACGTCCTCGACGAACCCGAACCGCGCCAGCTCCCGCAGGTGGTAGCTGGTCGCGCCGGTGTTCTCGCCGAGGGTCTGGGCGAGCTTCGTGGCGGTGGCCGGGCCCGCGGACAACACGCCGAGTATCCGGCGACGCAACGGGTGCGTGACGGCCTTGAGGGCGTCCGGGTCGAGCTCTTCCGGTGGTGGAGCGCTGGTCATGACCCCAAGGTAGCCGTGCAAAGGAAATTGTGCAAAGAAATCTGTGCACGTGGGATTCCCGAGTCGGCGGACCCGTCTCTTACTATCCGTGCCCATGTGGTTCCGAGGGGTCAGCCGTGGGTGAGCCGAACCTGCCCGCCCGGCAGATGGGGCGCCAGCTGAAGCGCATGCGCGAGCGGCTGGGGATGACTCAGGAAGAAGCGGGCGCGCCGCTGCGCATGTCGACGAGCAAGCTGTCGCGCATCGAGACGGGGTACCTGCCGCCGTACCACGACTTCCGCGCGCTGCTGGACCGGTACAACGTGGTCGTCTCGGACTGGGACGAGTACATCTCCGCGTATGACCGGGCCAAGGAGAAGGGCTGGTGGCACCACTACGGGGTGGGAAATCGCGGGTTCCTGCCCATCGAGGCGGAAGCGAGCGCGGTGAAGGAGTTCCAGTTCGGCTACATCCCCGGACTGCTGCAGACCGAGGCCTACGTGCGCGAGGTCTATTCGGGTGCTCGGCGGCCGATGAAGCCGAAAGTGCTGGAAAACGAAGTCACCGTACGGCTGCTGCGGCAGCTGCGGCTCACCGACGCGCCGGTGCTCAGCTACCACGTGATCATCGACGAGAGCGCGCTCCGGCAGCCGATCCTCTTCGGTGACGCCCGGGGCGAGCAGTTTCGCGCGATCGTAGAGCGGGCGGCGCTGCCGAACGTGACCATTCAGGTGGTGCCCGAAGGGGTCGGCGCCTATGACGGTCAGGTCGGCAATGTGGTCGTGGCGAGCTTCGACGACCCCGCAGAGGCGGATGTCGCCTACATCGAGCACATGCTGGGGTCGGTTCACCTTGAGAAAACGGACGAGGTATCCGCTGCTAAGCTGGCCTTCAAGGATTTCGCCGATCGGGCCTTGGATGCGGAGGATTCGATCGCGCTGATCGAACGGCTGTGAGCGGGAGGCTGCGGTGTCCACTGTAGACACACGGTGGTTCAAGAGCAGCTACAGCACCAGCGGCGAAGGCAGCAACTGCGTCGAGGTTTCCTTCAACGCGCCCATCGCGATCCGTGATTCCAAAGCGCCCCACGGCGAACTGCACCTGAGCGCCGCCGCCTGGACCGCTTTCCTCACCAAATCGGGTGGTCGCTGAATCTCCGCAGCGTCCGCACCGACGGCCGCACGGAGACCATCCCCGCCGCGAACCCCAGGGTCGCGAAGGCGAGCGTCGCCAGAGTCGTGAGCAGGTCCGGCCACCCGCGGAACACGATCGACGCCGCGTACGAGCCGAGGATCAGGATCAGCGTCAGCACGTACGTGAACACCAGCGTGTTGCGGGCCGCCGCCGCGCTCGCCACGACCAGGTAGTCCCCGCGCAGGCACCGCCGGACCGACAGCACCAGCACCGCGATCGCCAGCACGCTCAGCGGCGGCAGCACCGCCGCGGCCGTGCCGATCAGCGTGTCCGGGAAGGCGTGGCCGTGGACCATGCCCTTCAGGAACGTCGTGAGCCCGAACAACAGCACCATCCCGGCGATCATCGACGACCCGACGACCACCGAGCCCCAGCGCACCCGGTCGGCGAACCGGGGCGGCAGCGGCACGTACTCGACCTGCCCGAACGTCCCCTGCACGCACCTCACCTCCGAACGCCGTGAAGGCCACCATAAGGAACTCGAGGTTCCTCGCGGTGGCCTTCACGGACAATCAGACCGAAAGGGCTAACTGGCTGCCAGCAAGTTGGCGCACCGGATGAGCCCGATGTGCGAATACGCCTGCGGATGATTGCCGAGGGACCGTTCGGCGATGGGGTCGTACTGCTCCGGCAGCAGCCCCGTCGGGCCGGCCGCCGCGACGATCTGGTCGAACAGCTCCTGCGCCTCGGTGCGCCGCCCGGTGAGCAGGTACGCCTCGATCAGCCACGCCGCGCAGATGTGGAAGCCGCCCTCGCCGCCCGGGAGGCCGTCGTCGCGGCGGTAACGGTACACAGTGGACCCACTGCGCAGCTCCGCCTCGATCGCGGTCACCGTGTGCTGGAAGCGCTCGTCGGCCGGGTCGATCAGCCCGGTGAGCCCGACGAACAGCGAAGCCGCGTCGAGGTCCGTGCCGTCGTAGGCCGTCGTGAAGGCCTGGACCTCGTCGTTCCAGCCGTGGGTGAGGACGTCGTCCTTGATCGCGTCGCGCAGGGTGGGCCACGCGCCCGGCACGCCCCGGCCGTACTGCTCGCCGAGCTTGACCGCGCGGTCGATGGTCACCCAGCACATGACCCGGGAGTAGACCCGGTGGCGCGGCACGTGCCGCTCCTCCCAGATCCCGTGGTCGGGCTCGTTCCAGCGCCGCGTCACGGCTTCCGCCATGGCGCGGACCATCTGCCAGTCCTCGTCACGCAGGTCGCCGCGCGCCGCGGCGAGGGTGCCGACCAGCTCGACGACCGGGCCGAAGACGTCCAGCTGCACCTGGTGGTTCGCCAGGTTGCCGACCCGCACGGGCCGCGAACCGGCGTACCCGGGCAGCGACTCGATCACGGCTTCGGCGCCGATGACACTGCCCGAAAGCGTGTACAGCGGGTGGAGCCGCTCCGGGCCGGCCAGCGTCGCGAGCACACCGTGGAGCCACTTGAGGTACCCCTCGGCCTCCTCGATCGAGCCGAGGTGCACGAGCTCCCGCACGGTCATCGCGGCGTCGCGGATCCAGCAGTAGCGGTAGTCCCAGTTGCGGACACCGCCGATCTCCTCAGGCAGCGACGACGTCGCCGCGGCGAGCACCCCGCCGGAGTCGGTGTTGACCAGGCCGCGCAGCGTCAGCGCCGAGCGCAGTACCAGGTCGGTCTGCACCTTCGGCAGCTGCAGCTTGGACGTCCACTCGCTCCAGTAGCGGCCCGCGCGGTCCCGGCGTTCCACTTCGGACAGTTCGTGCGGGCCGAGGTCCGGCGTGCCGCAGCGCAGCTCCAGCACGACCGGCTGGGTCGGCGTCGGCTGCACGAGCGCGGTCGCGGTGTCGTGCATGCCGTCGGAGGTGATGGTCCACTCGACCCCCGGCGCGTAGAGCACGAACGGCTCCGACGTGCCGAGCACCTTGACCCCGCCCTCGGTGATCTCCAGCTTGACCGGCACCCCGCCGAACTCCGGACGCGGCGCGAACGTGACGTCCGCCTGCGCTTCCCCGGAGATCACGCGGATCAGGTCCGTCCGGTGCTGCGGGCTCTCCGGCTCGAGGTAGTCGGTGACGAGCAGGCGCGACCAGCGCGTCTCGACCGTCATCGTGTTCGGCAGGTAGCGCTGGCCCAGCGGCAGGCCGTTGCGGTGCGGCTTGATGGAGAAGTGGCCCGCGCCCTCGCCGCCGAGCAGGTCGGCGAACACCGCGGGCGCGTCCGGCCCGGGGTGGCAGAGCCAGGTCAGCTTCGCGTCCGGCGTCACGAGCGCGACCGAGCGCTCGTTGGCCAGCATCGAGAGCCGCTCGATCGGCGGGGCCGACTCGCCGTAGAGCCAGTTGCGCCGCTCCTCCAGCAGGAAGCCGAGGACCAGCGCGACGTCGACGGTGTCGGGCACGCGGAAGCCGGCGAGCGTCTCGCCGTCGCCGACCTTGATGCCCAGGTCCGGGCCCGAGAGGCGGGCGAAGGCCTTCTCGTCGGTGACGTCGTCGCCGAGGAAGATCGCCGCCGTGGCGCCGACCTGGTGGCGCAGGATGTCGAGCGCGCGGCCCTTGTCCGTCTGGACGACCGCGAGCTCCACCACCTCCTTGCCGTCGGTGGTCGACACGCCCTCCCAGGTGGACGGTCCGTTGTGGACGGCCGCGAGCACCCTTCGGCCGGCCTCGTGCTCGGCTCGGCGCACGTGCACCGCGATGCTCGCCGGCTTGACCTCGAGCGACACGCCCGGGACGTCGAGCACGAGCTGCTCCAGCTCGGTCTCGAGCCGCCGGTGCAGCTCACGCGCCTTCTCGTCGAGGGCGTGGATGAAGCCGATGTCGAACTCGGAGCCGTGGCTGCCGACGAGGTTCACCTCGGACGGCAGCCGCGAGAGCGTGGCGAGATCGCGGAGCGCGCGGCCGGAGATGACCGCGGTCGTCGTCTCGTGCAGACCGGCGAGCGATCTGAGGGCGCCCACGGACTCGGGCAGCGGGCGTGCCTCGTCCGGGTTGAGCGTGATGGGTGCCAGCGTGCCGTCGTAGTCGCAGGCGACCAGCAGTCGCGGAGTACGGGCGATCTGCACGATCGCGCGCCGTAGCTCGGCGGGCAGGGCCTCGGCAGTCAACACTCCTCCTCAGGAGCTCGTGCATGGTCGTTCGGTTAATCGACCGCCTCGGCACCCAGAGCTTGCAGGAACGAGCGCGCCCAACGATCGACATCGTGCGTGAGGACCTGGCGACGCATGGCGCGCATCCGGCGACGGCCCTCTGCCGGGTCGAGCGTAATGGCAGCCACCAGAGCGTCCTTCACCCCGTCCAGGTCGTGGGGATTCACGAGGAATGCGCTAGAGAGCTCGGCGGCCGCGCCGGCGAACTCGCTGAGCACCAGCGCGCCCCCGAGATCGTGCCGCGCGGCGACGTATTCCTTGCACACGAGGTTCATGCCGTCACGCAGCGGCGTCACGACCATGACGTCCGCCGCGGAGAAGAAGCCGGCCAGCTCGGTGCGGTCGACCGACTGGTGGAGGTAGTGCACGACCGGGTGGCCGACGCGGGCGAACTCGCCGTTGATCCGGCCGACCATCTGCTCGATCTCGCCGCGCATCCGCTGGTAGTGCTCGACGCGCTCGCGGCTGGGGGTGGCGAGCTGCACGAACGTGACGTCGTCCGGCTGCAGGCGGCCCTCGTGGAGCAGCTCGTGCAGCGCCTGCAGGCGCAGGTCGATGCCCTTGGTGTAGTCGAGGCGGTCGACGCCGAGCATGACCGTCTTGGGGTTGCCGAGGTCGCGCCGCAGCTGGGCTGCGCGCTCCTGGACGCCCTTCGTGCGCGCGAGCGTGTCGAGCCCGGCGGCGTCGATCGAGATCGGGAAGGCGCCGACCCGGACCGTCCGGTCGCCGACCTGCATGGTGCCCGGCCGCGACCGGACGCCGACCGCGCCGCGCGTCGACTCGAGGCCGATCAGCTGGCGGCACAGCCAGAGGAAGTTCTGCGCCCCGCCGGGGCGGTGGAAGCCGACGAGGTCCGCGCCGGTGAGGCCGCGGATGATCGCGGCGCGCCACGGCATCTGCATGAACAGCTCGACCGGCGGGAACGGGATGTGCAGGAAGAAGCCGATGCGCAGGTCGGGCCGCAGCTCGCGCAGCATCGCCGGCACCAGCTGCAGCTGGTAGTCCTGGATCCAGACCGTCGCGCCCTGGGCGGCGACCTCGGCGCTGGCCTGGGCGAAGCGGCGGTTCACCTTGACGTAGCTGTTCCACCACGCCCGGTCGAACACCGGGCGCTCGACGACGTCGTGGTAGAGCGGCCAGAGCGTCGCGTTGGAGAAACCTTCGTAGTAGTCACGGACTTCGTCGGCGCTCAACGAGACCGGGTGCAGCACGAGACCGTCGTCGTCGAACTCCTCGACGTCGACGTCCGGGATGCCCGGCCAGCCCACCCACGCGCCCTTGCGGGAGCGGAGGAACGGCTCGAGCGCGGAGACCAGCCCACCCGGACTGGCCGTCCAGCGGCGCTCACCGTCCGTCGTGCGCTCGAGGTCCACCGGAAGCCGGTTCGCCACCACGACGAAATCGGCCGATCTCGTGTTCTCCTTCGGTTCACTCACGTCGCTCGCTCCTCGCGTCCCGGGTCGCGGCCCCAGAGTGAAACCCTATCGCGTGAGCGATGAACAGCCGGTGACCGTCGGGTTACTCCAAGCGTCGATCAGCCGGTTCGAGCGGACCAGCCATGCGTGGTCCGGCGAACCGCCGCTCGAGCCTGCCCAGACCGGTCCGTACCGGCTGGGCGAGCCATTCCCCGAGTACCACGCCCGCTGCCAGCGCAAGCCCGATTGCGACGGCTGTCATCAGCGTCGAGATGTCGCCACTGGGCTCGACCCCGATCCGGTACAGACCACGGTAGGTCGAAAGGCCCGGAAGCAGCGGAGTGATCCCGGACACGGCGACCACGAGCGGGGTCACGCCGAGCCGCCGCGCGAGCACACCACCGCAGAACCCGACCAGCGTCGCCGCGATGGCGGACGAGCTGACGCCGTCGAGCTCGGACAGCATGAGCGCGCCGTAGACGGCGGCGCCGATGGCCCCGGCGGCCGCCGCGACCAGCATCGCGCGCATCTTCGAGTACGAGGCGAGCGCGAAGCAGGCGGAGGCGCCGGCCCCGCCGATGATGACCTGCGGCAGCTGCTGCGGCGTCGAGCTGGGGACGTCCGGCAGCGGCGTGAGCGGCAGTTCGAAGAAGACGGCGATCCGCAGCGCCAGCACGACCCCGGCGATCAGGCCCGCCGACATCAGCACGGTTTCCATCGTGCGTCCGGCGGCGGTGACGTTGTAGCCGGTGATGGCGTCCTGCACCGCGGACACGGTGGAGAGCCCGGACAGCAGCACGGTCAGCGCGGCCGCGACGACGAGCGTCGGCCGGTCGGTGGTCAAGACCCCGCTGCTCACGACGGCCATCGCGGAGAGCGTCGCGACCAGGCCGCCGATCACCTGCTGGAAGAAGAACGGCAGGGAGTACCGGTTCACGAACCGGCCGATCCGGTCGATCACGCCACTGATGACGAAGGCGACGAGCGCGATGTCGAGGCCACCCCCGAGCAGGATGGTGATGAAGGCGGCGACCCCGCCCCAGGACAGCGTCGCGACCCAGCGCGGGTAGGGGTGCGGCGCCCGCGTGATCCGTTCGAGCTCGGTCTGCGCCTGCTCCGCGCCGACGTTGCCGCGCACGATCTGCCGGATCAGCTTCTCGGTCTCGGTCAGCCGGGTGTAGTCGAGGCTCCGGCTGCGCACGACGCGCAGCGCGGTGACCGGCGAGAGGTCGCTGCCGCGGTGGCAGGTGACGGTGATCGACGTGAAGATGACGTCGACCTCGCAGTGCGGCAACCCGAGCGCGGCGGCGATGGCGATGATGGTCGCGGTGACGTCCGACGCGCCGGCGCCGCTGGCCATCTGGACCTCCCCGATGCGCAGCGAGAGGTCGAGCACGAAGTTGACGGTGGCCTCGTCGGGCAGCTGAGGCCCCATGGCCTCCTCGGCGTCGACGGCGGGAAACTCACCGGTCGGAGCCTCGAGCACCTGCCACGGCCGCCGCCGGAGGAGGTTCGGGCGATGGGTCTTCGGGGTTCTTTGCGCGGGAGGTTCCAGGACGGGCCATCTGGTCGCCTTGCCCCCGTTGGCGCGCTCGTTGATCTTCATGATCCATCCACCTCCTCGCTCTCTCCTCCCGGACCATCGACGCGGGCAGGCCGGCTGTTGCAGTGGCGTTGACCACGTTGCCCATGGTGGCCTGGACCTGGCGATGCTGCCTGTCGAACGGATCTTGAGCGGAGCCCGATACACTGTGGGCGGCGCCGAGGGCGCCAGGCCGCTATAGCTCAGCTGGTAGAGCATCTGTCTTGTAAACAGAAGGTCAGGGGTTCGAGCCCCCTTGGCGGCTCCAAAAAAGTGGCCTTGAGCTGCTGATCTGACGCTAATCTTCATTAACTTGCAATTTGCAGGTGTGCCCGGGTGTGCCCGAGAGTTCTCAAGGGTGGCTCGCGGGTACCTAGCGCTTGGAGCGCGCTCCGGCCAACGGGAAGGCGCTTAGCTCTTGAAGTCGACAAGTCGATTCCCGCTCTGCGTGGTCTATGCGAAGTAAGGTGACTAACCGCGCGTGGCATGAGCTGACGCGTCGTGATGCGCCAGCACGCGACTCGACGGCTGACGGCCTTACTGATGCCAGTGCGTGGCTTGCGAGACGGCGTTGACCATGCGGGTCACCGCTGCTGCGACGGACGCGTCAGCGAAGGCTGCGGGTTGGTTCTGGGTGTTGAGGACGTCGGCGAGTTCGTTCCAGGTGATCCACGCCGCGGAACGCCCTAGGTGGTTGCGGAGCTGGGCAAGAGTCCACGGGTGGTGCCCGAGCCGGGCGTAGACGGCGTCGAGATGTTGGTCGATTGCGTCGGTGATGGTGATGCGGCCGCTGCCGGCTACGCGCACCGGAGGCGCGGCGCCGAGAACAAGCAGCAGAAGGGGTACGCGGGCGCCTGCCAAGGCGGTGACGGTGAGGTATTCGCGGGTGAGCTGCTCGGCCTGGAACGAGCTGGCGCGTAGGCGCTTTGCCTCGAGCAGGACCAGGCTGGACTGCCCGTGCAGCAGTGCGTCGGGCTGCACCACGACCTGGGCGGCTTTGCCGATGCCCTGGGGGTTGAGCACGACTTCGGGCAGGAACTCGATCGTGAATGCTTCCGCGTCGTGGGCGGCTTGGGCTGTTGCGGTTCTGGCGTCGTGGGCGGCGGCCAGGACGGCGCCGAGGAATCGGGCGCGGGGAAGGTAATCCAGCGCGGTCAGAACTTCAGCGGTGAGGACGTTCTCCCGGCCGCGGCCGCCGTGGCGGTAGTTGCGAGTGGCCGAGCCTTCCCACGAGATCTCGGTCAGCAGCCGAGCGAGGATGGTGGCTGCAGGCTCCGGTGGTGGTTGACTCACCGTCGCAACGGTACGGCGACTACAGACGTGAAGCAGGACTGATGCCGGATGCCGGGTCGGTGAGTTCGGTGCCCTTGTGGATCGTGGCATCGATCGCGCTGTGGTCTCGTACCGACTGGTCAGTCCGTGGCGCGTAGGGTCTGCGGAGGCTTGCAGCAACGGCGCCCACTTGGGCGGAGGTCTGCTGTGGACACAGACGAAGGGATGTAGTGGTGGCGCAGAAGATGCGGGTGGAGGTCCTCGACGATCTCGATGGCAGCGAGGCCGCGGAGACGGTCGCGTTCACCCTCGACGGAATCTCGTATGAGATCGACCTGTCGGCCGAGAATGCTGATGCGCTGCGTGGGGAGCTCGAGCGCTACGTGCAGGCGGCGCGACGGGTCGGGGGCCGGCGCGCACGGACTGCGCTCGGCCGGACGGCCGGAACCAACGGCGGCTCTGCGGCGTCGGAGCGGGGCAACTCGCGCGAGTACAACCAGTCTGTCCGGGAATGGGCGGCGGCCAACGGCTACGAGGTGGCCGAGCGTGGCCGGCTGTCCAGCGAGCTGATCAGTGCGTACGAGTCGGCACAAGCTGCCCCGGTGGAGGTGGCCGCGCCGAAACAGGCGCGGAAGCGGGCGTCACGGAAGTAGGCCTGCTACCGAGATCGTTCACGCCCGGTGAAGGGGGATTCTGGCCGCTGATGCAGATGTGGCCAGGTTAGTCACGGGGGTGGGCGCTCTGAGCATCCAACGCGGGCGCGGCGATGAGCGCGGATGTCAAAGTCAGCTTCAGCTTGTGAGTGGTCTCGTCGCCTTGCTCGCTATCGATGCCCAGGTTGATAGCGCCTTCCTCGGTCACGGCGAAGACCAGCTCTACTGAGCTCTCCTTGAGCACGAACGGATCGTCACCGTCGAGCGCCGCGGCCATCACGTCCCGAATTGTCTCGATGGCCTCGACGAGGACCTCCTCCGCAGCGTCGCCGCGTACTTCGTGCCGCGGAGCAAGGTCGGGCGGTACCAGAGTCATGTCCAGAACATGAGTGTTCTTCACCGTCACTGATCGCCCCAGCTTCACCGCCATGCCCAGGACTGGCACTTTGAACTCGATCTTCCCGCCCGCTTTCTCGGTGGCGATGGTGTTCAGTGTCAGCTGGACAGCCGACACTTTCATGTCGCGGTCGGACCGGGAGGCGGACAACCCAGCTCCGACAATCGCAGCTTTCACCGTGGCCACGAGGTCGGCAACCGGCACTCCATCGGACGTGATACGCATGTTTTCTCCTTCGACGACTAGGAGCTATACGGCGACCGCGTCGGGATCGCCGTACACGCTGTATGCCAGCCAGGTCGGGTCCATTCCATCCGACTTCGACGCTGACAATCTTGCCTTCTGTGTAGCGATCCCCAGTGTGTCACCGTTGCTGAGGTTCTCGTAAAAAAACTGAGCAAAGTTACCGGCGGTTTCGCTGCGGACCGGCCACAGCGTGCCAACGAACGCGCCGGCGCCCGCGCCCATGAACTGTTCGGCCCATCCGATCATCCGGCTGTATTGAGGTGCCACGCTGGCACTTCGGCAGGCATTGAGAAATACTAGTGGCGCCCGCGCTGACAGGCTTTTTGTCGTGACAGCGCTGTTGAGTAGTTCGGGCACGAAGGGTCCCCCTGACATCGCGATCGTTGAACCGCCATTGTCGGAGCTGAAGCTGTTGTGGCAGGAAAAGTGTAGCGATCCGCAGGTGCCGGATGCGATAAGTGAAAGTATATCTCGCAGTTCGCGCAGGACCGGTCCTGTGCCGAGAATCTCGGACAACGTCGTCAGTTCCTGTTCGACGTCCCGAGGGGATTTTTGTGAAACGATGTACGAGCACCCGGCAAGGCTGATCAGTCGAGACCGATGCTGCTTGAGTACCCTCCGAAGCACGGGAAACTGTTCCACGAGGAAGCCATGGTCTTCCGAGGGATGCAAGGGGTACAGCAATTCCCATGGTAGGACATCGTCTTTAGTGGCGACGGTGAACGAGGAGATGTCGTCCCGCAGTTGCCAGAATTGATCCTTGATAACATCGGGGACTACGTCGTTCCATAGACCGATTCCAATCTCCCTCGTCCAGTATGCGGCGTTGTCCGCCGTGTATGGGCCGCGGCCCTGTGCCATCAGTCGCAGAGTGTCCATGGTGCGCTCTACCGCCAGCGAAGGATCGGCAGTGAGTGATTGCGCCAGCGCCGGCTCAGAGTAGTAGCGATCGGACAGCAACTGGAAGGTGTAGCGACGCCGGACAGACGTATCAGAGTGAACCAGCAGCGTGACTTCGCCCCGATGAGCGGTCACGTCCGCAAGAGGAGCGACGACCGGTTCTCGTTCGGCGAGCTTCCCGCCGGACTCGACGGACACCTGTAAGGTCAGCTCGCCTGCGAACGTGCCGCCTGCGAACACGATGACCTGTAGTTGATGAAGGCCCGGCACGCGGGGGGCGAATTCGAACAACACGGGCTCAGCGTCGCCGGACGCCGGGACGGTAACGGCACGGCGCAACGATGTCTTCGCAGGTAGCGCATCTGGAGCGCGCACCAGGATCAGTACCTGCGTGCCCTCGGGCGGTATTGCGAAGCCTTTCAGTTGTCTGGATGACGACGAGCGCCTTGGTGCCGAGGGGTGCTCGGTGATCCGGATGAGCAGGCTTAATTCTTCGGACAGCGGTGCACGGGCAGGAAGATCGGCGCAGAGGTAGCGCTGCGGGAATCTGCTGGACGTTATTGAGCGGGCTGAAGGCGAGACGGCAGAAGCCTGCCAGCGATCAACGGAGTGCAGGCTGGCCAGCTCGGGGTGGGGAGCATGCTCGGAGGAGCGAGGAGCCGAAGGTCGAGGCCGACGTGGTGGTCGGGCCGGCAGCGCAGTAGGCGCAGCGCGCTCCGTCCTTCTGAAACTCTCGTCGGGCTCGCCCGCGCCGTAGACCTCGCGAGACTCTACCGCCGGTCTCGTATCGGCGGTAGATGCGCGCTGTTCGGCTCCAGTTTCTCGCCGGAGCGTGCGGCGTGCCCAGGCTAGCCCGCGCTGAAGACTCGACATCCGGTCTCGTGCCGTAGACGCCGGGCCTAAGTCTGGTTCCAGTGGTTCATCGGTGTCGTACCGGTCGAACGCATGTGCCGATTCCGGCGGCAGCTGCGAGGCTGTAGTTCGCCGGGGCAAGCTCTTCGGAGCGTCCACACGGTACTCCGAGGGTGACCTCCTTGCCCGCCCAGCGTTGCCAGAGGTGCCGGGCGGGTCAGCAGAGCGTGGTTCCGCGAACTCCGATCCCGCGGTGTCCCGCTGCGGCCAGGAGGTATCCGTGCCTCGAACGATTGGTATGGGGTGCGTGGGCGCGTCGTCGACGGAACGGGGCTTGTTCGCTGAGGCGGACCGGGCATCGCCGCCGGGCCCCGCCGGCGGCGACAGTTCGCCCGGCGCTCCCTTCGCAGTGCGCTCCGGCGACCGCGAAGGCTGAAGGCTCGTAGCAATACGGACCATCTGGCCAATAATTGTGGCGAACTCGCTGTCGATGCGGGCGGCGCTGTCCACCGCTTCGCGCAGCCTTCGTAGCCGCCGCGGCCGTGCAGTGGAAAAAACGTAGAGGTCTGATCGCACCGTTGCAGCTGCGTCAATCACGAACTGCGGGTTGATAGCCGGGTCCTGCAGCACATCCAGCACGAAGAAGACCACGGAAGACCGGGAGCGGTGTACATCCACCGGTCTATCAAGGAGCGAGGCCACTAGTTGGCCCAAGGTCTGGTCGTCCGGTGACATGCCTTAGCTCCTGTGTTCCTCAATTGCCGTAGATCTTCCGAGCGGTGCCACCCTGTCGGCTGTCCCAGTCGCTGAGGCGGTCGCATTCGTTACGAGCGGCAGCGCGTTGTCGGCATTCATCCGCGCCGGCCGGCGACCTGGCCGGATGCTGTCGCTGCTGGATCGCCATAGATTGCGTATGCGAGCCAGGTCGGGTCGGCGTTGGGGCCGCTGGTCATGTGTCGCGCGACGTGTGCAGCCTCGCCTAGGGTATGGCCGTTGCGCAGTTGGCTGTAGAACGCGCAGGCGAACTCGGCTGCGGTTTCGCTTTGGACCGGCCAGAGCGTCCCGACGAACGCCCCTGCTCCGGCGGCCATGAACTGCTGGGCCCAGCCCAGCATGCGTCCGAACTGCGGCACCGCCCCAGCCGAGCGGCACGCGTTGATGAAAACCAGTGGCGACCGCTTCGCGAGACTTCTCCTGGTCGCGGCGCTGTTCAGGAGTGTCGGAACGAACGGTCCTCCATCGAGCTTGATCGAAGATCCGCCCCCATCCGCCACGAAGTTGTTGTGGCAAGCGAAATGCAACGCGCCGCACTGTCCTGAAGCGATCAAATCCAGGAGCGGGTCCAGGCTGTCGATCACGTCGCCGGTGCCGAGCACTTCGGAAACTGCCTCAATTTCGTCGTGCGCGTTGCCCGGGATTTTGGATGAGAGTATGTAGGAGCAGTCGCCGAGATCGACTTCGCGCGTGCGATGCTGCCCGAACACTCGTCTCAGTACTGGAAACTGCTCGACGAGGAAGCCTTCGTCCCGGTCGTGGCGCAATGGGTAGAGTAGTTCCCACGGCAAAATGTCGTCAGACGTGGCGACGCTAAGAGATTTGATGCTCTGTCGTAACTGCCAGTACTGATCCTTGATCAATTCTGGAACGATGTCGTTCCATAACCCGATTCCAGTTTCGCGCATCCATCGCCTGGCGGCAGAGGTTTGGTAGGGTCCCCGTCCCTCGGCAAGTTGTTTCAGGGTCGTCACCGCCCGTTCGACCGCGACTCCTGGATCTGCGGTGAGAGCTTGGGCTACGACCGGTTCGAAAAGGCACTCCTCGGACAGCAGCTGAAATACGTAACGCTCGCCGTCGGATCTAACGAGCAGAGTGACTTCGCCGACGCGCGGTTGAGGCTGAGGCATGCGGGCCACGGCGATCGCGTTAGCGCCGTAACCAGAGCTGCTTCCGACCGCTACTTCGATCTCAAGTTCGGCGAGAAAGGTGCCGCCGGCCCACGCTGTGACCTGAAGCCGCTGTTGACCGGGTTCCCGGGTCTGGAACCCAAATCGGACAGGCTTCGCGTCGCCCGATGCGGGCACCGAGGTGACCTGTTCTAGCGGACCTTCTGGGATGAGGCCCGCTGGGGCCTGCACGACGATGGCGACGTCCTGCCCGGAGGCTATTCCATCGAGACGTGAAAAGCGGCGGGACCACGTTGGGGTTGTCTCGGTGATCTGCACGACGAGGCTGATGGCGGAGAATAGTGGTGCTGTCGAGGGCAGACCCGCATGCAGGGATCGGAACACTTCGGTGTCCGCCCCGCTCTTTCCCGCGGTCACCGGGTCGTCAGATTGCCCGGAAGGCGACCCCGCACCGCCCGCTGTTGAACGGTCAGGAGCACCCGGGTCGGGCGCCTGGTCGCCGCTGCCGCGCACGGGTGCTGTTGATTCACGCGCGGGCGGAGGAGAGTTGACGGGATTGGGCATGTCGGCGGTTGGGACCACGTCGGTTGCGCCGTAGGCGTCGTCTTTGAGGTAGTAGCGATGGCCTACTTGGCCGACGGTGACTTGCGCGTGAAAGGCGTAATAGCTCGAGAAAGCGACCCGTTTAGCTCGCAGTTCCGGGTCAGGCGGGTATGGCCGGTCGGGTAGCGCGATCCAGCCGTTGGCCCGGATCCCCTTCGCCATGACCTGCACCGGCCGGAACGTCGTGGGGTCGGGACGGTCGCTGCGCCGGACGATCTCCTCGAAGAACCACTCCGATGTGATCAGCGCCAGCATCGCCCCAGAGGACATGAGCGCCTCCCTGAGCGGAACGGCATCCAGGAGCCGTAATGTGTGAGTGATCGCCGTTCCGGCGGCGCCGTGGGAGCCGAAGCGTACTGCGCCCGCATGCAGCGCCATTTTGAGCCGAATTTGGGATGCGGCGTCGCGGGTCCGGTTATGCTGATGCAGCACTCGAACGAGCGCGGGGGGCAGGTCCTCGACAAACCGCTTCTCGGAGATTCTCTCCGAGGCGAGGACGAGTACGCCGTCTCCGCGGTCTGTGAACTGGCACTCCTTCCGATGTATGCGGGCACGGGAGAGAGCCTCAAGGAACAGGGTGTTCGCTGCTCGGTGCAGGTTCTGGTCCTCCAGCACAGTCCTGCGGCGGCTTCCGTAGTTCTGGATGTCAACGGCGACGATCGTTTGGCGCCCGGCTTTTCGTTCGTAGGTCAACGCACCCTCCTGACATCAACTTCAGTCATGCACACTACCTGGAGCGCTGAGGTTCTTTGGTGGTCGAGTGAAATCGTTGGCCAGTAATCACGATATCGATCTGCGGGTTTCCCTCGAAGTGGCGGTGACGACCTCGCGCGTTTGATGTTTGGCGCGGTGAATCGCGTCGGGAGCTGGCTTACTTTGGCGGTGCGCCACTGTGGGCGGTGTCGGAGGGCGCACGGCGGGCACGTCCGGGGTTTCGCGGAGCAGGTGATCGTGGTTTGCGCCTCGGTGCGCGGGCACGGGATGCGGCTGCACTGGGCGTGGCTATCGCGCGAGGGTGACGGTGACGAAGTCGAGTTGCCGGAGGTTGTTGCCGCCGGGGAGGGTGCTGCTGTTGCGAGGGTCGCGTCCGGCGCCTGGCTCGGGGAGTCGGTATTTGTCGACAAGCCGGGTGTGCTCGTCGAAGCTGCTGCCGGTGATCAGTGACTGGCCGAGGACGCGTGCCCGGTCCCCGGTGGCGCTGAGAAGGTAGAAGGCAATTTTCCGCTTTCCGATGTGGGCCAGGGCGATATCCGCGCAGCGCCACGTCCTTCCGCCGTCGAGGATGTCGCATGGACCGGGTTGCAGGTAGAAGGTGCTGGGCTGTTTGCCGTTATCGGGGAGGTTGGCGACGTAGAGCCAGAAGGTCTCGCCGGGCGCGACGGGAGCGGTGATAGGGCCGCTGAGGGCGATCGGGTCCTCGATCAGTTCGTCGTCGCGGACGGAGTCGATCCTGGCAGCTGAGGGTGTGCCCTCATCGGGCTGAGTCGCGGTGGTGGCGGCGAACGTGCCGACGGCGACGCCGAGCACGGTTAACGCGTAACCGGCGGACAGGGTCAGCGGGGATATCGGTGCGTTGCGCAGCTTCAGGGCGATGATCCATATGAATCCGGCGGCGGCCGCAAGGCCGCCCGCGATGATCCAGAGCCAGGAAGGGCCGGCGAAGGGCCATGTTCGTGCGTTCTGTGCTATCTGCAAGCAGGTGGCGATCAGTGCCAAGACGGCGACGATGAAGCCGGCGACGGCGAGTCTGTTGGTCACGGAGTCTCCATATGGGCGGGAAGGCAGTGGTGCGCAGTGACTCGCGCCGGCGGGGGCGTCGCTCGATGCATGGGTGCGGTATTCGGGGTGTCGTGGTGGCGCTGTGTTGGTTCTGCATAGGTCGCAGACGGGGGTGGTCGCTGTTACGGCGCGGGGCGGGCGTGAGGCAGATCCGGTGCCTGAGCTGAGGAGGTCCGGACGCCGGAGGTGATCAGGGCGATGAGCGGGAGGATTAGCGCACCGCCGACGGTCCAGCCGGCGGTGGTGGCGTGGACAGCGACGAGCTGGGATACGAGAGCTATGCCGCCGAAGAGCAGCACGATGACTGCGCCGGCGCGGGCGGCGGGGTTGAAGCCATCGAGGCGGCGTAGGACTCGGGTAGCCGGGCGCATGATGGACGGTGGACCGGAGGCTGCTGATGTGAGCGCTGGGCCGTCGGCGGGCTGAGGGCCGGGAGATGCGGTGAGGTCATCGTGGAGGAGCACGGCATCGCTTTCTGAGCAGGCGTGGTCGAGGCGGGTGGAGCCGGCATATGGACCTGCTCCACCCGCGCGGTCGGGGTGGCGCGGGTCAGTGGGGTGCGGAGCTGGGACAGCCCGGTTCGGTGCACCGGGACGGGGTCAGGTGCTGGTGGAGCTCGGCGATCAGCAGGAGCAACGCGGCGCCGGCGGTACCGAGGCCGACGAGCAGCACCCACCTTTGTGCCGTGACTGATCGGCACAGCTTGGCCGTCGCGGCAGCGGACCCGGCCATCGTCGTGGCGGCCAGCATGCCGATCAGCCGCAAGCGGGATGCCGTATCTGCCGAGGGCTGCGGAGTCGGTGCCGGGGTCGCGGATGGAGATGCCGTGGCTGGCTCAGCCAGCCGCGTCTCGGCGATGTCCTCGATCAGGTCGTCGCTGTTCTGGTTGACCGAGCGCCACGCTGTCAGCCACAGGTCCAGGTCGAGGCCGTGAACGCCGCAGGCGCGAACGAACGCCTCGAGCAACTCTCGCTTGGGGACGCGTCCATGGGTGGCGAAGCGATGCGCTGCGGACTTCGACAGGACGTGACCGGAGTTTTTGGCGATCTGCTCGTAGGTGAGGTCGTGTTCTGTCTTGAGCAGTTCGAGTGCCTCGCCGAACTCGCGGTGTGTTCGGGCCGCCATCGCGGTGCCGATGGCGGTGGTGGCGTCGGACGCCGCGGACCGGCGCGGGAGCGGTAGCACCCGGTCGTTGCGCGGTTGACTGTCGGCTTCGTGCCAGCGCCGGATCACCATGTCTTGCCAGGCGCGCGGTACGACTGCGCGGGCCATCGCCGTGGTTTCCTCGAGGTCGGGGGCGTCAATGGAGCTGAGGAAGCGGGCAAGCGGCTGCAGCGGCAGGTTGTGTTTGGCGGCCATCTGCTCCGCGGTCGGGCGGCTGGCGTGGGTCCAGAACTGCTCGAGCAGCTGACGCAGCGGGATGTCGGCAGCGCCGATCATGGCTGCGGTGGGGTCTGGGTCGTTCATGGAGGTGGTCCTCAGCTGATGCGGCGGGCCGGTGAGGTGCGGCGGCCGAGTCGGGCCGGAAGGTGGGCCGCGCTGGCGGCCGCGATCGCGCAGGCGCCGGCCAGGGCCCGCAGCGCGATGTCGGGGGTGTAGCCGCTGCGGACGAGCACGATCAGCACGACGACTACGACGACGAGCGTCGCCAGCCGCGGCCACTGTCCGGGAGTACAGGTCGCACCGGGAAATCGCTGCCCCAGGTGATGCATGGGTCGAGCCCTTTCGGGTTGTGCCGCGCGGAAAGCGGGATGCGCAACAACGGTGAGCGGGGAGTCGACCGGTCAGCACCGTCGTTGCGTGGTTGGCGCCACGTGATCAACTAACGACGGTTGGTTACCGATCTCGGCCAGTGTGCCTGCGGGGTGCGACTGCGGAAGGGCATCCCAGGTCCCACCCCGTCCCATTCGTGGTGCCGTGGGTCACATCACGCGTTGAGCACGGCATGGCTACGGCGACGTCTCGACGCGTGGAATGGCCACGTCCGGGCCATGGTCATCACAGCCTGACAACGAGCTGTCTTCCTGCGGTTATCCCATCCCACTCGATGAGTTGACAGGCTGAACGGGTCCGGGATGATCGGTGTGCCGGGGAAGCCGACGACACTCGGCCAGCGGAAAGCGGCCCGTTGGGGCGGGCGCGTGTCGGGGCTGGTGCGGCCAGGTTGGCGCTTGGCCGCACCAGGGAGCCCAGCCGCAACGACGCTGCGGCTCGTCCCATGGCACGCGGCCTCCCGTGTGCGAGCGTCTACTCGAGCAGGCGGGATGCCGCGGCGATCGAGAGGCCGGCGGATCTGTTCGCGGTCGCGATTGCGCTCGCTTGTGTCTTGCCTGCGCGGCGTCGTGATGCCAGCGGCCTTGTCGATCTTGTACTGGGTAGTAGAGTTCTCACGTTCGTACCCCTCGGTCCGCGTGGGTGCTTCGGACGCACGCGCGGCTCCCTGTTGCAGCAGGGGGCCGCGCTTTCATGTGCGTGTAACTCTGACGAGTCTTCGCTGATCCTTGTCTGTTCCGTGTCCGGTGGTCAACTCACCAGACCGTGTGACGCTGATAATCCTGCCGGATGTTCATATTGTGCGCCGGACGGGTCCGCCTCCACTGTCGGCGACCTGCCCGGGTGAACAGCGCTTGCCGTTGCTAAGCGAACGCATATCCTGGGAAAACTGGTATGAACGGCGTCGTTCATAAGCACGTGTATGCGCGGTGGAGAACCCGTGATCGGAAGCCAAAAGGGCAAAAAGTTGACATCTTCGATTAATCCGAAACGGTGTTATTGTGGTCCGAAAGTGTTGCTTTGAGTGTGCGCAGGCAACTCTGAGGTGATGAATGCGGCGCGGAAGATGACCGTACGAGCGGCTACGGCGTCGACCGCTCAACGCAGAGTGGCGACCGTTCGACGGCAGAATGTGTCGGATGAGTATCTGAACGTGGCGCGGCATCACTCCGGCGGCGGCCGTGTCCGCGGCCTCAGGATCGCTACGCTCGATGCACGGTTTGACCGGTAGGCGCGGAAGGGGAGTACAGCACCGTGGGCGAACACTCGGAGGAACGGGCCCCGCAGCAACGCCTCGACGCCGATGTCGACCTGACCAAACCCAGCGCCGCACGGATGTATGACTGGTATCTCGGCGGGACCCGCAACTGGGCTGTCGACCGGGAGTTCGGTGAACGCGCCGTCGCGACTTGGCCGCAGGTCAAGCAGGTCGCCCGGCACAACCGTGCGTTCCTGCGGCGGGTGGTGAGTGCGGCCCTTGACGCCGGTGTTCGGCAGTTCGTCGACCTCGGCACCGGTGTTCCCACGGTCGGCAACATTCACGACATTGTCCGCCGCCGGCGACGCAAGACCCGCGCCCGCGTCGTCTACGTCGACTACGAACCCGTCGCCGCGAGCCAGGGGCGGCAGATCCTCGACGAAGACGAGGTTACCCACTGGGCTGCCCTGGTCCAGCAGGATCTGCGTGATCCCGACGCGATCTTCGCCCATCCTGATGCCCAGCGGCTAATCAAGCTCGATCAGCCGGTCTGCTTCCTGTTCATCGCTGTCCTGCACTTCGTCGGCGACGGCGACGACCCGCGCGGCATTCTGGATGCCTACCGCCGGATCGCGGCGCCGGGCAGCTGGCTTGCGCTGACCCATGCCTGCAACGACGCGGCGCCCGAGCCTGGAGCTGGCAACATCCAGACGGTCGTCGACAGCTACCGCAACACCAGCAACCCGATGTGGCTGCGCGACCGCGGCACTGTCGCCGGCTGGCTGGACAGCCCGGAATGGGATCTGCTTGCCCCTGGCATCGTCCATCCCCCGGACTGGCGTCCCGTCCCCGGGATGCGCCTGGACGCCGCGCAACAAGACGCCCGGCCGTACATGTGGGCTGGCGTCACTAGCCGGGGTTGACCTCTCGGCCGGTTGCCGGGCCGCTCTGCACCACTGCTTGCAGTGCTGAACGCATCTGCTGAACCGCCGATGCCTGCTGAGACGTCTACCGTCCGAGGGCGGGGTAGATCGTGAAGTAGGCGACATGGACCGGGCGAATGTGTTCGAAGTGCCGTCGGTCCACCGTGGCGATTTCGACTGTCTTCAGCCGCTCAGCAGTGGCCACGACAGCGGCGTCGGCGACGCCGAGGGGCCAGTCCGAATACTGCCGCATCAACACCACCATCCGTTTGTAGTCGTCCACCATCGGGTCGTAGATCCGAAACTGGGGAGACTGCATCAACATCTCGACGAACGACGCTTCAGCATCGCCGCCGAGATGCTTCTCGATGTATTGACACACCTCGGTCAGCACCAGAGACGGAACCAGGAGGTCACGTGTCAGAGCTGACTCGAGCCACGCCCGCACAGCCGCGTGATGGCTGTCCTTGGCGTTGGCCATCGCGACGAGTGGCCCGGTGTCCACGACGATTGGACGTGCCATCGCGTCCTATGACCTCGTCACCGCACTCAGGTGTCGTCCCGACCGCGGACCTCGGCCTTGACTCGCTCCGAGGCGTCGGCCGGCAGATCGAACATCCCCAGAAACGACGGGAGTGGATACGGCTTCGTCTCCTCAGGCTTCTTCCCGCGTGAAGATTTCGACGTCTCCGTGACCTGCGAACGAGCAGCCTTCGAGGTCCTCACGAATCTGCCGCTGGTTGCGCTCCTCGCAACCCAGGCGCCCTGCGGCTTGCGCAGTCCGATGGCGGCAGCCTGCGACCGGCCGGCTGCACCGGTCGACGTGTCGGGCTCTGGCTGCTGGCCGCTCATGAGGCCATGTTACAGGCCGTCCTCGCTTCCAGAAGGGCTTATCGATCACGTCATTAGAGGGTGAATGACCCGGCTGAACGTCGCACCTGCACTTCCGGGCACGGTGCACATCGGCGTCTCACCAGGCCCGAATCGCCGCGGCTGCCAGTCTGCAGGCACGCTGGCCGGCATGTCATGGCACCGTATGGCGCCTGTCCTGTCCTGTCCTGTCCGCGGCGCGGCCGATTGCCTGTGGCTGCTGTCAGTTCGACGACCGGCCACGCAAGCACGGATGTAGCCACGAGTCGGCCCGGCCTACGCGGAGAGCAGCCACCGAGAGCGGCCAGTCCAGCAGCAAGGAGAGTGACTGACATCACATTGTGGTCGACTGCAAGTTGAGTCACGTTGGACAACGCTGGACGCAGAACTAATTCAGAACTAGTCTTGAGGAATGAACATGACCGCACCGGAGGTCAACTTCTCCGATCTGCAGCGCGACGCCAAGGGGGTCGTGCACAAGCTTGAGCACTCCGCCTCTCGCGCTGTGCGGATCCGACGCCGTGAGCGAGACCAGCAAGACCTGGTCCTCGTTACCGCCGATCGCGCTGCCCAGACGACTGAAGCTGCCTCTGCAACCGCTCGCATCTTCATCGAACTGATGAAGCAGGATGCTGGCGCGCGAGCGTTGCTCGAAGTCTTGCCGGCCGCGTTCCCGTGGGTTCGCTACCTCGCCAAAGAGGAGGTGCAGACCTTCCTGCTCGAACTCATCGATGTCACCGAGAGATCCGAATCGCTGGGCAACCCGGCGCCGCTGGCCAACCTGGTCGCTGCCTGGCGCAGCACCGCCGAGATCCACGCCGACCCTGAACTGGCGAAGATCCTCACCCAGGACGGCGACGATTTCGGGGCAGTGCCGGAGCCTGGCGACGAGTGAGCCCGAAGAAAGACGAACGCGTCGCTCCTCCGCCCGTCGGCGACGAGTGGGACGTCCGGTTCGGCACGAAAGATGCGGCTGCGAGCTGGGATGAGCTCGTACGCGCGGCGACGACCAATGCTCGCCGCGCGTACGACCTCATGCGCACTGCACCAGGCCGAGACCCCGACACTCGCCATCACCGCCTCAAAGGGCCGCTGGCCAACGGTGCGCACCGCGGCCGAGTGCTGCCGCAGTGGCAGATCGAAGTGACCGGCAGTGGCCGAATCTGGTATCTCCTCGACGAGGAGAGCCACACCGTCTGGATCCAGTACGCCAGTCTCCAGCACCCCAAAGAGACCGAATAGCCGACGAGACCGCCCTTGTCACTCGAACCTTGGCTGGTGGGCATCCCCAGCGCGCTCGTTGCAGGCAGCGTGATCGCAGTCAGCGTCAAGCGGCGTGTCGTGCCCTGGGGAGCTCGCAAACTGCTCCTGAGGGATGCCCTGAACAAGCTCGCTTGTGGCCGGCCTTTGGACTACCTCGACAACGCACTCGGCGCACCACTGCGCACCGGCGCGCTCCGAGACGCCGCGCCCGGACGGCTGTATAGGGTGTATCGCAATGTGCACGTCGTCGTCACCGTGACTGCCGCTGGTGAGCACGGGCCCATCGACGCCTTCTCCATCTCAGTGCGCGATCCGAACTTCCGCTTCGACACTGATCGCCTGACAGCAGGCTTGTTGAAGATCGACCTGGCGCAAGGATCCTTCGCGTCGATGACCGATTCCGCCGACGGCAGGCGGCTCATCATCGGAGCCAACCGGATCGGCTATACCGAGGCGTTCTACTTCGGGAATCCCGGCTACTACCAGACCTTTCTTCTCTCCTACAACGATGTCGCCGGCGGAGATTTCCAATACGTGGACGGCCGTCACGAGTTCGCCGCAGGCACTCTCGCTCTTCCTGCGTTGGATGGGCAGCTGCCTGATAGTCCTCGCGGTGGCTGGATCGGCGAGTTCCGCGCCGGCACCCGCGTCAACACCCTCACCGTGCTGAACCAGGGTGCCCCGCTCGATGCACTGGCGACCGGGCACTCCTGGGGGATCGACCGCGGCGAAGTCGACCACATCCCTGAATGATCGTGAGTGACGTCGAGCTCGATGATGCTGGCAGCCGCACGGCCTTCAGGCGACAGCTGCGTCGGGGGACGGTGAGTTGTTACGCTCGACCGCTCGTGCCGATGTATGAATAGTGACATCCACGTTGGACCCTCAACCTGGGGAGGTGCGGACATGACCGGTGTCGAAGTGGCGGTCGGCTTCTTGGTCGCATGGGCAGCACGCAAGCTCAGCCGGGCCGCGAAAAAGGCCGATGAGATCGCCGACGACTCCATCGACCTCGCCCTCGACCGCCTGCACGACCTCATCAAGTCGAAGCTGGGCGCCGATCCCGCCCTGGCGCGACTCGAAGCTGAGGCGGGCGAGACCGGCGAAGCTGGCGAGCGAACCCGCAAGCGCGTCCAGCTGGCCCTCGACGACGCAGTCACCGACGATGCCGAGTTCGCCGCGCAGCTCAACCAGGCCGTGGCGCGGGCACGGCAAGCTGGGGCCGGTGGCGTCGTCACCACCGGCGATCGGGCGATCTCTGCCGGCGGAGACATCTCCGGGATCGCATCGACTGGTGACGGCGCGGTCAACATCCAACGCCGATGAGTCCCGACGAGCAGCCCGATCTCTTCGGGCCGCCTACCGTCCCGAAGAGCGACCGCAACGCGGTGGTGGGCCGCGATTCCAGCGGGATCGTTTCCACCGGAGATCGCGCGATCAACGTTCAGATCGGGGAGATCAACCTCCGAACCGGTGTCCCCGTCCGCACTCAATACGCCCTGCAAGTCCAGCAGATCGCGCCACACCGGTTGCACGGGCGCGACCCGGAACTCCAGGAGCTGCGAGACTTCTGCGGCTCCGACGCGACCAGCGCACGCTACTGCTGGTGGCGAGCTGGTCCGTGGTCGGGAAAAACCGCGCTCATGGCGTGGTTCGTGCTACACCCCCCGCCCCAAGTGCGAATCGTGTCGTTCTTCATCACCGCGCGGCTAGCGGCACAGAGCGACCGAAACGCGTTCATCGAGAACGTGATGGAGCAGCTGCTGGCCTTGCTGGGCGAACCGTGGCCCACCTACTTGACCGAGTCGAACCGCGACGGCCACCTGCGTCGCCTGCTCCACGACGCAGCCGAGGCCTGCCGGGACCGGGGCGAACAGTTCGTCCTGCTGGTGGACGGTCTCGACGAGGACCGAGGAGTGTGCGCAGGCCCGAACGCATACAGCATCGCCGGGCTCCTACCCAAGAGATTGCCCGCCGGAATGCGCGTGATCGTGTCCGGACGACCAAACCCGCCCGTTCCCTCCGACGTCGCTCCTGATCATCCGCTGCAGGATCCAAACATCGTCATAAACCTGGAGCCGTCGCCCTACGCACTGGCCATCAAAGCTGACATGGAACGTGAACTCGAGCACCTGCTCGAGGGCAGCGCTGCAGAACGAGACATTCTCGGACTGGTCACCGCGGCGATCGGCGGCTTGTCACCATCGGACATCGCTGAACTCACCGGGCAGACGCCGTGGCAGGTCGATCGCCGGCTGCGTGCCGTCACTGGTCGCAGCTTCTCCACACGTAACAGCCACTTTGTCGCCGACGGCCCCCAGGTGCACCTCCTCGGCCACGAAGAACTGCAGCTGACGGCGCAGAGGATGCTTGGTGAGCAATGTCTTGCCGATTACCGCGATCGATTGCATATGTTCGCGGACCGGTACCGGAACTTGAGGTGGCCAGAGCAAACACCGGAGTACCTCCTACGTGGCTATTTTCGCCTGCTGGAAGACCAGCTCGATGTTGCAAGAATGATCGACCTCGCCACCGACCTCGACCGCCAGGAACGGCTGTTCGTACTGTCGGGCGGTGATTCATCCGCAATGGCAGAAATCGCCACAGTGATGGATATCGCGGCCGCCCACGGAGACCTCACCGCTCTGGTTCGATTGGCCGTACACCGCGACCGCCTCGCCGGCCGCATCAGCCTGATCCCCGTAGAACTTCCGGCCGCTTGGGCACAGGTGGGCCAAATCGGCCACGCCGAAAAGATCCTAGCATCGATCAACGAGCCGAGTCGTCAGCTGACAGCCATGGTCAAGATGGTGGAAGTGCTGGCGGCGCAGGGACAACGTCAGCTGGCTCAGGAGATCCGAAGCAATGCGGAAACGATCGTTCGGTGCGCCACAGACTTGCATGCCCGTCCCTGGATGCAGCTTCACCTGACCGAGGCCGCGCTCTCCCTCGGTGACACCGACATAGCCGAGTCGCATGCACGATCTATCGCTGACCGTGAAGCGCGAGCTACTGCGCTCGCGCTGCTTGCTGAGTGCGTCGGCGAACTCGGGGACGCCGATCGGGCCGAAGAGCTCGCGCGCATCATCGACGTTCCGTCTGAGCGAGTTCGTGCGCTGGTGGCAGCGGCACGGGCCGCGGCAGCTGACAATCAAAGTGGACGCGTCAATAAGCTGCTCGACAGCGCCGAGAAGGCCGCCCAGGACCTGCGCTTCGACAGTGAGCTGATCGACGAACTCCTGCGGATCGCAGATGCAGCTGCGTTCGCAAAGGAGCCTCGGCGTGCAACCGCCCTGGTCGCTCGCGCAGCTGCATTACCCGACAGTGCCTACGTTGCGATTGACAGCTCTGTGCAAAGGCTGCTGAAGATGGCGTCCGTGACCTCCGCGGCCGGAGATGTCGGCAGAGCCGAAGAGTTCCTCGAGCACGCCGAACGAAGGGCCGACAAAATCAATGGGTCATTTGCCCGATTTGCCGCGTTCTTGGCCATCGATGTTGCGGTGGCTGCCCTAGGCGGTACTCGTCGTCCTCATGACCTTGCCGCACCCGCAGATGCTGGTGACGCTGACGCTTTGATCAGGGCCGCCCGTACGGTTGCCGCGACAGGAGACCTTCCCCGCGCCATCGAGCTAATTACGCAAGCCGAGCACATCAGCCGCCCATTCGTTGACCTCGTTAGCTACGATTTTGCACTCGGCATATTCGCCAAGAACCTAGTCGAAGCCGGCGAATTCCAGTGGGCGGAAGAGGTAATCGAGTCAATTCCGGAAATTTCCACGCGCAACGGCGTGCGGTCTCGGCTGGGCTATGCGCTGGTTGAAGGCGGTGAGTACCAGAAAGCGGATGAGGTCGTTCGCGTCATGATGGACGAGCATTGTGGACTGTCAATGCTCGCTCCAGTACTTCGTGCGTTTGTCGAAAGCGGTGATCTTTCTCGGCTTGAATCGATAGCTCGGATAGTCGGCGACGGCCGGGAATGGTATCCAACAGAGCTTCAATACTTAGTATCTCTTTGGGGGGACGCGGTAAGTATTACTCGCGCGGCCGAGTTTGCTCGATCGATCCACGTGGAATCAGGCAGGGTACGTGGGTTGATCGCGGTCGCTAGAGTGGCCTCGACTGCAGGCGACGTGGCACTCGCAAAAAAATCTTTCAACGAGGCTGTAGTGGCTGCGCGCTTACTTTCGGACCTGGATGAGCGTGATGTTATCTTGTATAACATCAGTTATCATATGGTCGATGCTTCCGAGTGGGACAATGCTGAGTTTATTGCTGATTCGTACTTGTCGTCCCGTTCTAAAATTGACGCATTAGCGTACCTGGCGGTAGGACTCAATTCTCGCGGACAAGTCCGGCGGGCGCACGAGGTGCTTATTCGTGTTGAAGCGCTTGCGCTATCGTTAAGCGACCGATGGGCTCAGGCAGAGGGACTGGAAGCGGTAGCCGAAGCGTGGTCACGAACTGGCCACTCTGATCGGGCCGTTCGTCTCGCTAATCGCATTTCAATTCCTGGACGAATCGGTATCGTCCTGGGGAGAGTTTCCAGGGGTGCTGCGGAGGCAGGTGACCTCGAACGAGCTGAGGCGATCATTGTCGCCATGTCCGAATGGCGAGAGCGAATTCCGGGCCTTCGGTCATTGGTTGCGGCTCATGCTGAGCGCGGTCAATGGTCGCACGCCGAACGTGTCGCGCGTTCAAGGAACAATGCCGTAGAGCGAGAGGAAGCTCTCGACGAGCTCGCCACCCAAATCGCGGGAGATGGCCGCCTGGTCGAGGCCGTGTTGGTAGCACGGACAATCGAAAGTTCAGCTGGTAAGGATGACGCGCTCGATCACATTATCGACGTCGCGGCGCACTTGGGTGATTGGGAAAGCGCTGAAAAGATCGCCGAAGAAATCGCCGATCCCGAAACTCGAGCCAGTGCAATGCTGAAAGCGGCGCAAGGTGGAACGCTGTCTGTCAAACGCAAGGCTCTTGCGGCTGCCCTGAGGCACATGGAGTGGCAATGCTCGGTTAGATTACTACTTAAAGTGGGCCCCGACGCGGTCGCGGCACTACTACGCGAAGTTGGTGTTATCCGAAAGCGTGGCCGGCAGGCCGTAAACGGCAGTCCGGCCGTCCGGTGACTTTTTGCCGCCGTCAATGTAGAGATCACTGACAGTCAGCGAAACAGACTACGCGGGAGTGGGTGCGCTGGCTCGAGTTTCGCGAAGTGCAACGAGATTGCGCGGGCAGGTTCGCCGCTGTCCGCCTCATCGTGATACGGCGCCGCGAGAATGTGTGAATCGTTCGAAACGTCCATGGTCCCTTGTCAGGGGAGCACGGTGATCGTCCAGTGCTCGAGACCGGTGGGATTGGCGTCGTCGGGTGGTGGTGTGAATGTGGCGGGTGGCACCAGCAGGTGGCGGGCGACGACGATGTCGCGGCGGCCGGACACAGGCACCGTCAGCTGGGTCTCGGGCTGCCTGTAGTCGGGGTTCTCGAACTGCAGCGGTGTGCCGGTGAAGGTGAAAGAGCCGCTGCGGGCCTGGACGAGCGGCTCGTTCACTGGTGCGGGTGCCGTGGACGGTTCGGCGGGGAATTCCATGTAGACGGTGACAATGTGGGACTGGAAGGCGCTGGCGAACGCGATACCGTTGGGTCCGAATGCACAGATATCGCCGGTGGCGAGAAGGCCATCGACGAGGTTGCTGGGGAGTTCGGCGCCGGCGGGCTCAGTGTTGGCGAGAAAGAACAGGCCGGGATAGACGGCGACGGTGCGGTGAACCCGCTGGATCACGGTCATGTGCTGAACGGTAGCAGGGCGTGGGGGGGGGGGGGGGGGGGGGGGGGGGGGGGGAAAAGGGGGGGGGAGGGGGGGGGGGGGGGGGGGGGGGTTTGCCCCTGGGGGGGGGGGGGGGTACCCCCCCCCCCCCGAAACACGGCGAGC
>NZ_JBVJNO010000001.1:216290-250139 GCF_055583645.1 Amycolatopsis sp. NPDC104587
AGAGATCCATCGATCACTCTACCCCCCCCCCCCCACCCCCCCACCCCCCCCCCCCCCCCCCCCCCCCCCCCCCCCCCCCCCCCCCCCCCCCCCCACCACACCATCGGCTGAAGGGTCAGTCGTGCTGGTCAGGTTGCGCTGACGAAGTAGCCGTCGCTGTCGAGGATGCGGTAGTCCTTGTAGAAGGTGCCGACGTCGTTGCCGGCACTGCGGTTCTGGCCCAGGGCTATCGGTTTGGCGGAGTAGCCGACTGTACCGCCGTTGTCGCTGTAGGCGGCGCCTTGGTAGGTGGAGCGGAATGGGTATTCGTCGCAGTCGAGGGTGCCGCCTTGGGTGTAGCCGGTGCCCCAGAATTCGACGCAGGTCGCGACGGCTTTTGCGTGGTTGCGGTTGTAGGTGGTCATGTCGTAGGCGGGGTAGAGCCGGGTCAGCGGGGTGCCGGCTTCCACGGAGCCGGGGATGAGAGTGAAGGTGCCGGGCTTGGTGGTTTCCGGGTGGTACTGGGCGGCGGCGATGTGGTCCACGATGTCCGGGTACTTGGACCGGACGGCGCCCATGTTGAGCACGGGGGTACGGGCGGTGAACACACAGCCTTGGGCGGCGCCGGGGATGTAGCCGGCGGTGTCGCAGCGGAAGAAGTCGGTGCGGTCGATGACGGGGCGGGTGTTGGTGACCGGGTCGTAGAAGGTCTGGCCGACTTCGTAGAAGGCTTTGCCGTCGCGGGCGGTGGTGGTGCCGCTGGGAGTGATGGTCTGCCAGAAGCGGTGCTCGCCGGTGACCCATTCGCCCATGGTCTTGAGGGTCATGTCCGAGGTGGAGCAGCTGGTGCTGATGGCGCTGCACATCACCTGGATCCCGACCTGGGTGCCGTACCACTCCGGCGGCGGGTTGCCTTCGACCTGGCCGTCGTGGATGAGAACGTCGGCGCGGATGCCTTGAGTGCCGTCGGTGGCCGCGGTATAGGCGGTCGTGACCAGGAAGGTCAGCGAGCCGTCCTCGGGCCGGCCGATACCGAACCCGTAGGTGCGGCAGCTGGAAAACCGGTCTTTGTGCTGGAAGTTCGGTTCCCCGGTGTCGATCTCGAGGCACTCGTCCGGGCTCACCGCTGCTGTAGCGCGTGGCTGGCCAGGCACCACGGTGGCCGAGCCGTCGTTGTTGTACAGCCGGGTCTTGAACGTCTGTTCCCGTGCCAGCCGCTGGGCCAGAGTGTCCATCGGTGCACCGAACTGGTTCCTTGCCTGACCATCACCGGCCGGGACCGGGGACACCCGGTCCTTCTCCACGATGAAGAACGGCGGAGCCTGCGCCGCCGCGGCAGCCGGTGCCACCACCGCGGCCGCAGTCACGGCCAAGAACAAGAACAGCAGAAAGCGAAAGAATCTATTCACAGTTTTCCCCTCGCGCGCGTTCGAGGCGCGCACCACCAGCCGCTCCTGCGGAGCGGCGCTGGACTGCGGACAGCCACGTGAGGTAAGGACCGTGGGCCTCCCAACCCACTACCAGACATTCACCCCAACGCGTGACAAGATCACCATGACATGGGCCGAGGCGGCATCCAAGCAGCTATCCGGGTAACACTCAGCGCATCAGTACCACTCTGTGGTGACCTGTCCTGCGTCATCAGGGTGTACCGGCACGGCTGGCCGGCGCCGCCGTGTAACCCAGCGCTTGCTGGCTCTGATGCGACCGGACCGGCCGTGGCAATCAGGCGCGCGAAGCGTTGTCGGCGGTGATGCGACACTGCAAAGGTGGTTTTCCGTCGATGGCTACTGGTGGCGCTGCTGAGCGTCGCAGCATGTGCCGTCCTGCTGCTGCTTCCGCTCAGCACCGCAGGATCACGACCAGGCAGCACGCTTGCCTGCGGCAACGCCCTCCAGCGATCGAGCGAGCTGCGCCGGCTGGCGAACCCCGCCGGTGACGCCTCGACGGCCTCGGCCGTCTGGATGAGCGCGGCGGACTACGACACACTGCGGCGCTGCGAACAACTGCGCGACTACACCGGATTCGGTGCCCTCGCGATCGCCGCGCTGGCCGCAGGAGCCGGCTGGCTGGTCTTACGCCGGCGCACTTCGCTGCCGGGCGAGTAGCGACGGCCGGTGCGCGGCCACGATCCGTCGCGCACGACGAGCACGGCCGACTCGCCTGCGAGCCGACCCAGCCATGATCCGTTCAGGTGACCCGAGCCTGGGTGAACCGTGCGCTGAGTTGATCACGCTGCGCTCTTCGGGTGGCCCACGCGTTAGACCATTCCGTGGGTAAGCACCACACTCTAGTGTGAGGCGGTCGACCCCTCACGGTCGACGTTTCTGCGAGGGGGAATTTCGTGAGAAGAATTGTGGTGGCGTTTTTCGTCGCCTTGCTCACCGCGGCGGGAATCGCCGTTCCTGGTGTGGCGGCTGCAGCCGGTCCGAGCGCCTGTGCCCGTGCGCCACGCGATGCTGTCGCCCAGATGTGCGGCGATGTCGACGAGAAAATGTACGGCCTGTTCGCGACGTTCATCTACCCCGACGTGTCCTACGGTCCGTTCGCGGGAACCTGGCCGGCCGACTTCTACAACGAAACGCAGTTCTTCACCGACGACGCGATGACGAAATCGTTTGCTGTCGGCCTGGACATTCACTACACCGGCACCGGGTCGGACTACCAGCCCTACTGGGTCGACTACACCGCCGGCTACGACTTCCACAAGATCGGCCCGGCCGCGACAGCGTCGGACCACCGCAACCACACCTTCACCGTCCTCCCGACCTGCGAGAACTGCCTGACCTGGGACATCTACTACGACTTCACCAAGGTCGGCACCACCAGCGCGCAACCGAACCCGATGTCCCATCACCTCATGACCGGCTGGGACCTCACCGACATTCCTGGCCAAGTCGCGCTGACCTCGACCAGCAACCGGGTCCGCTACCTGACCGGCAACAACATCTTCGCCCAGTTCCGCCCCACCGCCGTCAGCTCGCGTGCACCCGACGGAGACTGCCGCCCCGGCGCGAGCGCGCTGTACTGCTTCCACTTCGACACGGCCATTACCACCTCCGGCACGACCGGCGACGTCTCTTCCTGGGACGTCACCAAACGCATCGTCAACCCGGGCGCCGTCGCCATGACCCAGCGGACACCCGCGCCGGCCGCCGACGACAACCTCGACGCGCTGCTCACCCGCGCCCAAGATCTGGCCGACACCCACCGCCGCCAGCGCTGATCCCTATCACTCAGAAGGACACCGCATGCGATATTGCTTCGCGCGCGCGCTCGGCGCTGCCCTGCTCGCCGCCCTGAGCGCCCTCACTGTCATCAGCCCCGCCAGTGCTGTCACCGGTGCCACGCCGGCCACTCGCCTGGACGAACAGCAGGACCTGCGCCAGCAATGCGAACAGCAGCACGCCAGCGAGGCCGCCACCGCCCAGGGCTGGCTCAAGAGCCGGTTCGAAAGCTGCCACCGCATCCACCAGAACTTGCTGCTCACCCAGAAAGGCTCGATCCCTCCGCAGGTCGTGGGCACGATTGCCTTCGACGAATGGATCCTCGGGTTCTCCTACGACGGCTCTCGGCGCGTGGATTATGTCGCCAGCATCGAGAACATGTTCTTCACCGCCGATCCCGGCTACGACCCCAAGACCTGGCGGCTGGAGCAGAACTTCCGCTACGACCTCGCCCCGCCCCAGATCGGCAGCATCACCCCGACCGGCGCCACCCGTCGCAGCGAGCTCACCGGCGTGTGGAACAGCGTGCCCCAGTGGACGGTCACCTACACCTCACCCGATGACGGCGCGCCGCCACCGTCCGGCGTCGTCGCCGGCACCATCCACGTCGATACCTATGTCGACGCTCCCAACACCGACGGCTGGCACGACGACGTCGATCGCTACACCAACATCCGCTTCGACACCGCCGGCGCGATCGTCGGCAAGGCTCGCGGCGCCGTGTTCACCGACTTCAAAGTCGTCATCCCGTTCAGCCTGAACCCGGCCGCCGGGTTCCCGCAGGCCGCGCGCCACTACGACGACGCCCTGCACCATCCGGTCACCACGTTCCCCTCGGTCATCGGGAAGAACATTCCGGGCGGCGCCGTGGCGCTGCACCGAACCACCAACACCGCAACGCAGAACGCAAACACCCGCGAAGCGGTCAAGACCTGCAAAGACGTGTGGGGACCGTATGACGGGCAGCAGCTCAACTGCGACGAGTACCCGTTCGCCACGACCCGCGAAGGCGCCGCCGTCGGCGACGGCCAGTACTCGGCGCGGCTGATCGACGCCACCGACAACCAGAACGCCGGCCGCTGGCTCAACAGCGGCTACATCAACAACCGCGTCATCGACGGCGACCCGTTCTACATCACCATCACCCCCTAGGACCGACCGGAGCGGCCGCGGCCGGCCCGTTTTGCCCCTGTGGCGGGGCCCGGCCGCGGCCAGCATCATGACCTCATGCCCCTGCCCGCCGAACTGACCGTGCATCCCGACCGGAACATGATCGAGTTCCGCGACGAGGAGCACGACGGCTACGATCCCGACTTCGCCTCATCACCACGGCACGGCAACCTGCAAAGCAACACCTACCAAGCCTGCCTCTACACCATCCAAACCCTCGAGCCCGTCACCCTCCACTTCGCCACCAGCGCGCCTCACGACACCTCGGTCGGGCACGCCAGCGTGGCGATGCCGACCGGCATGCTCGTCATCAGCGAGGTGACCCGCGGCGCCCACGGACCGTTTCCGCTCGCCGACGGCCCCGGCTTGTACGAGATCCGCATCTACCCCCATCCAGACTCCACTGCGACGTCTCTCGTCGATGACCACGAGCCAGGAGCCGAGCGCTACATCGTGGTCGTTCACCGGACGGCCGACTGGGCCGACGAGGACGACGACTAGCCACTGGAACGAGCCTGTTCCGACGACGGCCGGACCAGGCTCACAGCCAGCCGTGAGCGGTCGTCGGGACCCGGCGCGGCGATCATGCAACGGTCGGAGGACCTGGCCTCATATGTACCGGTGAGAGAGGGGGGTCGTGACCGATCGCTGGGAGTTCAGTCAGGTGGAGCGGGACCGCGTGGTGGTGTGGCGGCGGGAGGCGTTCCTAACACGCGCTGGCACCGCATCGAACCTTCCGGTGTCGATGTCCACGCCCGCCGGGTGATCTCCCGGTTGGCGATCGACAAGGCTGGGCGGCCCTACCTCCGCGCCGAGTTGCGGGAAGCCCTGCCGGAGACACCGGTGAGGACAGCCGAGCCCGCCGTGGCCCTCGACGTCCGCGCGGCTCTGCAGAGGGTGCGGCCGAAACAGCGCGCCGTCCGGGTGCTGTGCTTTCAGCGACCTCAATATGAGCTGTGCCTGAGGATGAAATGGACGTGGTAATGATCGTTCCTGCGATGGACGGCCAGTACCACGTCCGGACCGCACCAGGAGTCGACAGCGACTGGCCAGGCAGCGCAGACGGGTTGCTGGTCGGCGAAGACAACTGGGTCACGGTGTGCGGAACCCAGTTCGGCCCCATCGGCCTCACCGTCCGTTGTTTCTCGGGGCGCCCCATGCCCGCGTCGGCGTGGGACATGAGCGTTGAATGGTCGCTGGAGTCTCCGACGGGCGCACTGCTCATCCGGGACATCTACAGCAGCCACGAACCCACCAGAATCGACACGCCGACGGGCTGGCTTCGGGTGCGCGTGTCGGTGCACGGGCGGCTGCAGGCGTCCCAGCTGCAAGACCCCATCAGCGACCCGGTGGAGCGGCACCTGCTCGAGATCTGGCCCGCGGAGGAGCGTGAAGACCCCCGCGTGACCGGCGGCCCCGACGAGCTCGCCGGCTACCTCATCGGCTGACGGCTGGTGGTTTGTCGAGCCGCGTCGCGTGGCTAGCTGGGCGTGCTGGGATCGACGATGGAGCGAGCGAGGGCGACGGCGGCGATGTCCATGTCAGAGAGCCGCGCGCGGATCTTTTTCTCGTCCCAACCGGGCCGCTCGTAGTTGTCGACGTGGCGGGCGGCGAGGGCGAGCAGGTCGGCGAGCGGATGGACGTCAACAGGCCGTGCCGGGGCGCCGGCTACGGCGGGTTGGATGTTCAGGCGTCCGTCGTTGCGGATCCGTCGTGCCGCGTGGGTCAGCAGCTCGGACAAAGCGCGGTCGGTGCTGGTCATTCTGCTCCTTCCGGGGACGATGATGTGCGGTTGCCGGTGATGATGGTCCACCGCCGGGTGAGCTCGGCGGAGGCCCGCTCGATCAACGGATCGGCGAGAGGGCCGTGCCAGTAGTTGGCCCGCCCGGCCGGCAGCTCGGTGAGCCGATACGTGGAGACGAATTCGCTGCCGCTGGCGGTGAGGACGATGTCTGGCTCGTCGTCGGCGATCGGGTCGGATGCACGCTCGACGTAGCCGAGGCGCAATGCGGTGTGGAGGTGAGCCTCGAACCCCAGCAGTGAGCCGAAGTGGGCGTAGACGTCGCCACCTGGGCGGGCGGCTCCGACCACGATGGCCAAGACGTGCGTCCACGAGGTCACCCTGCTGCCCCTCCCGTTTCGTCCAGCCAGGTCCGCAGGCCGCGGCTGGCGTTGTGGTGCCGGGAAGGACCGTACCGTTCACCGCCACCTTGGTTCTGCGGAAAGGCGCTTACCGCGCCCCCGGGGGGTGTGCCTGGCTCGCTCAGACTGGCATCGCGATCGGCGCTCTGATTCTTCGCGGATCGGCGCGGGTTCGGGGTTGCGACCGAGTCGATGGACCGGGAGGTTCATTACGATATTGCTGGCTGGCGCGTAATGTCCGGGGATGGACACTGACAGGTTGCGTGCAGCGTCTGTTCCAGACCTCCTGGGCCACTACGCGGCGATCTTGCAGGAGCTGCGCCGCCGCGAAGTCATCAGGACCGGGAACGCTCCGTTGGGGGATTACGCGGAGTACTTGGCTGCCCGCGTCTACGAGGGAGGGCTGAAGCCCAATTCGGTCAAGTCCTACGACCTCGAAAGTAAGGACGGGAGGCGGGTGCAGGTGAAGGCGAGGATCGTCGGTCCGAACACCGGCGCGGGCGCGATCTTCTCGGTCTTCCGCTCGTTCGACTTCGACATCGCTGTCTTGATCGCCTTCGACCATGCCACCTACGATGTGCTTTGGGCCCGCGAGGTGCTGGCTGCCGACATCGAAGCCGCTGGCTCGTTCTCTGCACACGTCAACGGGCACCGCATCCGGATCGCCGCCGGTAGACACCTCGGAACGGACGTTACCCAGCGATTCAAGGCAATGCTGTCTGCGTAGTAAGGTTCGGTCGGCTGCCATCCCATGTTTGCAGCAGAAGCGGTACCGGCCAGGGACTGCACTTGGCACCGGCCCCTGCGGAGTACGCGAGCGGCGCCAGGTGGTCATCTATTTTCCAGACCATCGGTCCCGGTTGATCTCGAACCAGACCAACCGACCGAATTTGGAAGCCCGACCACCGGCGGCATGTCGTCTGACAGGCCGGTGCGGCGGAGCATTTGGGCGTGTTCGAGGTCGATCCGGTCGGCGGTGACGAGCGCGGCCAGCCAGGCCTCTACCGCACCCGCGGTGCCTGCGTCGACTTCTTCGGTTAGTTCGCGAATCCGCGCATGCTGGGCGAGCACCTCGATGAGGCTTGCGGCCGCTGGACCGTCGCCGTCGAGGAACTCGTTGGCGTAAGTGAAGGAGCGGAGCAGGGAGATGGCTTCGTCGACTCTGCCGAGCTGAGCGAGGACGTCGCCCAGCTGACTAGCAGCCAGCGTGTCTCCGTGCTCGACACGGGGGCGCAGGAACGCAAGAGCTTCGTCACTCCGGTCGTGTGCCACCAGGTAGCCGATCCAGGTACCGGCGTAATACTCGGTGTTGGCCGCTCGGTCAGCGAGCTCGACTTCCCTCTCGTGTGCTGCAAGCAGGCCGCACAGGTGCATCTCGGCGAAGTCGTCGCCCTCATCCGCGAGTTCGGTGAGGAAGCGGATCGCATCTTCGAGGCTGCCGCTGGCTACCATGCGGTCCGCGAGTTTCACCACGGCGAAGGAGTTGTCCTCGGCTGCCATCGCCAGGTCGTCCAAGTCTTCGGACGTCTTCGCGAGCTCGGCGAGTTTGGCGTTGGCCGACCACTCCCCGGTGCCGGCAACGTCGCGAAGCCGGTCGAGGTCGGTCTCGGCGAGGTATGCCGCGCGCAAGTCGTCGGCATCGTCGATCAGTGCGGCGCTGCAGGTGTCCAGGAAATCCGCCGCGGCTGAGGTGTCGCCGCCGGACTTCAGAATGTCGACAAACCGACATATCTCGTTGCTTGTGAAGACGGTGAGTGGTTCATCGGGTACCACGGTTGTCTCGTCGACCGGGGGTTGGCGGCCGAGGCCGTGCTCAGCCTCGGCCGCGGCGAGGCGCCCGGCAGCTAGCTGATCTCCCGCGGCCGCCCTCCTCCGGAGGTCGTTGACATGCTGGCTGGAAAGGTTCAGGTCGTCCAGGCGGCCGCGGGCCAGGAGGTCTCCGTGGTCGGCGTGGGCTTGAAGCGCCTCGGTGTCGCCGCGTCGGGCGAGGACTCCCACCAGCCATGCCCGTGCCAGCCAATCACCTGCGTCCGCGTCGTGTTGGAGCGCGGACACATCGTCGTGCTCGGCAAGGAGTCTGACCAGCATTGCCCTCGCGCGTGCGTCTGTGGAGTGGGCGCGGAGAAGGGCTGTCGCCTCGTCGAGGCGGCGTTGCTGCACCAGCAGGTCGATGAGCTCATGGGCGGCGTCTCCGCCGCGGGCCAGGCACGCGCGGAAGCACGTCTCGGCGTGGCGAAGGCGCATGCGGCTCTGCGCGGCATGGCCAATCCGTCGCAGGGTCTGCGTGTCGGCGGTGTGGCTGGCCAGGCTTGTCCAGGTGGAGTCAGGTGGACAGGTGGCGCGGCGTGTGCGGCGGCCGTGCTGGAACAGGTAGTCGGCGACGGTGTAGCCGGCGAGACTGCCCATCGTTCCGGCGTCGACCGGGCTGAGCGCCGAGGTAGCACCGTGGAGCACCGTGGTTGCGTAGGTGATGGCTCGCTCGAACCAGTTGGCAGGCGCTGATGAGCGTTCGGAGGCGCTCAGATACCCGGGTACGGCGTCATGAAGGTAGGCCGGCGATAGCGGGGCGTCGTTCCCCAGACGGCGCGCGTCGATCGCGGCAGTGAGCACGGCCTGGACGTAGGGCGTGGGAGCCTGCTCCCACCACCGCACGAGCTGCGGCCCGGCGGCGAGGAGCTGGATCATGCCGCCGTCGGCGCTCGCGGCCAGCGCGACCCGCAGCCGAGGGTCGACCTCCGTTAAGGCTTCGGCGCGGCTGCGTTCCGCGGGGGACAGGTCTTCCGCGACCTCTATTACAGTCGCCATGTCCAGCAGATCCCGGGCGTCCGCGTGCGGGTCAGCGGCGCCAGGCACGCGTGGCGCGGTGCGGGCGGTGTAGTCCTCGGGCCACATCGTGGCTGCGAGAACCACGCCGGAGTCGAGCAACCTGCGCGCAGCCGTCGAACTGACGCTGTGGCCTGCGGCGAAGTACTTCTGCAGGTCATCAAGCCAGACGACCGTGCCGGGCCCTGCCGCCTCGAGCCCGCTGACGACGTCACCGGTGATGTCGGGCACGAGCAGCCAGCGGCTGTCGAGCTCGGCGCGCACACCCTCGTAGAGGCTACGGGTCTTGCCGGCCGACGACGGACCGAGCAAGAGCACGAAGGCACCGCCGTCCGCAGAAGCCAGCGCCTGGCGTAGCCGGGTGTCGAAGTCACGTGGGACGTAGGTCGGCACATCTCCGGTTGCCCCGTCGGCCTGGATCGACGCGTGGACTCCCAGCCGTCGCGGGTCGGCGTCGGCAACCTGAACGGCTCCCGCGGGCGGGGCAGATCCTGAGGCGCGTGCGCGTTCCAGCGCCGCGATCCACAACGGCACGTCCGCCGGCGTCACCTCGCAGACCTTGAGGAACGTCAGCAGCCGTTCTCGTTTCGGCAGCCGCGTGCCGTTGACGATCTCGCTGACTGTCGACCTCCGCAGCGGCGCCCATGTATGCCCGCTGGCGCGGCGGGACAGTGCCTCGGCTGACCGTCGCAAGTCGTTTAGTGACAGGCCACGTCGCTCGCGGAGACGGTTGAGGCTGTCGGCAAGCTGCCGGGGGGTCTCGATCACCATCGGATCGATCGCTGTTTCCCTGCCATCACCCATCGAATGCGCTCACCTCCCCTTCCGTGCCCTCCGAGAACAGCCTAGAAGACCATCGGTCTACACCAGAGAATCCGCAGGTCAACGCGGTCGTCGTTGCGGTCGCGCCTTCCGGTTTTCTCCGAGATGGTGGCCGGAGACCTCGTGAGGGCGCTGAACTGGCGATCACGACGGACGCGACAGCGAGGCGTCGTCAGGAGCAAGGAGGTAAGGCATGGGCCCGAGTGGACGTCATCCGTACCGTCGGCGCGGCGGTCGTTCTGCCTTCTCGAGGCGGCGGCCCTGCCGGACGGCGTCGGCCCGGGAGGGAGGGACGCAGTGGGTATGACGAGGTCGGCGAGCGCCGGTCAAAAGAGGGGGTGTGTCGCACCCGCAGTCGCGCAGCCCGGACCGGTCTACTTGTAGGCGCCGGTCCCGTGGTTCCTCGTGCTGCAGCCGAGGGAGCACTCCGAGCCCCCGGCTTCGCCAGACACCAGTGTGGCGGCGCTTCGGAGAGTGGGATAGGTGAGTTGATCTTGGAAGACAACCGAGATCAGCGGAGTGATGCGCAGAAGAACCGGATCACCGTCACGATCTCCGGATCGGTGACCATGACGGCAACCCGGCTGGTGACCCTGCTGGTGCTGGTACTCACAGGACTCGCAACCCTGTACCCGCATTGACCGGCCATCCACTGCGCACTCGGCGGGGTTCGTGGTCTGACACGAGCCCCGCCGAGCTTCATAATGCAAGCTCAGCGCGTTGACAGCGCCATGTCAACCACTGTAAACCCGACCATGATCAATATTCCGCATACGGACTCGCTCGGCGAGGCGCGGCCAGCCCCGTACTCGTGAGCCGATGCCGCTCGCGGGCGCGACATCGGCGTACGCCAAGTCGGGTCTTGTTTCCTCGACCGGCATGTGCAGGGTACGGAGTGGTCTCGTTGCGGAGTCTACGACTAGAAGAGACACACGTTCGGGACTAACCGGTCAGGATGCTCGCGCCGCGCTGGCTGAGAGTGTGGTCGACATCCACGTATCAGATACGCCAGCCGCATTCCGGCCACTGATGTCGCCGGTGAAGCCGATCTTGGGCGTGGGATCGCCCTGGCTGATAGTTCCAATGGCCATCAGCATCGACCAGTTCGGAGCGGTGAGCGAGATGACCGGCCGGTCGCTGTCTCCCTGACCGGCGGCGTTAGTGTGCTCGGCCTGACCGCGCTGGCCGGCTCGATCACCGGACTGTCAGTGCCCGGGGGCGCCTCGGCGATCCTGGCCCAGACCGACGAGTCGGCCAGCTTTACCTCGGCCGTGCCATCGTCTGACACGGCCGCCTTGCGCCGCCGGGGCAAGCGCTCGGAGTGTTCACCGGCCGCACCAAACTCGCCGGCCAGGGTCGCCCGGGCTACGCCTCGCGGCCCAGCGGGCAGTCTGGGGATCACGACACCAGCCCGGACTAAGCAGTCCACGACTCAGACACCTGGCGCCGGAGCTGTACCGTTAAGCAGGCGACCGGCCCGGTTGACGTAATCACTGTTATCGGCAGTACTCCCACAGCCGGATCGAGTAAGACGAGAAGGCTGACGCACGCGCGAGAAGATCGCGCTATGAAGCTCCCGGTGCGCTTCGACGAGGCCGGCGAGATCGCGGTGCACGAGACGAGGGATCGCGCGGTGATCGTCGTGGAGTATGAGGAGGCGAGCATCGCGTTGGCGACGGGCCCGCGGGGTCCGGCCGGTTCGTCGGGGTGCTGCGTGTCTGGGACGGCAAGATCGCGCATTGGTGCGAGTATCAGCTCGTCGGCGCGATGGCCGAGATGTTCGGTTGAGCAGGGGGCCGACCGCGACGTTTTCCGGCGGGCTCGGCGGCGTCTGCGGCAGCACCAGGTGCGAGGCCGAGAATTCCGGTTAAGCAGTGTTCCAGATCGCGTGGTCGAGTTCCCAGGGTGTTCGGCCCAGCTCGGCGGCGGCGTCGGCGAGCAGCCGCCGTGCGGCCGGGACGGTGACCTGGTGGCCGAGGTGGCGACTCAGCCAGCCGAGCACCTTCCGGTCCGGTTTCACCTGCTCGTCGGTGCCGACCAGCATCCAGAGGTAGCGGAGCCGGATGTCGTGCGTGCCGTTGCCGGGGACGGCTCGCAGCCGGCTTTCCACGGCGTCGAGCCGGGTGAGGTCGGCTAGGAGCATGGTGACGTCGCCGAGGGTGTGCACGCCGGAGCCGGCGAGGACTTCGGCGTAGCGCACCGCGGCTTCCGCTTTGAGCACGCCGCCTCGGGTGCTGGTGCGGCCCCGGTTCTCCAGGACGTCGGTGGCGAACCGGTCCGTCCCCAGCCGGCGGCCCAGGTCCGCCAGCGCGTCGACGGGCTGCTCGGCGGTGGTGCCGGCCACGGTGGCGAAGTCGGCGACGTCGACCAGGCGGGGCATCAGACCCTGGTGCTTCGCGTACCGGTCGCAGACCGCGATCGTGCTGGTGTACCGGGCGTTGATCGAGAACACCGCGTCGAGCACGCACACCGGCAGGTGCGCCCATCGTCGGGCGCGGGGCCGGATGTCGAGCCCAGTGGCGGCTTCGACCAGGCGACGGACGTCCTCGGCCGTGGTCATGGCCGCGCTTCGACGGGGCGGAGGCGGAACATCGTCAGCGGGAAACCACTGTCGATGAGGCTGCTGGCGTGACGGCCGCCGCGGGCATCGACGAATTCCAGGGCCGCCATGTGGTCGCCGGACAGGAAGGCCCCTTCGATCGCGCTCGCGGCGCCCTCGCGGGCGATGCGCGTCGATAGCTGCTGGCCCAGGTACTGCGCGAGGCTGTTGTGGCGGCCGGTGTCGGCGCCGCCGATCTCGAAGCCCAGCTCATGGGCGACCTCGGGATAGCTCGTGTGGAGCGCGATGGCCAGCTGGTAGGCCGTGGCGTACGGGCGGCCGAGGTGGTGACCCGGTGGCTCGGGGGTCACTTCACGCAGGACGTCGATGACCTTCTCGAGCACCGACAGTCGGTTCCACACACTCGGCACAGCCGTCCCTTCCGCGTTCCGATCGGACGTCGGCAAGTCGCGTGCGGCGGCTGCGCCGTTACTCGCGCGGTACGGCTACGTGAGCCTGCTCTCCCGCCCGCGGTCGCCAAGCTGGTCAAAGAATCGGCCGCCGAGCCTCGGTCGAAGTCGACGTGGTTCGGAAGCCATCGTTCACCATGTCATGACGATGTCACCAGGTCCTCGTCAGCAGCCACTTGTTTCGCCCACTTCGCGGCATGAGCGGACGTTGGCCCTGCAACGTGTGAGCCTTGAGGGGCGACGGCCTTGAAACTGATTGCCTCGAAGGCAGCGGATACGCGGGCAATATTCGAGGTGCACACATCGACCGGGACGCCAACAGTCGACGTCGCGGTGCATCTAGTCGATTGCCGCTGAAAACTACTTGCTGATCATCGCCTAGCACTTACGGCGGGGCCCTTAATAAGGACCAACACGTCCATGAAGCCGCAACTACTTCGGTACTGTTAGCTACGACGCGCACGGCGGCGACGAGCCGACGTGAGCACTTGGAGTTACTGACTCTACCCCGGTGGCAGAGTTGGCGCGCCAACTATGATTTTCTATCGACAGTCATCCGAAGATAGCACCATCTTCCTTCGCGGTCGAAAGCTTCTGGAAGCTTTTCTTGATCATTAAGAGATGACGCATCCACGAAAGTGACCCCAGCTGGCCAGGTTCGATCCTCTTGAAAGGGGTCATCCAGTCGAAGTCGCGACCCTGCAAAGTAATATTGACCGAGACACTCTGCATTGTCAAATCGAACAGTGCTGCCGAAAAAAACCTTTCCGAATGAGGCGTTACCCTCAAATTTTGCGCCATCAAACCTGACGCTCAAAGTGCTGATATCATCCGAACGGAGGACTGCTGCATCAAATTTTACATCCTGTCTAAACTCAACCTCGTCAAACCAGGCGGTCGATTGAAACTTTGCATTTTGAAAGAAGGCGACTCCAAGGAATTTTGCGCCACCAAACCACGCACTCCCAACAATTAACTCATTACCGGTAGTGAGGCTGGTCTTTGTCAAGTCTGACTGATTGAAACCATCCCAAATCTGCTCATTCTCTTTGCTTGTTGCGAAACCAAGAGTGCATTCGAAGTGCGCGCCGCCAAAAGATACTTCTTTCTCAAATGTGGAACCTGTAAATGCGACCGCCGAGTGAAATTTCGCACGCGCGAAAAAAGTTGACCGTTTGAATGTAGTTCCACTGAAGGAAGTGTTTTTAAAGAATTTAGCTCCGACAAATCGAGCGTCATTGGAAATTTGCAACTGACCGAAGTTGGTTACCCCGTGGAAGCTGGCTTCGTCGAAGTAAGCCTTCCCTATATGACATTCACTTAGATCAAAGTCAAATAATTCTGCGCCAGTCAGATCGATGTCAATATCTCGCCAAAAGTGTTGAGGTATGCGTTTGGGGTTCTTTCCAGGCCGAAGATGTGCATGAAGAACACGTTGCACAGTAAGCCGAACTTCGCGCTCCTGTCGGTCGATCTGGGTCTCGCTGTCGGATGAAGGTTGAGTTTGACTGTCATTTTGTTCAACATCTGCCTTTAAAGGCGGCATTCGCAAGTAGGCGCACATGACATTGACAATTGTCTGCTGCTGGCGAGGTGTGCCCTGCGCCAAGTCTTCCAATGCGTGGACTCCGGCCAGTCGCACCGGTGCCTTATCTGATCCGAGCTGATCGGAGGCCTTTGTGAATCGTTCGGAGAATAGTTTTACATCCTCTCGCTGTTCGGCGATCTCGCTAATCTGTTGCTTGCGAAAGGTTATAACTAACGCGACAACGGCTCCAATGCCACCGAGAAGTGTAAGTACAATTTTGACAAAATCGAAGCTATTGGCGGTGGTCCAGCCGTTCGTCAAGCGTATCGGTGGGCGCCCGAGAAGGAGCCATAGAAGTGTGCCGATGCCGCCAGCGGAAAATATAGCTATAATCAGCAGCAGTGCAATACTTGATCTTAATGACATGCGCGAGCCCGACGCTGGGTTATCTGCGCGACGTATCTGCATGACAGTGTTTCTACACTGCCGACCTGGATGTGTGCAACACGACTCGCCGCGGGGGTCTCATCTGTCGTTTGTTTTATGTTCCGCCAGTAATGTTTCTGGGCTCTGGTTGGGTCGCCGATTAGTTTCCCCAAACCCCTGAGTGTTTGCCGATCCGGGTCAAGCTTGTCGGGCTGAGCTGCGCTCGATTGCCTTAGTTAAAGGCGCCTTGCTGTCGTAATATGCACTAGAAATGACTTTTATTGGGCAAATTGCTCGCGATGTTCGACAGATTCCCGTCGGATCGCCAACGGGCAGCATACTCGGGCAGCACGTCTCGTACGCTCATAGGCACGATAGTGTTGGGTGTCAAGTTGCGGACGCTATGTACGCCGCCAGGATGTAGTTCGGATGCCGGTCGAGGTTTTTGCTGGCACGGTCGTAACCGCATGGTCGTGTGAGGGGTCGGCATGGCGGGCAGTGATCTGGACATCGCGCAGGTCGACGCCCGCGTCGAGCATCGTGGTGACGAAGGTTTGGCGGGGCATGTGCGGGTGCATCCGCGGCAGCCGTACGACCAAGGCCTCGGCCAGCCGACGTATCCGGCGGGTGGCGCAGTGGCGGTCCATGCGGATGCCTCGTCGGTTGAGCAGGACTGGACCGTGCTCGCGGTCGCCGACGGCTCGGTCGATCGCCCGGCCGACCGCCGGCGGCAGGGCACTAAGACAACCTTGCCGCCCTTAACGACCACCCTCAGCACCCGATGTCAGTGTCCTCGCCGATGTCTGCAGCGCAGGCCTCAAACACTCGGAGGTCGAGTAGTCCGAGCTTCGCGACCAGTGCGAAGTCGAACGGTTTTCCGATTCCCGGGCCGTGCTCAGTAGTGCCTCGAACTGCAGGTGGGATAGGCCGAGGGGCGGTGACTCGTTGGGCGCCATCGGGCGCCGAACGTACTCCATGGGCGGGTGCTTGAAGGGCGCCTGGTGCCACCAAATCAGCGAGGTGGTGTCCGCTCATCAGCATGACTGGTCGTGAACGACCGTTCAGCGGCATGAGAGTGCGTTCATGGATAGTGCTCGAACGCGTAACAACGTTGGGCCCCTGAGCGACTACTCACCAGGCGCCATTAACGCAGATCAGCCTGCGATGAGTGTGGGGAGGTATGTGGTGACCGAGCTCGTCGAGGTGCGCATGGTCGACGTGGCCTCGGCCGCTCTCGTCATCAGAGGCCAGACCCCACCTACTGGACGCGAACTGCGTCGGCGAGTAGGTGGAGTGGTGCGACGCGTGGCAACAGAAGGTCGCACTTGCGTTGACCGATTGGCGGTAGTCGCCTGGCTCGTTTCCGTCCACAGCGGAAAATTTCGCATTGAGCGTAGCGGAACGATTTGACGGGCGATTTATTCACAGCGTGCAGTAGACCGCCACTTTGCCACCGGAGAACGATGAGGACTCGCAGAGCACGCCGACCGAACCGGCTGGTTGTTACCGCCGCCGCCGCACTGGCAGGGCTTGGTCTCGTCTCGTCCTACTTCATCAACCTAGTGTCCAACGACGCCCCCGAATCGCTGAAGAAATGGGCTCTGGTCATCCTAGTGGCCCTGGCGATCATGACGCTGCTCGCAGCCGGCTGGTCGGCGAAATTGAGCGCGGGCGATCACACGCCGGAGCGCCGTGCGTCGGAGCGACGTCAAGTGATCGTGGGGATCGCGGATGGGACGCAGACGTTACTGAACGAGACTTTTACCCTTGACGACCTGGTCCTCGACCTATTGGAACGGGTGCGCCAACGGGAGCGGGTCGCTCTCGCCAGGATGCTGGGTGAGCCGGCCCCGATTCGGCCCGCGTCGCTGCGGGTCAGACAGCCCGACTTGCTCTACTGGCGCACCGACGGTGGCCGACGCTCGGGGTCCAGCGAGAAGATCGCTGCCTACTATCGCAGTCTCGACCGTGGTCGGCTGGTGCTCCTCGGCGATCCGGGTGGCGGGAAAACCGTGCTCGCCGCCATGCTCGCCGCCGACCTGGCGGAAGCCGGCTTGGAGGACGCCTCCACTGCCGTCGTACCACTGCGGATGGACCTCCTGAGCTTCAACATGGCCGGGTACCCGTTCGAGTCGTCCGCCGAGCGTGGGTCGGCCAAGCTCCAGGAGTGGTTACGCGCCGGTGTCGCCACGACCTGGCGGCTCGACCGCCGGGTCGTCGACCGTCTTTTCGATACCGGTCGGATCCTCCCAGTGCTCGACGGTCTCGAGGAATTGGACGGCAATGCGGCTCCAGTCCGGGCTCGCGAGCTCGTGCGAGCCCTCAATCACCCGGTACGCGGGACCCTGATGCCGGTTGTCCTAGTCTCGCGCAAGCACACTTACCGGGCCCTGCTCGAACGCACCGACGCCGAGCAGGAGACCTCTATCAATGAGTTTATGGCGGTGATTGGCGAGAGTCCGATTAAGGTAGTCGAACCGATGCCTCTTGAGGTCGCCACAGTGGTGCACCTGTTACCGCTGGAAGTGAAGAATTTGCGCGCGTATCTCACGCGCAGGTTCCCGTCACCAAGCGATCCGAAGATGGCGGAACAACGCTGGAAACACCTGCTGGACGCGTTGCCGGAACCGTCCGGCGAGCCGTTGCGGCAGGTTCTCGCTGTACCGTTTAACCTGTTCCTCATCACGGCGGCCTTCGCCCTACCCAACACCGAGCCCCGCCAGCTGCTGGAGTTCCAGACTGCCGACAGCCTTCGGGACGAGTTGTTCCGTCTGTTCGTTGGCGTGGGCATCGAGCGAGCCGTCCCACGGCGGCAGAAGAGATCCTGGGCACCAGAAACCGTGCGCCGGTGGCTGGGTGAGCTGGCGGGGATGATGCTCACCGACAGGGATTCGATAGACCTGGTCGGGATCCGGACGTACGCAGTGTGGCGCCTCGCCGGTGTTAACTTGACTCGTTTCCTGACCGCAGGCGTCGCGATCGGAGTCTTGGCCGTCGTCACAGTCGCCAGTTTTCAGGTATACCGCTGGCCGGTCGTGGTGGTAGCCGTCCTGGTGCAGGTAGCCGCGGTGTCTCGGTTTGCAGCTTTCACTGATGTCGCGCCGTTCCGGTTTCACGCGTCGCACATCCTGACGATCCCGCCTCTCAGACTGGTTCCCGCAGTCCTTCTGATGGGCTTCGGGGCGTATTGCCGCCTCTCTGATGACGAGTTCCTGGTCCAGTGCAGCACCGTTTTTCTGCTAGGCGCATTCGTCACGGTGCTGATGGCCGGTGAACACTCGATGATCGAGAACCGAGCAGGCTGGTTGAGGGGCGACGACGACACCCTGGAACTCAACTGGTTCAAGCCGATCTACAGTAGTGACCCGGTCCGCTACATCCGCGCCGGGATGGCGTCCACTGCAGCCGTATTGGTGCTCGTGGGCGCGCTTGTGCTGCTAGTCAGATCACCTTCTTTCATGCTGGTGGGCTACTCGGTCGGAGTGCTTACGCTCAGCGTGTCACCGTGGCCGCACTACTGGATGGGGTGCCTGTTATTTCGCTTCACCAAGCGGTTCGCCAGCCGGCCCGCGTACTTCCTGCGATGGGCGCAGGAGGCGGGGTTCTTCACGACCAACGGCGACTACCTGCGGTTCCGCCACCGGGAGTTTCAGGAATGGCTGGCGGAACAGCGATGGGAAGCAAACACAACTCCTTGACCGTTACACGTATTGAGCTGTTCATCCCACGCTAGCCATACCTGTCCGCCCCCGACTTCCCAGAGCACGGCCGCCAGCCGGTGGTGCGTAGCGACCACGTAGTCGGCATCCTGCCGCCATCGCTCGCGATCACCGTAGCCACAGGTCGAAGACCGCACGGCGGGCCTGCTCGTCAGCCCGAACCGACGACCGCGCCTCGACGTCCTCCTACTTAACGAGACCTTGGGTTCCATGCCGAACTGGCTGACGTCCGCTTCTTGGCATGAGAGGACGTTCGCTCGCGCTGTTACCCGCCGGGTGTGGACTGGTTAGAGCCGCATAATGACTCTATGCGTGAGATTAAGGGACCTGGCTTCGACGCGGGTCGTGCGCGCCGCGTCGTATTCGGCCGGACGAACTCGGCTCGGAACGAGCCCCGCGACTCGCGGCGCCATTTCCATGAAATGAAGAAACGCCTGGTTGTGGCGATACGCCAGCTGATGGTTTTCGGGGAAGTATGAGGGCGGTGTCGGAGGGTCAATGCATCGCAACGCGATCGAACACGATGATGTCCCATCCCGCCGCTATCATAAGTACTCCCCCAGGGGCGAACGTCACCGCGCCGACACCGCGGAGGTCGAAGACGACGATTTCTGCGCTGGTGGCCAGGTCCCAGACCCGCACGGTCCCGTCATCGCTGCCGCTGACGGCGACCGGGCGGCCCTCGATCGTGCTGCATGCCACCGCCCTCACCCGGTTGGTGTGGGTGGTGTGGGTGGTGAGGGTGGTGCCGGTGGCCAGGTCCCAAACCTGCACGGTCCCGTCATCGCTGCCGCTGACGGCGACCGGGCGGCCCTCGATCGTGCTGCATGCCACCGCCCTCACCCGGTTGGTGTGGGTGGTGTGGGTGGTGAGGGTGGTGCCGGTGGCCAGGTCCCAAACCTGCACGGTCCCGTCATCGCTGCCGCTGACGGCGACCGGGCGGCCCTCGATCGTGCTGCATGCCACCGCCCTCACCGGGCTGGTGTACTCGATGAGCATGCTGCCGGTGGCCAAGTCCCACACCCGCGCATGTTCACCGAGGTCGCGGGTGACGGCGATCGGTCGACCATCGAGGGAGCCGCAAGCTACTGCCATCACCGGGCTGGTATGGCCGGTGAAGGTGGTGAGGGTGGCGCCGGTAGCCAGATCCCACACTCGCACAGTCTTATCATCGCTGCCGGTGACGGCAACAGAGCAACCGTCGAGCACCGTGCTTGATCCGGCGTAAATTGGGCCCGAGTGACCAAGAACGGCACGCGCATGGAATGCCCCGGCTGAGAAGGACCAGGCCCGCGCGGTCTTATCGTGGCTGCCGGTGATGGCGATCGGGTGGCCCTCGAGGGTGCTGCAGGCCACGGCCAGCACCGAGCCGGTGTGGCCGGTGAGGGTGGTGAGTGTGCTGCCGATTGTCAGGTCCCACACTCGCACGGTCTCGTCGTGGCCGCTGGTGACGGCGATCGGGTGGCCCTTGAGGGTGCTGCAGTCGACGGCCGTCACCGAGAGGGCGTGGCCGGTGAGGGTGGTGAGTGTGGTGCTGGTAGTTAGGTCCCACACCCGCACGGTCTTATCGCGGCTGCCGGTGACGGCGATCGGGTGGCCCTCGAGGGTGCTGCAGGCCACGGCCAGCACCGAGCCGGTGTGGCCGGTGAGGGTGGTAAGGGTGGCGCCGGTCGTCAGGTCCCACACTCGCGCGGTCTCGTCGTGGCCGCCGGTGACGGCGATCGGTCGGCCATCGAGAGTGCTGCAAGCCACCGCCGTCACCCAGACGGTATGGCCGGTGAAGGTGGTGAGTGTGGTGCTACTGGTCAGGTCCCATACCCGCGCGGTCCCGTCGTCGCTGCCGGTCACAGCGATCGGGTGGCCCTCGAGGGTGCTGCAGGCCACGGCCAGCACCGAGCCGGTGTGGCCGGTGAGGGTGGTGAGTGTGGCGCCGGTTGTCAGGTCCCATACCCGCGCGGTCTTGTCGTGGCCGCCGGTGACGGCGATCGGGTGGCCATCGAGGACGCTACAAGCCACCGCTAGCACCGGGCCGGTGTGGCCGGTGAAGGTGGTGAGGGTGGCGCCGGTGGCCAGGTCCCATACCCGCGCGGTCCCGTCGTCGCTGCCGGTCACAGCGATCGGTCGGCCATCGAGAGTGCTGCAAGCCACCGCTAGCACCCGGCCAATGTGTCCGGTGAAGGTGGCGTGAAGGGCGTCGGTCGTTTGTCCTCCGGTCCCCCAGCGTGGTTGCCAGGTCAGCGGTGCGGACAGTTCATGGTGGAGTCGTGTGGCACGGAAGCGGGCGGCGTCGGCGGCCAGAAGCTGCCGGCGTCGTAGCGGCGGCAGGTGCCGGTGGGTGTCGGCGGAGCAGCGGTAGACCGCGGCGGTGAGCGCCGCGGCGTCTGTGCTGGTCCGGCGCAGAGCCTGTAGGAGCGCGCCGGGCTCTGCGTGGACCAGGTAGTCGGTGTCGGCGATGAGTGCGTCGATCTCATCGGCGAGAGCGGCGTGCGTGGCGAGGTGGCGCAGCGTGTAGGGGTGCGCGCGTGTCCAGTCCCGAGAGCCGGCGAGTGTGCGCGGTACCCGGGCCATCAGGACCTCGGCGATGGCCTGATTGGCGGCAGTCGCGTTGATGTGTTCGCGGAGGTGCTCGGCGAGGGCCTGGTGGTAGAGCCGGTAGGTGGAGTGGCCGTCCTCAGTGGCTTCGACGACGTAAGACCCTGCGTGTTGCCGCAGCCAGAGCAGATCGTCGTCGGTGTAGGTGGCGCCGGCCACGCGAGAGGCTACGGCGGCCCAGATGTCTTCCCAAGGCAGGCCTTGACCTTCGGCAAAGGCCAGCGGGCGCAGTAGGTCGCGCACCATGGCTGCTTTGGGCCCGAGTCTGGTGTCCAGGTCGCGGCGCATCGCCTCGCCAGGCAACCGCGGCAGCCTCTGGCGCCAGGCCGGATCTCGCGGGTCGGCGGCGTCGGGCTGGGCGGCGAGGGTGGCGCTGGTAATCCGCGCGACTAGGAACGAGGGGTGAGCGGCAGTGGCGACGGCGTCGGCGACGGCGCGCACCAACTCCGGTGGCTGATCGCGGTAGGAACTGTCGGGGTGGGCTTCGAGCAGGCCGCGGGCGGCGTAGGTGGTGAGGGCGAGCGGGTCGGCGTAGCGGTCGGCGTCCAGATCGATCGCGGTCTCGCGGCGCAGACCAAGCCGGTCGAGCAGGAAGTCCCGGGTTCCCAGCAGCAGCCGCAGCCGACCCGCCGCGTGCTCGGCCAGCGGGCGCAGCAGGCTGCGGACGAGGTGGTCGGGATCGCCGGCCTCGTCGAGAGCGTCGACGAGCACCGTCAACGGCGTGTCCCGGCCGGACAGCTCGTCCAGAAGCCGGCCAGGGGTGTCGGCGCGGGAGTGCACAGCGGCAGCGATCCCCGCCAGCACCTGCTCAGTGGTGAGGCTCTGCGCGTAGATCGCCACATCCACCGCCCCGACGTCCGGGACCGCGGCAGCGGGCAGCGCGAGGCTGTGCAGGGGAACCGTGGCCCGGCGCTGCGGGTGGGTGAGGGCGGCGATGAGGCCGAGGACGGCGGTTTTTCCGGATCCGGGATTGCCGGTGACGACCTGCAGCGGCCGTGTCGGGTCCGGGTGCTGCAGCCAGGTGGTGACTTCGATCAGTGCGGCGTGTCGGCCGGCGAACCACCAGCCGCCGATGCCGTTGCTGCTTCCTCCCATGGCCCGGACTAGCAGTCGGGTTCGCAGCTCGGTGTCGCGGCGGCCGGCCTGGGCGTCGAACTCCCCGGCCTGCTGGATGGCCAGGTCGACCTCGGTCATCCGCGGGTTGTGGCGGGGGTTAGGCAGGAACGGCGGGACCTCGCCGGTCAGCCCGTTCACGCCGTAGCCGATCGTCTGGTAGTCGGGCTTGTTCGTGCAGGCGTTCATCGCCGTCACGAGCGCATCCAGCGGCAACGCCGCCGGGTTCGATCCGGCGGTCGGCAATGAGTGGACCGCCTCACGCAGCAGACGCGGAAACGCGCCCGCCCCCGCTTCCTCGGCTGGCTGGGCAGAGGTAATCACGGCCAGCCCGGACCCGGGTTCGTCGCCCCAGCTGTGGGTGATGGCGGTGACTGCGGTGGCGGTGAGTTCGTTGCCGCCGTGGCCGGAGTAGCAGGTGTCCAGCATCAGCAGGACCCGCCGGACCCGGGTCTTCTGAAGCATTTTCTGAGCCAGCTGTGCGGTGCGCAGCGCGTCCTCGACGTCGTCGGGATCGGCGTCGGCGGTGAGCAGGACGTGTTCGCGGGTGTCGTCGAGGACTTCGCCGTGGCCGGTGATGTAGACGGCCACTATGTCGTCGGGTCGCCGGGCCTCGTCACGGCAAAACGTGCGCAGCAAGCGGGTCAGCTGCTCTCTGGTCGGATCCAGACCGAGAATGTGGACGTGCTCGTAGCCGAGCTCGTCGGTGAACAGGCTGATGATCTGGTCGCGGGCTTCGACCAGGCTGGGCCGGTCCAACTGCGAGGCGTTCGCGTGGTGGGCGATGGCACTGGCGATCAGGTAGCGGCGCGGTCCCGGGGTGTCAGCGGGCATGTAGGCCGTCCGCGATCGCGGTCCCGGTGAGCGTGTCGGTTAGGTAGGCGGTGACGGCGTGGGCGTGCGCGCCGTTGTGCACGACGGCGTTGGCCACCCGCGGCCCGAACCGGGGCCGCAGATCCTTCTCCAGCGCGACGACGTCGCCGTGGTCGGCGATGTTCGTCCAGGCCAGCTCGTTCGGGCCGGGCCAGGTGCCGAGCCCGTCACGGGGGGCCGGGTCCAGCCGGTCGAAGATCAGGTTCGCGATCCCCAGCGGCGACCCGAGTGTCACCAGCGCCCGCACCTGATGGCCGGGCATCGCCGCGAGTGCCTCGTACGCCACCACCGACCCCAGCGAATGTGCCACCACTACCTGGGTGTCCTCGGTGATCAGCTTTCCGACCGCGGCCCGCGCCGCCTCCCGTAAACGCCGGTCGCGCAGATAGTGGCTGACCTGCTTGAGGTCGAATACCATCGCTCGCAACGCCAGGCCCCCGAAGAATCGGGAACGGGACAGTTGCCGCAGCGCTGCCTGCACCGAGCCGGGTGCGCGCACGAGCGTGTCCGCATCCGGTGGTGCGACCTTCGTGTCCACCCGCGCAGCTTCCCGCCACCACTCCAGCAGGAGACTCTCCTCCACTCCTGCGTCGACGTCGTCGGCGGTGAAGATCGGATCACCGACGGCCAGACGCTCCCCGGCCGGGCGGAACAGGCTCCCGTAGAACGCCATCACGACGTCTCTGGCGCTGACGGCGCCGGAATGGCCGGCGCGAGTGAGCCCGTCCAGCAGTGCCGGCCGCCAGTCTCGGAGCAGCATTTCTTCGCCGGCGGATTGCTGGCCGATGCCGTGCACGCAGGCGATCCGACCCACGACGCCTCCCAACGTGAGAGCGCACGACTCCGCCGGTGCGCTAAGGCTAGTGATCGCTTGTCGGACTGGGCCCGTTCCGGCGCCGGCCACCAATCACTCGAATGGCTTAGTGGTGGCAGCGCGAGTGCGTTCCGGCGTGGTGACCGTCGCGAATCGCGATGCCGCACCGTGTGAGGCTGTCTGCAATGGTCGCCTACCGTGACGGCCGCTGGGAGAACTTGCCCAAGCCACCGAACACCCACCGGGTGCGCGCCATGTTCGTCACCGACTCTGGCGACATCATCGGCGTGGCCAGCCTCTTCGTAGTCGACCTGCAGATGCGAGCACGAAGTCGCCAGGAAGCGGACGTTCGTTACATCTCTACGGCCTCAACGGACGATAATCGCCGCCTAGGTAGTGGTCGCGGAATTCCACGCTCAATGCGGCATGAGAGAGTGTTTGTGCTGTCGCTCAATCGTTTCTATGACCTGTCGACATTACGGTGAAATCAGAAGATAATCATAGTGACGCGGGCCCGAGCCTGCCAAAAGCAGGGCATCTCCCGCCATGTCAGGACTGTCGTTCCTCCCGCCGGACCAGGTAGCGCCAAAGGCCTGCGAAGAACAACCAAGCAAGAACAGCCCCCACCGCCGCACTGATCACATCATCCGCGCGGAAGCTCCGGTGATGCAGACCTGCCTTCACGAGCAGGTCGACGACGAACGCGACCACGAGAACCAGCAGCAACGGCCACCACACCAGCGTACGAACGTATCCGCGCCGCATGATCTTCTCAGCATCCACACGCGCCCCCTTCACGCGCGCGAGGTAGCACGAAGACGCACCAGAGCCCTGCCTACCCTGGTGCGCTCATGCAGGAACACGACTCCAACCGCGACGAAGAAGACCGCACCGAGCAGGCCAAGCCACCCACCGGTTACTGCATTGAGCGCGCTGAATCCGGCGGCCAGAGAGAGGGCGATCAGCGTGCCGGTGCGACGGCGACGGTGCTGCGCCAACTGGTACACCCCCAGCCTGATCGCCGGCTCGCACAGCCGAGGATCGTCCGGTGTCCTACCGGTGCGGCTGGCCCGGGTGGCGCTACGGAATTGCTCCCAGGTCAGTTCGCTTCCGGCGGCACGCCACATCTCGCGCTCCGCGCGGGCGGTCGCCGGTCCCATCATCGCGCCGAACACTGCGCCTGCTGCGATGCCGATCAGCATCACCACCCACAACGGAGCGTCGGGCAACGACACCGTCGTCACCACCAACACGATGCCCGCAGCGAAACCCGCTCCGGTCAGCAATCCGATCTTCCAAGCCCGCCGAGTTTCCCCTCGAGTCCCCATCCACGTATCTTCGCCCCATCCGGGTAAGGCCGCCCGACGCCTACGTCTTATGGCCCATCCGGAACGTGCTGCATTCAGCCGCATTCCCCGTCGACGTCCGGCCTGCTGTACCGGCACGCGTCGAGGCGGGGCGGTCAGTCAGACTTCGAGCGGGTGCTGGGCCCCGACCACCCCGACACACTGACCTTGCGCAACAACCTGGCGAGCGCCTACCGAGCGGTGGGTGATCTGGGGCGGGTGATCCCGTTGTTGGAGGCCACCCTCGCCGACAGCGAGCGGGTGCTGGGCCCCGACCATCTCACAAGCAGGACCATCCGCTCGAACCTCAACGAGACGCGATCGACCTGAATCCTCACAATGCGGTCGTTACGAGAACCGGCGCACAGTGGTACCAACGTCCGCTCATCGGCATGAGCGGACGTGAACGCAGGCTCGGTAGCAGGGCCGGCCGGCCGTATCCGACTCGGCTCGAGGGGCTCCCGCACCCCCGGACGGCCGAACTCGAGCACGAGCGCGCAACATCGCTTCGTCCCCCCTCCGATTACCTGATGGAGGTGAAGCGATGTCGAAAGCTTTGAGCTACGCGGACGCCGTGCGGGTACTGGGCGGCCGAGCACCGAACAAGGTGGTGACCGCGCTCGATCAGCTGACCGGCGGTGCCCTGCTCGTGCTGTCCGCCACTGGGTCTGCGCTCGCGTTGACCCTCTTCGACGCCAAGTCCGAGTTCTTCCGGCTGACCAACGAACTGGTATCCGGGCTGAACACGCGAATACGCGGCACCAGCCGGATGGAACGTGGAGAACAACTGTCCGCCGCGCACAGCGTCATCGTGGTGGCGGCGTTCTTCGACGCTATGGCGACGGTTCGCCTGCCCTTCACCGTCGGTGAGCTCGAGCTCTCCCCGTCGGATCAGCTCACCACGGCGTTGCTGCGCACCCCGCTCCCGTGTTGGCGCCGCACCGGCCCTACGAGCAATCGATCGAAGCACTTGCGGGCCACTACGACCACATCGCAGGCAAAGTGCTGGAATTCCTGGCCGGGCTGGCCGTGTGGGATCACGTGGACGACCGCGGCCGGCGGGCAGTCGAGACGGTGATGCTCGGCGAAGTCGCGGCCAAGGCGGTCATGCGGTACGAGGACATGTTCCGGCGCCTGGCCACCGACTTTCCCGAGGTTGCCTTTTGGGCCAACCGTGTCGACCACCAGGCGACCAGAGCCGAGATCCGGCGGTTGCGAGCCGGCCTGGCAGGTGTCACGCAGGTGCTGTCGGAGATCGCGTCCGACCGGGTGCCCGACGACCGGCGGTTGAGGTTGGCGCGGTTCCACGCGGCCGTGCTGTCGCGGCCGCTGCTGCCGGCGACCCCGTCCGGCGTCCGGTTGCCCACCATCGCCGAGGCGTACGTGAACCCCCACTTCCGGGTCGCTGCCGACGTGGCGCACGACGACATCGCCGCCGAAGAGTGGTGGCACCAGCAGCCGGTGCGCACCGATCTGCAGGAGTTCCTCGTCGGGCACCTGACATCGCCGGCAGCCACGGAGGCGCCCCTCGTGGTTCTCGGCCAGCCGGGATCGGGGAAGTCGATGTTGGCGAAAGTACTCGCGGCGCGGCTGCCCGCCAGCGATTTCGTGGCCATTCAGGTGCCGTTGCGCGAGGTTTCCGCCGACAGGGACGTGCAGACCCAGATCGAACAGGGTCTCCGCATCTCGACCGGGGAGCAGTTGTCCTGGCGTGACTTCGTCGGCTCGGCGGGCGACGCCGTGCCAGTCGTCCTGCTCGACGGGTTCGACGAACTCCTGCAAGCGACGAACGTCAGCCAATCCGACTTCCTCGAGCGTATTGCCAAGTTCCAGCGGCGCGAAGCCGACCTTCAGCACCCGGCCGTCGTGGTGGTCACCAGCCGCGTGTCGGTGGCCGACCGCGCGCGGCCGGTCAGCGGGATGGTCAACCTGCTTCTCGAACCATTCGACGACGAGCAGATCGAGCAGTGGCTGGGTCCGTGGCGCCGCCTCAACGACACCGCCCTCACCGTCGACGCCCTCCGCCCCCACGCCGACCTGGCTCGCCAGCCCCTGCTGCTTCTGCTCCTGGCGATCTACGACAATACCGAGTGCTCGCTCGAGGAGCGCGGTGACGCCCTCGGGCAGATCCAGCTCTACGAGGGGCTGCTGGCCGGGTTCGCCAGGCGAGAGGTGCTCAAGCAGCACGCCGGCGAGTCCGACGATGAAGTGACGCGACTGGTCGAGCTGGAACTAGTCAGGCTGTCGATCGCCGCGTTCGCGATGTTCAACCGTGGTCGGCAGTGGGTCACCGCGGAGGGACTCGACGCCGATCTCGCCGCGCTGCCGGTGGGGGAGGTGAGTGCCAGAGTGGTCATCAGCAGTTTCTACTTCATCCATACCGCCCAGGCTTTGAAGGACGATCTCCGGCTGCGGACCTACGAGTTCATGCATCCGACATTCGGCGAGTACCTCATCGCCAGGCTCACCGTGCGGGAGTTGCGGGCGCTCGTCGAAGGGCACCGCGACAACGACGATTTCTTCCACGCATTGCTTTCATGCGAGGCCCTCACCGCGCGGAAAACCGTGCTGACCTTCATCCGCGGCATCGTGGCGGAGCTGCCGGCACAGTGCTTGCGACCGATGCGCGACACCCTGCTGTCGCTGTTCCACGCCGCGCTGCTGCCGAGGAGTTCTTCCCTGCTCGGCTACCAGCCGGGCAGCGCCCTGGTGCCCACGCGCTGCGCCACGTATTCCGCGAACCTGTGCGTACTGCTGGTCACCGGACCGTCGTCCGAGGTCACGACCGCTCAGCTCTTCCCATGGGCCGAGCATCCCGTCAAGCAATGGGCGAGGACGGCGACACTCTGGGTCGCTCAGCTGTCCACCGAGGGCCGGCATGGACTCGTAGAGGCGCTCAACCTGTCCCGGACCTGGCAGGACGGCAGGAGGGTCGTCCGGATCGCGACCAAGCTCGACGATCTCGGCGCCCGAGCGCAGGACATGGACCTGTACTGGTCCTACGGGATCCGGCCGGAAGAGCGGTCAAGCGGCGAGGACGACTACTATGGTTGGATCCGCTCGACCTTCGACACACTCGCGTCGGACTTCGAGTTTTTGTGCAGCGTCGAAGGCGACACGGCGGCTCACGCACTGGCGCCGTTCAAGGACGGCTACGGAAACATGATCACCACGTTCTGGGGATTCGGCGGCGCCCGTCCCGTGTCGGCTGCGCACGCGATGATCACACTGTGGCTCAAGGCGGGGAGCGAAGCCGGCGCCGACGAGCTGGCGGCTGCTTATCTTCCCTGCATGAAGTACGCGGTACACGGCTTCGCGCCCTACGACACCGACACGCGGCGAATGTTCCGAGTTCTCTTCCTGAACCAGCTCCAGACGCTGCGCGACCGGCTGCCACCAGCGACCTTGGATCGTACGGTGCGTGAGATGCTCCGCACCGACTTTCCCCAGGCCAAGGACAAGGCGGAATTGCTGGCCCTGACGAAAAAGATCTGCCCCAATCTGCTGCCATGAACGAGACGGTGCCCGTGTCCCCCGAAGATGCCTGGCTCGGTCGTATCGGCCAGGCTATGCCCGCTCATCGGCATGAGCGGACGTTCGTGGTCGGTTCGCTACCCGGTCGGCGTCACTTCTTGATGCATAACGAATCTTATGCATGAGGTCGTCGAACCTGCTGCGCCTCGGCAAACCGGGGTCATCGTCTGGCGATGCGGTCGAAGACGATGAAATCCCAGCCGGCCGCGATCATGAGCTCCCCGCCTGGCCCGAACGCTGCGGCGCCGATCCCGCGGAAGTCGAAGGCGGCGACTTCGTCGCCGGTAGCGAGTTCTCAGACCCGCACGGTCTTGTCGCGGCCGGCGGTGACGGCGATCGGGTGGCCCTCGAGGGTGCTGCAGGCGACCGCTGTCACCCGGCCGGTGTGGCCAGTGTAAGTGGTGAGGGTGGTGCCGGTGGCCAGGTCCCACATCGGCACGGTTCCGTCGTCGCCGCTGGTGACGGCGATCGGGTGGCCCTCGAGGGTGCTGCAAGCCACCGCCGTCACCCGGCTGGTGTGGCCGGTGTAGATGCCCATCGCGACGTCGTCCGTGACCGAGCGACGGCCGGCGCGAGCGAGTCCGTCCAGCAATGCGGGCACGCAGTCACCCAGCAGCGTCTGCTCCCCGGCGACCTGCTGTCCGACGCCATGCACGCAGACGGTCCGACCCACGACGCCTCCCAAGGTGAGAGCGAACGAGTGTACTGGTGCGCGAAGGCTAGTGATCGCTTGTCGCAATGGGCCCCGTTCCGGCGCTGGCTACCGGCCACTCGAATGGCTCAGTGGCGGCAGCGTGAGTGCGTTTCGGGCGTGGTGGCCGTCGCGAATCGCGATTCTGCCCTGTGTGAGGCTGTCTGCAGTGACGGGCGGGCCGACGTGCGTCGCGCGTGTCCTACCTGGTCACCTGCCGCTCGTGGGCGATCATGGTGGTCGTGGTGTCCGCTCATTGCGGTGGTAGCCGGATGAGCTGAGCACAGCGGCGTGAGCAGCGAAGGCAAAGGAGATCAACGTGGCAGCGGACCTGGAGCAGCTGGGCTCGACCGGCTTCCAGGATCTCGCGGGCGCGCTTTGCCTCGCGACCTTTGGCGCCGGCGTCCAAGCCATGGGGGCAGGGCGAGACGGCGGGCGGGACCTCTATCACCGAGGGCCGCTTCATTGGAGTGGAACCGACGGTCAGCCCGGCGAGGTGTGGGACGGATACACTGTCTTCCAGGTCAAGCACAAACGAACTCTCGACGCGCAGCCAACGGACAACGCCCGCTGGCTCCAAGGGCAGATCCGCGGCGAACTGGAGGAGTGGGCTGACCCGGAGTCCAAACGTAATCCTGTGCCGGACTACCTGGTGTTCATCACCAATGTTCCTCTTACCCCCACGCCCGGTTCGGGGGGACACGATAAAACGATCGTAGCCATCAGAACTTACATCGACAATCTGAAAGATGCCAGCCGTGATGTCGACGGCGGTGTAAAGCGGGTCGCCAAGCTTCAGCGACTGTCGCGAATTCGCGAGTTCCGGATCTGGGACGCAAACCAGATCTGGAGATTGCTTGAGATCAACCACGACGTCAGACTGGCGTTTCCTAGCTTCTTCACCGCTGCCGACGCGTTTGCGCACATGTCCGAGCTCACCGGGTACTTGTCGAACCGCCAGCTGGAACCCGGACTACGAGCTCATGCCCGCACCACGCTGATGGGAGAAAGTTCGGTCTACTTCGATGAAGCTGGCAGTGGTGACGGCACTGGCATGCCGTTGCATGACGTCGTGATCGACCTTCCGATCACGTCTGCCACCAGCACGGCACCCAGCAGCGTGATCCGACACGTGTTGGACCGCGGAGAACGCCTGCTCAAACCTTCGCTCACCACGGTCGGCGGCCCGCGCCACTTGGTGGTCGCCGGCGCTCCGGGCAACGGCAAGACCACGATCTCCAAGTTTCTCACACAGGTCTACCGAGCAGCGTCTCTCGCTGACGGCGACGCCCTCAGCGCCGAGCACCGACAGGTCATCGCTGGCACCGAAGGCGCCTTGAAGCGTTTCGACCGACCGCTGCCTAGACATACTCGATGGGCGATGCGCATCGACCTTGCCGTATACGCCGAGGATCACGGGTTCAGCGACGACTCCACTCTGATCAGCTACATCGCCGAGAAGGTCTCTGGTCGGTCCGATGCGGGGAAAATTCGTGCCTCGGCGTTGCAGTGGTGGCTACAGAACTGGCCAAGTTTCCTGATCCTCGATGGCCTGGACGAGGTCACCGAACCCATGGTGCGTAAGTGGGTGATCCAGCGCGTCGTCGAGTTCGTGACCAACGCCGACGGCGACGACTGTGACGTGTTCGTCGTCATGACCACACGGCCGATGGGCTACGTGGAGAACATCGCACCGACACAGTTTGAGCGTGTGGATCTGGACTACCTCTCGGCCAACGAAGCAATCCGTTACGGGGAGCTCGCTACTCGGGCACGGCTGCGCATGGACCTCGACCGCGTCGACAAAGTTGTCCGCCAGCTGAAGGCGGCAGCTCACGACGACTCGCTTCAACTATTGTTGCGTACCCCTTTGCAAGTGTTGATCATGACCATTATCGTGAGTTCGGCTGGGCATCTCGCGCCGGACCGATACAGTTTGTTCTGGGGCTACTACGACACGGTTTTCAGGCGTGAGCGTGAAAAGCCAACGGGTGCGCGAGCGATTCTCCAGAACCACGCCCTCACTATCCAGCGACTGCACGAACGCGTCGGCTTTGAGCTGCAGACCCGCAGCGAAGCAGCTGATCGATCTTATGCCGCGCTCACTCAACAGGAACTGCGCAACATCACCTGGCAAATTCTGCACGACGTCGGTTTCAAGCCATCCGACGTGGACGCTGAACTGCTGAAGAAGATCCTCACTACGGCCACGCATCGGCTGGTGCTCATCGTCCCACGAGGTGACGAAGGCTACGGCTTCGATGTGAGATCGCTGCAGGAACTCATGGCCGCCCGCTACCTCACAGCCGGTACTGACGACGCCGTGGTCGAACGGCTGCGCACAGCTGCGGCCAGTCCGCATTGGCGCAACACGATCATCTTCGCCGCCGGACACTGGTTCTCCGAGCCGCAGGACCACCATCATCAGGCCATCGTCGAACTCGTCGAAACCGTCGATGACGATGCCGGCCAACGTCTCGGAAGTGTGGTGCCGGTGGGCCCGCGGCTGGCGTTGGATCTGATCGACGACGGCATGGCGCGCGCCCTGCCGCTGTGGCGAGATCGGCTTATCCGCCACGCCCTCGAGGTCCTCCGCGAACCACGGCCGCAGGACTTGGCTTCGATCGCCCGCGCCCTGGTCCGCTTCGCTGACACGGGCGACGAGCAGCAGGCGGCAGTCGCGGACGGCATCCGGGACGCGCTCTCCGTCTCGGCCAGCTCCAGTGCCACCTCGCGGGCGCTGCAGAAACTGGTGCCTCAGGTCGTCGACGAGACCCGAGCACGCGCGCGAATCAAGGGATTGGCCCTCGTGCGTCCCCGCCCGAACGCCGCTCCGCCGCTTCCAGTCGGTGACGGCTGGGACGACTTCGATGCCGAAATCGAAACGGCTCCGGCAGCCGACGCCGTGCTGGAGGTAGTCCGAAACGCTGCCGCTGCATTAGAGCGATTCAGAGACGGCGACGCTCAGGACATCGATGTGCTGGCCGTGCTCGCGGTCTTGGCGGACTCTGCTGGTGCTGCGATTTTCGATAGGGCGTTGCAGTACGTCGTGCCGCACGCACCGACTGTAGTCGTCGAGTTCAGGGACAAGATATTGCCGCTAGTTCATCGAGCGGCCATCGGTGATCAACTCCGCCCTCCTGCCCGGGACCGAGCTTACTGATTCGAAGACCACCGCTGGAGCCCGAGTGCGCGAGGTCTTCGTGCATCAGATCCGGCAGATGACCGTGGCACAACCTGCTCCGGGGAGGTTTTGCGCCACGGCGGCCTCGACTGGAGACAACGATGTCGCAGTAGTCCAGGTGACCGAACCTGCCCTCGGTCAGGTGGCGCCATTTGCGGTTGAAGACGCTCGACTCCAGTTCGACGCCGGGGGAGATCATTGCGGCGCTCCAGTTGCGAACCTGCCCGCTCAGCCGGCGGTCCAGCTGCAGCTGGACACCTTGGACAACGTCCGGGCCGAGGACGAAGCCGTCGATCAGCGCGGACACGACCGCGACGACTTTGGCTCCGGGGTTGGGCACGAGCGCGAACGGTCCAGGTCGACGCCGAGCTCGGCGGTCGCGGTGACACCGAACTCCGGCCTACCGGCGACTGTCGCCCACGAGCGTCGCCCCGGCGAGCAGCGGCAGAACGAGCGCGGTCGAGCCCGAGACCGATAGCGTGGTGCCTTTCGCAGGCCGCCGCTGGCAGCAGCTCGGCAAGCGGGGGCGTCACGTTTCTATTGCAGTGGGACGGCACGGGACCGTAGTCGACGCAGAGCGGCGGCTGCGCCTGCCGTGCCCGCCGCTACTTCTCGGTTCAACTCCTCGACCTGCCCCTCCTTGACCAGCAGGTCGACCAACCGATCGGCGGCGTACGTGTCGCCGTTGTCGGTTCGGGCGCGCAGCTGTTCGATCTGCCCCTGCTCGGCCAGGAGGTCGACGAATCGGCCGATGGCGTACGTGTCGCCGTTGTCGGCGCGGGTGCGCAGCTGTTCGATCTGTCCCTGCTCGGCGAGGAGCCTGGCTAGCTGGTGGGCGGCGGAGTCGTCGCCGTCCT
>NZ_JBVJNO010000001.1:250233-259442 GCF_055583645.1 Amycolatopsis sp. NPDC104587
CGTACGTGTCGCCGTTGTCGGCGCGGGTGCGCAGCTGTTCGATCTGTCCCTGCTCGGCGAGGAGCCTGGCTAGCTGGTGGGCGGCGGAGTCGTCGCCGTCGTCGGCGCGGGGACGCAGCATCTGGATGGCGTCCTCGACCTGCCCTTGCTCGGCCAGCAGTTCAGCTAGCCGGGAGGTGGCGTAGGTGTCGCCGTTGTCGGCGCGGGTGCGCAGCTGTTCGATCTGTCCCTGCTCGGCGAGGAGCCTGGCCAACCGGTCGGCGGCGAACTTGTCGCCGTTGTCGGCGCGGTAACGCAGCTGTTCCACCCGCCCCTGGAGGGCCAACAGCTTGACCATCTGGTGGGAGGCGACCGGGTCGCCGGTTTCGGCGTGTGGGCGCAGTAGTTGTTTGGCGTCCTCGACCTTCCCCTGCCGGGCCAGCAGCTCGGCTAACCGGGAGGTGGCGTAGGTGTCGCCGTTGTCGGCGCGGGTGCGTAGCTGTTCCACTCGCCCTTGGTTGGCCAGCAATCCAGCCAACCGGGAGCCGGCGTACTCGTCGCCGTTGTCGGCGCGGTGGCCTAGCTGTTCCACTCGCTCCTGGTCGGCCAGCACGTCAACCACCTGGAAGGCGGCGTTCTCGTCGCCGTTGTCGTGGAGCTGCTGGTACAGGGTGAGGGCTTCGTGGTCGCGGCCGCGGTCGTAGGCGCAGTCGGCGAGGCGTTGGGTGTCATCGGGGTGATGATTTCGGACCAAAGCGTGCCAGGCGATGTCGGGAAGAGGCTCGCGACGGCGGACACGCAGGGCGTGCTGGTGCAGGTAGTCGGCGACCCGGTAGCCGGCTATGGCGCCCATGCCGGCGGAAACAGGGTTGAGTGCAGCGGTGGCGCCGTGCAGCAGCCGAATGGCTTCGTCCAGAGCGAGCTGTAGCCAGTCCGGGGGTGCGGTGGCCACTTGCCGCTCGTTGAGGTAGCCGGGTGCGGCGTCGGCGAGGTAGTCGCGGGTGAGGGGTGCGTGGGCGCCGACGCGGCGGGCGTCGAGCGCGGCGGTGATGACGGCCTCGGCGTAGGCGGGTGCCTGTGTCCAGTGGCGGATCAATTCGGGGCCTGCAGCCATCACCTGCGTGAAGCCGGCGTCGAGGGTGTCGAGCGCGACCCGGATCCGGCGATCAGATCCGGCGAGGTCCTCGGCGCGGCGCCGCTCGTGACTACTGAACGCCGGAGGCACGTGCAGCATGTCGGCCAGGTCGAGCAGGCGCCGGTCGTTGGCATACGGGTCCGGCCGGCCGGCCTCGGGCAGCGCCACGCGCTTGCTGTGCTCGCCGGGCCAGCACGTCGCGACCAGCATCACCCCGGCCGCGATCATGTCGCGAACCTGTCCCGCAGGCACACCTCCGGCAAAGTCGAGATAGTCCTGCAGCTCGTCCAGCCACACCACCGTCCGCCCCGTCGGATCAGCTGCGAACTCGCGCAGCACCTCAGCGTCGCGTGGGTGCAGCAGCCACCAGTCCGGCACGACCCCCTGCACTGTCTCGAACAGGGCTCGGGTTTTCCCGACCGAGGAATCACCGGTCAGTAGCACGAAACCGCCCTGTTGCCTGGCCAGGGTGAGCTTCGTGCGCAGGTCAGCGTCGAAGTCCCGAGGCACATACAGCGGCAGCTCACCCCCGCCGGACGTGGACGGCGCGTCCTCGGACGGCTGAGCGGTCTGGATCGCGGCATGCACCCCTAGCACCCGCGCTCGCGCGTCGCGGACCCGCACGGCTCCCGGCGGGCGCCGGTGGTGCTGGGTGGCCACCCGCTCCAGGGCCTGCGCCCATGGACGCTGCGCCTCCTCCTCGCGGATGCCGCAGGCAGCCAGAAACGTCACCAGCGTCTCGGCCTCGGGCACGGACTTGGCGTTGAGAAGGTCGCTGGTGGTCGACCGCGGAAGAGCGGGTTGCCGGCCGCCGCGCGGGGGCAGCTTCGTCGCAGCCTCAGCCAGCCCCTGCAGCGACAGCGACTGATCACGGCGTAGCTGATCGAGAGCAGCAGCCAGTAGGGACAGCGTGCCGATCTTCGCCGGATCTATGCTCACCACCCCCCGTGTCCCCGCAGCCGTCCGGCGGAGGTCACCGGACAGTGCCGAACACCGTACTTCCGCCGACCGCGTCTGCGCATCCTTCCTAGTCAGCCCCCACCGCTGGCCTCCGTACCGACCCCCCGTAGTCCGGGTTGGTACGGAGCCCATGCCGGAGACCTCGCTGAGCTGATCGGCTGTTCCTGGAGCACGGGCAGGCCGGGCTCGCGACCCCGAGAACAGGACACGATCATGTGGACCCCGTTGATCACCCTTGTAGTGCTGGTGCTGCTCACCGCCACAGGCGCCGCCGCAGCGGTGGCGCTCGCGGCCATCGACCACCAGCGCGCCCTGCGGGCTCTGGCTCTGCTCAAGATCTTGATGGGTGCTCTGCTCGGAAGCGGCGGCGTGCTCGCCGCGGTGATCCACCTGTATCACGCTGGGCTGCTGTGACGCCGCGACTGAACCGCGTTCGCGCCGAGATCGGCTGGCGCTACGGGCTTGCTCACGAGTCGGATACCTGTCGCAACGTCGGGCCTGCGTCCGGCTGGCAGTCTTCTCCGTCGGCGGGAGCGGCCGCAGGACTGTCGCCACGCCCGGTGTGAGAGCTCCACCACCTAACCGGATGGCCAGATGGGGACTTCGCAGAAGGAGCAGATAGTGGACGTCGACGTTCGTCTGCCGCGTCAGGCTTGTCTGTCTGCGCTTGATCGACGCCTTGTCCGGCCAGTTCAGCTGTCGCTCCGCAGGAAGAACGGTCTACGAGGTCACTGGCCGGCCGGAGATCGGTGGCCCGGCCTGTGGCCGACGCCAGTTGGATCGACTGCTCTGAGTGCTGACCTGTTGCGCTCTTCGGGGCTGTGGCGTCTGTGCGGGACAGTACCGCTCTGCTGGTCAGGTCGTGGCTGGCGGCTCTGGCATTCGCTACGGGTAGGGGTGTCGACACCAAGAGAACTCCACGATTCCCCAGAAGAGTGCGCCCTGAGCAGGCATTCCGCACTATTTCGCATAGTTCGCGTTGTGCGTTTATGTGCGTTTAATGTGACCTGCCGGTGCCAACCTTTCCCAAGCTGATCCAACTACGTCCAGTCTGATCCAGTGCATGGCATCGCATCCTCGCTCATGTGTTGGCATGCAAGGAAGTCTGCCCAGGTCTGCTGCATTCTGCACCACCATCAAGATCGAGAAGAGTTCTGAAGAGATGGGTGTCGCTGAGTCCAGCTGAGTTCTGCTGACTGTCGCTAAGTGGCGCGGTCACCTCTTTGGCGAGCCGAGGTGACACGGCCCTCCGCGACGTGCTTCAATCTCCGCAAGACGCAAAAGCGCCCGGCTGGTCCCCTCCATACTTTGGCGAGTCTAAGGGGGCCAGTCGGGCGCAATACCTCGGTTGGAGGCAGCCATCATGGTTGCACAGCGCTTGACCCCTGGCCAGCCACCCCTACGATCGCGTGTTGCTACCTGCGTGATGGGCAAGGTCGACACCCTGTCCGTAGGAAATGTCGAGACTGAGCCCGCGTTCTCTGACGGCGTGTCCTAGCCATGGCCACCAAGCAGGCCCCCCGGTTGCTGGGGGGCCTCATCAGTGACGCTACGTCCGTCCATCGGCGGCAGCAGCTGGCCGAGCTTCTCGCAGCCGCGAGGTCGGAGAACGCCGCTCGAGCCCGGAAAGTTCTTCGCCACCAAGATCTACGGGAACTGCTGGCAGCTCCGCCGATCGGCATGAGGACTCCGGCGACGTGGAGCGGCTGGATCCCGCCTGAAACGAACCCGGAGGAACTTTGCCCGGCCTGCACGAGCCTGATGGTCGAGCGACCGGCCTGTCGGGGACTCGATCATCGGGTGCGGTTCAACGACTCGAATCGGCGCCGCGTGCTCGTCGCAATCGTCGAGGAGGCGCGCAGGCGTGAGCTCGCCACCTCGTGACCGTGAGGCAGCGTTGTCGGGGGCTTCGGTCGGAAGAGGCCTCCCCGCCGCATCGAACGGTGGCTGGGTCGGCTCGGCGAGTTTAAAGATCGGCTCTTCTGCCTGGCTGGGAGCCGATCGGAGTCGCGAGCCGTACGGCAGGTGCGGGGCGGCTCGCGCGACAAAGAGACCAAGAAGAGCCCGAGGAAGCCGTGACGCCGCGGCAGCGTCCGCGGCGCCTATCAGCCGTGAGAGCACTCAGGTCACAGCATCGTCCTGCCGCCGGCGAAGGTCGTTGCGTTCGTGTGGGCCGCGCAGCCGCAACTCGGTCCGGTTGCGGATGCCGGGGCGCCGTCGTTCGTGCCATCGAGGCGCAGGCCCTCCGCGGTTCGGGGTGACTATGACCTGATGTGCTGGGCGGCCTACCTCTTGCGGAGCGGTCGTCACTCGTTCCGGTATTTGCGCCGGTGGAGGCTCGCCGTCCAGCCGCGGGGCTGATGGACTTCCGTCGTGCCACGCTCTCCGACACCCCGCCAGGTCGAGCTGCTGCGCTGGCTCGGCGACGGCTGCCCCGAACGTGACTGGCCTGACCACAACCACAAGACCGCCGTCAGAGCCCTCGAGAACCGCGGGCTCGCCACGATCAGCCGCAAGCACAAGATTTGGGCCGCAGCGATCACCGAGCGGGGCCGCTACTACCTCGACCACGGCTGCTACCCGCCGCCCGCCGCCGCCACTACCGCCACCGCCACCGATGCGGCTTCGGCCGAACTGCCTCCGGTACCGCCCACGCGCGGGCGGCGACGTGCCGACCACCCCGTGCCCGACACCACGGCGCGCGCAACGCAGCGCATCACCTGCCGTCGCACATTGCCGGTCAGGCACACCGAGCGCACTATCCAGGAGATCTACATGCGCTACAAGGTCGTCGTCACCCGTGTCCAGGTCGCGGAACGCTTCGTTCGCGCGGCCAGTGAGGAAGACGCCGCTGCCAAGATGCAGGAAGAGATCAACCGACCCTACGGTTACGCTGGCTCCTGGAAGACCGCCGCCACCGAAGTCGACGTCGTCGAAGCCGAGCAAACCACAGTCATCAAACCCACATCGCCCGCGGCCAACGACACGTTGCTGATGCCCCTGAAAGCCGCCGGCAAGGTACTCGGACTCACCAACTCAACTCTCTACGAGCTGGTCAACCGCGGCGAGATCGATCATGTCCTGCTCGGCTCACGCAAATACATCTCCCGCGAGCACCTCCTCGAGTTCATCGAACGGAACACTCTCAAGGGCAAACACCGCGCCCGCTGAGGCTTCTGTCACCCCGCAGGCCGTCCCTCTGGTCGCTGTGTCTCGTTTCCGCGGCGGGAGTGCTGCTGCCACCGGAGGTGTTTCGGCGCGACAATTGTCCGATCCACCGTTCGCGTTGCCTCCCGCAGTCGTTGGTCCTGCACCGGACAACACGTCCCGATTCAGCACCGTGCTCGCGTGACCGTCGAGGCTCTCGTCGTCGCACCGGCGGTGGCGCTACAGGGCGTCTAGAGCGACGCCGCGATCGCTGATCCCGGCGTCGCGGAGTACTTCGTCTAGAACCTAGACCTCGTTGCGGCTCCTGAGCAATTTGTCGGCGGCTGACGGCCCGGCCGCAGCCAACAACCGGGCGGGCAGCGCGAGCGGAGAGCCGTTCACAGAGCCGACATCCACCGCCGTCATCTGCACGGCGCAGTCCGGTCCAGATGTTCTAGCCACCCGCGGAAAGCATTGAGGTTCCTCAGGGCTGCCAGCGTCGCTGCGATGTCGGCTGCCATGCCGGCCGGGACCCGACGTACTGCGAGGTCGGTGATGGCGAGCCCAATTTTGGGACAGCAGACTTTCCAGAAGATCTTCGCCGTCGGCCGGGCTCGGTAGCGGCGGGCGTAGGGGGCGATGTGCAGCGAACTGGTCGAGGTGCAGCTTCTCACTTTCGACGCCTTCCCGGACGACAGTGGCGATGTGGCTGTCGTCGATGTGCTGGCCGAGCAGGTCACACACGGTGCGCAGGGCGGTGGTGACGGGCAGCCCGTCGATCACGACGATGTCGTGTTCGGCGAGGGTCGCGTTCCTGGTCCACGTCGGGGTCGCGCACGTCGCGGCGCTTGGGCGTGGTGACGGTGAGCTGAGCAGTAGTACGCGGCCCCGCGAGACTCCTGCGCAAAGCTCGATCGGACGAGCATCAGCGAGCTGGTGCCGGCAGAACGTAGGAGAAGGGACGTACTCGTGGCACCCACGCTTGGAGGTCCCGCAGGTCCGGCAGGGTGATTGCGTTCGAGAGCGCGAGCAGACTGTCGTGCAGGTGATTCCATGCCGCGACTTCAGCGTCAGCAATCCGGCCGACCGCAGGGCTCGCCCACTGCAGGGGCTGGCCTTCTGGTTTCAGCGTCGCGAGGAAGTCGGTCCAGCTCGTTTCGGATGGCGCGTGGAGCAGGGCATTCGCGAGGCGGCCGCTCAAGGCTGCGTGTGCTGTGAAGGCGCCGAGAAGCACGATGGCCGCTTGGTATTCATGGTCGAGGAAGGCCGCGGTTTCTGTGAGGTCGCGGGTGGAGCGGACGAGCCGGTAGAGGTTGACTAGTCGTTTGGCGTCGCGGGGGGTCTCGATCAGGTGGTCCAGGCGCGCCAGTAGGTCGACTTCGTGGTCGGTGAGCGGGTGCGGCGGCTCGGGCAGCTGCGTCGGATCCAGCTGTGCGGCGACTTGGGAGCCCTGCTCGACCTGTAGCGCCGTGTCCGCCGCGATCGACGTCGCGGACGGCTCCGTGTCCGCTGCGGCACCAGTATCTGGTGCGAATGGGCTGCCCGAGCGCGTGTGACGTGCTGACGGTTCGACCATGCTGTTGAGCAGCTGCTTCAGGCCGCCGGATGCCATGGGGGGCAGGACGAGCGGGATGTTGAGGATCTTCTCGAGGTAGTCCTCGGGCGAGATGCGCCAGCCGTCGCGGCGTGCTGTGGGTTGGTCCTCGATGAGCTGGTCGTAGTGGCTGCTGATCGAGCGCAGCAGCCAGCGCGGATCTACTCCGACTACGACGACGAACAGGTCGAAGGCGAGGAGTAGGTGCACGGCCTGTAGTACTTCGACGACTTGGCTCGGGGCGCACCGGTCGAGGTCGTCGATGTAGAGGACGATCCGGTCGACCGGTTTCGGCGGGTCGTTCTCGCTGTGGGAGGGCTCGCGCAGCAGTGCGACGAGCTTCTCGAAGTCCTTCCGGATTGTGGAGATCAACCCCAGGCTGCCTCGGTAGTCCTCGGTCTTGGACCGCTCGGCCAGGAACGCATACAGCCGGCGTCCCGGGGTGAGTTCGGCGAGCTGCCGTCCCAGCTGCCCGACACGGTCGATGACCTGCTGCAGCTGTGCCTCGGCGACGCGCTGATCGGCTTCGACCTTCTCGAGCTCCTGGAGCTCGGCAGCGAACGGAGCGTCAGCCAACCCCTGGTGAATCTCCTGGGCCAGTGACCGCAGCCTTCGTAGACCTACGCGAGCTCTGCCGATCATGACTGTGCCCGTGGCGAGCGGGGCGAGAACGGCAGCGGTCAGGACGCTGGCAAGCCAGATCTTGACGGTCGGCGCGAGCAGGATGACGCCGAGCGCGACCACGAGCACGAGGCCTGCCGCGCCCAGCGCGACGCGGCCGTGGCGGTACCGGGACATGCGATGAAGTTCGTCGGCTTCGTTGAGCGTCCCGCGAAGTTCGTCGGCCAGCAGTCGGCCCTGCTCGGCGGCGGCCGTCACCCCGAGCGCCGACCAGACCTTCCGGACCCCGCCTTTGATCGTCTCTGAGCCGCGCAGAGCTGCCAGAATCCGGGTGCCGGCCGACATGCGGGCGCCTTCGGTTTCCCTGATTTTTCGGTGCAGCGCAGCGGCTTCTGTCTCGGCTTGTTGGGTGACCGCAGTGAGTTGGTCCCGGAGCTCTAGTTCGGCGGCGAGTTGCTCCTTGAGCCTCTTGCCGTCGCGCTTGCGTTCTCCGTGTTCCGCGTTTGACTCGCCGCGGCTGCGGTGAGGTTCGGCGAGTTGTCGGAAGATTTCGTCGCCTAGGCTGGCCCAGAGGTTGGAGTCGGCGTAGTGCCAGGCATTGAAGCTGATTTGTGCGATCTTCGTGCAGTTGCCGGGCGTGTCCTCCAAGGTTCTGATCTGATCGCGGAGCATGCCCATGAAGAAGCTTTTGCCGGATCCCCATTCCCCGAACAGGCCGATCGACAGGGGGAGCGGCGTGTCCTCTGCGCTGATGACATTGGCCAGCATCGACGCGTAAGGCAGGATTCCCAGCATGTCCTGCTTCGCGTCGATGTACTCGTTAGGGTCGACCAGGTCTTTACTGACGCCCCCGGCAAGCATTCGTGGCCGTGCTACGCGGGATGAAGAATCGTCTCTAGGTGGACTTTTCGTGATTAATTCCGTGTAGTTAGAGAAGTTTGCAATAAGTTCTCTGTCATCTTCTAGGCCGTACACAATGACGGATTCGAGGTGGCCGCCATTGGTTATGCGAGCTTCTGTTACTAGATCTAGAGCGATTCGTATTGTTGACTGATCAAACCAATGTTTCAGGAACGTTGTCGTTGACCGATCATGCTCCAGTAAGGTGGTTAATGTGGGTTCGACCCTAAAAGCTATGGTTAGAATGTGCGGGTCTTTAAGGCATTGAATAATTGCTCGCGCGAACCGTCCCTCTTGCGTTTTGGGAGGCGTCCGACCGAGGCTACGCAGGAGGAAGATTGCGTAGGGCCTTTCGCCTGTTGTTCCATCGTTAAGGTATATCGAATTGACATCCTCGTCAAAGCTTTTATTAGCTAGGGCGTCGGCGGCGTTGGGTAGTGCCGAGGCAATTAACTCAAGCGTAGATCGAATTTGGTCAAAATGTCGCCCGGCATCAACAATTAGCGCGTCGGCGGGGAGTTTCCATGGTTCGTATGCTGACGTACTGAGCCACTTAACCCTGAGGTGCTCGCCAAGCTCTCGAAGGCCGTCTCGTGCTGATTGCGGGTCCATACCCTCAGCTCGCCCTGACGTCGCGGAGTGTTACACCGCGCTGGCCGCTGCTTGGTTGTCTGGCTGGGAAGCGCTGTAGCACGGCGCCCTGCTGGCTGGCTTAGCCGTTCTGGTCGGTGTGGGCCACGGGGGGGGGGCCCCACGACCCCAAAACCTCCTTTCCCTTCCTTTTCGTTTGTTGTTTGGGCCTTCTTCTTTTTTTTTGTCTTTTTTTTTTTTTTTTTTTTTGCGGTGGGGTTTTGGCGGGTGCCCTTTCTGCTC
>NZ_JBVJNO010000001.1:259452-557973 GCF_055583645.1 Amycolatopsis sp. NPDC104587
GTATAGCGTGCCGCCTCTGTTTTTTGTTTTTTTTTTTGTGGGGGGGGGAGGCTTGTCGCTTTGGTTTCCTTTTTTTTTTTTTTTTTTTCTTTTCTTCCCCCCCCCCCCCCCCCCCCCCCCCCCCCCAAGACCGTTCTTCGATCTCCTTGTTAGGTGGTGGCTGAGCAGTCGTTCTGTGCGTTGGTATTGGTGTGTTTGGTGGTGAGGAGGGCGAACCCGCTGATGGTCATGAGGCCGTCGATGACGAGGGGGCCGATGAAGGCGGCGGTGGGGTCGTAGTGCCAGGTGAGGAGGAGGCTGTGGGTGTGGCTCCAGGAGATGTAGCCGGAGCCGAGGGCTACGGCGCCGGTGCCGCCGTAGCGGGCGATGCGCCATGGCCAGGTGTGGGGCCATTGGACGCGGGAGAGGACTTCGACGGCTAGGAGCAGGGCGAGGGGCCAGACGGCGGCGCCGAGTTGGGGTGCGAGTTGGGGGCTCCAGTCGGTCGGGTGGTCTGCGGGTGGGAGTCGGGTGTGTAGGACGTTGGCGGCGATGGAGACGGCGGAGCCGAACGTGAAGCCGAGCCAGCTGACGGTGAGTCCGCTGGTGCCGGCCGTGGTCTGGTGATCAGCAGCTGGTGAGCTGGCGATGATTGGTGCTGGTGACGTCACCAGTTCTGGCGACGTGGCTGGTGGTGGCTGGTGGAGGCTGTCGGAAGCCGCGGGTGTCGGAGGTGGCTGGCGGTTGACTGGTGGGGTGCCGGGCTGGCGGGCTGGCGGTGTCGCTGGTGACGGTGCTGGCGATGGGTTGGCACCGGACTGGTGGCTGGTGATGGCTGGTGGTGGGCTGGAGGTTCCTGCTGGTGGGTGTCCTGGTGGGCTGGTGCTGGTGGGTGGCTGGTGGTGTTCGCCAGGGCTGGTGACGAGCTGGTGATCGGTGTCAGCGCTGGTGGTGTGACCTGGTGGGTGCTGGTGGTCACCTGGTGTGTCACCAGCTGGCGCTGGTGGCGCCAGGTCACCTGCAGTTGGCGGTCGCCAGCTGCTGGTGGCGGGCTGGTGGTCCGGGCTGCTGGTGTGGTGGTGTTCTCCGCCAGCGCCAGCGCCAGCGCCAGCGCCAGCGCCAGCGCCAGCGCCAGCGCCAGCGCCAGCGCCAGCGGGCTGGTGCTGGCGACGGTCCGTGGCCTGTTGATGCTCGGCGGTGGCGTCGTCGTCCTCTTGGATGCGGGCGAGCGCGGTCTTGACGGCGTGGTCGGTAAGGCCGGTCGCTTTGATCAAGGCGGGGCGGCCGGGTCGGGATCGGCCTTCGCGTTCGGCTTGCTCGAGGTGGTCGCGGACGATGTCGAGGGCGTCGACGCGGGCGAGGGCGGTCATCGGTTTCCTGCCGGGGTGGGGTGCGGGTGCTGGTGGGGGATTTCGGGTGCGGGGGTGAGTTCGGCGGGGTGGCAGCGGGGGCAGCGCCGGACGGCGTTGCTGCCGGGGACGGGGATGGTGCGGGCGGCGATCGACTCGCCGGGGCGGGCGTCGCAGAGCCCGCAGGGCGGCGGGACCGGGGCCCGCTCGCCGACGCTCGAGCCGGCGGCCGCGGTGGCGCGGGTTCGCGGGGGACGGTTCAGGGATGGTTCTTGGACGGTTCGGGGGCAGTGTGTGCCCCCCGTGGCGTTGTTGCGTGCCCCTCGTAGCTGCGTTGGTTGCCCCTCGTGCTGGTCAGCGGGCGGCAGTCTGTGCCCCTCGTTGTCACCTGATCGCGTGAAGTTGTCCACAGAAACCGCGAAGTTGTCCACAGCTGTGAGTGCGAGGTTGAGGTCGTAGCCGTTGGGGCGGCGGTCGGCGCGGCGGATGTAAGCGGCGACGATGTCGGGGTCTGACGGGCGGATCAGTCCGAGCTCTTCGAGGGTGCGCAGGATGCCGCGGACGGAGCGTTCGGAGAGTCGGGTGTAGCGGATGAGGGTGGCGTTGGAGGGGAAGGCGTTGCGGCCGTCGGGGTCGGCGTGGTTGGCCAGGCCGACGAGCACGATCGCCAACGAGGAGGCGTCCCGGCGGTTGGTGGGTATCGGCGCGTCGTTCAACGCCCACGCGATCGCTTCGATGCTCATCGCGCACCTGCCCCTGCCGCGCCGGCTAGTGGCGTGTATGGACGCGGAGGGGTGGCGGTGTTGTGGTGGTTGCGTAGGGTGAGTGCCGGGTGGGGCATGTCGAGTTCTCCAAGACTGGTTGTGCCCTGGTCAGGGCGGTCTTGGTGTGCTCGATCTGGCGCCCGGCGGTGTGCCCCGGGTGTGCCCGAGGTGTGCCCGGACGTTCCGGGACACCTGCGGAGCAAGGAGGACGGCGGAGGCCTCTAACCCCTTCTGACCTGGACTTTCCGGGACATGCGCGGATGTGGGAGTCCGCGGAGTTCCGGAGTTGCTAAGTCTTGTAAACAGAAGGTCAGGGGTTCGAGCCCCCTTGGCGGCTCCGGTTCACTTCACCACTCCCGATGTCCGGCACGCTCTTGAGCTCCTTGCGAGAAGTGATGCCCAGCTTGCGGAAGATGTTGCGCAGGTGGGCATCGACCGTGCGGGGGCTGAGGAACAGGCGGGCGGCGACCTCCTTCGTCGTCGCGCCGGTGGCGACCAGGCGGGCGACGTGCACCTCCTGCATCGAGAGGTCGTCGCAGGCGCGGGACGAGCGGCTGCGGGCCACCTCGCCGGTCGCGCGGAGCTCGGCCGCGGCGCGCTGGGCGAACGCCTCCATCCCGATCGTGGACAGCTGCTCGTGCGCGGTGCGCAGCTGCTGACGGGCGTCGGTGCGGCGGCCCTTGCGGCGCAGCCACTCCCCGTACAGCAGGTGCGCCCGGGCGCGGTACGGCGTCACGCGGCTGTCCGTCAGGTGCTTGATCGCTTCCAGGTAGCCGTCTTCGTCGTCGGTGACCAGGGCTCTGGCCGCGGCCGTGACGCCCCGGCCCCAGCCGGTGCCGGTCGGCTCCGTGCGCTCGACGAGGGACTCCAGTGCCGACTCGGCGGCGGACTGTTCGCCGCACCGGACCGCGGCCTCCACCAGCTCGGGCAGGGCGATTCCGGCGAGGAACAGGTCGCCGGCCGCGGTGGCGCGCCGGGCCGCTTCCAGCGCCGTCCGGTAGTCGCCGGTGGCGTTGTGCAGCAGTGCCGCTCCCCAGTGGACGTTCGCCGTCACCAGGAGAGCGTCCTGAGCCGCCACCTCGCTGAACAGGTCGAGCGCCTCCGCCGTGCGACCGCGCATGGCGGCCAGGTGCACTCGCGCGTACATCTGCGGCGCGTCGCCGAAGGCGCCCGCGATCGCCTCCTCCTCGGCGATCGCCGCCATCGCCTGCCCGAAGTCGCCGGTCAGCACCGCGGCGACGGCGGCCTGGGACAGACCCAGCCGGAGCGTCAGCGGTGAACCCGTGTCCCGGCCCGTCCGCACCAGCCATTCGACGATCGCCGCGTGGGCGTCCTCGTCCCACAGCTCGCCGGCGAGCATGCTGGCCAGGCCGGGAGCCCGCGTCCACTCCGCCGTCGCGCCGGTGAGCACCCGCCGGACCAGGGGGATGCCGGCGCGGTGGTTCTCGACGGTGAGCCTGACCAGTGCGTCGAGCACGTCCGGGGCTCCCGGCGCGGCCGGGGCGTGGCGGGCCGCCGCCACCACCTGGTCGAGCACTCCGCCGGCCCGGCCGGCCGCGAGCGCCATCTCCACCGCGGCCAGGAAGTACGCGCGCGACCGCTTCGGATCCAGCGTGGCGAGCCGTTGCGCCGCGCGCAGCATCAGCGCCGGCCCGCCGTCGTCCCCGGGCCGGACGAACGCGATCTTCCCGCGCAGCAGGTCGACGGTCGCGCGCTGGAACTCGTCGAGCGCGGTGGGATCGAGGGTGGTGAGCAGGCTGTCGGCCGCGTCGGCCGCGCCCGAGTCGAGCGTCGCCCGCACCGCGGCGAGCGTGCGCTCGTTTCGTTTGCCCGGCTCCAGCGACAACGCCGCCGCGCGTTCGAGAAACGCCGCCGCGGCGGCGACCCCGCCGCGAGCCCGTGCGCGCGACGCCGACGACTCCAGTTCGCCGGCGACCTGTTCGTCGGGTCCGGCACTGGCCTGAGCGCAGTGCCAGGCCCGCCGGTCCGGCGCGGTGACCGGATCAGTGGCCGCGGCCAACGCCTGGTGCGCCGCGCGCCGCAGGTCCGGTTCGGCCGCCCGGTACACCGCCGAACGGGCGAGCGGGTGGCAGAACCGCACCTGGCCGGCGAACTCGACCAGGCCGGACGCCGCTGCCGCGGCACTGCCCACGTCGACACCCAGCCGTTCGGCGGCGTCCCACAACAGCACCGGGTCACCGGTCGGTTCCGCGCTCGCGATGGTCAGCAGCACCCTGGCGGCCTCGGGCAGCTCCGTCAGCCTGGCCTGGTAACTCCGCTCGATCCGGCTCGGCACCGACGACGGACCGGGCAACGCGAAGCCGCCCGCGTTCGGCAGCTCGATCAGCGCCAGCGGGTTGCCTCGCGCCTCGCCCAGAACGCGGTCGCGGATCCGCTCGTCCGTCGGGGAGACGCTGTGCGCGGCCAGCAACGCACGGGCGTCCGGGCCGCTCAGGCCTTCCAGCACCATGCCGGGCAGCTCGTCCAGCCCGTGGCCGGCGCTCGGGGTGCGGGTCGCGAACACCATGGCCACCGGCTCCGCGGCGATCCGCCGGGCCACGAACGTCAGCGCCTTCATGGACGCCGTGTCCAGGCAGTGGGCGTCGTCGACCACACACAGCAGCGGACTTTCCCGCGCGGCCACGGTCAGCAACGCGAGGCTGGCCACGCCGATCCGGAACAGGTCCGGCCGGCCGTCGGCCAGGCCGAACGCCACCCGCAGGGCGTCGCGGTGGGCCGGGGACACCTCGTCCAGCCGGGCCAGCGCCGGCACGCAGAGCTGGTGCAGGGCCGCGAACGGCAGCTCCACCTCGAACTCCGACCCGGCCGCGCGGAGCACCCGAAACCGGCCGGCCGCCGTCTGCTCGACGTGGCCCAGCAGGGCGCTCTTGCCGATCCCCGGCTCGCCACGCAGCACGAACACCCCACCCTCGCCCTGCTCCGCGGCGTCGAGCAGGGCGTCGAGACGGCTGGTCTCGTCGCGTCTGCCCACAAGCGACCTGGGTGGCGTTCGCATGAGGCGAACAGTAGGCGACGTGAATAGGTGACCATCGCCGACGCGATGGGGAAGGCTGTCGCGTGACTGTGGGGGCATGACAGCTCAGGTCGACCGGACAACGCCAGGCGGTCTCGCCCGCGGCACGATCCTGGGCGCGGCGGCGCTGACCATCATGGCGGCGGCGATCATCGCGCCCAGCCTGCCGGAAATGGGCAAGGTCTACGCCGGACAGCCGGGCGCGGACCTCCTCGTCCGGCTCGCGTTGACCGTCACCTCGCTCATGATCGCCGTCAGCGCGCCGGTGTCCGGTGTGGTCGCGGACCGGGCCGGGCGGCGCCCGCTGCTCGTGTTCAGCCTCGTTTTGTACGCGGTCTGCGGAACCGCCGGGTACTTCGTCGACGACCTGTACTTGCTGCTCGCGACCAGGGCGCTGCTCGGGATCGCCGTCGGCGGCGTCATGACGGCGGTCACCGCGACGATCACCGACTGGTTCGACGGCCAACGCCGGGCGTCGTTCCTCGGGCTGCAGCAGGCGTTCGCGAGCCTGGGTGGCGTGGTGTTCCTGCCGCTGGCCGGGGTGCTGGCCACGGTCAGCCGGCGGACGCCGTTCTGGATCTACGCGGTCGCCGCCATCGTCGCGTTGTTCGCGGTCTTCACGGTTCGTGACGTTCCCCGGGACGCGCCCACGGCGTCCGCGCACCGCGGCCGGACGATGACCGGTCCGGTGCTGGGCGTCTACGCGCTGGCACTCGTCGCGACGCTGGCGTTCTACATGGCGCCGACCCAGCTGCCGTTCCTGCTGGGCGGATTCGGCGCCGGCCCGGTCGTCGTCGGCGCGGTGATCGCGGGCAGCACGCTCACCAGCGCGCTCGCCGCGTTGGCGTTCCCCGCGGTGCGCCGGCGGCTGACCACCACGGCGGTCACGGCGACGAGCATCGCCCTGCTCGGCGTCGGCTGGCTGCTGATCGGCGTGTCCGGCTCGGTCGCCGGCGTCGCGGCGGGGTTGCTCGTCGGTGGCGCCGGAGTCGGGTTCGCGGTACCCAACTTGACCCTGATGCTCAGCGAAAAGGCCCCTCCGGACCGGCGCGGTCGTGTCCTCAGTGGACTTGTCGCGGGCATCTTCTTCGGCCAGTTCCTGTCCCCGCTGGCTGTTCAACCACTCGTCCGGACCATCGGCGTGGCCGGCACGTTCACCTGGACCGGGATCGCCCTGACCGTCGGCGCGACCGTCGCCGTCGCTCGTATCCGAAAGGAAAACCGATGATCTACCACGGAAACCGGCTGACCCTGAAGCCGGACGCCAGCCCGGAGGCCGTCGAGGAGGCCTTGGAGAGCCTGCGCAACCAGGGCCGGTCCATCCCGTCGGTGAAGTCGTTCGTCGTCGGCCGCGACTACGGCGGCGAGTACGAGTGGGGCGCGACCTTCGTGATCGAGGACCTCGAGGGCTACTGGGAGTACCTCATCCACCCGGCCCACCGCAACACCGACCGGGTGGGCCTGCCGCTGGTGGACAAGTTCATGTCGTTCGACATCACCGACGACCCGGATCCCGAGATGGGCGCGAAGATCGCGGCGCTGCACCAGCGTCGTTACGACAGCGATCCTGGGCTCACGAAACTGGTCTCCGATCTCGGCGAGTACTCCGGCAGCGCGGCACCTGGACACCACGCGGACTGACTGGACCGCGGGCCCGCCGGACCGTGCCGCGGTCCGGCAGGCTGTTGTGGGCTCAGCCGGCGGTGGTCCCCACGTGCAGGATGATCTTCAACAGTGCCGCCTGTTCCTCTTCGCTGGCCCGCGAGTACCCCGGCGACGCCACCACCGCCTGGCGCAGGTCGTCCGGGTCGGCGGTGCCCGTGGCGAACCCCGTGACCTTGGAGACGTCGATCGGGCCTCGGCACTGTGTCTTCACGCGCTCTCTCCTGCTTCTGCGTCGGGTCTACCCTCTCGTTATCGCGCCGTGACCTCAGGTGTTACGGGTGTCGCCCGGTCAGGTGAAATCGCGCTCCCGAATTGTTTGCTTAATGCGTTGACGCCTCCGGGCGGGTGCGTGATGATAGATGGACACGAACGAAAACCGAGGAGTGACCATGACGAACATGTGGCAGCGACAGGCCGTCGCGCTCGCCTCATGCTCGTCGCATCGGCGACTCCACCTGCAGGAATGCGGCTCCCCGCCCATGACGTGATGCACGTTGTGCCTTCGGGAGCCGCCCACCGGGAAACCGGTCAGGGCGGCTTTCTTTATTTGTCGTTCATTGATTTTTCGCCTCCGTGGCTCAGTAGGACAGAGCGGCGGCTTCCGAAGCCGTAGGTCGCAGGTTCGAATCCTGCCGGGGGCGCTGCCGGCGTGCGGGAAGCACGTCGGACCACACCCCCGTAGCCCAACTGGGAGAGGCAACGCGCTCAGAACGCGTCCAGTCCAGGTTCGAATCCTGGTGGGGGTACTCGGGAGACGCGCCGGAGCGCGGGTGATCCTTGCACGATCGCCTCGGTGGGTTCGACACCCACGTCTTCCACCCACGCGCGCGGTTCGGCAACCGGCGGGGTCTCATACGCCCCGCTCACGTGGATCGACACCACGGCGCGCGACCACGGCCCCGAAAAATGTCGGACCCTCGGTCTAGGCTCGCCCCGAGTCCTGAACCGGGGAGACGCCATGGCCACCACGCACACGCTCGAAACGCCCGAAGCAGACATCGTCTACGACATCCACGGGCCCGCGCCCGCCGAGAGCCCGCAACCTCCGCTGCTCATGGTCGGGCAGCCGATGGAGGCCGGCGGCTTTCACACGCTGGCTTCCCACTTCCCCGAGCGGACCGTGGTCACCTACGACCCGCGCGGGCTCGGGCGCAGCGTCCGGAAGGACGGCCGCGAGGACCACGTGCCCGCCGTGCAGGCCGAGGACCTCCACGCCGTGATCCAGGCGCTGGGCGCCGGCCCGGTCGAGGTGTTCGGCAGCAGCGGCGGCGCGGTCGCCGCGCTCGCGCTGGTCACCGCCCATCCCGAAGACGTCACCACGCTGGTCGCGCACGAGCCGCCGCTGGTCGGCGTGCTGCCCGACGCCGAGGCGGCCGACCGGGCCGGGAAGGCGTTCCGCGGCGCCTACCAGGCCGGCGGTTTCGGCGCGGGCATGGCGGCGTTCATCACGATGACATCGTGGAAGGGCGAGTTCACCGACGACTACTTCGCGCTGCCGCCGGCGGACCCGGCCCAGTTCGGCATGCCCACGGAAGACGACGGCCGCCGTGACGACCCGCTGATGACAGATCGTTCGGCCGCCGTTACGGCGTACTCGCTCGACGTCGACGCGCTGAAGTCGGCGTCCACGCGGGTCGTGATCGCGGTGGGTGAGGAGTCGGTCGAGGTGATGACCGGCCGTGCGGCCCTCGCGACCGCGGCCGCGCTCGGCCAGGAGGCCACCGTCTTCCCCAGCCACCACGGCGGTTTCCTCGGCGGCGAGTTCGGTTACGCCGGGCAGCCGGAAGCCTTCGCGAAGAAGCTGCGGGAGGTGCTGTCTACTGTGGACTGAGGTGCTCGATCAGCTTCGCGAGCTGGTCGGCGTACTGCCGCACGAACTCGGGTGAGCCGGGGTCGCCCCCGGTGAGCCCTTCGACGACGTGCGGCAGCGTCACCGGCGCCATCGCCGCGGCCATCAACAGCACCGTGAAGCTCGCGGGGGCGACCCAGTCGGGAAGCCGGCCCGCGGCCTTCAGCGCGGTGATCTGCTCGACCGTCCCGGCGAGGCGCTGGGCGCGTGGCGCGTGGTCGGGATCGGTCTCGGGGCCGTCGTACTCCAGGCCCGACCACGCCAGCAGCCGGATGCCGTCGCGGTTGGCCGTCGCCTCCAGGGCGTACCGGCGCAGCTGTTCCGAGAGGGGCAGGTCCGGCGCCATCAGCTCGTTCTGGCGCCGGCCCCACCCCTCGGACATCGCGCGGTACAGGCCTTCCTTGCCGTTGAAGTAGTACGAAATCAGCTGCTGGTTCACCCCGGCCCGCGCGGCGATCGACGCGATGCGCGCGCCCGCGTACCCCTTCGCGGCGAACTCGGCGCCCGCCGCCTCCAGGATCAGGCGGCGGGTGCGTTCCGGATCCCGTTGCCGCTCCTGCGGTTTCGGCGAACGGCGGGGCTTCGGCGCGGTCACGTCCGCGACTATACGTCAACCAACTGCTTGACTCTGCCGAACGGATGGTTGACGGACGGCCGCCGCCAGCGCGAGCACCAGCACCCCGGCGGCGACGACGAGCGCGCCGGTGGTCGCGGACGCGTAACCGCCGTCCAGCCGGGTGAAGAACACCGTGCCGAACAAGGCGATCCCGGTCGCGGTGCCGAGCTGGACCGTCGTGTTCACGATGCCGGACGCCGCGCCCGCCTCCCTCGGGTCGACGTCCGCCATCGACGCCGCGAACAGCGCGTTCAGCACCGCGCCCATCCCGAGTCCGACGGCGATCACCGGCACCAGCAGCGTCCACGCGCTCAGCACGGAACCTCGCACCAGCAGCGCGATCGCGACGAGCCCCGCCAGCAGCACGCCGATGGCGCCGGCGGTGAAGACCCGGCCGAACCGCGGGGCGAGCCGCATGCCCAGGACGTTGCCCGCGACGATGCCGAGCGTCGACGGGGCGAACGTCAGCGCCGCTTCCCACGGGGAGAACCCGAGGCCGAGCTGCAGGTGCAGCGTCAGGATGAAGAACACGCCGACCCCGGTGTTCACGCAGAGCAGGACCACCTGGCTGCCGGCCAGCCGCTTCAGCAGGTCCGGTGCTACCAGCGGTTCGAGGCCGCGGCGGGCCTGGTTCCGCTGGTGCAGCGCAAAAAGCCCGAACAGCGGGACGGCGGCGGCGAGCAGCACGACCGTCCACATCGGCCAGCCCAGCTCGCGCCCCTGCACGAGCGGGTAGAACACGGCGAAGAGCGCGGCCGTCAGCAGCGCGAGGCCGCCGAGGTCGAGGCGGTGGCGGCGGAAGCCCGGCCGGTCCGGCATGGTGACCAGCGCCCCGGCCAGCGCCAGCACGCCGATCGGCAGGTTCACCAGGAAGATCGCACGCCAGCCGGTGCCGAACAGGTCGGCTTCGGTGAGCGCCCCGCCGAGCAGCGGCCCGGCGAGCCCGCCCAGCGGGAACGCGACAGCGTACCAGGTCATCGCCTTCGGGCGCTCGCGCTCGTCGAACTCGGCATGCACGAACGACAGGACCTGCGGAACCATCAGCCCGGACCCGACCCCCTGGACGACCCGCGCGGCGATCAGCACACCGACGTGCCCCGCGAATCCGGCGGCCAGAGAAGCGGCGGTGAACACGACCATGCCCGCCACGAACAGCTTTTTTGTCCCGTAGCGGTCACCGAGCCGGCCGCCGGTGATCAGCGTCAGCGCGAACCCGAGCGCGTACCCGGCCGAGATCCACTGCAGCGCGGCGTCCCCGGTGCCGAGCTCCCGCCGGATGGTCGGCAGCGCGACCGCGACGATCTGGTTGTCGATCATGTCGACGAGGACGGCCAGCACCGCGACCGCCAGCGCCCACCACCTGAGTGCGTGCTTCTCCACGACTTTCCCCCTGTCCGCTTGGTCGCTCCGATAATCAGTCATACGGTCGACTGTGTCAACCATCTGTTTGATTAGCGGCACGCGGGAGTGACACGGCTGATCAGCGCGGTGCGTGCCATCATCGGGCATGGCCACCCTTCGCGACGCCCGTGAGCCGGAGCTCAACAGCGGGATCCTGCCCGGGAACGTGCGCGCCGATGACTGGATCATGCTCATCCTGGCCGCCGGGTCGGTCGGGCTGCTGGGGTTCATGCTGCTGAGCCCGCCGGCGCGCGACGCCGGGCTCGTGATCTTCTACGTCGACTGCGGGATCTGCGGGATCTTCCTGCTCGAGTTCCTCTGGCGGTGGCGGAAACGCCGGTGGGCCAAGAAGTTCCTCGTGCGCAACTGGTACGAGCTGTTCGCGATGATCCCCGTCGCGCACCCCGCGATGGCCGCGCACAAGTTCATCAGCGTCGTGCTGCTGCTGATCCGGATCGGGCGGGCCGCCGACCGGGCGGTCGGGGAGCAGTTCACCTACCGGCTCGTCGACAAGCTGTCCGAGCCGATCGTGAAGGCCATCAAGAAGCCGGTGACCATCGCCGTGCTCGACGAGGTCGTCAAGGTCCTGGAAACGGGCAACTACCCCGAAAACCTCGCGAAGTCGCTCGGGGCCAACAAGGACGAGCTGCGCACGATCATCGCCGAGAAGATCGCCGCCGACCCACAGCTCGGGAAGCTCAAGCGGCTCCCCTTCCACGACGAGATCGTGCGCACCGTCGTCGACACCTCGTTCCGCGTGCTCCTCGAAGTGCTGCTCGACCCGCGGATCGACGACTTCTTCTCCACCGTCGTCCGCGACAACCGCGAGCAGATCCGGCTGGCCGTCCAGCTCGGCCTCAACGAGATCGAGGACGACGACAAGGAGAAGTCCCTGCCGGTGCGCACCCAGCACTCGGCCGCGCTGGAGTACGACCGGCTGCACCCGAAGTCACGTTCGTAGGTACGCGCCGAGCAGGCCGCCCGCGGTGAGCATCGCCAGGCCGCGGTCGTTCAGCTTTCCCCGCCAGGTGACCAAAGCCTCGGCCAGCGACTCGGTGCCGCCGGCCGTGCGGACCTGGGCGACCACCGTCGCGATGTGCTCCAGCGGGTAACCGCCGCGACGCAGGAGGTGCGCCAGCTCCGCGTCCCGGACGTCGGCCGCGCGGAAGACGCGGTAGCCGGTGGCCGGGTTCCGGTCGGGCACGAGGATGCCGGCGCGCTCCCACGCCCGGACGGTCGCCGCGGTGACGCCGAGGCGGTGGGCCAGCTCGCCGATGCTCCGGACGGCTCCCGACGGCTCCGGCGCCGCCGTCAGGTGGCCGATCGCCTTCCGCACCGCGTCCAGGGTTTCGCGGTCGCGGAGCAGCTGGGCGTGGCCGCGGTCGACCAGGGTGAGCGCGCGGTCGAGGTCGTCGCCGTGGACGGCGTTCATGACCCCGCCCGCCGTCGCGTGGCCGTACGCTGCGACGAGCGCGAGAAAAGCGCGCAGCGCGGCGGCGTGCACCTCGGTGTAAACCCGGTAGCCGCTCGCGGTGCGCGAAGCGGGCGGGAGGAAGCCGTCCTGCTCGTAGTTGCGGACGGCCTGCGTCGAGATCCCGTGCTCGCGGGCGAGGTCGGCTGGTCGCACGAGTTGAGACTTTAGCCGACGCCCTGCAGCTGGAGGCGAGCCAAGTTTCAACCGAACCTTCAGCGATATGATCGAATCTCATGGACAACGCAGACTTCCTGGCCCACGGCGAGCCGACCCACGACGATCCGGCCATCGGGCAGCTCCGCAACACCCGCTTCGAGGAGCTGGCCGCTCGGGGCGTCCGGTCGATCGCGCTGGAGTCCGACCGCGTGGCGGGGCTGATCGTCGACGACTTCGTCCGGGACGGCGTGGGCACGCTCGACCAGGTGATGCGCGAAGGGTTCTCTCACGGCTTCGGCGCGTTCGGCTTCAACCGCGACCTGGTCACCTGGATGCGCGAGCACAACGAAGGCCGGCCCGCGCCCGAACGCCTGGCCTTCCACGGCTTCGACGCCTCGACCGAGATGATGAGCGCCCCCAGCCCGCGCACCTACCTCGAGCACAGCCGCGACTACCTGGGCCTCGACCTCGACATCGCCGGGCTCGCCGGGGACGACGAACGGTGGAGCCGCGAAGACGCCGCGCTGAACCCGGCGGTGTCCGTGGGGGACACGGCCGAGGCCCACCGGCTGCGCGTGCTGGCCGACGACCTGGTCACCGAGCTGCACCTGCGGGCGCCGGAGCTGATCGCGGCGACGTCGCGCGCGGCGTGGTTCCGGGCCAAGACCCACGCCACCGCCGGGCTCGGCCTGCTGCGCTACCACCGGGAGGCGGCGCAGCCGGGGGACCAGCGCACGCGGTTGTGCCGCCAGTGCGGCGTCCGCGACGTGATCATGGCCCAGAACCTGCTCGACATCCGGGACGTCGAAGGCGGCCGGGGCGCGACGATGGTGTCCGCGCACAACAGCCACCTGCAGCGGGAAATCAGCCTCTGGCGCTCGCCGATGGTCGACTTCGAGTGGTGGAGCGCCGGGGCGATCGTCGCGTCGCTGGTGGGCGAGCGGTACACCTTCGCGTGACGCACGGCGGCCCCCGCACCGGGGTCGGGTCCGGTGCGGGGGCCGCCGATCACCCGGGTTACGGGTAGTTCACCACGTTCACCGGCACCGTGCCCGTGGGCGTGACGCCGCCCGCGTCGTTGATGACGTGGGTGATCGTGCCGCGGTAGTTGAGCGACACCGTCAGCAGGTTGTGGAACCGGACGCCACTGGTGTTCGGCACCTCGAACGCGTGGTAGCTGGACACCGCCGGGTTCGTGTCGAAGAAGCAGTAGCTCCCGAGACCCCAGGCCTCATGGGACGTCACGTTCGCCCCGACCTTGTAGGCCGCGTACCCCGCGACTCCCGATGGTGCGTTCCACGATGCCTGGTTCGGCACGTCGTAGGGCATCTCGTTCTGGAAGAAGATCGTCTTCCCGCCCTGGCCGTTCCAGATCACCTGGTACTTCTGGTAGTGCTCGACGAACAGGCCGGTCGCCAGCACGTTCGCGCCGTTGACCACGAGCCCGGTGTCGGCCGTGTTCGTGTTCCAGCCGACCGTGCCGCCGTTGCCGTGGTCGGCGCGCCACGCCCAGATGTGGTCGATGACCGTGTTGGCGCTGTTGACGATCAGGCTGTTGGTCGCCTTGCCGGCGATCGCGCCGCCGATCCGGAAGAACACGTCCTGGACGGTGGTCGGGTTCGCCGCGTGGTTCGCCGACGAGCCCGACTGGCCGACCGTCAGCAGCGCCTGCGAGTTCTGCGTGCCGGCGTCGAACAGCAGGCCCTTGAGCCGCACGCCGTCCACATCGGACACCTGCATCGCGTTGACGCCGTTGTCGGGCACCAGCGTCGGGTAGCCGATGCCGAGGATCGTCGTGTTCGCGCGGGTCACGTTGAGCGTCTGGTTGAGGTGGTAGATGCCCGGCGTGAAGAACAGGTTGCAGCCCGCGGCGAGCGCGTTGTTGATCGACGCGGCCGTGTCACCGGACTTGACGACGTAGAACTGGCTCATCGGCGCCGACGTGCCGGGGGTGCTGCCGTTCGCCCAGCTCGGACCGGACGCGTTGGTGCGCAGCGAAGGCAGGAAGACGCGGTACTTGCCGGTGCCATCGACGTAGAGGTAGGGCACGTCGCGCGAGACCGGGGTCGTGGCGAGGGTGGTCTCGGGCGGGTTCGGGAAGGTGTTCGCCGGCGCGCCGCTGGTGCCGGAGAAGACCATGTTCCAGACGCCGCCGTTCCAGCTGCCCAGCTGCGAGTCGCGGGTGTACCACTGCTGCTGCGACACCGACGCGGCCTGGCCGGCCACCTTCGTGTCGGCGATGTAGCCGCCGCTGGCGAAGCCGTAGCTCGCCGGGTACAGCTGCAGCCCGCCGCGGACGTCCATCCGGCGGAACGGCGCGGCCTGCGCGACCGCCCAGCGCTCGTTGCCACCGGACGGGTTGACCGCCATGTTCTCGGCCGAGCGCCAGAAGTTCTGCAGCGCGACGCCGTTGTCGGAGGCGTTGAAGGCGTCGACGGTGACGTCACCGTTGATCAGGACGTCGCCCGGGTTCTGGCCGAGGCCGGCGACCGAGGTGTAGAAGCCGACGTTGTCGTGCACGTTGTTGTACGTGCCCGGCTTGAACAGGTGGGCGACGCGCCGGTCCGCCATCTGCGCGGTGAGCGTGTCCTTCTGGTTGTTGAAGTCGGTGTCGAGCTGCGCCTGGATCGTCGCCGCGGACATGCCCGGGTCGAAGATCCGCACGTTCGGCCCGAAGTTCGGGGTGTCGGACTGCGTCGGGCAGCCGGCCTGGGTGCCGATCGTGTAGGTCGCGCTGGACACCGCGGACGTCGTCGAACCGGACTTGAGCGCGATCGCGTTGACCGTGCGCGAGGTCGGGACGCTGATCGGCGCGGTGTACTGCGGCGACGACGCGGTCGGCGTCGAACCGTCCACTGTGTACCGGATGGTGGCGCCCGAGGTGGCGCTGCTCAGGGTCACCGTCTGGGTGCTCGAGTAGGTGCCGCCGGGCGGGCTGAACGTCGGCGCGGCGACCGTCGTCGAGCTGCCGCCGACGGTGTAGGTGAAGTGCGGGGTCTCGTACTGCGGGCCGCTCTTCTCGTAGGTGAACCAGTAGTCCAGCGTGTTCCCGGTGCTCAGGCCGTTGACGGTGGTCCGCCAGGTGCCGGAGGAGTTGGTCATGCGGACGTTCTGCTGCCCGACACCCGGCACGCCGGTGTAGTGGACGTCCACGTACAACGCGGCCGTCGTCGGGGTGAAGTTGAGCTGCAGCTGGGTCGAGCTCAGCTGGGTGACGCTCTGGGTGTAGTCGTCCGCGGCGAGCGCGGCGGGGGCGTTGAGCCCGGCGCCGAGCAGGAGGGCCACCGCCGCGAAGGCGACGGCGCCGCGTCGTCGAAGCTTGCCAAAGGTCCGGTTCACGCCGTGACACCTCCGCCGTTGGGGATCCACGAGCATTTGTTGCGAGTCACAACAAAGTAGCTTCCGCTGAACGGTACTTCGATTACTTTTTGATAACACTTGTCTGGACCAATTATCCGGCCGGGTGAGTTGTTCTGTGATCGATGGTCCGCTTTGCCGCGTGGTGGGCGAATCGCTGAACGAGAGACGTCCATCGGACGGGTGACTACGAACGTGTGACATGCGGCACGCCGAACGGGACTGCGGGGTTCTGAGCTCTCAGCCCGGCCCGAGCCGCGCGCGGTTGCCGCGGGTGAGGCGACCGGCGGCGCGGAGGGTTCGTGCCGGGCAGGGGCGCCTCGCCCGCGGCGGCCGCTGGCTGGAGCTCCGAGCGTCTCGACCGGGGGGACATCGAGGGCCAGTGCGGCCCGCCTCGGTCAGCACCTGCGCGACCTCGGCCACGCCCCACCCATCGCGGGTCCGGCAGCACCTCGTCCGGTACACGGACGGGTGACGTTCGCGTGCGGCATTTTCGCCTGTCGCGGTGCGGGGTAAGGATGTCTGCATGCTGGACACCGATGGGCGGTCGCGGGGGCTCGCCGTGGTCACGCCCGCCGGCGCTGTGCGGTTCGCCGTGCGGGTCGACGGCTGGGACGTGCCCGCGCGGCCGGAGTTCACCGAGAAGCTCGGGGCCGCGGGGCGCCTGCTCCGGTGGCGGCACCGGTCCGTGCGGCTCGACGTGCTGGCCGGGCCTACCGTGCCGCGGCTGCCGGACGGCTGTCCACCTGTCACCCGTGAAACCACCTTCTTCCGGGTGCTGGCCCGGGAACCGCTCAGCGAGTTCGTCGTCCAGGCCGAACTGCCCGGGGAACCAGGGGACACCGACGAGGGTGAAAGCGCCTTCACAGTCGAGACCGCCGACGCCGTGGTGAGCGTCGGCGGTCCCGATCTGGACGAGCTTCGCGACTGCTCCCGAGTCGGGCAGCACGTGCCGCCGTACTGGGCCGGGCTGCTCGGAGACGGCGCCGTCGAGCGGAGCGGGACGACGCTCACCTGGCAGCTGCCCGCCGTCGAACGCGGTGACTACGCCGAGCTGTGGGTCTCCGTCGCCTGGAGCGAACCGAGCGATCCGAGTGAGCACCCGGGCACGCGGCTCGCGGTCGACATCGACCCGGCCCGGGTGCTGCGCGAGCTAACCCAGTGAAATCCGGTCCAGGTCCGGAGCGCCGGCGCGGTCGTTGCCGATCCGGATCGAGTTGGCGCCCGCCTGCAGCGTCACCGGGACCGAAGTGGTGTACGGCGTGCTGTTGCCCGCGCCGCTGACCTTCACCTCCACCGGCGCGCCGCCGTTCACCGACACGAAGTACGACCGGTCGCCGTTGACGGTGAAGTCGAGGTAGAGCGAGTACGTCCCCGCCGCGCCGACCGTGACGTCCGGGAACGTCACCGCCGCGCCCGCGCTGCCGCCGATGTTGCGCACCTTCTGCCCGCCCGAGCACGGCGAGCAGCTCGTGACACCGGCGTCGCCGATGTCGTTCGCCGAGTCTTCCGCCTCACGCATGAACACCCGGTCCGCCGGCCGCGGTTTCACCTGCACCGGCTTGCTGACCGACTTCGCCCGCCCGAGCGTCGTGAACGACGCCGTCACCGGGATGCTCGCCTCCTGGGCGGCCGGGGCGGTCACCGTCCACTGTCCACTCAGGACCTGGCCGAGGCCGACGTGGGCCGCGGTCACCGGGGCGCCCTGCAGCGTCCAGCCCGCCGGGACGACCGGCGCGGGGCTCACCTGGTCCAGTGAGTCGTCGACGTCCAGCCGCAGGGACGCGGTGATCTTCAGCGACTGCCGACCCGGCGAAACCCATTGCACACCAGCGGGTTGCACGGTCAACGTCGTCCGGGGCGTGGACGACTCGGGTGGCAGCGGCGCCACCGCGATCCGGTCGAGACCGACGTCTCCGGAAACCTTGATCGTGTTCGCCCCGGCCTTCAGCGGCGCCGCGATCGCCCCCGGCGCGTGGACCGTGACGGGCGCGGCGCCGTTCACGCTCACCTTCAGCGTGCCCGGACCGGTGGTGTCGAGCTGCAGCCGCGACGGACCCGAGGCCTCGACGTCGCGGAAGGTGACGGAGCCGTGGTCGAGCCCGGTCACCTGGCCGCCGCCCGAGCAGGCGCCGCACCACGCCGGGAACGCCCAGCCGTCGAAGCGGTTCTGCCACGACTCCGCCTCCAGCGGGAGCGTGCCGACCGGGCCGGGGTAGCCGTAGGCGACGTCGATCTCGTCGATCGCGAGCTGCCGGTAGAAGGGCTTGGCCTGCGGGCCCGACCACGTGTTCAGCACCTTCAGCTTGAGGTACCTCGCCTGCACCTCGCCGACGTCGACGAACTGCACCCCGCGGTTGCTGGGCAGCGCGCCGGTGCGCACCGGCCGGCCCCAGTTCCGCCCGTCATCGCTGGCGTAGACGCGATAGTCCTTGATCCGCGCGGAGTCCTCGGCCCGGCCGAACGACTCGCGCGCGGCAGTCGGTGACGACTCGCGCTCGTGCACCGCGAGGTAGGCTGTCGACCGTTTCCGGCCGAGGTCCAGCGTCACGGACACCGGCTGCTGCCCGCCGGCGTCCCAGTAGTTCAGGTAGCTGCCGTCGGTGAGGTTCGCCGCCGGGTGCCCGGGCGCCGACGCCGAGGCGGTCGCCTTGATCGTGTTCTCGTCGTAGAAGTACTGCCGGCCCGCGGTGTCCACTTCGAACACCGTGTCGTAGGTGTCCCAGTCCTTGATGTCCAGAATGGACAGATAACCGCCGGACTGGGCGAACCGCATCGGCTTCCCGGTGCGCAGGTCGGACACACCGGTGACGCGGTACCCGTTGTCACGCAGGCGAACCAGGTCGGTCGAGGGTCGCGTGACGACGTGGACGTACTGCGTTCTCGCGTTCGGCCCGACGGTGATCACGCCGTGCGCGCCGTCGTTCCAGAAGCCGGGCTGCAGGCCGCCGTACATGTATCCGCCGCCCTGGGTACCCTGCAGCGACTTCTCGATCGGCTGCCGCCAGGCCGCCATGAAGGTGTTGAACTCCTCCTGCTGTGGCGGGAACTTCCCGTTCAGCATGGCGGTTTCGGCCATCAGCGACTTGATCGACGAGCCCGCGTTCGTGATGAACCGGCCGGTCGAGAGCCGGACGTCGACGGCCTGGTCGCCGCCGCTGTACCACCAGTCGCCGTTGGTCGGGAGCTTGTAGTCGGCTTCGGTCAGCCGCGGCATCGGCGTGTAGACGGCCTGCGGGTAGTCGTAGGACGGGGTCATGCCGGTCTTCTGCTCGTTGCTGACCGTGTCCATGATCGGCGTGTCCTCGTTGTTGTTGCTCAGCAACCACGACGGGCGCTTCTCGCGGATGTGCTCGTAAAGGCCGTGCTGCTCCCAGTACTCGTTGTCGTTGTCGATCCAGAACCCGGCGAGGTCGGCGTAGCGGTCCATGACCTCGTCGAACAGGTCGTAGCTGAACTCGCCGAAGCCGGGCCGCGTGGTCAGGTCGACCGGGTGTCCTTTGTAGGCGGAGTAGGCGGCCGAGTCGAGCGACTCGTGACCGGTTTCGTTGTGCCACTGGGGATCGTCGGTCATGTACAGCATGACTCGCACGCCCTTGGCCTTGCCCGCGGCGATCAGCTCGCCGAGGAAGTCGCGCTGCGTCGAGCAGCTGCCGGGGACCTTCGACGGCCACGGCCGCGCGTACCCCAGCCGGCTGTGGAAGGTGGTGAGGACGACGTAGGACGCGCCGAGCTTCGTCGCTTCGTCGATCCAGTAGCCCGGCGTCCAGCCGCCGGCGGTGACGTCGTGCTCCCAGGCGGCGCAGTCGGTGTGCCGCGGCGCGGTGAACATGCCCCAGTGCAGGAACAGCCCGGCCGTCGAAGCCCGCAGCCAGTCCTGGCGCGGGTTGAACAGCTCGGCGTTGGCGGGGGTGACCAGGCTCGCCAGCAGCAGGATGATCGCGGCGAGACAGGCTCGGACTCTCATGGCCACTCCTTCGTCGGAGAGGTCCGATGATTCTGTGGTCATATATCGTACGTCAAGGGGAATGCCGCTGATCGGTACCTAGTCGTCCGATCTGTCACATCCGCGTTGAGCGATCCGTCAAGGTGATGACCGAACACGAACGAAGGACGGAACCCCGTGGACGACCTGGCGCACCGCTTCGAGACCCATCGTGACCACCTGCGGTCCGTCGCCTACCGGATGCTGGGGTCGCTGACCGAGGCCGAGGACGCCGTGCAGGAGTCGTGGCTGCGGCTGAGCCGGAGCGACTCCGCCGCCGTCGAGAACCTGGGCGGCTGGCTCACCACGGTCGTCGGCCGCGTCTGTCTCGACATGCTGCGCTCGCGCAAGGCGCGGCGCGAGGAGCCGCTGGACGGGTTCGTCCCCGACCCGGTCATCAGCCGGGACGACGCCGGTCCCGAGCACGAGGCGCTGATCGCGGACTCGGTCGGGCTCGCGCTGCTGGTCGTGCTGGAGACGCTGACCCCGGCCGAGCGGCTGGCGTTCGTGCTGCGGGACATGTTCGCGATGCCGTTCGAAGAGATCGCGCCGATCGTCGGCCGCTCCGAAGCCGCGACCCGCCAGTTGGCGAGCCGCGCCCGCCGGCGCGTCCAGGGCGCGCCGGTCGCGCCGGACCCCGACCTCGCACGCCAACGCGAAGTCGTCGACGCCTTCCTGGCCGCCGCGCGCGGCGGTGACTTCGACGCGCTGGTGACGGTCCTCGACCCGGAGGTCGTGCTGCGCGCCGACCGCGGCGCGACGGGCGGCTCGGTCGAGGTCCGCGGCGCGGCACAGGTTGCGAACCAGGCCCTGACGTTCTCCCGGCTCGGCGCGGGCGGCGGAGTCGTCCACCGGGCCCTGGTCAACGGCGCGGCGGGCGTCGTGGCGACCCGCGACGGCCGCCCGTTCTCGGTGCTGGGCTTCACGGTGGCCGGCGGCCGGATCGTGGAGATCGACATCCTCGCCGACCCCGACCGCCTCAGCCGGCTGGACCTGGCGGTGCTCGACTAGGCCCGCACGACCGCGCCGCGCTCGTCGGTCACCAGGGCGACCCGGTCCTGGTCGTCGAAGTGCTGGTAGCGGCGCCGGCCGTCGGCGTACTGGCGGACCGTGCCCGCCACCGTGATCACCAGCTCGCCGTCCTCGATCGCGTAGAGCTCGTCCGGGCTCAGGACTTCGTGGATGCGCGTGCCGTTGGTGACCAACGTGCGGACGCGGCGGCCGGTGTGGTCGTAGCCGTACAGCGCGTTGACCCCGTCGTCGCCGTGGACGCCGCGCAGGCGGCCGAACGCGTCGCGGATTTCGCTGCCCGACGGCGTTTCCGGGACCTCGGCCACACCGGGCGCGATGTCGTGCAGCAGGCCGTCCGGGCCGGCGACCACGTGCCGGCCCGCCGCGAACAGCTCGCTGATGCCGTTCGCGTAGTGCACCGCCGTGCGCCGGCCGCGCAGGTCGTAGTGCACCGAATCGATGAACCCCGGCACGCTGACCAGCCGGCCGACCTCGTCGTACTGGTGGCGCACGGTCAGCCGCCCGTCGCCGGCGTCGGGGTACACCACCTCCGACAGCCTCCCGTCGGCCCGGCGCACGACGTCCAGCCGGTACTCGACGGCGACGTGCGCGGGCCGCCAGCGCCGCTCGGCGGGGTGGCCGAGCGCGTCGTACCCGAACAACGTCACCCCCGATTCGTCGGCGACCCGCACCAGCCGCCCGCAGCTGTGCGGCCCGGCGCCGAGCGGCACCGGGAGCGCGCCGTCGTGGTAGGTGAACGTCGTGACCGGGGCGCCGCCCGGGTCGTCGACCCGCACCGCCACCAGCCGGCCGCCCGCGTCGTGGACCCGGTACACCGTGCGCCCGCCCGTGGACCGCGACTCCACCGCGTTCCCGGCCGCGTCCCGGATGTGCACCACCCCGTCCGCACCGCGCAGCTTCCGCCCGAGCAGGTCGCGCGTGCCGTGCGGACCATCCTCTTGGACGGTTGGAGCCGCGAGCGGGCGCCCGAGCGCGTCGTGGCGGAACTCCGTCGCGGGCGGCCGCGGCTCGCCGTCGTGGAACGCCCGGCTCGTCCGGCACACCAGCCCGCGCGCGTTGTACTCGTGGTGTTCGTCGACGACGTCGCCGAGCAGCTCGGCGTGCCGGCGCTGCAGCAGCCGTCCCGCGCTGTCCCGCAGCTCCGACGTCACCAGCACCTCCGCCTCGCCGGACACCGCCCGCTGCTCGGTCGTCACCCGCACCGGCCCGCTGAGGTCGTAGCGGTACCGGACGGTCGGCAGCTCCGCCGAGTCGCCCGGCCGCACGACGGTTTCGGGACGCCCCAAGGGATCGTGGGTCACCGTCGTCACCGCGCCCGCCGGGTCGGTCACCTCGCACACCCGCGCCGTGCGGACGTCGTAGCGGGTGGCCGTCACGTTCCCGAGCGAATCCGTGACCACCTCCGGGAAACAGCGGTCTTCCGAATACCGCACCTCGCGGGACTGCCCGTCCGGCCCGGTCGTCGTGGTGCGCAGGCCGGTGACGGTGTCGAACCGCCCGTGGAACGTCGTGACCCACCAGCCGTCCTCACCGGGACGACGGTGGTAACCGTGGTGGCGGAAGTCCGGCGGGACCAGCCCGTAGACCTCGGCGACAAGCGCGTCGGTGAGCACCAGCTCTTCCTGTGCGGTGAGCACGCCGCGGGTGCCGGCGGTGCCGTCCGGTCGTTCGTCGTACCGGAACAGCTTGTCGGACAAGACTTTCCCGGCGCCGTCCAGTTCGCGGACCCGGGCGGGCAGTGCGATGAAGCGGTGCTCGGGATCGGTCGTGTACGTCGTGCGCGTCTCCCGCACCACCGGCTCACGGCCGGGGCGCTCGGTCGTTTCCACCTCCCGGACGGGGTTCCCGGTGGGATCGAGGGCCGTCTCGGTCGTGGTGACCGAGACCGGCGTTTCCCGGCGCTCGAACTCCTTCGTCACCGTTCGAGTCCACTGAGGACGGTGTGCGCGTTCGACCCGGCGGTACGGGCGGTCCGCCTCCGGCGAGCCGTCGAGGCCGTACGTCTCCTCCTTCTCCAGGAAGCCGTCGGCGCCGAACCAGCGGAGGGTCCGCAGTGTCGGGACGTGCTCGTCCCCGAGCTCGTCCTGGACCACCCGGCCGAAGCCGGTGAACCCCGGGGTGAAGCGGGCTTCGTCGTACTCGAACTCGGTCACGCCGGCCTGGCCGGTGGCCGACTCCAGCAGCGAGACGCGCCGGACCACCGGAACCGCCTCGACGGTCGTGTACTCGATCTCGGTGCGCAGCCCGATGCCGTTGTCGATCCCGCTCAGCCGTCCGGCGCGCGGGGTGTCACCCGGTTCGAGCGAGACGTACGGCATCGACTCCTCGGCGTCGAGCAGCAGCACGCCCTGGTCGGCGCCGCCCCCGGCCCGGGCCCGCGTGGCGAGCTGCACCCGCCGCGCCGGCTGCGGTTCCGCCCGGGTGTAGGCCAGCCGCAACACGGGCGCGGCCGCTTCGGCGCCACGCGCGTCGAACCCGGTCAGCGCCACGGACGTCAGCATGGACGCGCCGGTCACCTCGTCGGTGTCGTACCCGAGGGACCACCGTTTGACGAGCGGCCGCGCGTCCCCCGGCACCCGCAGGTCGATCCGGGCGCAGCGCAACGCCGTGGTGACGAGGGCGCCGCCGCGGCCCCAGCGCAGCACGTCCGGCCGCGGCTCGTAGGAGAAGTCCACTTCGTACGGTCCGTAGGCCACGCGGGCGAGGTACGCCTGGCCGCTGTGGTGCGCCCAGGTGAACGCCGCCGTGTTGCCCAGCGCGTCCTCGGTCCGCTGGAGGTTCCAGGCCGACCCGCCGCCCGCTTCGGGGGCGAGGAAGTGCCGGACGCCCGACCGGGTGGTGAGCAGGTAGCCGTCACCCCGGCGGAACAGCCGGCCCGCGGCACTGGCCCGCGCGCGGCCGTCGTGCGGCCGGACGTGCGGCAGCGGCACCGAGAAGCCGGCGCCGAAGAGCCCGTTCGGCGCGCCGGTGGCGTACCGCAGCACGAGCGCCGGCGCGATGCCGCCGGGCCCCGGCGGCAGGTCGAGCGGCACCGTGAACCCACCACCGCCGGTGGCCGGCTCCGGCGTGAAGGCGCCGCCCAGCCCCCGGACCGGCGCGGGCCGGCCTGCTTCCTGCGCGCCCGACCCGAGCGGAACCATGTGATCTCCCTGGTGGCTGCGTGACTTCCGGAGGGCCAAGTGGGTGAGGCGGACACGTCAGATACGTCTTCACCCGTTTGCCGTCTTAGTTATGCGTTCGTGACTTCGATGTCGTATTCCAGGGGCGGCTCACCGGTCTTTTCCGGGTGCCACGTGATCAATGCGAGGGCCGAGGCAGCAGGAGGGTGGACCCGATGGTCGTCAGGTTCGTGCGGGACGAGACCACGGAAGTTGCGGCGGAGGAAACGAGCACGCTCAACGAGCTGCCGACCCCGCCCCGGCAGATGCTCGACCGCCACGGCGCGCGGGTGCTCGACCCGGCCACGGCGGTGGTCGCCGCCGGGCAGCCGGTGCCGCGCACGACCGTCTACCGGCCGGGCGTGTTCCTCATGCCGAACCGGTTCGTGCGCGACCAGGAGACGCTCGCCGCGATCAACCGCGTCCTGGCGCGCATCGGTATCTACGCCGCGCCGGCCGGCCGCGGCGACGGCAAGAAAACCGAGCGCGCCCGGCAGCTCGACGACCTGCCCGTGCGGGCCCTGCTGCACGTCCGCGAGGACTCCGACCCGGTCGTCGTCGACTGCTGGAAGGCGCTGCAGCTGCTGAGGTCCGCGGCTTCGGGTGAGAAGCCCGAGCTCGACCCCAAGATCGCCGCCCAGGTCTCCGTCGAGCACCTGCTGTTCAGCACGCCGGTGTTCGGCGGGGTGCCGTGGGAGACCAGCGGCCTCGGCGGCACCCCCTGGGAGACCAGCGGGTTCGGCGCCGGCAGCTCGTACGGGCGCACCCGCGGCGCCAACCGGATCCCGGTCACGCTGGCCGCCGACCCGCCGTTCCGCAGCGAGAAGCCCGGGCACCGGCGGCCGGTCGTCGCCGTGCTGGACACCGGCATCGGCCCGCACCCGTGGTTCGGGCTCGCCGACCGCAGCGGCCCGCCGCCCGCCGGCGTCGGGCTCACCGTCGCGCCGGACATCCAGGCGGCGATCCTGCAGGCCGAGCTCGACTCCGGCAGCACCCTGCCGACCCAGCTGCTGAGCGACTACTGGGACGCGCCGACCACCGGCCAGCCGCTGATCGGCGACATCGACACCGACACCGGGCACGGCCTGTTCATCGCCGGCATCGTCCGGCAGGCCTGCCCCGAAGCCGACACGCTCGCGATCCGCGTCGTGCACAGCGACGGCGTCGCGTACGAAGCCGACGTGCTGCTCGCACTGCACCTGCTCGCCGACCGCGTTCGGGACGCGCAGGCGAACAACCGGCCCGAGAACATGGTCGACATCGTTTCGCTGTCGCTGGGCTACTACGAGGAGAACGCGGCCGACATCGCCTACACCGGCCAGTTCGGCGCGGCCATCGCCGAGCTGCTCGGCCTCGGGGTGCTCGTGGTCGCCGCCGCGGGCAACGACGCCACCACCCGCCGCTTCTACCCGGCGGCCTTCGCCGACCAGCCACTCGGCAGCGGCTGCGGCCCGCAGGTGATCAGCGTCGGCGCGCTGAACCCCGACGTCTCCGCGAGCAAGGCGCTCTTCTCCAACGAAGGCCCGTGGGTGCGCTGCTGGGCGACCGGCGCCGGGGTCGTCAGCACCTACCCGACCGACGTCCGCGGCACCGCGGCCGCCGACCACGAAGTGCCCGACCAGGGCCGGAACTCGTTCGACCCGGACGACTACAGCGCCGGCTTCGCGGTCTGGGACGGCACATCGTTCGCCGCGCCGCTCGCCGCCGCCGAAATTGCCAAGGCCCTGGTCCCCTTCGGCTCCGAGCTGGCGACGGTCGACCGCGACACCGTCGTCAAGCGAGCTTGGGCCGCGCTCGGTTCGCTGTGAAAGTGGCCAAGACCGACCACGGGCGCGTCGCCGCCCTGTTCGACGCCGCGCGGGAGGGCGACCGCGCGGCGCTGAACGACCTCGTCGCCCTGCTCACGCCGCTGCTCTGGCAGGTCGCGCGGGACCAGGGGCTGGACGCCGACCAGGCGGCCGACGTCGTGCAGACGACGTGGCTGCGGCTGCTCGGCGCGTTCACGGAGATCCGCTCGCCGGTCGCGCTCACCGGCTGGCTGATCACCGTGACCAAACGGGAAGCCTGGCGGGCTGGGGAAAAACGCCAGGTCGAACGGCCGCTGCCGGAACTGCCGGAGCGGCTGTCCGAAGCGTCACCGGCACCCGAGGAGGGGGTGCTGCGCGACGACCAGCGCGCGCGGTTGTGGCGCGCGGTCGACAACCTGCCCGAACGCTGCCGCAGCCTGCTGCGGATCGTGGCGTTCGTGCACCGGCCGGACTACGCCGAAGTGGGCGCCCGGCTGGGAATGCCGAGGGGGAGTATCGGCCCGACCAGGGGACGTTGCCTCGCGCGCCTGCGCGAGCAGCTACTCGCCAACGGCGAAGGAGATTGGCTGTGACCACCGTCGAACCACCCGGCGCGAACGAGCCGTTGGACGCGCTCGACTTCCGGCTGCTGGCCGGGCTGCGCGAACTGTGGGAAGACGCCGACCCGATGCCCGACACGCTGGTGGAGCAGATCCGGTTCGCGATCCAGCTGGAGGACGTCGACCTCGAAGTGATGCGGATCCGGGAACAGGAGGGGCTGACTGCCGCAAGAAGTGCCGCCGAACAGGGCAGGCTCATCACTTTTGACAGCGAAAGCCTGACCATCATGGTGAATGTGAGCCCCGAACCCGGGGGTACGATCCGCCTGGACGGCTGGCTCACCCCGCCCGCCGAGCACCCCATCGAGGTCCGCACCGTGAACGGGCCGCTGACGACGGACTCCGACGCCGAAGGCCGGTTCGCCGTCGGCGGTGTGCCGCACGGGATGGTGCAGGTCCTGGTCCGGACGCTCGGGCGGTCGAGGACGGTGAGCACGCCGGCCATCGAGTTGTGACCCGCCCTTCTCGGCCGAGGGGGACGGTCCCGGCCGGAAGGGCAGCCCGTGGTCGCGTCTGGGCAGGGCGTCGAAGACCGGGTGCGCGACCTGCACAGACGTGCGGTCGCGGCGACGAACAACGGCCAGCCGGTGGTCGGCGGCCGGCTGATCCGCTCCGCCGCGCGCCTGCTCGGCCTGCCCGCGACCGCGCCGCCGCCGGAGTGGCCCGCCTGGCCCGACCTCGCGACGCGCGTGCTCGGCACGTACGCGGCCGTCGAAACCGCGCTGGGCAACAGCACCCGCGGGCTCGCGCTGCTCGACGAGGCCGACGTCCTCGTGTCGGACGCCGGGCGCGGGATCCTGCGCCAGCAACGGGGTCTCGTCTTCATCCTGATCGGCCGGATGGACGAGGCCCTGACGTGCTTCGACGAGGCGATCCCGCTGCTGCGGCAGGCCGGCGAGTTCGTCGTGCTCGCCCGGACCCTGCTCAACCGCGCGATGCTGCACCAGTACGCCGGACGCGTCCGGCTCGCGCTCGCCGACCTCGACCAGTGCGAGCAGATCAGCGCCGGGCAGGCGTCGGAAGAGGGCCTGGCGAGGATCTTCGCGAAGGCGGCGCACGGCCGCGGCCAGGCGCGCGTGCTGACCGGCGACATCCCGGGCGCGCTGCGCGACTTCGACGCGGCGAGCGGGTTCTACGCCGAACAGAGCGTCGGGATGCTGCCGGTGCTGGCCGTCGACAAGGCCCGCGCGCTGCTCGCCGCCGGGCTGCCGAACGAGGCCGCCGCCGAGCTGGACGCGGCGCTCGAGCAGTTCCCGCGGCTGCGGATGAACCAGGAGCACGGCGAGGCCGAGCTGACCCGCGCGCTGGCCGCGCTGGCGAGCGGCGCCCCGGCCACCGCGCGCAGCTGGGCCGTGCGCGCCGAGCGGCGGTTTCGCCGCCGGGGCAACGAAACCTGGGCCGCCGTCGCGCAGCTGACCGTGCTGCGCGCGGACTTCGCGACCAGCCGCCGGGTCGCGCGCGTCGTCGCGGAGGCGACGGCGCTGGCGGACCGGCTGACCGGGCTGGGCCTGCGCAACGACGCCGAGATCGCCGCGCTGCTGGCGGCCCGGGCCCGGATCGCCCGGGGTGACCTCGACGGCGCCCGCGCCGCGATCGCCCCGCGCGACCGGCGGACCGCGCCGCTGGAGAACCGCCTCTTCCGGCGGCTGGCCCTGGCCGAGCTCGGCGCGGCCGGCGGCAACCGGCGCGTCACGTTCGCGAACGCGCGGGCCGGGCTGACCCAGCTGCAACGGCACCGCAGCCGGTTCGGCAGTGTCGACCTGCAGACCGGGACGACGTCGCTGGGCAAGGAGCTCGCGGACGCCGGACTGGCCGCGGCGCTCGCCCAGCGCTCGCCCGGCGTGGTGTTCCGCTGGCTCGACCGCTCGCGCGCGCAGGCGTTCCGGTTCCGGCCGGTGCGCCCGCCCGCGCACCCGCAGACCGTCGACGCCGTCGCCGAGCTGCGGTTCCTGTCGATGCAGATCCGCGCGGGCGAGCTGTCCGGGAAGCCGGACAGCCAGGCCGTGAAGCGCTGCGCCGCGCTGGAACGCGAGATCCGCGCCAAGGGCTGGCAGGCCGAAGGCGCCGAAGTCGACCACCCGGAGGCCAAGCTCGGCGAGATCGGTGACGAGCTCGCGGCCACCGGCAGCGCGATGGTGTGCTTCCTCGCCGACCACGGCGCGCTGTGCGCGCAGGTGATCGCCGACCACCGGGTCGCGCTGATCGAGCTCGGCCCGGCGTCAGCCGTCGTGGAGCCGGTCGCGCGGCTGCACAGCGACCTCGACGCGTCGTGCGGGCGGCAGCTCCCGCCGCAGCTGGACCGGGTCATCCGCCGCTCGGTGCGCACCCAGGTCACCGCGCTGGACTCGATCCTGCTGGCGCCCCTGGCGTCCCGGCTCGGCGACCTCGACGTCGTCGTGGTGCCGACCGGCGCGCTTTCGGCGATCCCGTGGGGGCTGCTGCCGACGTTGCACGGCCGCCCGGTGACGGTCACGCCGTCGTCGTCGGCCTGGCTCGACGCGGGCCGCCGTCCGCGCCAGGCCGCCGGGGCGCCGCTGCTGGTCGCGGGCTCCGACCTGACCCACGCGGAAGCGGAGATCGCGCTGCTGAAGCCGTTGTACCCGGAGGCCGAGGTGCTGACCGGGCCGGACGCGACGGTCACGGCGACGCTCAAGGCGTTCGACGGCTGCCGGCTGGCGCACTTCGCCGCGCACGGCCACCACGAGCAGGAGAACGTGCTGTTCTCACGGCTCAACCTGGCCGACGGGCCGCTGATGGCCTACGACGTCCAGCAGCTTTCGACGGCGCCGGAGCAGGTGGTGCTGTCTTCGTGCGACGTCGGCCAGACGGTGGTCCGCGCGGGTGACGAGGTCCTCGGGTTCACCGCGGCGCTGCTCTACGGCGGGAGCCGCACGGTGGTTTCGAGCGTGGCGCGGGTCGACGACCGCACCGCGGGCGGCGTGATGCTGGCCTACCACCGGGCGCTCTCGACGGGCACTCCGCCGGCACGGGCGCTGGCCGACGCGGCGCAGGCGGAACCGCTGATGCCGTTCGTCTGCTTCGGCCGTAGTTGACAATTGTCTTGACGTCCGGCGCGGCGGTGGGTTGCTTTCGGGTGATCGACCCCATCCCGGCGCATCCCCGAGGGGTCCGTGGGCATCTTCCCCAGTGAGTCCAGTCGATCACGGAACGAGGGAGGACCACCATGAAGCGAACCGCTACCGCGCTGATCGTCGGGGGCCTGGCGGCCGGCGGGCTGTTCCTGGCCGGAGGGGCCGCGAACGCCATGCCGAGCGACACCCCGTGCGGCGCCTCGGACGTCCACGTGTCGGTCACGCCGGACCCGTCGAACGCCGCCGGGCACGAGGCCTACGTCCTCACTTACACGGCGACGTCGCCGACCACGAACTGCAAGCTCGAAGGCACGCCGACGGCGTTGAGCTTCCTCGCCGGCGGGCAGCGGCTCCCGGTGACCACCACCGCGGACGGCAGCCAGGCGCTCCCGGTGAACCTGCGTGACGGCCACCCGGCGGAGTCGCGGATCGTGCAGCGCTCGGCCGAGGCGGGGGTCGCGGCGGACTACGTCACGTTCGACCTGCCGACCGGGCCGTTCGGCCAGCCGGTGAGCGTCGCGTGGCCGGCGGGGGCGCTCGTGAAGGGCGCCACCGTCCAGGTGACGCCGGTCAGCAACTGATCTTCGGGAGGGGAACCACCATGAAGCGCATCTTGATCGGGATCGGCACGACGGCGGGGGCGTTCGCGTTGGCCGCTTGTGGCACTTCGGCGGCTGCTCCGGCTCCGGCAGCTCCTGCCGCTCCGGCTGCTCCTGCCGCTGCTCAGGGGGCTTCCGGGGGCGGGGTCGCGTCGGCTTCGACTGCCACACCGCGCTGCACCACCGCGGACCTGGAGGTCCTGCTGGGCAAGCCGGCGGAGAAGAACGATGCGCCGGGCCAGTACGACGTCCCGCTGACCTACCGCAACACGACGGACCACACGTGCGGCCTGTACGGCGTCCCGGGCGTCGACCTGGTCGGCCCGGACGACGCGACGTTCGGCCCGGTGTACCACCTGCCGCGCGTCGACAACGGCGTGAAGTACAACGAGGTCACGGCGGGGACAACGGCGTCGGCGACGATCACGGTCGTGAAGCCGGCCGCCGGCGAGCCGACGTGGACCCCGAAGAAGCTGGTGACGATCCCGCCGGGGCAGCGGACCCCGCTGGAGGCGAGCTGGCCGGCGGACCTCCCGGTCCTCCGTCAGGACGCGGCCACCCACCCGGGCTCGTACGTGAACGGCATCCTGGCCGACCCGGCCTGAGCCCCGCCCCCGCGCCCCAAGGTGGCCTTCGGCGCGTTGAACGCACCGAAGGCCACCTTGGGTGCGTTCAACGCAACCAAGGCCACCTTGGGGCGCCGAGCCTGGGGTCACTCGATCGGGTGAAGCGGGGAGCCGCGCGTCATTCCGGGCGTGGGGCTCCCTCTTTCTCGGTGCGGCGGTAACCGGCCGGCACGCCCCCCGACTGGCCGGTTACCGCTGCGATTTCTCTACGCACGGTGGAGCAGCACCACAGCGTCCGTCTCCGCGACACTCACGTAGCCGGTGCTCCGCAGCTCACCGAGCGCAAAAGCCTTCGTCTCCAGCGTGGTCGGCCAGGACTGCTCCGGCTTCGCGACCACCACCCACTCCGGCCGCTCCGCCGACACTCCGTCGAAGAACAGCACCGTGCAGCGGGACGTCAGCCGCGGGGCCAGGCGGTTGGACGCCAGGACCGTCGCGCCGTCCGGGATGCGGGACAGCACCGCGCTGACGCCGTCCCGCTGCGCCGGCGTCCAGACTCCGCTCGTCAGGTGCGCCGCCTGCAGCGCCAGCGAGCCCAGCCCCGCGACCAGCGCGCACGCCGGCAGGAGCCACCGCCGGTCGAAGCGGCGGACGCCGTCCGCCGCCGCGAGGAACACGATCGGCATCAGGACCGCGCTGTAGTGGTAGCCCATGCCCCAGTAGCGGTCGTTCGCCGACACCAGCCGCCACAGCAGGGTCGGCGCCGCCAGAAAGAGCACCGGTGAGCGCACGGCCGCGAACGCCGTCGGCGCGACCAAGGCCAGCAGCATCGAGACCTTGACGATCGCCCCGCCGAAAGGGTTCAAGCCACCGCTGTGCGCGTACGCGCCCGCGGGATTCAACGCCGGCAGGACCACCGTCACCAGCAGGATCGACGAAGCCACGCCGAAGACGACGACCGCCCAGCCGAGCCGTCGCTGCTTGTTCAGCACCAGCACCACGCCGACCGCGGCGAGCGTCAGCGGCAGGTCCTCCTTGACCAGCACCAGCGGCAGCGCCCACCAGACCGCGGGCCGCCACCGTCCGCGCAGCAGGTGCTCCGCGGCGAACGCCACCATCGGCACGGCGAAGCAGACCTCGTGGAAGTCGAAGTTCACCGCGGACAGCAGCCCCCACGACAGCACGTACCCCGCGCCCACCACCGCACCCGGGCGCGCGCCCAGCACCCGCGACGCGCAGCGCGTCACGGGCACGGCGGAGAGCGCGAACAGGAACGCCTGCGCGACCAGCAGGCACCCCGGCCCCGGCCAGAGCAAGTAGAACGGCGCCAGCAGCGCCAGGATCGGGTGGAAGTGGTCACCGAGCGTCGGGGCGCCCGGGCCGAGCAGGTCCGACACCGGCCAGTGCCCATGCGCGTAGGACCGCACGGCCTGCTCGAAGATCCCCAGGTCGAACCCGCTCGCGTCGAACGTCCGCAGCCGCTGCAGCGACCAAGCCGCGTAGCCGGCGAAGGCGACCGAAGCGACGACGTAGGGGACCGCGCGGCTTTCGCGCGTGCGCGCCGGAGCCGGCGCGAGGTCGATCAGCATGGCCGGATGCTCGGGTGGCCACGCTGAACCGGAGCTTAAGCAAGCTGAAGAAGTCTTCAGGCGAGCGGCAGGCGGAGCTCGAGGCGCGCGCCGGACGTGCTGTCGGTGACGCGCAGGGTGCCGCCGTGCGTCCGCGCGATCTCGGCGGCGATCGCGAGGCCCAGCCCGGAGCCGCCGTCGTCTTCGCGGGCGCGGTCTTCGTCGAGCCGCACGAACCGGTCGAAGACGCGCTCGCGGTCTTCGGCGGGAATGCCGGGACCGTCGTCCTCGACCGTCAGCACCGCCTGGCTGTCGAACGCGGTGAGCGTGACCGTCACCAGGCTCTTCGTGTGCCGCTCGGCGTTGTCGACGAGGTTGCGCAGCACGCGCTCCAGCCGTCCCGCGTGGCCGCGCACCACCGGCATCGCCTCGATGTGCGTCGTGATTTCGACGCCGTCCCGCGGGAGCCGCTCGGCGACGTGCCCGGAAACCAGGTCCGCCAGCGCGACCGGCGCGGCGCCGGCCGGCTGGTCCGTGTCGAGCTTGCTGAGCAGCAGCAGGTCGCCGGCCAGCGCCTCCATCCGCGTGACGTCGAGGACGGCGTTGCGGTAGCTGCGGCGCCAGTCGAGCCGGTCCGGGTGGGCGAGCTGCACCTCCAGCTGCGTGCGCATCGACGCCAGCGGCGTCCGCAGCTCGTGCGACGCGTCCGCGGTGAACCGGCTCTGCCGCCGCACGGCCCGGTCGAGCCGCGCCAGCATCTCGTTCATCGTCACGGCGAGCTGGGTGATCTCGTCCCCGGAGTCCGGCACCGGGACGCGCCGGCCGAGGTCACCCGCGCGCACGCCGTCGACCTCGGCGCGGATCGCGCCCACCGCCCGCAGCGACCGCCGGACGGCGAACCAGGCGACCGCGCCGATCAGCAGCGCGGCCGCGGGCACGCCGCCCCAGAGGATCCGCTGGGCGGTTTCGACGGTCTGGAGGCCGATGGGGTCGAGCGGCACCGACGCCTGGACGAAGTGCTGCTGGTCGGTGGTCCCGGTCTGCGACACCACGGTGTTGTCCCCGCCGAAGGGCCACCCCAGGACGCAGTCCGGTCCGTAGACCCGGGCCTGGCCGACGGTCGTGCCGGTGTTCCCCGGCTCGTCCGGGCAGCCGGTGTCGCCCGACTTGTCACGCCTGATCCAGTACCCGGCGTAGTCGAGCTGCCGGGCGACCTCGACCGGTTTGACCCCGGCGTCGAGCAGGGACCCGATCGCGCGGGCCTTCTCGCTGGCGAGCTGGTTCGCGGACGTTTCGAGGCCGCTTCTCAGCGCGTTCACGAACCAGTAGGAACCCAGGCCGAGCACGAGTGCCGAAGCGAGAGCGGCGAAGAGGGCGACCCGCACCCGGGTCGACCGGGGCAGGAACCGGGCCATGCCGCGAAGATACCTGCGCACCTTGGAAGATCCGCCCGGCGCGTCACGCCCTTACCGTCGGAAGGTGTGACGGGCGAAAAGTGGCAAGCCGTGCGCGCCGCGCTGCCGGAGGTCGGCGGCCGGTTCGCGGACCTGGTGGCCGGCGTGCCGGACGCGCACGCGCGCTCGCTCGGCGAGTGGTCGGTCGCCGAAACGGCGTCCCACGTGGGGATGATCGCGCTGATGTACACGGCGATGATCCGCGGCGACGGCGGCCCGCTCCCGCTGCCGGGCCTGAAGGACCCGATCGGCGCGGCCAGCGTCGACACGATCTCGGACATGAACGCCCTCGCGCTCGAGCTCTACCCGGAGCGCGACCCGGTCCGGCTGGCCGAGCGGCTGCGCGCGGACATCGCCGAAGTGCTGCTGGTCAGCGCGGACCTGGACCCGGAGAAGCCGGTGTGGTGGCTGGGCAGCTCGCGCGTGCCGGTCGCCGGCGTGCTCGCGCACCTGGTCAACGAGATGCTGATCCACGGCCTCGACATCGCACGTGCGGCCGGACGGCAGTGGCCGATCCCCGCGGCGCACGAGGCGTTGTTCCTGGAGCTGTTCCTGTTCGGCATGGTGCGCAACGAGATGGGCCGCCTTCTCGATGACGCGACACCGTCACCCCGCCGCATCGCGGTCGAGTTCCGCTCAGCGCACACCCGCCCGGGAGTACTGGCGCTGCAGCACGGCGAGCTGCGTTTCGAGGAACCGGACGGCACGGCCGACGTCCGGCTGCGGTTCGACCCGGCGGTGCTGGTGCCGATGATGTTCGGCCGGATCTCGCGGGTGCGGGCGGTGTTGGGCGGCGGCGTGCGGATCGGCGGGCCGCGGCCGTGGCTGCTGCCGGCGTTCCTGCGGACCGTGCGGATGCCCTAGTTGTTCTGCCCGGGGAGGTCGGACCGGGCCCTGCCGGTGGCCCCACCGCAGCCGGGTGCGTGGGTCAGGGTGGCGTCAGGTCACCTCGACTCCGGACAACGTCCCTGAACATCTCACCTAGTTCGCTGGCCAGCCGTCGCCCCACTCGGCGTCGCGGGCGGCTCGGTAGCGCGGGCCCTGCTTCTTCGACACCGCGACGCCCGGCTTCAAGCCGTCCGGGGTGCACAGGTCGAGGGCCACCCAGCCCTTGTGCTTCTTCGGGTGCCGGATGATCCGCGCGTCCGGGCGCTCCGGCGTGAAGCGCGCCGCGACGACGTACGCGAACTTCTCGTCCTCGAACCCCAGCGTGCCCGCCTTCAGCCGCCGGTGCAGGCCCGACCGGGGGAGCCGCGCGGCGAAGTGGCACCAGTCCTCGCCCGGGACGATCGGGCACGCGGCGTCGTGCGGGCAGGGCGCGACGACGTGCAGGCCCTCGTCGACCAGCTGCGCCCGCGCGGCGCGGATCCGCTCGTACCCCGCCGGGGTGCCCGGCTCGATCAGCGCGACGGCCCTGGCCTTCGCGGCCAGCCACCGCACGACGTCGGCGCGCGTCGCCTCCGGCAGCTCGCCGAGGACGTACGAGAGCGTCACGAGGTCGGCCTCCGGCGCGGGCGCCGCCGGGTCGACAAACCCGCGTCGCCACTCCGCGCTCCGGACCGCCGGCAGAGACGCCCCGGCGGCGAGCCGCCTGCCGAGCCCGATCGCGCCGGCGACCTGCTCGAGCACCGTGCACTTCGCCAGCGACGGCCAGACAGCGGCGGCCGCCCAGACCGCGGCGCCCGTGCCCCCGCCGACGTCGACCTGCGTACGCGGCTCGAAGCTGGGCGCGCGCGAAGCGGCTTCGGCGAGCACGGCGTGTACGGCCGCGTAGGTGGCAGGCATCCGGTAGCCGGCGTACGCGGCGACGTCGGCTTCGGAGCTGAGGATGGGTGAAGTCGCCGCGTCACCCTGGCGGTAGCGCGTGCTGAGCCGGTCGACGGACTGCGTCAGCCTCGGCACGGGGTGCCTGGCCAGCTCGTCGTCGAGCGCGGAGGAGAGATCGTCGGGGAGAACCGCCACGGCCATGGATTCTCCTCTGTCCGATTTGCCCACCCGGACGGACCCTGAGCTGCTAGTTTTCCGGCGCGAAAGTTTTTTGGCGGACGCTGTCGATCCGGGGCACGGCCGTTCGACGCAGGGGCAAGACCGAACGAAGGGACTCCGCGATGCGCTTCATGGTGATCGTCAAGACGAACGAGCACACCGACAGCAAGGCCCCCAGCGCCGAGCTGCTCGCCGAGATGGGGAAGTTCAACGAAGAGATGGTCAAGGCCGGCATCCTGCTGGCCGGCGAGGGCCTCGCGCCGAGCGCGGAAGGCGCCCGGGTCGTCTTCGACGGCAAGGAAGAGCCCAAGGTCGTCGACGGGCCGTTCACCGAGTCGAAGGAGCTCGTCGGCGGGTTCTGGATCCTGCAGTGCCGCGACCGCGACGAGTGCGTCGAGTGGATCAAGCGGATGCCGAACCCCGAGGGTGAGCACGGCGAGGTCGAGATCCGCCGCGTCGCCGAGGCGTCCGACTTCGAGAACATGACGCCCGAGGTCGCCGAGCTGGAAGGACGGCTGCGCGCGCAGGCTGCCGGGGACGCCTGATGCGCTTCCTGGTGATGGTCAAGGCCAGCCCGGAGTCCGACGCGCTCGGCTTCCAGCCCGCCGCCGAAGAGCTGGCCGAGATGACGAAGTTCAACGCGCGGCTGTTCGACGAGGGCCGGATCGTGCTCGTCGAGGGCCTCACCTCGAGCGCGGACGGCGTGCGCGTCGTGTTCGAAGGGGACGCCGAGCCGAAGGTCATCGACGGGCCGTTCGCGGAGTCGAAGGAGCTCGTCGCCGGGTTCTGGGTGCTGAACGGCGATTCGCTCGAGGACGTCGTCGCGCTGATGAAGCAGGCGCCGAACCCGGAGGCCAAGGGCGGCGTGATGGAGATCCGGGCGATCGCCGGGTAGTGGGTTGCACCGCGGCCGATCACCCTGTCGAATGGCCGGGTGACGGTAGCGGACACCCGGAGCACGGTCGAGACGGTCTGGCGGATCGAGTCGCCGCGGCTCATCGCGGGCCTGGCCCGGATGGCCCGCGGCGACGTCGGTCTCGCCGAGGAGCTGGCGCAGGACGCGCTGGTCGCGGCGCTGGAGCAGTGGCCGGAGTCCGGCGTGCCGCGCAACCCCGGCGCGTGGCTGATGACCATCGCGAAGCGCCGCGCGGTCGACCAGTTCCGCCGCAACGAGCGGTACGCGGAGAAGCTCGAAGAGGTCGGCCGCGACCAGCAGCTCGGCGAGGGCGTGCTGCCGGACTTCGACGCGGCCCTCGACGATCACATCGAGGACGACCTGCTGCGCCTGCTGTTCGTCGCCTGCCACCCGGTGCTGAACACACAGGCCCGCGTCGCGCTGACGTTGCGGATGCTCGGCGGCCTGACGACCGACGAGATCGCGCGCGCGTTCCTGGTGCGCGAGTCGACGATCGCGCAGCGGATCGTGCGGGCGAAAAAGGCGCTGGCGGCGGCGAAGGTGCCGTTCGAGGTCCCGGAGGGCGACGAGCGCGTCGCGCGGCTTTCGTCCGTGCTCGAGGTCATCTACCTGGTGTTCAACGAGGGGTATTCGGCGACCCGAGGCGACGACTGGATGCGCCCGGCGATCTGCGACGAGGCGATGCGCCTCGGCCGAGTCCTCGCCGCGCTGATGCCGGGCGAGTCGGAGATCCACGGCCTGGTCGCGCTGATGGAGCTGCAGGCGTCCCGGGCGAAGGCCCGCACCGGCCCGAACGGCGAGCCGGTGCTGCTGCTCGACCAGGACCGCGCCCGCTGGGACCGCCTGCTGATCCAGCACGGCTTGGCGGCGCTGGCCCTGTCGGAGCAGATCGCGGAGGGGGCGTACGGCCCGTACTCGGCCCAGGCGGCGATCGCGGCCTGCCACGCCCGCGCCCGTACGGCGGACGAGACGGACTGGGTCCGCATCGCGGCCCTGTACGAGGGGCTCGGCCAGCTCCAGCCGTCCCCGGTGATCGAGCTGAACCGCGGGGTGGCGGTGGCGATGGCGTACGGCCCCGAGGCCGGCCTGGCGGTGGTCGACGCGGTGGCGGACGAGCCGGCGCTGAAGGACTACCACCTGCTGCCCAGCGTCCGCGGCGACCTCCTGCAGAAGCTGGGACGGCTGGAGGAGGCGGAGAAGGAGTTCCGCCGCGCGGCGGAGATGACGGAGAACGCGCGGGAGCGGGCGCTGCTGCTGGACCGCGCGACCGCGGTGGGCCGTTAGCGGTCCCGCCAGGACAGCGGTGACAGCGTCAACGCCGCTTCCGCGATCTTCCGGGCCGTCTCCGTCGTCAACCCCTTCCGCGCCGACTCGATCCACTCGTCGACCCGCTGCACCCCGACGTCGCGATACTCCAACGCCTGCAACAACATCTCCAGCTTGTCCGCGTCCTTCGCGCACAACGCCTCGGCCGAAACGCGGCTTTCGTACTCGTCCACCGCCGACCGCACCACCGACTGCGAGCGCGGTGGCAACGCAGCCGTCTGGTCCGCCGTGATGGCTCGCGGGGACGGCTTCTCCAGGTAGTCCACCGCCGTCAGCGGCAGGTCGCCCGTTCGTGTCTCCTGCGTGTCGTGCCAGACGGCCAGGAACGCCGCCCGCTCCGGGGACGCCCCCTCCTCGGCCGCGATCAGCGCCGCCAGCTGGGCGGCGCGCAGGCTGTGCTCGCCGACCGACTCGGGGTCGCGGACGCCCGCGTGCCACCAGCCCGACCGGCGGACGCGTTTCAGCAGACCCAGCTCGTAGCCGAAGGAGGCAAGCCCGTCAGAAGCCATGCCGCCAGCCTAGGGCGAGGGGATCATCGCCGTCAGGATCGTGGCCTGCAGCAGCGAAATCACGCCGACCACCGCCGTCAGCAGCAACGACCAGAGGAACGTCTGCCGCAGCAGGGACCCCTCCTTGCCGCTCTGGCCGATCGCCGTCGCGCCGATCGAGAGGTTCTGGGGTGAGATCATCTTGCCCATCACGCCGCCGGACGTGTTCGTCGCGCCCGCCAGGACCGGGTCGATGTGCAGCTGCTGGGCCGAAATCACCTGCATCGGACCGAACAGGCTGTTCGTCGACGCGTCCGAACCCGTCAGGAACACCCCCAGCCAGCCGATGTAGGCCGAGAACAGCGGGAAGATCACGCCCGTCGTCGCCAGGGCCAGGCCCAGCGTCTGCGTCGCGCCCGAGTAGTTCATCACGAACGCGATCGCCAGGATCATGAAGATCGTGGCCAGCGCCCAGCGCATCTGGACCAGCGTCTTCCGGTACGTCGTGAGCAGCAGGCCCGGCCGCCCGCCCATGACGAACCCGGCGAGCACCGCCGCGACCAGCGCGACCGTGCCCGGCGAGAAGAGGAAGTCCACCGTGAACGTCGCCGCGTAGGGCGCGTTCTTCGCCGTGATCGGCGGGTGCTGGATGACGTGGTTGTGCAGCCCCGGCCAGGCGAAGATCCAGTCCGCCTTGTGCAGCAGCTTCGTCAGGTCGAGCCAGACCGGCAGGTTCTTGAAGATCGTCCCGATCCGCGACAGGAAGATCGCCAGGATCAGGATGATGTACGGCGTCCACGCGTAGAGCGCGCCGCGCTCGGACTTCGCGGCGCCCAGGCTCTTCGCGACGGTCTCCTCGCCGTCGAAGCGCCAGACCGAAGCAGGCTGCCAGAAGCGCGTCAAGATCCACAGCGCGGCCATCGCGGTGAGCGCGGCGAGCACGTCGACCAGGCTGGCGCTGATGTAGTTCGACACCACGAACTGCATCACCGCGAACGCGAGCCCGGCGGTCAGCACCGCCGGCCACACCTCGAGCATCCGCTTCCAGCCCGCCAGCACCACGACCAGGAACGCCGGGATGATCAGCGCGAGCACCGGCACCTGACGGCCGACCATCGCCGAGAACAGGTCCGTCGCCTGGTCCGGCTTGAGGTGCATGATCGGCGCGGTCAGCCGGCCGAGCACGATCAGCGGGTTGCCGAGCCCGCCGAACGCCACCGGCGCGGTGTTCGCCAGCAGCGCCAGCACCACGGCCTTGACCGGCGGGAAGCCGAGCGCGGCCATCATCGCCGCGGTGATCGCGATCGGGGACCCGCCGCCGGCGACCCCTTCGAGCAGCGCGCCGAAGCCGAACGCGATGAGCAGCGCCTGCAGCCGCCGGTCCTCGCTGAACCCGGCGAGGACCCGCTTGATGCTGTCGAACCGGCCGGTCGCGACCGTCACGTTGTGGAAGTACATGGCGTGGAAGGCGATCCAGGCCACCGACCAGACGCCGAACAGCACCCCCATCGCCGCCGAGTCGAACGCCGGCGCGGCCGGCATCCGGTACAGCAGCAGGGCCACGCCCAGCGCGGTGACGAGCGCGAGCGCCGCCGAGAGGTGCGCGGAGAGGCGGACCACGCCGAGCGCGACCAGCAGCACGATGATCGGGAGCGCGGCGAGCGCCGCGGAGACCCACAGCCCGCCCGCCGGCTGGTAGTCCTGGATCCAGGTCACGCTCGGCTCCTTCGCCGTGGTCGCAGGGGGAGCGGGGTCAGGCCGGCCGGCCCCGCACGTAACCGAGGCGCAGGGACAGGGCGGCGGCGGTCCCGGCCACGGAGGCGCCCAGCTCGTCGAGCCGGCGCAGCACCCGCGGGGCCGGCCCGGCGATGCTGATGGCGGCGATCGGCCGGCCCGAGTGGTCGCGGACGGCGGCGGCGACGCACCCGACGTCCGGCTCGTTCTCGACCTCGTCGACCGCCCAGCCGCGCCGGCTCGTCTTCGCGAGCTCGTCGAGCAGCCGGTGCGGGTCGATGATCGTCTTGAGGGTCAGCGAGTCCAGCTTCATCCGGCGGACGCGCTCGGCGCGGTCGATCTCCGGCAGCGCGGCGAGCCACGCCTTCCCGAGCGACGTCGCGTGCTGCGGCCGCCGGGTGCCGAGGCGGCAGGCGAGCGTCACGGCGCTGGCACTGCGTTCGGTGGCGACGTAGACCATGGTGTCGTTGTCCGGCACGGCCAGGTAGGTCGTCTCGCCGGAGCGTTCGGCGAGCGAGGCGAGGTACCGCGGGGCGCAGCGGTGCAGGTCGGTCGCCGCCATCGCGCGGGCGCCGAGCTCGACCAGCCGCGTCCCCAGCCGCACGCGGCCGGTGACCTGGTCGGCTTCGAGGTATTCGAGGTTCTTCAGCGTGCCGACGATGCGGTAGGCGGCACTGCGGGAAAGCCCCAGTTGCCGCGCGATCGCATTGGTGGAAATCTCCTGGTGCCGACCTACGTGCTCGAGCACCGCGAGCCCGCGTTCGAGAGTGCCGCTCTGTTCCAGCCCGCGCTCCGGTCCCACGTTGCCCTCCGTTGGACGTTCGGGTTTTCCCGCTCAGCGGCAAGGCTTTCCGCTGGGTGGGCTTGGACGGTAACACCTCCGATGTATCTGCGGAAGATCTTGAAACGCTTCAGAAGAATGCGGTTACTTGCGGACGCTAATTGGTACAACCTCCGATCGTTAAGTTCCCTACCTATGGCGGTTGTGCACCCGTGACGAGGCTCGTTCGACGGCTTCGACACGGATGGGCGTTCGGATCCATGAATGTCACATTCGTGAACGTGAATTGTTTGCGGTCACCATTCACGTCCTTTTCGGACGGTCCGGCGGCGGCGCACTCAGCAAACTCACAGCGCCCGGCAGGCACCTTCGGGGAGTGACCGTCCGAAGCCCTCTCCGTACCCGCGCGTCCGTGGCCGCCGGGCGCCTCTCCGCCTGGCTCTCGCGCAGCGCCGGCCTCGGCCGGGGCGGCGTCATCGGTGGCCGGGTCACGCTCGCGCTCGACCCGAAGGCCCTCCGCCGCCTCGGCCGGGAGCGCGCCGTGGTGCTCGTCACCGGCACCAACGGCAAGACCACCACGGCCCTGATGATCACCCGCGCCCTCGAAGCCCTGGCCGAGGTCGCCGCCAACAGCGACGGCGCCAACATGCCCGACGGCGTCCTCGCCGCCCTGGCCGCGCGCCCCGACGCGCCGTACGCCGTCCTCGAGGTCGACGAAACCTACCTGCGCTGGGTCGCCGGCCAGCTGAAACCCGCGATGCTCGTGCTGCTCAACCTCAGCCGCGACCAGCTCGACCGCGTCGGCGAGGTCCGCTCGACCGAGCGCGACCTGCGCGCCGCGATCGCCGAACATCCCGAAACCACGATTGTCGCCAATGCTGACGACGTTCTCGTCACTTCCGCGGCGAGCGTGGCGGCGAAGCTGGTGTGGGTCGGCACCGGCCGGCGGTGGACCGGCGACTCGACCGCCTGCCCGCGCTGCGACGGCCCGATCGAACACGAGAAGGAGCACTGGAGCTGCGCCTGCGGCCTCGCCCGGCCCGAGCCCACCTGGACCCTGGACGGCGACCTCGTCGGCACGCCCGGTGGCCGTGAGGTCGACCTGGACCTGCGGCTGCCCGGCGACGCGAACCGGGCGAACGCCGCGTTCGCGCTCGCCGCCGCGCACCGGCTCGGCGTGCCGCCGCACACCGCCGCCGCGCGGCTGCGGACCATCACCGACATCGGCGGGCGCTACCGGACGATCCGCCGGTCGCGGCACTCCGTGCGGCTGATGCTGGCCAAGAACCCGGCCGGCTGGGCCGAGACACTGCGCGTGCTGGACGAGGACACCCCGGTCGTCGTCGCGGTCAACGCCCAGGAGGCCGACGGCCGCGACCTGTCCTGGCTCTGGGACGTGCACTTCGAACGGCTGCGCGGCCGCCAGGTCGTCGTCACCGGCGAGCGCGGCGCCGACCTCGCCGTGCGGCTCTGCTACGCCGAGGTCGCGCACTGGGCCGAGCCCGACCCGGTCGCCGCGATCGACGCGCTGCCGCCCGGCGGCGTCGAGCTCGTCGCCAACTACACCGCCTTCCGCGACCTGGTGGGCCGGCTGCCGGATGCGTGACTCGATCGTCCACATCGGACTCCTGCTGCCCGAGGTGCTCGGCACCTACGGCGACTCCGGCAACGCGCAGGTCCTCTGCCGGCGGCTGCGCTGGCGCGGGTTCGACGCCGAGGTCGTGCCGGTCGGGCTCGGCGAGCCGGTGCCCTCGACCCTGGACCTCTACCTGCTCGGCGGCGGTGAGGACGGCGCGCAGGCCCTGGCCGCGGCGCACCTGCGGAAGCACCGGCGGGCGATGACGAGCGGGGCCGTCGTGTTCGGCGTCTGCGCCGGCCTGCAGGTGCTCGGCACCCGCTTCCGCGGGCTCGACGGGGTCGACCACGACGGCCTCGGCCTGCTCGACGTCACCACCGAGCCCGGCGAGCGGCGGGCGGTCTCCGAGCTGGTCGCGACGTCGTCGGACCTGCTCGGCGGCGCTCCGCTCACCGGGTTCGAGAACCACCTCGGTGCCAGCAAGCTCGGCGCCGGCAGCCAACCGCTCGGCCACGTCGTGCGCGGCACCGGCAACGGCGACGGCACCGAAGGCGCGGTGACCGGCCAGGTCGTCGGCACCTACCTGCACGGCCCGACGCTCGCCCGCAACCCCGCGCTGGCGGACCTGCTGCTGACCTGGGCGGCCGGGCAACCGCTGCCGCCGCTCGAGCTGCCCGAGGTCGACCGCCTGCGCGTCGAACGGCTCACCGCGACCCGCCGGCGCCGGTGACGGAGATCGCCCGGCCCCGAGCGCCCCAATGTGGCCTTCGGTGCGTTGAACGCACCCAAGGCGGCCTTCGGTGCGTTCAACGCAACCAAGGCCACATTGGGGCGCTGGGGACTGGCGCCGGTCGTTACGCTGCGTTGATGAACCTCGGCAGGGTGATCGCCGCGACCGGTGTCCGGATGCGCACCACCGCGGTGGCGGTGCTCGCGCTCGCACTGGCCATCGCCGCCGCCGGGGTGGTCGTGGTGCTGCTGCTCGAGGAGTCGCTGGACCGCAGTGTCACCGAGAGTGCCCGCGGCACCGGGCGGCAGGTCGCCATCCAGCTCGTCCGCGAGGGCGCGCGGGACCTCAGCGCGAGCGACGTCGCCAGCACCGGCGACACCGAGGCCGTCACCCAGGTCCTGAACGCGCGCCGGGTGCCGATCGCGAGCGACCCGGCCATCGTCGGGCACCCGCCGCTGACCACCGCGCGGCCGACCGTCGGGCACGAGACCGTCGAGACGCTCCCGCTCGGCCTCAACGGCGACGGGGACGACTACCGGGTGGTGTCCCAGGAGGTGAACGGGCCGGGCGGGCCGTTCACCGTCATCTCCGCGCGCTCGCTGGAGCCGGTCACCGAGGCGTCGACCCGGCTGACCCTGCTGCTCGGCCTGATCGCCGTCCCGCTGCTGGCCATCGCCGGGTTCGCGGTGTACCGCGCGGTCGGCTCGGCGCTGCGGCCGGTGGAGCGGATGCGCCGGACCGTCGCGGAGATCTCGACGCACGACCTCGCGGCGCGCGTCCCGCTGCCGCCGGGCGGGGACGAGGTGCACCGCCTCGCCGTGACGCTCAACGGGATGCTCGGGCGGCTCGCGTCGGCCCAGGCGGCGCAACGCCGGTTCGTCGCCGACGCCAGCCACGAGCTCCGGTCGCCGCTCTCGACGATCAGCACCGCGCTCGACGTCTCCGGCCGGCACCCGGAAAGCACCGGCGACCTGGTGCCGGTGATCGGCCGGGAGACCGCGCGGCTGCGGGAGCTCGTCGACGACCTGCTGATGCTGGCCCGCACCGACGACACGACCGACCGGCCGGCGCGCACCGAGGTCGACCTCGACGACATCGTCCGCGCCGAGGCCGAGCGGGTCCGCGGCGAGTGCGCGCTGGCGGTCGAGGTCCGGGCCGGGCCGGCGAAGGTCCTCGGCAGCGAGGCCCAGCTGCGGCGGGCGGTGCGGAACCTCGTCGACAACGCGCGCGGCCACGCGCGTTCGCGCATCAGCGTCACCAGCTCGGTGCGCGAGGAGCTCGCCGTCGTCGAGGTGAGCGACGACGGCCCCGGCGTCGGCGAGGCCGATCGCGACCGGATCTTCGAGCGGTTCGTCCGGCTCGACGCCTCGCGCCAGCGCGGGCACGGCGGCACCGGCCTCGGCCTCCCGATCGTCGCGGGCATCGCGGCGCGGCACGGCGGCCGGGCGCGCTACGCCGCGTCGGACGGGCCGGGCGCGCGGTTCGTGCTGGAGCTGCCGGTCTTCGAACTGGCGAAGGAGGAGTAGTGCGGCTGCTGATCGTGGAGGACGAGCGCGAGTTCGCGGAGACGCTGCGGCGCGGGCTCGTCGCCGAGGGCTTCACCGTCGACGTCGCGCACACGGGCGCCGACGGGCTCCGCCGCGCGCTCGGGCACGAGCACGACGTGGTGGTGCTCGACATCATGCTGCCCGAGCTGTCCGGTTACGAGGTCCTCAAACGCCTGCGGGCGGCGGAGAACTGGACGCCGGTGCTGATGCTCACCGCGAAGGACGGCGAGTACGACGAGGCCGACGCGTTCGACCTCGGCGCCGACGACTACCTGTCCAAGCCGTTCTCCTTCGTGGTCCTCATCGCCCGGCTGCGGGCGCTGCTGCGCCGCGGCGCCCCGGCCCGCCCCGCCGTGCTGGAGGCGGGCGACCTGCGCCTCGACCCCTCGGCCCGGACCGTCTACAGAGGACGGAAACGGATCGAGCTGACCGCGCGGGAGTTCGGGCTGCTGGAGTTCCTGCTGCGCCGGGCGGGCACCGCGCTCACGAAGAACGAGATCCTCGCCCACGTCTGGGACGCGCACTACGACGGTGACGAGAACGTCGTCGAGGTGTACGTCGGGTACCTGCGCCGCAAGATCGACGTCCCGTTCGGCACTCGCACCATCGAGACGGTCCGGGGGGTCGGGTACCGGCTCGTGGACGTTACTCGATCGTAACTTCGCGCGGGGAATCGGGAAATTGGTGCGGCCGGGTGTTCCGGGTTGCGCCGTTTGCCGCGACGGGTTGCCGCGGAGAGCCCATCCGTTCCCGCGAACCGGTGAAAAATAGCGTCCCGCAGCACACCTGTGGATGGTTGTGGCCGTTGCTAGGGTGGGCACCCACCCGCGACGAGGAAAGCGATGACCGAATCGCCACCACCGTTCCCCGCCCCCAGTAACAATGTTCAAGAGTCCCCCGAGAAATCCGTTTCCCGGCTTCGCGCCGCTGACGCCATTCGCGAAGCGAGGGCCCTGTTCGGCGAGCTGGTCGCGTGCGAGCGGCTGCGGCGGTTCACCCGGGGCGCCACCGATTCCTGAAAGGAAGGTCGACCGATTGGCCGCTTCGTCCGATTCATTGGCGGACATTCTGGAACGAGTGCTCGACAAGGGTGTGGTGATAGCCGGTGACATCGGGGTCAGCGTCGTCGACGTCGAATTGCTGACCCTGCGGATCCGGTTGTTCATCGCGTCCGCGCAGACCGCCCGGGAAATGGGGATGGACTGGTGGACGAACGACCCGTTCTTCTCGCCGAACGCCCAGCGTGAAGAACTGGCGTCGCGCGTCGCCGACCTCGAGGCCCGGCTGCCCGCGCCGCGCGTGACGGGAGAGCAGCGGTGAACGACTGGCTGTGCGCCTACGCGATCACGCGGAACCGACCGGCCACTTTGGACATCGAGCCCGCGTCGCGGCTCATCGGCTACCGCGACACGCTCGACCCGGTCGACGGCACGCTGGCCGAGCTGTCCCGCGAGCACGACGCCGTGGTGCGCGCGGTGTTCCGGCACGAACCCGTGCTGCCCCTGCGGTTCGGCACGGTCCTCGACGGTGAGGCTTCGGTGAAACGGCTCCTGGAGGTCGCCTACGACCAGGCCCGCGACTGCCTCGACGAGGTCGAGGGCCACCGCGAGTGGGGCGTCCGCGTCCGGCACACCGAGCCGGCGACGACCACCCGGCCGGATGCCGCGGGCCTGACCGGCACGCAGTACCTCGTCCGGCGCCGCGAACGGCTGAAGGCGGTCGACCGGGCCCGTGAGGACATCGCCGGCGCCGCCGGGCGGCTCGAGGGCGCGCTGCGCCGGCACGCCGCCGACAGCATCGGGCGGGCCCGGCCGCACGGCGTGCTGGTCAACACCGCCTACCTCGTCGAAACCGGGCGGGAAGCCGCGTTCCACGCCGAGTTCGAGTGGTTCGCCCGCGAGCTGCGCACCGCGGGCGCGGTGGTCGAGACGTCCGGGCCTTGGCCGCCGTACTCGTTCACCGACGTCGAGCTGGGTGTGGCCGATGGCTGACCACGTGGCGATCACGGGGACCAACCCCGCCGAAGCCGTGGCCGACCTGCTCGACCGGGTGGTGCACCGCGGCGCCGTCGTGACCGGTGACGTGGTGATCTCGCTCGCCGGCGTCAACCTCGTCCGGCTCGACCTGCGGTTGCCAGGCGCTGCGCCGCATGGACACGCTCGCCCCGGACCGGGTCGAAGACCTCGGCCAAGCCCTGATCGCGCTGGAGATCCGGTTCGCGGAGATCCGCGCCGCCCTCGACGAAAGGCTCTAGGTGACCAGACCCGGACAGGCCGGCGGCGGCCTCGCCGACACCCTGCTGGACAGGGGAGTCGCGATCGAGGCGCGGATCGTGATCGCCGGCGTCGACACCTACATCCGGTACCTCGAAGCGATGCAGCGCCTGCAGAACACCACCGTGCCCGGGCAGATCTCGCAGGGGCTCGGGCAGACGACCGGGCTCATCCCGCCCCCGCCGCCGACACCCGCGGTGGCCGTGCCGGTGGAACCGGCCGTTGCGGTCGACCGGCCGTGACGCTGCAGCTCTACGGCGTCGTGCGGGCCGGGCACCCGCGCGCGCCGCGGACGGTGTGCTGGGAGGACCTCGCGATGGTCGTCGGCGAACCCGAGCCGGACCCGGCCGTGCACCTGGCCGTGGTGTCCGCGCTCGTCGAAGGCGGCCCGGTGCTGCCGGTCCGGTTCGGCACGGTGGCCGACGACGAGGACGCCGTCCGCACCGACGTGCTCGCGCCCGCCGCCGACGAGTACCGCGCCGATCTCGAACGGCTCGACGGCCTGGCCGAGGTGCACGTCTGCCTGCGGTTCACCGAACCCGGGTCGGCGTGGCGGGCGGCGCGCTCCGACGTGCTGCTTTCGGCGGTCGCCGAACGCGCCCGCGACTCGGTGTCGCTGCCGGCGGGCGAGTCGGCGGACGAGCGGTGGGCGTTCCTCGTCGGGATGGGGGACCTGCTCGTCGTCCGGGACGCCGTCGCCGGTTTCGCCGACGGCGGGGTCGAGGCGGACTGGCTCGGACCGCTGCCCGCGTACAGCTTCCTGGCGCGGCGGACGTGCTCCCGCTGGAGCTGGTGAGCGCGGGCGGAACAGCGGTTGAACACTCTTTTCGGGACTGGTCGTCGCGGCCCGTGATCGGCGATCCTGGCGACGTGACCACCAGCGAAGCCGCAACGCGCGAGCGCGCGTTCGGCGGGCCCGGCTCGGGCCCGGGCCAGTTCAGGGCGCCGCGCGGCATCGCCGTCGACGCGCGCGGACGGGTGTGGGTGGCCGACACCGGCAACAACCGCGTGCAGGCGTTCACCCGCGACGGCGCGCTCGTGCGCGTGCTGGCCGGGCGGCTCAAGGCGCCGGAAGCCGTCGCGGTCGACGCGGCGGGCAACGTCTACGTCGCCGACACCGGCAACCGCCGGGTGGTGCAGTACTCGTGGCAGGGCCGGTTCGTGCGGGAGTTCGGGACCTTCGGGCAGCCCAGCGGGGTCACGATCGACCCGGCCGGCCGGCTGCTGGTCGAGGACCTCGGGCGCGTCGCGCGCTTCGACACCCGCACGGGCGCGGCGCTTCCGGACACGACCGAGGGCATCAGCTCACCGCGGGACACCGCCGACGACGGCGCGGGTGGGGTCTGGGTCGCCGACCCGGCCCGCCACCGCATCGTCCACTTCGGAGCGTCCGGCTAGTTCTTCGAGATCGCGGCCGTCGCGCGCACCACGGCGGTGCAGCGGTTCTCGACGTACTCGAGCCCGCCTTCTTCGGCGATGCGGCGCGCTTCGGCGGAGACGATGCCCTGCTGCAGCCACAGCGCCTTCGCACCGATCTCGACGGCCTCCCGCGCGATGCCGGCGGCTTCGGGGGACGGCCGGAAGACGTCGACGAGGTCGACCGGCTCCGGGATGTCCTTCAGCGACCGGTAGACCTTCTCGCCGAGCAGCTCGGTCGCGGACGGGTGCACCGGGATGATCCGGAAGCCGTGGGCCTGCAGCACCGCCGGCACACCGTGCGCGGCCTTCGCCGGGTCCCGGCTCAGCCCGACGACGGCGATGGTCTTCGCGCCTTCGAGGATTTCCTCTGCCTTCATGTGGGGGGAACGCTCCGGCGGTGTCAAAGCTTCCAGAGCCGCAGGCCGCGCACGCGGTAGACCGGCCACAGGACGTGCCACGGCTTGCGGCGGGCGAACGTCCCGGCGCAGGTCAGGATGTTTCGCGCGGACGTCGTGGTCACCTCGTGGCGGTCCGGCCAGATCCGCCCCTGGGCCCCGACGGCGATGCGGAACACCGTCAGCAGGCCGCGGCCCTGCAGGTCGTACTTCGCGCCGGTGTCCCCCGAGCCGGGCGCCAGCTCGGCGATCTCGGCGCCGAAGGCCCGCGCGGCCTGCGGCGCGAACTCCGCCGGAACCACGCCGACACTGCGGGTGATCGCCTTGCCGTGCAGGCGCCGGGCGTACCGCGCGAGCAGCAGGCGCTCCCACAACGGCAGCAGCCGGCGGTGCGCCAGCAGCGCGGCGCACTCGCCGTGGCCGATCGCGAAGATGCTCGTCAGCTCGTCGTAACTGCCGTTCGTCGCCGGCTCGTTCAGGTGCAGCCGCACCTCGAACCGGGTGCGCGCGGTCAGTTCGTCGAGCAGCTCGCGGTGATCGAGCCGCGCTTTCGCGCGGGAGAGCGACCAGTCGGGCATCGGACCTCCAGACGTCGCGCACAGGCTAAACGGCGCACGACGTCTCCGACCACGCTTTCAGCCGATCTTCTCGCCGTACATCTCGCCCAGCGGGTCGGAGATCAGCTCGACGCGGGCACCGTCCGGATCGGACAGGTAGATGGAGGTCTTGCTCTCCAGCAGGTACTGCACGCCGGCCGCGTCGAGCTTGTCCTTGATCACGCTCCACCGTTCGGGCGTGACGGACAGGGCCAGGTGGTGCAGTCCACCGAGGACTTCCGCGTACGGGCCGAGGTCGAGGCCGGGCAGGTCGAAGAACGCGACGGCGTTGCCGTTGCCGACGTCGAAGAAGAAGTGGCTGGAGCCGGGGTAGTCGCGGTTCTCGATCAGCTCGGTGAGCGGGAAGCCGAGGATGTCCTGGTAGAACTCGATGGTCCGCTCGACGTCGCTGGAGATCAGCGCGGTGTGGTGGATGCCGCGCCCGTTCGTCTCCGGGCGTTCCGCGGCCGGGTGCAGGTGGCGCTCACGCAGCTCGTCGCGGATCTCGGCGAGCTTGGTGACCTCGGCCTGGGTCGGTGCCATGTCCCTCACGTCCTCTCCTGGTGGTACCGGGAACGCTACGCTCCAATTCTCTCGCGCGCAAGAGGTTGCCTGGCGAGAGTTCCACTGAACGGAACAAGCGGGCTTGTGCGTGCGCCCGCGCGCGGGCAGAGTCCGGGTGTGGAAGTCAGCAGGGTGCAGGAGGCCGCCGCGATCCTGGCGCGGGCCTACGCGACGCGGGAACCGATCGAACCGCTGATCAAGACCTTCCCGGAGGCGACCGTCGAGGACGCCTACCGGATCCAGCAGGAGCAGGTGCGGCACTGGACCGAAGCGGGCGACGCCGTCCGCGGGCACAAGGTGGGTCTCGCGTCCGCCGCGATGCAACGGCAGATGGGCGTCGACCAGCCCGACTACGGGCACCTCACCGGCACCATGTTCCACCTCGAGCACCAGCCGATCCCGACCTCGGCGTTCCTGCAGCCGCGGATCGAGCCGGAGATCGCGTTCGTGCTCGGCTCGGCGCTGCGCGGCCCCGGTGTCACGGTCGCGGACGCGGTGCGGGCCGTCGACTTCGTGCTGCCGTCACTGGAGATCGTCGACTCCCGGATCCAGGACTGGAAGATCTCGCTGTTCGACACGATCGCCGACAACGCGTCGTCCGGCGGGGTGGTGCTGGGCAGCCGCCCGACGGCACTGGGCGACGCGGACCTGCGGCTCGCCGGCTGCGTGCTGCACCAGAACGGTTCGGTGGCCGCGACGGGTGCGGGTGGCGCGGTGCTCGGCTCGCCGTTGAACTCGCTGGTGTGGCTGGCCAACACGGTCGGCCCGCTCGGCGTCACGCTGGAACCCGGGCACGTGGTGCTGCCGGGGTCGATGACCCGCGCGATCCCGGTGTCCCCCGGGGACACGGTGGTCGCCACGATCGCCGGGCTCGGCAGTGTCACCGCGGTCTTCGCTCCCGCTTCGGAGGAATCGTGAACGTGCGAGAGGCAGCCGCGGCGCTGCTGGCCACGGAGTCGGAGCGGGCCCCGCTCTCGGAGGACTGGCCGGGACTGGACGTCGACACGGCGTACGCGATCCAGGACGAGGCCCTGCGGCTGCGGCGGGCCCGCGGCGAGACGCTGGTCGGGCTCAAGCTGGGGCTGACGTCCCGGGCGAAGCAGGAACGGATGGGCATCGACTCGCCGTTGCTGGCCTGGCTGACGGACGCGATGGTGCTGCCGGCCGGAGTCCCGGTGCCGCCGTTGATCCACCCGCGCGCCGAGCCGGAGCTGGTCTTCGTGCTGGGCTCGCGGCTGGCGGGCTCGGGCGTCACGGCGGCGACCGCGCTGGCCGCCGTCGACCGCGTGTACGGCGGCATCGAGGTCATCGACAGCCGGTACACCGACTACCGCTTCACGCTCCCGGACGCCGTCGCGGACAACGGCTCGTCGGCGTACTTCAGCGTGGGTCCGGTGGGCCTGCCGCCGTCTTCTCTCGATCTCTCGCTGGAGGCAGCGCTGCTGGAGGTCGACGGCCAGATCGTCGACACGGCAACCGGCGCGGCCGTCCAAGGCCACCCCGCGGAAGCGCTGGCCTTGGCGGCGAACGCCCTGGGTGCGCGGGGCCTGGCTTTGGAGCCGGGCTGGCTGGTCCTGACCGGCGGCATGACCGACGCGGTCCCGCTGCGGCCCGGCTCGCGGGTCGCCGCCCACTTCTCGCACCTGGGCTCGGTCACGCTTTCGGGGTGACCTCGGCGCGGTCGGCGATCCGGGTGATGCCCTTGACCACCCGCGGCCAGACGGCGCGCGGCAGGTCGTGGCCCATGCCGGGGACGACGTCGAGGTCCGCGCCCGGGATCGCGCGGGCCGTGGCGCGCCCGCCCGAGACGTGCACCAGCGGGTCGCGGGCGCCGTGCACCACCAGCGCCGGCACCCGCACCTTGCGCAGCCGCGGCCCGCGGTCGCGCTCGGCCATGATCGCCGCGAGCTGGCGGAGGGTGCCGCCCGGGTGCACCCCGCGGTCGAAGGTCCGCTCGGCGCGGCGCCGCATGCGTTCTTCGTCGAACGGGTAACCCGGCGAGCCGATCAGCCGGAAGGTGCGCACGAGCATGTCGACGTAGTCCGCGCGGCTGCGCGGCGGCGTGCTGAGCAACATCGACATCGCCTTGGGGCTCGGCCTGCCGACGAGGCGGCCGCCGGTGCTGGACATGATCGACGTCAGCGACAGCACCCGCTCGGGGTGCCGGATGGCGAGGGCCTGCGCGATCATCCCGCCCATCGACGCCCCGGCGACGTGCGCGGCCGGGATGCCCAGCGCGTCCAGCAGGCCGGCGGCGTCCCCGGCCATGTCGGCGAGCGAGTACGGCGCGCGGTGCAGCACGTAGGCCTGCGGCAGGCTGGCCCGCCCGCGCATCCGGCTCGACCGCCCGGAGTCGCGGTTGTCGAAGCGGACGACGTAGAACCCTTGTGCGGCAAGGGTTTCGCAGAACTCCTCGTCCCACCAGATCATCGGCGCGCCGAGGCCCATCACGAGCAGCAGCGGCCGCCCGCCCGCGTCACCGAACGTCTCGTGGCACAGCTCGACACCGCCGACTTCCGTGACGCGCTCCGCCATCAGGCCTCCCGGGTGTACTCGGCGGCCAGCTTGGTGAGCTCGGCCAGGGCGTCGTGCAGGTGGTCGATCAGGTCCCAGACGTCCGGGATCAGCTCGCGGCAGGCGACCAGCCCGAAGTCCAGCTTGCCGTCGTAGGACATCACGGTGATGTTCAGGCCGCCACTCGCGTCGGTGATCGCGGAGACGGGGTAGTTCGCGAGCAGCCGCGCCCCGGCGAGGTAGAGCGGGCGCTGGGAGCCGGGCACGTTCGAGACGACGAGGTTCACGACCGGTGCGGTGGCGCCGAGGAACCGCATGGTCGCGCGGGCGGCGAGCCCGCCGAGCGCGGCCGGCAGCATCCCGCTGAAGTCGACCAGCCACGACGCCGGCAGCGGCTGGTAACGCTGTTTCGCGGCGATCATGGCGCTGGTGACCTCGGCCAGCCGCGCGGCGGGATCGGCGAGGTGCGTCGGCAATGGCGCGAGCATGACCGAAACCTGGTTGCCGGCGTCCTTCGCCTGTTCGGGTGTCCGGACGGACAGCGGGACGAGCGTCACCAGCGGCTGCTCGGGCAGGGCGTCGTGGTCGACGAGCCAGCGGCGCATGACGGTGGCGCACAACGCCATCACCACGTCGTTGACCGTGACGCCGAAGGCGTTCTTGACCTGCTTGACCTCGTCGAGCGGCAAGGAGCCGTAGGCGAACCGGCGGTGCGGGCTGATCGGGCCGTTGAAAGGGGTGTCCGGCGCGACGAGCCGCGGCCGGTCGGCCTCGTGGCGTCCGGAGCCCTGACGGGTGACGCGGTTGAGGACGCTGCCGGCTTTGGAGAGCAGCCCGACCCCGGGGTAGCGGCTGAGGCCCGGGACGTCGTCGAGGTGCTGGAGCAGCTTCGGCACCTGCAGGGCGGCTTTGACGGGGTGCAGCGCGAGCCGTTTCGCCCCGTTGAAGGCCAGGGTCAGCTCGGAGGGCACGGACTCCTTTTGCGGCGTTTTCGGCGGTTTCACCGGCGGCGGCTCGGCGGTGGTGTCCATGAGCACGCCGATGAGCTCGGCCCCGGAGACACCGTCGATGGCGCTGTGGTGGACCTTCGTGTAGACGGCTTTGCTGCCGTTTTGCAGGCCGTGGATGAGGTAGGCCTCCCACAGCGGCCGCCGCCGGTCGAGGGGGCGCGCGGTGAGCCGCGAGATCTGCTCCGCGAGCTGCCGCTCGTCCCCGGGCGCGGGCAGCGCGATCTCGCGGACGTGGTACTCGAGGTCGAACTCGGGATCGTCGATCCAGTAGGGATGGTCGAGCCCGAGCGGCACGGGCAGCAGCCGCCACCGCAGCGGCTTGGCGAGGTGCAACCGGCTGCCGATGAGGTTCCGCAGGTCGTCGAGGCTGAGCGTCCGACCGGGCGCGGTCGAGGGATCGAGGATCGAGAGGCCCCCGACGTGCCCGGTGGTGGTGGTCGACTCGGCGTTGAGGAACTGCACGTCAAGCGCGGTGAGCTGGCGCATCGGACCTCCTCGGAGCTCGGCAGGCCAGTCTGCCCCGACGGGTGGTGGGGGTGGAACCGCTGCCTGGGTGTGGGCTGGCCGGGACCTTCGGCTGTGCGCGCGGAGCGCGGCGAGTTGGGCTGTGGACGCCGGGGCTCGGGCGCCGGCAGATGCGCGCGAGTGTTTGCCCGCTCGCGGGTTCGGCCGCCCGAAGCCGCGCACTCGGCGACCTGCCCAGGCGCGGGAAAGTCCGTCTCCTCGCGCTTACGGTGACCGATCCGCCGGGCTTCGGGCTGCCCGGGGCGCCGGCACCTCCGTGCCCTTCCGGTACGCGCGGGCCTGGATCTCGTACAGCTCGTGGTACGTCCCGCGCGCCCTGATCAGCTCGTCGTGGGTGCCCTCCTCGATCAGCCTTCCCTTGTCCAGCACCAGGATCCGGTCGGCCGAACGGATGTTGGCCAGCCGGTGGGTCACCAGGACCGTCGTGCGGCGGCCGCGGGCCGAGGTGCTCGCGTGCTGGAGGCCCGCGAACACCCGGGCCTCGGCGCGGGCGTCGAGCGCCGCCGTCGGCTCGTCGGCCACCAGGACCGACGCGTCGCGGTAGATGCCGCGGGCGATGCCCATGCGCTGCCACTGGCCGCCGGAAAGGTCCTGGCCCTCGTCGAACTTCTTCGACAGCACCGTGTTCTCCTTGGCGGGCAACGATTCGATCACCTCCGCCGCGCCCGAACTGTCCACCGCTTCGCGCCACGCGCGGCCGTCCGGGTCCGCGCGGCCGAGGCGGCCCACCGTGACGTTGTTCGCCGCCGTCATCGGCCACTCCGCGGGCTCCTGCGCGATCACCGCGATGTTCGTGTGCACCGACGCCGGGTCGGCCCGCGCGAGGTCGACGTCGTCCCAGTGCACCGTGCCCGCGTCCGGTGGGTAGAGCCCGGTCAGCAGCTTGCCGAGCGTGGTCTTGCCCGAGCCGTTCTCCCCGACGAGCGCGACCACCTCGCCGCGCCGGATCGTCAGCGAAATGTCCCGCAACGCCGGGTTCTTCTGGCCCGGGTAGGTGAACGTGACGTCCGTCAGCCGGATCTCACCCGGGTCCGCGGGCGCGGTCAGCGCCGTCGGCGGCGGCTGCCGCTTCACCGACTCCGCCAGCAGCTGGTTGTAGAACCCGATGTAGAACGAGTCCTCGTACAGCGAGTTGACCGCGCGCATGGTGTTGGACAGCGCCGTCGACGCCGTGCGCATCGCCAGCACCGCCGTGCCGGCCAGCGCGAGCTCCATCGCGCCGGTGTAGAGCAGCCAGCCGAGCACGAGGTACGCGACGGCGGTGCCGAACCCGGCCGCCGCCCGCCCTGTCGTCCGCACCAGGTTGCTGCGGTGCGCCAGCCGGACCTCCTCCCGCGCGAGGCTGCGCGAGATGCGCCGGTACTCGCCGAGCAGCGGTTCCTGCAGCGTCAGCGCGTGGCGTTCGAGGGCCATCGACCGCCAGGTCGCGACCTCTTCGACGACGGACTTGCGGATGTTGCGCCCGACCGTGTCGATGAAGTGCCGGTAGTTCAGCTTCGCGATGCGCGCGGCCGCGAAGCCGTCGGCGGCCGCGGCGAGCAGCAGCACCGGCGCCAGCCACGGGTTCAGCAGCCCGGCGGTGAGCATCGCCGCCGCAAGCGAGATCGCCGACGACGTCAGGTCGGCCACCCGGCGCAGGCTCGTCTCGATGGACCGCACGCCGAACCGCGCGCCCTGGCGGGCGAGCTCCCGGAAGTCCGCGTCTTCGAATGCGATCAGCCCGACGCGCACCACTGCGGCCGTCACGGCGTCGTCCGCCGCCGCGGTGACCCGCGGCCGCAGCGCACCCTCGACCGCGGCGACGGCGGCGTCGAGCAACGCGCGCGCCGCGTACGAGCCGGTGACCACCGCGATCGCGGGCAGCGACTGCAGCACCCGCTCCGGTGTCGGGCCCTGTTCGAGCAGCGCGGTGAAGACGTTCGCCGTCGCGAGCAGCCCGAACGCCGTGACGCACCCGGAGATGACGTGCACGAAGCCGGCCAGCAGCGTCAGCCGTCGCGATGTCCGCCACGCGAGCCGCAGCACGACCTTGATCGCGGTGGGCAGCGCGCGCACGGCCTGGCCGAAGCCCGCGGCGGCCACGCGTTCGTCGACGCGCGCCCACTCGGGCATCTTCACGTTTTCGACCCCGATCAGCGGGGGTGGGTCTTGGGCGGGTTCGGGCACGGTTCATCTGTACCCCGGGGGTCCGACAATTCCGGGCGTGGCCGGTGTCGCGCTGTCCCGGTGGTCAGCCGATGAGACTAGGCCGTTCGGGTGAAAGTAATCGTTTTCTCTGGGCCTCCGGCGATATCCGGGACACACTCGCTGCATAGCGCGAAAGCGAGCAAGACCGAATAACTAATAATTGTTGTTTAATTCGCCCACCGTGGGACCGCCCGAGGCGGCAGGTCCGCGGATGTGGTGGCAGAGACCGGAAACGGGCGACGTCCTCAAGTAAGGGGGGAGGGGCGTCGCCTGTTTCCTCCTACTCGTTTTTCCGGGTGTACCGGGCGCGCAGGAATGGGCTGAATTCGCCGTCTTCGCCCATCTTGACATCGATTTCGTGGGTGAGGGTGTCGCCGTCCGGCGTGAGCCGGTGCCGGGCGACCCCGCGGGCGGTGTTCTTGGTCAGGGTCAGCGTGCCGCCGTCCCAGCCGCCGCGGGCGGGTGACTCGGGCGGGAAGCCGTAGCTGTCGAAGCCGTACCAGAGGGTCTCGCCGGTGTGCGGATCGGCGGTGAAGATGTTGTGGCCCAGGAACTCCGTGCCGTCTTCGCGGCGCTGGCGGTAGTGCTGGACCAGGGCGAAACCGTTGAGCGCCAACCGGTATTCACAGTCGGCGCTCGCGGTCGAAGCCGGCGCCCACGCCGAGGCGGCGAGCTCTTCGGTGCCGGTCCAGTCGCCGGTGAAGGCCTTCAGGGCGTCGTGCGCGGGCCCGAGGGTGGGCATGTCCATGGTCGTCTCCATTTCGACAGGTACCTGTCGATGTGCGAGACTAGCACGCATGTGGTCGCACCGAGCCGAAACGTTCACCCGAGTGATCGACGCGGTCTTCGCGTGCAACGGCGGCTTCCTGGCAGCGGGCGACGCGCTGACGGAGCCGGTGGGGCTGACAGCGGCGCAGTGGCAGGTGCTCGGCTTCCTCGAAGACGGCCCGGCGACGGCGGCCGAGGTGGCCCGGCGGCGCGGGTTGCGGCGGCAGAGTGTGCAGGAGACGGTGAACCGCCTGCTGCGCAACGGAATGCTGGAACGCTTGCCGAACCCGGCGGACGCGCGGGCGCCGTTGTTGTCGTTGACGCGGCAGGCTCGGGAGGCTCTGGGGGAGCTGGGTGCGGCGCAGGAGGCTTGGGCGGAAGGGGTGGCTGCGGAGGTGTCGCAGGGGGATTTGGAGACGACCTTGCGGACGTTGCGGAGGCTGCGGGAGGTTTTGTCCACAGGGCGGCCGTGATGTGGACAGCTGGGTTGGGGCGGGGCCTTTTCGGGGGTTCTGTCGGGGGGTGGCGATACGCTGGACGGGGGACGCCCCCCAGGGATGGGCGGGGCTGTCTGAGGGCCTTGGGGGCTACACCTCCGCGCCAGGTCCGGGGAGGACATCCACGTCCCTTGCGTGCATGGGCTTGCCGCAGTTTGTGCAGGTCAGGCCGGCTTGGGTGATTTCACCGCACTCGTGGTGGCGGTACACCACCGGGGGGCCTGCCTCGCCCGCCAGCCACTTGTCGCCCCAGTGGGTCATCGCCATCAGCATGTCCACCAGGTCCAGGCCCTTCTCCGTCAGGACGTACTCGTAGCGGGGGCGGTTGTCGTACGGGTTGCGGCTGAGGATTCCCTGGTCGACCAGGTGGTTCAGGCGCTCCGTCAGAACCTTGCGCGAGATGCCCAGGTCGGCCTGGAGCTGCTCGAAGCGGCTCAGTCCCACCCACACGTCCCGCAGGATGAGGGGGGACCAGGGCTCTCCGATGACGTCGAGCGTGCGCGCGATCGAGCACGCCGCCAGCTCGCTGAAGTTCGTGCGCTGCATGGACCCAGATTACCACTCGGGGTTCCCTTAGGGAACTGACACTGCTACGGTCTTGGAGTCTTCTCAAGGAACTTCGAAAGGATCGCGGCGATGAGCAAGGTCTTCAGCGCCCACGCGGTGTCGGTGGACGGGTACATCACCGGGCGTGGGGCCGGCCCCGGGCGCGGGCTCGGCGACGGTGGCACGCTCTTCGACTGGTACAGCGGCGGTGACACCCCGAGCCGCGCCTTCGACTTCTTCAAGCTCAGTGAGCCCAGTGCCCGCGTCTTCGACGAGCTGACCGAGCGGGTCGGGGCGATCGTCGCCGGGCGCACCACCTATGAGGACTCCGAGCACTTCGGTGGCGGGAGCCCGCATCCGGCCGCGCCGGTCGTGGTGCTCAGCCGCCGGCCGGCGCCGGAGCTGACCGCGCGGCAGACCCTGGCCACTTCCATCGAGGACGCGATCGAGAAGGCCCGCGAGATCGCCGGCGGCAAGGACGTCGGCCTCATGGGCGGTGGCGTGCTGACGTCGGCGCTCGAGGCCGGGCTCGTCGACGAGGTTGTCCTGCACCAGGTGCCGGTGCTGCTCGGCGGCGGCCGGTCGTTCTTCCGGGACCTGCCGTCGCACGTACGGTTGCGGCTCGTCGAAGCAGTTCCCGCTCCCGGGGTCACCCACCTCCACTACGCCGTCGCCTGAAGGAGAACCACCATGCTCGACAACGAAGTCCGCCGCATCCTTTCGACCACCGTCGTCGCGCACCTCGCCACCGTGCTGCCCGACGGCGCCCCGCACTCGATCCCGCTCTGGGTGGACCCGGAAGGCGAGTACATCGCGATCATGACCGGCCCGGACTCGCGCAAGGCCCGCAACCTGCGGCGCGACCCGCGCGTGGCGCTTTCCCTCACCCCGGCGGACAACCCGTTCGAGCCGGTGGTCATCCGCGGCCGCGTGGAACGGTGGGTCGACGGGGACGCCGGCTGGGCGATCGTCGACCGGATCGCGACGAAGTACATCGGGACGCCCTACCCTCGGGAGCAGGAGCGGGTCGTGGCGCTGATCGCGGTCGAGCGGCAGAGCGTGGGCATGGGCTGACGTCAGTCCGGCTTGATCCCCAGTGCGGTGAGGAACGTGCGGAACCCGGCGGGCATGTCGACCGCCGCCGGGTCGAGGAGCCACTGCAGCTGCAGCCCGTCGAGGACGGCGACCGCGATCGGCGCCAGCTGCTCCGGCGTCGTGCCCGGGGGCAGCTCGTCGCGATGGCGTTCGAGCATCTCGGTCATGCCCGCCCGAACGCGCACGTAGCGGTCGTGAAAGTACTCCCGCGCCGGATGGTCGTCCGTGACGCTGTCCGCCGCCAGCACCGTGTACGTCTGCACGATGCCCGGCCGCGTCGCGTTGTAGTCGACCAGCTCGGCCAGCTGGTTCACCGTCATCGAAGACGGGTCGCCCGCCGGCGCGTGGCCGAAGTGCAGCAGGTCCCACTCGTCCCGGGTTTCCAGCACCGCCGTGAGCAGGTCTTCCTTCGCCGGGAAGTAGTGCATCAGGCCCTGCTGGGTCAGCCCGACCCGATCGGCGACGGCGGCCAGCGACGTGCCGCGGTAGCCGCGCTCGGCGATCACCTCGAACGCCGCGCGGACGATGCTCGCTCGGCGGTCGGCGCCCCTGGCCCGGGTCATGATCCCGAGCCTACGGGACACGGCGTCACGGAACCATAACGTTCGCTACTCGCCGCCAGGTAGAGTAGGCGCTCATGAGCTTCGACGTCGACGCGCTGCTGGCCGAGCTCGACCTGGACGCCAAGGCGAGCCTGCTCGCCGGCCAGGACGTCTGGTCGCTCCCCGCCCGCCCGGAGATCGGGCTCGGGTCGCTCGTGCTCTCCGACGGCCCGATCGGCGTCCGCGGGGGTGCGGTGGAGCCCGGACGACCCCTCGGTGACCCTGCCCAGCCCGACGGCGCTCGCCGCGAGCTGGGACCCGCGCCTGGCCGTGCGCGCCGGGCGACTGCTCGCGCAGGAGGCCCGCCGCAAGGGTGTGCACGTGCTGCTCGCGCCGACGGTCAACCTCCAGCGCTCGCCGCTCGGCGGCCGCCACTTCGAGTGCTACTCGGAAGATCCCCTCCTCACCGGGATGATCGGCGCCGGGTACGTCACCGGCGTGCAGGACGGCGGGGTCGCCGTCACGGTCAAGCACTTCGTGGCCAACGACTTCGAGACCGAACGCTTCACCGCCGACGTCCACGTCGGCGAACGCGCGCTGCGCGAGCTCTACCTCGCGCCGTTCGAGCTCATCGTCCGGCGGGCGAAGCCGTGGGGGATCATGGCCGCCTACAACAGCGTCAACGGCACCACGATGACCCAGCACGCCGAGCTGCTCAACGGCGTGCTGCGCGACGAATGGGGTTTCGACGGCTTCGTCGTCTCCGACTGGCTGGCCGCGCGCGACACCGTCGCCTCCGCCAACGGCGGCCTCGACGTCGCCATGCCCGGCCCGCGCACGGTGTTCGGCGAACGGCTCGCCGAAGCCGTGCGCGGTGGCGAAGTCGACGAAGAGGTGCTCGACGACATGGTCCGGCGGGTGCTCCTGCTGGCCCACCGGACCGGCGCGCTCGGCGACGCCCCCGAGCCGGATAAGTCCGATGTAGACGGTGAAGCGGTCGCGCGCGAGGTCGCGCACCGGTCGTTCGTGCTGCTCAGCAACGAAACCGGCGTGCTTCCGCTGCGCGAGCCGCGGAGCATCGCGCTCATCGGCGCGCTCGCCGCGGAACCGAAGATCCTCGGTGGTGGCAGCGCCACCGTGTTCCCCGACCACGTCGTCTCCCCTCTCGACGGCCTCCGCAAGGCCGTTCCGCCGGGCACCGACCTCATTTTCGCCATCGGTGCCGATCCGCGAACGACGCTACCGCCGGCCACCGACAATTTCCGGCTCCGTGCGACGGCGAAGGCCGCGGACGGCACCCGATTGGCTGAATTTCCGCTCAGGGAAGCCAAGATCACGTGGATCGGGGAACTCCCCGCCGGCCTCGACATGGGCACCCTCGCGTCGGTCGAGATCGCCGGCACCTACCTGCCGGAGCGAAGCGGCACGCACACCTTCGCCGTCACCGGCCCCGGCGACCTCCGCCTCACCGTCGCCGGCCAGACCCTCTTCGACGGCGTGAACCTGCCGGAAGGCGGCGACGTCTTCACGTCGATCATGCAGGTCAACGAGCAGCGCCGGGAAGTCGAGCTGACCGCCGACGAGCTCGTGGACGTCAGCCTGACCTACTGGATCCCGTCGGAGATGGCGGAGTTCGCGCGGGGCACCTTCGCCTGGGTCACCTTCGCGCTCGGGCACCGCGGCCCGGTGCTCGACCCGGACGCCGCACTCGACGAAGCCGTTGCCGCGGCGGGGAAGTCGGACGTCGCCGTGGTCGTCGTCGGCACCACGGCGGAGGTCGAGAGCGAGGGCTTCGACCGGACTTCCCTGGCCCTGCCGGGAAGACAGGACGAACTGGTCACGCGGGTCGCCGAAGCCAACCCCAACACCGTCGTCGTCGTGAACGCGGGTTCCCCGGTCGAGCTGCCGTGGCGGGACGACGTCGCCGCGGTGCTGCTCACCTGGTTCCCCGGCCAGGCCGGCGGTGACGCGCTCGCAGACGTCCTCTTCGGTCTCGAAGAACCCGGCGGCCGCCTCCCGACTACCTGGCCGGCGGTCCTCGAAGACGCGCCCGTCACGAACGTGACGCCGGAAGAAGGCGTGCTGCCGTACGAAGAAGGCGTCTACATCGGTTACAGCGCCTGGGGACGCACCGACCGGCAACCCGCCTACTGGTTCGGCCACGGCCAGGGTTACACGACCTGGGTCTACGAAGAGCTCGACGTCTATCCGGACGACGAAGGCGGCGCGCGCGTCCGAGTCCGCGTGCGCAACTCCGGCAAGCGCAAGGGCCGCGAAGTCGTCCAGCTCTACCTGGCCCCGACCGAGCGCGGTGACCGGCCGCACCGGTGGCTCGCCGGCTTCGCGAGCGTCGAAGCCGGGCCGGGCGAAGCCGTCGAAACCGACATCGCGATCGCGCCGAGGTCGGTTTCGGTCTGGCAGGAAGGCTGGCGGCACATCGCGGGCGAGTACGTCCTGGAGGCTTCGCACTCCTACGCGCAGCCGCGGCTGAGCACCCGGGTGGTGCTCCAGAAAATCCGTTGACGCCCGGCGCGGCGGCTCGTAACTTCACGCGGGCACCCGAGATCAGCAGAAGGAGGTGGGTCCGATGATCACGCAACCGATCACGCGCTCCCACCTCGCGACGAGGGTGCCGGGTACCTGACCGGGAGCGCGTACTCCTGGAAGGACTGTCATGACCGAACTGGTCGTGCGCCCGCTCGAAGCGGGCGAAGAAGAACTGTTCACCTCCCTGCCCGACCGCGGTCTCGTCGGCCGCAAGCTGCTGGGCGACGACTTCACCGAGATGGCGGCCAAGGGCGAATACCGGCCCGGGTGGGTCTGGGTTGCTTTGCGTGGCGACGTCGTCGTGGCGCGGGCCGCGTGGTGGGGCACGCCGAAGGACGAGGAGCCGATCGCGCTCGACTGGTTCGACTTCACCGACTTCGACGCGGGCGTCGAGCTGCTGAAGAGGGTGCCGCTGCGCGCGGAGTACTCCTTGACCACGCCACCCGGCTGGCGGGACGACCCGGACGTCGCGCACGAGGTCACCATCCGCGTCGAAGCGGCCGAGAAGGCGGGCTACCGCAAGCTCGTCGAGCGCCACCGCTTCTGCTGGACACCGGAAAGCGGCCTGCCGGAGCGGCCCGGCCGGCTCGTCTTCCGGCCCGAGCCGGACGACGACGTGCTCTTGGCCGTCTTCCGGCGGGTGCACGTCGGCAGCCTCGACGCGCACGTGCGCAAGACGGTCGAAGAGCACGGGCTCGACGCGGCCGCGCGCGAGGACCTCGACATCATGCGGTGGATGCCGGCGCCGCGGGAGTGGTGGCGGCTGGCGTACACGCCGGAGGGTGACCTCGTCGGGCTCACGCTGCCGAGCCGCAACGCCTACGACCCGGTGGTCGGGTACGTCGCCGTGGTGCCCGAGCACCGGGGGCGCGGCTACGCGTACGACCTGCTCGTCGAGGCCACGCACGACCTCGTCGAGTACGGCGCGGAAAAGATCGTCGCGGGCACCGACGTCGGGAACGTCCCGATGGCCAAGGCCTTCGCGAAGGCGGGCTACCCGGTGACGCAGCACCGCATCGACCTCGTCTGAGCCGTAGCTTTCACGTGAAAGCTCCGCGTCGGGCTTTCACGTGAAAGCTCGGCGCGGTACCGTCGCTAGAGCGATCTATCAAATCGGCTTAGGGGGCCCGTGATGGACGTTCTGCACGAGAAGGGTCTGACGCCGCTTCGCGTGATCCTCGGCTTCTCGCTGCTCTCGACCACGCTGCACTACGCGCACAACGTCATCCGGGCGGCGGACTACCCGCAGATCCCGGGGATCTCCGTGCTCGCCGCGCAGGTCGTGGTCGCGTTCGGCTGGGTGCTGTTCACGGTGTTCGGCTGGTTCGGCTACCGCGCCTACGAGCGCGGCCGGTACCCGCGCGCACTGGTGTTCCTGCTGGTCTACTCGCTGTCCGGACTGGCCAGCGCGGGCCACTTCCTGGTCGGCGTGCCGCAGGTCCCGGCGTTCTGGTTCGCGACGATCTTCACCGACTCGGCGGCAGCCCTGGCCCTGTGGGTGTTCGTAACCTGGGCGTGGGCGGTGCTCAACCGGGTGACCTTGCGAGATCAAGTTTCTACACAACATTGACGTTCGCAGAAATCATGTAGACAATCGAGCGGGTGACCACCACCACACCGGTGACCTTCGAGCGCCGTCCCGACGAGTACCGCCACTGGCGTCTCCACGTCGACGGGGAGGTGGCGTGGCTGGAGCTGGACGTCGACGAGCAGGGCGGGCTCGTCCCCGGCTACGAGCTCAAGCTCAACTCCTACGACCTCGGGGTCGACATCGAGCTGTACGACGCGACCCAGCGGCTGCGGTTCGAGCACCCCGAGGTCCGCGTGGTGGTGGTGACCAGCGCGAAGGACAAGGTCTTCTGCGCGGGCGCGAACATCCGGATGCTGGCCGCGTCCGAGCACCACTGGAAGGTGAACTTCTGCAAGTTCACCAACGAGACGCGCAACGGCATGGAGGACGCGACCGAGCACTCCGGCCAGACGTACGTCGCCGCGGTGAACGGCGCCTGCGCCGGCGGTGGTTACGAAATCGCGCTGGCCTGCGAAAAGATCCTCCTGATCGACGACAACTCCTCGACCGTCGCGCTGCCCGAGGTGTCGTTGCTCGGCGTGCTGCCCGGCACCGGCGGCCTGACGCGGGTCGTCGACAAGCGGCGCGTGCGCAAGGACCTCGCCGACGTCTTCGCGACGCGCCCCGACGGCGTCAAGGGCAAGACCGCCGTCGACTGGCGGCTGGTCGACGAGCTGGTGCCACGCCAGGGCTTCCGCGACGCCGTGGCGAAGCGGGCCCGCGAGATCGCGCGCGAGTCCGACCGGACCGGCGAGGGTGGCATCGAGCTGACGCCGCTCGAACATCGCTTTGTCGACACCGAAGTGGTCAAGGACCAGGTCACCATCACCATCAAGGGCCCCGAGAACGACCCCGGCGACCTGCGCGAAGAGGGCGCGAACGGCTGGTTCCTCGCGATGACCCGCGAGCTGGACGACACGATCCTGCGGCTGCGCACCAACGAGGTCGAGGCGGGGACCTGGATCCTGCGCACGCAGGGCGACCCGGAGAAGGTGTCCGCGCACGAGCAGGCCGTCCTCGGCACGAAGGACTGGCTGGCCAACGAGATCACGCACTACTTCAAGCGCGTGCTCAAACGCCTCGACGTCACCAGCCGCAGCTTGATCGCCCTGATCGAGCCCGGCAGCTGCTTCACCGGCGCGCTGCTGGAGATCGCGCTGGCCGCGGACCGCCAGTACATCCTCGACGGGCCGCCGATCGACGACGAAGACAGCGACGCGCGGGCGTCGATCCGGCTGACCGACGCCAACTTCGGCGCGTTCCCGATGGGCAACGGCCTCACGCGCCTGCAGACGCGGTTCTACGGCGACGACGACCACCTCGCCTGGCTCGCGCGCGAAAAGAACCGCGACCTCACCCCCGCCGAAGCCGTCGAACTCGGCCTCGTCACCGACGCGCCGGACGACCTCGACTGGGAGGACGAGATCCGGATCGCCCTGGAGGGCCGGGCGTCACTGTCGCCGGACGCTCTCACCGGAATGGAGGCCAACCACCGGTTCGTCGGCCCGGAGACCATCGAGACCAAGATCTTCGGCCGGCTGGCGGCTTGGCAGAACTGGATTTTCACCCGGCCGAACGCATCCGGCCCGGAAGGCGCGCTGCGCCGATACGGTACTGGTCGGAAGGCCGTCTTCGACAGGAAGCGGGTCTAGCGCTCATGCCCGAGAAGATCGACTACGACGCCAAGATCCCCAACAACGTCAACCTTTCCGAAGACCGGCGGCTGCAACGCGCGCTCGAGGGCTGGCAGCCGAAGTTCATGCACTGGTGGGGCGAGATGGGCCCGACGCTGGAGACCCAGGGTGTCTACCTGCGCACCGCGGTCAGCGTGGGCCGCGAGGGCTGGGCGCACTTCGACCACGTCAACGTGCCCGACTACCGCTGGGGCATCTTCCTCGCCGAGCGCGACCCCGACCGGCGGATCGCCTTCGGCGAGCACCAGGGCGAGCCGGTCTGGCAGCAGGTGCCCGGCGAGTACCGCGCCGACCTGCAGCGGCTGATCGTGATCCAGGGTGACACCGAACCGGCGTCGGTCGAGCAGCAGAAGCTCCTCGGGCTCACCGCGCCCAGCCTGTACGACCTGCGGAACCTGTTCCAGGTCAACGTCGAAGAGGGCCGGCACCTGTGGGCGATGGTGTACCTGCTGCACGCCTACTTCGGCCGCGAAGGCCGTGACGAGGCCGAAGGGTTGCTGCTGCGCAACTCCGGCAGCCCGGACGCGCCCCGCATCCTCGGCGCGTTCAACGAGGAGACCGCCGACTGGCTGGCGTTCTACATGTTCACCTACTTCACCGACCGCGACGGGAAGTACCAGCTCGGCACGCTCAAGGAGTCCTCCTTCGACCCGCTCTCGCGCACCTGCGAGTTCATGCTGAAGGAGGAGGCGCACCACATGATGGTCGGCACCACCGGCGTCGACCGCGTGGTGATTCGCAGCGCCGAGCTGATCCGCGAGCACGACACGCTCGACATCGCCGCGCACGGCGGGATCCCGCTGGACCTCATCCAGCGCTACATCAACTTCCACTACACGGTGTCCCTGGACCTGTTCGGCAGCGAGACCTCGACGAACGCGGCCAACTACTACACCGCCGGGCTCAAGGGCCGTTGGCAGGAGGGCCGCCGCAAGGACGACCACAAGCTCACCGGGGACGCCCGCACGCTGGAGAAGCCGGGCGGCGACGGCACGTGGACGTCCGAGGAGATGCAGGCGATCCTGTTGCTGAACCTCGATCTCCGCAGCGAGTACGTGGCCGACTGCCAGACCGGCGTGAAACGCTGGAACAAGATCCTCTCCGACGCCGGCATCGACTTCACGTTCCGGTTGCCGCACCCTGGATTCAACCGGGAAGTCGGCATAAACTCCGGCCACCACGTCACTCCCGACGGCACCATCGTCGACGAGCCGACCTGGCAGGCCGCCAGGCACAAGTGGCTGCCCACGACCGAGGACCTCACGTTCGTCCGCTCGCTGATGCGTCCGGTGTACGAGCGGGGGAAGATCGCGAGCTGGGTGGCGCCGCCGCGGCAGGGCATCAACGGGAAGCCCTTCGACTACGAGTACGTGTACCTCACGTAGGAGGTCTGGTGGCGACAGGGTTCAATGCCGCGGAGTACCTGCTTTCGGCCGGGGATCCGGACGCGACCGCGGTCGTGTCGCCCCGCCGGTCGCTCACCTACGCCGAGCTCGCGGCCGAGTCGCGGCGCGTCGCCGCGGGGTTCACCGAGCTCGGCGTGCGGCCCGAAGAGCGGGTCATGTTCTGCATGGTCGACGACGTCGAGCTGCTGACCGGCATCCTCGGCGCGATGCTGGCCGGCGCCGTCGCGGTGCCGGTGTCGACGATGGTCACCGGGCTCGAGCTGGGCCGGATGCTGGCCGACTCGCGGGCGCGCGTGCTGTGCGTGTCCGGCGAGTTCGCCGAGCAGGCGGTGACGGCGCTCGGGCCGGCTCCGGAGGTCACCGACGTCTTGCTCGACCGCACCGAGGCGACCGGCTTCCCCGTCCGGACGCACGAATGGTCGTCGCTGACCGGGACGTTCCGAAGTGGACGGACGTGGGAGGACTCGCCCGCGTTGTGGCTGTACACGTCCGGGACGACCGGACAGCCGAAGGGCGCGATGCACCGCCACGCGAGCATCCGCGCGGTCTGCGAGACCTACGCGCGAGGTGTCCTCGCGACGACGCCGGCCGACCGGTTCCTGTCCGTGCCGAAGCTCTTTTTCGCTTACGGGCTGGGGAATTCGTGCTTCTTCCCGCTCGGCGCGGGGGGCACGGCGCTGCTGGAGCCTTCGCGGCCGACTCCCGCGTTGTTCGCCCGGCGCGCTCGCGAAGAGCAGCCGTCGCTGTTCTTCGCCGTGCCGACGTTCTACGCGGCGCTGCTGGCCAGCGACGTCCCGGACGACTCGTTTTCCTCGGTGCGGCACGCGGTTTCGGCCGGCGAGCCGCTGCCGGCGTCGTTGTTCGAACGCTTTCGCGCCCGCTTCGGCCTGGAGATCCTCGACGGCATCGGGTCCACCGAGGCGTTGCACATCTTCCTCTCGAACCGGCCCGGCCTGGTGCGGCCGGGCACCACCGGCATCGCGGTGCCGGGGTACTCCCTGGAGATCCGCGACGAGACGGGCGCGGTGGTCGACGCCGTCGGCAAGGCGGGGGAGCTGTTCGTTTCCGGGCCGTCGACGGCGACCGGGTACTGGGCCCGCTACGACGCGACGAAACTCGTGTTCCAGGGCGAGTGGCTGCGGACCGGCGACAGCTACGTCCGCAACGAGGACGGCACGTTCACCTGCCTGGGCCGGTTCGGCGACATGCTGAAGGCGGGCGGGATCTGGGTGTCACCGTCCGAAGTGGAGGAACGGCTGCGGCAGCACCCGGCGGTGGCCGAGGTCGCGGTGGTCGCCGCGCCGGACGCCGACGGCCTCGACAAACCCGTGGCGTGCGTGGTGGCCGCTCCCGGGGTTACCGTGGACGCGGAAGAGCTGATCGAGTTCTGCCGCGAGGGCCTCGCGGCGTTCAAGCGTCCCCGAGGGGTGGTCGAACTGGCCGAGCTGCCGAAGACGGCGACGGGCAAGATCCGCCGGAACGTGATCCGCGACCTGGTCCGCGACTCGCTGCGGGTGGTGCCCAGCCCGTGATCGACGGGCACTTCGTGGTCGACGCGCACGTCCACACCCCGCGGCTGCCGACGCTCAAGCCGGCGTGGCTGCAGTGGGCGCACGACTTCGCGGGGTCGTACCCGTGGCGGTCGGTGTACTCGGACGACGGTGCGGTGATCCCGTCGGCGATGGACGAGCTGATGGAGTCCGAAGGGGTCGACCGGGTGCTGCTGTTCTGCGAGTACAGCCCGAGGGCCACCGGGATTCAGCCGATCGAGGACAACCTGCCGCTGGTCTCGCACAACCCGACGCGGTTCAAGCTGGTGGCGAACGTCAACCCGTACCTGCACCACCCGCCCGCGTCCGAGGTCGCCCGGCAGCTGGACCTCGGCGCGGTGGCGCTGAAGATCCACCCGGTGCACGGCGCGTTCTCCCCGGCGGACAAGGAGCTGTACCCGGTTTACGCGTTGTGCGCCGAACGCGGTGTCCCGGTGATCCTCCACTCGGGAACTTCGAGTTTTCCCGGGTCCCGCACCAGTTTCGGCAATCCCGAGCTGCTGTCCGATGTGGTCGAAGACTTCCCGTCCCTGCAGTTCGTGTTCGCGCACGGCGGCCGCGGCTGGTGGTACGACGTCGCGGCGTTCCTGGCGCTGGCCCGGGAGAACGTGTGGCTGGATCTCGCCGGGCTGCCGCCGAAGAAGCTGCCGGAGTACTACCAGCGGTTCGACCTGGCGCGGCTGGCGGGGAAGTTCGTGTTCGGGACGGACTGGCCGGGGGTGCCGTCGGTGGCGGCGAACGTCCGGGCGCTGGTGGGGCTGGGGTGGCCGGAAGATGTGTTGAGCGGGGTGCTGTCGGGGAACGCGGTCAAGCTCATGCCGTCGCTGGCGTAACCTGACCCCGTGGGGGACGGTTTGTGCTGATGGTGGCCGTGGTGCTGGTGTTCTTGGCCGGTGGCGCCGCGCCGGTCCGGCCCCACACCGGCGGAGTTCTTGAACCGCACGATCGCCTTGATCCGGGAAGACACCGGCGGCACGATGTTCCCGATGCTGACCGCGGTCGCTCCGCTGCTCGGTGACGGCCCGGCCGGTTCCTTCGAAATGGTCGACGGCGGTCACCTCGCGTGGGAAGTCCATGATGGACAGTTCTGGTTGGACGGCCGGACGATGTCCGCGCTGGCCAACCCCGTCGAGTTCCCCCGGCGGCCGATCGCGGCGGCCGGACCTACGGCAACACCCCGATCCGGCCCGACGAGCCGGCCGCCGAACCCGTGGCCGCGGCGAAGGCGTGGCTGCGCACGCGGGGGTGCCGGTGAGACCGGCACCGCCGCGCCCCCAAGGTGGTCAGCCGCGCACTTCGTGCAGGCAGAGCACGTTGCCTTCGGAGTCGGTGAACCACGCGGCGCGCTCGGTGCCCAGCTCGGCGATGTGGTCGACCGTCTTCAACCCCTCGACGTCGAAGTCCTGGAACCGCACGCCGCGGCCTTCCAGCGCCGAGACCTCGGCCGGGAGGTCGCCGACCTCGAAGCTCAGGGCCGTGTTCTCGCTCTGGGCGCCGGCCGGCATCACACGCAGGCCGATCGCGCCCGCGCCCGCGGCGAAGTAGAGGGTTCCGTCTTCGCCCTTCCCGGTCTGCTTCAGGCCCAGGGAGTCCGCGTAGAAGTGGCCGGCGCGTTCGCTGTCGGTCACCGGGAGCATCGTCGTGATGGTCGAGTCGGTCAGCATCGATCCATCGTGCGCCCTCGTCAAGGCCCTGGCCAGCAGGGCTTTTTCACTCGTCGGCGTTGAACGCGCGGAGTGTGCGCATGGCTTCCGCCAGTGCCTGGGCGTCGTCGCCCAGCGGGGTCAGCACGATCCGGCGCAGGATCTCCGCGGCCGCCTCGCGCGCCTTGTTCGCCATCTCGAGGCCGTGGTCGGTCAGCGACGCGAACGTGACGCGGCGGTCGTCGGGGCTCGGGACGCGGCAGATCAGGTCGGCCGCCACCAGGCGGTCGGCCACCTTCGTGAAACCGCCGCTGGACAGCGCGGCCTCCGTCGCCAGCCGGGTCATCGGCATCCGGTGCTCGGGCGAGCGGACCAGCCGCAGCAGGATGTCGAACGACGCGGGCGCGAGCCCGAGGCGGTCCGCGATCTCGCCCATCAGCTTGTCCTGGGTGGCCAGGTACCCCTCGATGACCAGGCCCCACCAGGTGACGATCTCGTCGTCGTCGGTCTTGGGATCCACCACGCCAGCCTACCGGAAAGTCTGTTCGGAATATATCTTGCGCGCGAGAGGTTCTGCGGTTACCTTGGCCTGAGGAGGCAACCATGTCGATCAAGACGTCCGGCCTGCACCACGTGACCGCCATCGGCGGCGACCCCCAGCGCAACGCCGACTTCTACCTGCGCACCCTCGGCCTGCGGCTGGTGAAGACCACCGTGAACTTCGACGATCCCGGCACCTACCACCTCTACTACGGCGACAGCTCGGGCAAGCCCGGCTCGCTGATGACCTTCTTCCCCTGGCCCGACGCGCCGAGCGGCCGCCTCGGCACCGGCCAGGCGACAACCACGTCGTTCTCCGTCCCCGAGGCGTCCATCGGCTGGTGGAAGCAGCACCTGGCGGCGCAGCAGATCGAGACCGGCGAGGTCCGCAACGCCGACAACGAGGACACGCTCACCTTCCGCGACCCGGACGGCCTCCAGCTCGCCCTCGTCGCCCACCCGCAGGGCGACCCGCGCGACCCGTGGGACACCGAGCTGGTGCCGGCCGAGCACGCCATCCGCGGCCTGCACTCCGTGACGCTCTCGGTCACGAAGGAAGACGCCACCGCGGGCATGCTCACCGACGGCCTCGGCCTCAGCTTCGCCACTCAGGAAAGCAACCGGCTGCGGTTCACCGCCGGCGAAGGCGGGCCCGGCGCGCTGGTCGACGTCCTCGTGACACCGGACGCGCCGCGCGGGCTGGTCGCCGCGGGCACCGTGCACCACGTCGCCTGGCGCGCACCGGACGAGCAGACCCAGAAGGCCTGGCGCGAGGAGCTCGTCGACAAGGGCGTGAACGTGACGTCCATTTTGGACCGGCAGTACTTCCGCTCGATCTACTTCCGCGAGCCGGGCGGCACACTCCTGGAGGTCGCGACCGACGAGCCGGGCTTCGCGATCGACGAGCCGCTGCTGGAGCTGGGCCGCGCGCTCAAGCTGCCGCCGTGGCTGGAGCCGCGTCGCGACGAGATCCAGCACATGCTCCCCGCGCTGAACCTCCCCGTCGAGAACAACCCGGAGCTGTCATGAAGCTGGAGCACAAGTACACCGAAGGTGCGCCGGACGCGCCGGTGCTGCTCCTGCTGCACGGCACCGGCGGCAGCCCGGACGACCTGCTCGGCCTGGCGCGCGAGCTGAGCCCGGACGCCGGGGTGCTGGCCCCGGCCGGCCCGGTGTCGGAGTACGGCGCCGCGCGGTGGTTCCGGCGGCTCGCCGAGGGGGTGTTCGACCACGAAGACGTCGTCGTGCGCGCGAACCAGCTCGCGGACTTCGTCCTCGAAGCCCGCGAGGAGTACGGCTTCGGCGACCGGCGGCTCGTCGCCGTCGGCTTCTCGAACGGCGCCAACATCGCCGCCGCGGTGGCGCTGCTGCGCCCGGAGGTCGTGCGCGAAGCCGCGCTCTTCGCATCGATGTCACCCGTGCCGCAGCCGCCCGAGGCGGACCTGTCCGCGTCGCGGGTCTTCCTGGCCAACGGCGAACACGACCCGATGGCGCCCCTGGCGTCCACCGAAGAGCTGATCGGCCTGCTGCGCGAACGCGGTGCCGACGTCGTCACGCATCGTCATCCGGGCGGGCACCAGATCACGCTTGATGGCGTGCGCGCCGCGGCGAAGTGGATCAAGCCCTAGCGTTTGTACGGAGCGTATATCGGGTCGCCCTACGATCGGGCGATGACTAACGAGGCACTGCAGCGTGCTACCCAACTGCTGGACTCGGCCATCCTCGCCGACGGGCACAACGACCTGCCGTGGGAGCTGCGGCAGCACGGCGGCCCCAACCCGGTCGAGGCCGCTGCGTCGCTCGACCTGACCGTCCGGCAGCCGGCCCTGCACACCGACTTCCCGAAGCTCGCCGACGGGAAGCTCGGCATGCAGTTCTGGTCGGTGTACGTGCCTTGCCAGTTCGAGGGCCACAGCGCCGTGACGGCGGTGCTGGAGCAGATCGAGGTCGTCTACCAGCTGGCCGAGCGCTACCCCGACCGGCTCCGGCTGGTCGACACCGCCGACGAGGCCGAGGCCGCGTTCGCCGACGGCCGGATCGCGTCGCTGCTGGGCGCCGAGGGCGGGCACAGCATCGCCGAGTCGCTCGGGGTGCTGCGGATCCTGCGCCGCCTCGGCGTCCGGTACATGACGCTGACGCACAACTTCAACACCACCTGGGCCGACTCGGGCACCGACGAGCCGGAGCACAACGGGCTCACCGAGTTCGGCCGCGATGTCGTGCGCGAGATGAACAAGATCGGGATGATGGTCGACCTCTCGCACGTCGCGCCGTCGACGATGCGGGCGGCGATCGAGGTCAGCTCGGTGCCGGTGATCTTCAGCCACTCCTCCTGCCTCGCGGTGAACGACCACCCGCGCAACATCCCCGACGACGTCCTTGCGCTGCTGCCCGGCAACGGCGGTGTCGCGATGACGACGTTCGTGCCCGCGTTCATCTCACCGAAGGTCACGGCGTGGGACGAGCAGCTCAAGGCCGCCATGGCCGACGCGGGCCAGGACTTCCGGAACCTGGGCGCGCGCAAGAAGTTCGCCGACGAGTGGGGTGGCCCGGCCAAGCCGAAGGCCACCGTCGAGGACGTCGTCGCGCACGTCGAGCACGCCCGCGAGGTCGCCGGCATCGACCACATCGGCCTCGGCGGCGACTACGACGGCGTCGGCGCGCTGCCGAAGGGGCTGGAGGACACGTCCAAGTACCCGGTGTTGTTCGCGGCGCTGCTCGAGCGGGGCTGGAGTGAGGACGACTGCGCGAAGCTGGCCGGGAAGAACACGCTGCGCGCCCTCCGGGAGGTCGACGGCTTCGCCCGTTAGGGGGTTTGACGCGGCGGTCCCCGCGCGCCGGGCGGACACTGGGTTCATGACGCACGCGCGCGGGGGCGCGGCCGACCGCCCCACCGGCCCCGCAGACCACGACCTGCCCGGAACCGACGTGCCGGAGGGTGCGCTGGAACCCGCGGAGCTGCGCGCTGGCGACGTGCGTCCCGGCCCGGAAGAGGTGGCGCCGGTGCGCCCCGCGCCCGCCCGGCCCGCCCCGGCCGCCAGGAGCCGGACCCGGACCCGGCCGACGCGGATCAGCGGCACCTGGGTCGCCGTGATCGCCGGTCTGCTCGTGCTCGTCGTGCTGCTGATCTTCATCCTGCAGAACCTGGACTCGGTGACGGTCCACTTCTTCGGCGCCGACGGCAGCCTGCCGCTCGCCATCGCGATGCTGTTCTCCGCGATCGGCGGCGCGGTGCTGGTCGCGCTCATCGGCGGCGCCCGCATCCTGCAGCTGCGGAAGCAGGCCCGCCGGCCACGCTGAGCCGCACTTTCACGTGAAAGTGCGGCCCCCAGGTGGGCACTTTCACGTGAAAGTGCGGTCAGACGATGATGGAGGTCATCTTCAGGACCTGCGCGCAAACGTTTTCGTCGCCTGAGGTCTTCACTCGGCCGAGGTCGGCCGCGTTCCGGGTGCACAGCCGCCAGAACGTGTCGAGGTCCGTCGTCACCGAGGCCAGCGGGGTGCGGGACGGCGGCGCGCCGCGGTCGAGGACCCAGCCGTCGCGCTCGCGGCGGGCGTGCCACTTGCCGGCGCCGGTGACCGTGTAACCGACCTGCTTGCCGACCCGCGCTTCGACGTCGCGCAGGGTGTGCGGCAGCGCGCGGACGAACGTGTCGGCGATCGGCTCGGCGTACTCGGCCTCCAGCGGCGTGTGCTCCAGCGCCTCGCGAAGCTGCACGTGGTGGACCCAGAACTCCGAATAGTCGCGGGCCGCGTCGAGCCAGCGCGGCGCGGGCTCGTCGCCGGCCCAGCTGACCGGCTCGCCTAGGACGTCGAGGTCGAGCTTGGCCCAGTACTCGGTCGTCTGGCCCATGAACTCGTACATCATCGTGAGCAGGACGTCGGTCGAGAGCCGACGGCACGCGACGACCCATTCGTCGTTGATCCGGTTGATGAAGTGCGGGAAGGACTCACCCGGGCGGGGGGCATCGGCGGAGTGGCCGTCCCGGCCGCGGGACAGCCGGCCGACCTTGTCGCCCAGCAGGTGGGCGGCGATGTCCTTGACCGTCCAGCCGGCGCACATCGTCGGGCGCGTCCAGTCTTCGTCGGTCAGCGCGCCGAGCAGCGTCATCAGCGCCTGTTCTTCCTTCGAGAAGTGCGGGAGGACGTCGATCGGCGGGCCCCAAGGATTCATGGCCACATCATGCCGGTCGTCACACGACCATTCGGCCTACCCGCAGGTAGCATCACCGCGTAAGCAGAGGGGAGTCCGCCCGTGAACGCAGAGCGACCGAACGGCCGGGGCACCGGCGACGAGGTGGCCGACCTGGCCCGCCGCGCCGGCCAGCTGGCCGGCTGGGCCGCACGCACCGGCTTCGAGCTCACCCGCCGGCTGCCCGGGGTGGAGACGGCCGAACGCGGCGTGCGGCAGGTCGAGCGCCAGCTGCTGGCCGAGCTGCGCCGCCGGCTCGACGAGGTCGACGACCCTTACCACGCGGCGCTCACCGCGGCGTCCGCGATGAACCGCCCGGCGGTGCCCGGAAAGGTCGAGGCCACCGTCACGCTCGTGCCGGCCCGCGACAACCGCGGTGAGCCGCTGCGCGCCGCGATGGCCGAGCTGCTCAACCACTCCATCGGCTTCGGGCGGGACCGCGCCCGCGAGTACTTCTACGCGATCATCCTGCGCCAGCTGACGCCCGACGAGGCCCGCATCCTGTCGGCGCTGTCCGACGGCTCGCCGTTCCCCGCGCTCGACGTCACCGAGCGCACCGGCCTCGGCGGCAGCGGCCGCGTGGTGCTGCGCAACGCTTCCACGGTCGGCAAGGCGGCCGGGGTGTCGCTGCCCGACCAGGTGCCCGGCTACGTCACGCGGCTGATCGGGCTCGGCCTCGTCGACCTCGACGAAGAGGTGCCGTCCCTGGAGACGCAGTACGAGATCCTGATGACCGACGAGACCGTGCGCGACGCCGAGAAGCACGTCAAACGGGCCAAGTTCGTCAAACGCACGATCCACGTCTCGCGCCTCGGCGCGGAGTTCTGGCAGGCCTGCGACCCGAGCCTCGGTTAGCGGATGGGGTCGTTCCTCGCCGGCATCGTCGCCGACTTCGCCCAGCACTGGCCCCTGTACGTCTCGATCCCGGTCGTCGCCGCGCTGATCGGCTACGGCACCAAGCTCGTCGCAATCCGGATGATGTTCCAGCCGGTGGAGTTCCTCGGCATCAAGCCGTTCTTCGGCTGGCAGGGCATCGTCCCCAAGCGCGCCGCGCGGATGGCGAGCATCGCCTGCGACACGATGACCGAGCAGCTGATCAAGCCGGCCGAGGTCGTCGCGCGCCTCGACGCTTCCCGCATCGCCCAGGAGATCGAGAAACCGCTGCTCGCGGGTGTCGAGGACATCGTCCGCGAGGTGGCGGGGCACTACCAGCCGGGGCTCTGGGAGTCGCTGCCGGTGCGGGTGCAGCGGCTGGTGATCGAGCGCGTCCAGCACGAGTCGCCGCGGATGGTCGCCGCCGTGCTCGACCTGATCAAGTCCGATGTGGACAGTGTGTTCGACCTCAAGGGCATGGTGGTCACCAGCCTGGTCAAGGACAAGCGCCTGCTGAACCGGATCTTCCAGGAGGCGGGCGCCCAGGAGTTCAAGTTCATCGCGCGGTCCGGCCTCGTGTTCGGCGGCGCGATCGGCGTGATCCAGATGGTGGCCTGGATCCTCTTCAAGTTCCCGCTGATCATGCCGCTGTTCGGCCTGTTCACCGGCTGGTTCACCGACTGGCTGGCGTTGCGGATGATCTTCTACCCGATCGAGCCGCGCAAGTACTTCGGCGTCACGTGGCAAGGGTTGTTCCTGAAGCGGCGCAAAGAAGTCGCGGAGGCGTACGGCGAGCTGATCGCGAAGGAGATCATCACGCCGCACAACGTCATCGAGGCGATCCTGCACGGCCCGCTGTCCGACCGGGTGCTCGCACTGATCCAGCGCCAGCTGGACGAAGAACTCGGCAGTGTCGCGCGGCCGCTGGTTGTGTTTGCGGTGGGCAGCCGGAAGTACCAGGACATGAAGCTGGCGATCGCGTCGCAGATCATGAGCCGCCTGCCGGAGACGATGCGGTACATCGAGGACTACGCGACCGATGCTATGGACATCCGGAACGTGCTGGTGTCCAAGATGAAGGAGCTGTCCCCGCGCGAGTTCGAGCGCCTGCTGCGCCCGGCGTTCGAGCAGGACGAATGGATCCTGATCGCGACGGGCGCGGTGCTGGGCTTCGCGGTCGGTGAAGCGCAGGTCCTGCTGCTGGAGCACCTCGCGGCGTGACCCCGGTGAACACCTGACGGCCGTGCGGGCGAGCAAGTCCACCCGAACGGCCGTACACCTGTACGTATCCCCGGGCTTACCTTGCGCCTCTACTCTGCGACGGACGACGACCGGGCGGGGGAGCCCATGGCTGAGACGACGGAACCGCGCGTGGACGCGCTGCCCCGGCAGGAGATCCGGCTCGCGATGACCATGGTCGGCGGGGCCAGCCTCGCCGTCTGGATGGGCGGGGTCGCCGCCGAGACGTCGCTGCTGCTGCGCGAAGCCCGGGACGGCGCGCCCGCCGGGCTCTACCGGAAGCTGACCGGGCTGCTCCGGGCCGACCTCTCCGTCGACGTCCTGACCGGGACGAGCGCCGGCGGGGTCAACGCCGCCTGCCTCGGGCTCGCCGAAGCCTTCGGGTCCACGCCCGAAAGCCTGCGCGACACCTGGATCTCGACCGGCTCGCTGGACAACCTGACCCGCGACCCCGCCGAGCCCGAGCCTCGGTCGTTGCTGGACGGCGACCGGGTGCTGCTCGACGGCGTCCGGGGCGCGCTCGAGCAGATCGTGCGCAGCGGGCAGCCGTCCGCCGCGGGCGCCGCCGATCTCACCGTGCTGCTCACCGGGACCATGATCGACGGCGAGAGCACCCGCTACGAAGACGCGCTGGGCAACCTGGTCCGGGACACCGAGCACCGCATGCTCTTCCGGTTCCACGGCGACCAGTGGCGCACGCCGAAGGTGGTCGGGCCGCTCGCCCTCGCCGCCCGGTCCACCGCCTCCTACCCGGGCGCGTTCGAGCTGTCGCGGGTGCCGATCGGCGCGGACCGCACGGATCCGGCGCACCCGGACATGAGCCCGTACACCGCCCTCACCCGCTCGCACTGGGTCACCGACGGCGGGGTGCTGCTCAACAAGCCGCTTCGCCCGGCCCTGCAAGAGATCTTCGCCCGGCCGGCCGCCGCGGACGTCCGGCGGCTGCTGCTCTACGTCGTGCCCACCGGGGAACGGGAAGCCGAGGTGCACCCCTGCGATCCCGGGGACTTCCCGTTGCTGACCAACACGATGGGCAAGGTCGTCGCCGCGGTGATGAGCCAGTCCATCAGCTCCGAGCTCGAAGAGCTTTCCCGGCACAACGCCGGCGTCACGCGGACCCGGGACACCCGGGTCATCCTGGCCGGCCTCGGGACGCGCGGCGGCGCCGAGTCGCTGATCGACCCGCGGCTCTCCCGCGCCTACCTCGAGCGGCGGACCGCCGGGGACGCGGCCGAACTGGTCGAGCTCGCCGCCCGGCGGTACGCACAGTCCCGTGTGGACAGTCCGGAACTGCAGTGGTTCACGGGAAAGTCGGAGTCCCTGCGGCAGACGGCCGCGGCCGGGCTGGCGCACGAGGTCCCGCCCGACCCGCCGGCGCCCCGGATGTCGTCGTCGGCGCTCGTCCCGTACCGCACTTCGGCGCTCGCGGACGCCGTCGCCACCGGGCTGCAGCTGATCAACGCGGGCTTCCGCCTCGGCCCGGAAGCGGCCGACGCCGCCGTCCTCAACCAGGCCCGCGCCGGGCTGCACAGCGCGCGGGTGGCTTCGGCGCGCGGGGAGAAGCTCGACCAGTGGGTCATGGCGCAGGCGGCGCCGGAACCGGCCGAGACCCTCGCGACGTGGGTCGGCAAGCTGGCCCTGGACTGGGCGGCGCTCGGGAAGACCAAGGGCCTCGCGGACGCCTGGTCCGCCGTCGTCTCGGAGCTGCGCACCACGGCACCCGCGTTGCGGCGCCTGGTCGGGTCGCGACCGGGTGAAGGCGACGAGGTGGCGACGCTGCTGGACTGGCTCGCACTCGACGGCGACCCCGACGACGACGTCGTGCGCGCCCGGCTGCTCGCGCTGCACGTCGCCGGGCGCGGACTGCTGGCGGAGGCGCCCGCGGTCGACCAGCGGGCCGATCTCGTGCAGGTCAGCGCTGACTCGCGGACGTTGCTCGACATGGAGCGGCGGCGCTCGTGGGACAAGCTGACCGGCATGCAGGCGGGCTACTTCGGCGCCTTCTACAAGGCGTCCTGGCGTGCGAACGACTGGATGTGGGGCCGGATCGACGGAGCGGGCTGGCTCATGCAGGTGCTCCTCGACCCGGCCCGGCTGCGGAACCTCCGGGACCTCGCCGGGCCCGCCGTGTTCCGCGACGAGGTGAAGGCCACCTTCGAGGAGATCGGCTGGTGTCCCCCGCGCGAGGCCGACAACCTCGAGAAGGCGGACGTCGACGTGCTGAAATGCCAGCTCGACCAGGAGCTGGCCTTCCTGGGGCTCGATTCCCGGTTGAAGCCGATCGAAAAACCCGCCGCCGCGGCGCCCCCGAGCATGCCGGTGACCGCGCTCGTGCTCGCCCGGGCGCGGCAGCTGGAGATCGCCCGGACCGAGCTGCCGGTCGTGTGCCGCCACGCGGAGGACGACGTCGTCAAGGCGAAGGGCAGCGACAAGAAGTCCAAGGTCTTCCGCGGGCTGGCCCGGCCGGAGCTCCCGCTGGAAGGTGCCGACCAGACGCAGCAGACCTTCCAGGCGTGCACCGTCTCCGCCGAGCGGATTTCGGACGAGCGGGGCACGCCCCTGCTGGTCAAGACCATGATCAAGCTGGCCGCGGCCGGGGTGAACGCGGCGGCCGCGACGGTGCCGCCGTCAACGCCGAAGGCCGCGAAGTCGGTGGTCACCGCCGTCCGGGCCACCGCCCGCAGCACCTGGCGGATCACCAAGGGCTCGATGGCGCTCAAGACGCCGGGAACGATCGTCGCCGCGGCGCTGGCCCTGATCGCGGGCCTCCTGATGGGCGGCAACAGCAGCGCGGTCGTGGGGCTCATCGGCCTGCCCGTGCTGGCCGGCGCGGTGGTCTTCGTGGTGGTCAACGTGCTGCTGATGTCGAAGAGGTCGCCGCTCGGCTGGCTCTACCTGCTCGGCCTGCTGGCCCTGCTCGGGCTCTTGCTGGCCCCCTTCCTGCCCGTGCTCGCGAAGCCGTTCTTCGGCTGGCTGGGCTCGGTGGTCGCCGGCTGGGGGCGGGGTGACGCGCCGGTCTGGTGGGTCGTGTTCGTGGTCGTCCTGCTGCTGCCGTGGGTCGTGCCGCCGCTGGGCGCGCTGTGGCGGCGGGCCCGCCGCGGCGACCGGCCGACGGAGGCGGCGGCCGAACCGGTGGCGGCCGCCGAGCCGGTCGTGCTGGCGACGCCGGCCGCCGCGCCCGCGGCCCCGGCGACCCCGGAACTGGCCACCGAAAGCTCACCCTGAGCAACTCGTCCGGCCCGTCGCCTTGCGATCACCGGCGATGAGGTTCATGGTGCGAGGTAGGTCGCGAGCCACGAGCTCGCGGCCCAGGCGCGCGTATGCCCCGGAACTGTCCACTTCAAACATGTTTGTGGGACTCCTCACCGGGTACTCCGCTTCGCCCCAGGTCATCGCGGGGTCGTGAGCTGCGTCGCTGGCGGGGCGAAAATTCTCTGTTACGTTTCCTGAGTATGTCCGTAACGCACTTGATCGAATCCCCGACCAAGGCGGACGGCGCGCAGCTGTGGCGAATCGCGCGCGATTCCGCCAAGCTGGATCTCAACTCGCCGTACGCATACATGCTGTGGTGCCGCGATTTCGCCGAGACATCGGTGGTCGCGCGCGAAGACGGCGAGGCGGTCGGATTCGTGACCGGCTACCGCCGGCCGGGTGAGCCCGACGTGGGGTTCGTCTGGCAGGTCGCGGTCGACGCGTCCCAGCGCGGGAAGGGCCTGGCAGGGAAGCTGCTCGACGCCCTGTACGACCGCCTGGTCGACGCCGGGGTGCGTTACCTCGAGACCACCATCACCCCGGACAACGAAGCGTCCATCCGGCTGTTCACCTCCTTCGCCAAGCGCTGGGAGGCGGCGGTGGAAACCACGGTGCTGTTCGCCGGTGAAGATTTCCCCGGTGACGGTGAACACCTACCGGAAGAGCTTTACCGCATCGGTCCGCTCACGGCACGCAAAGATCCGGGCGAGTAGGAGAAAAGAAAGTCATGAGTATCTTCGAAGAGCTCGAATCCGAGGTCCGCAGCTACAGCCGCGGCTGGCCGGTCGTGTTCGACCGCGCCCAGGGCAGCCATCTCTACGATGAGAGCGGAAAGTCCTACCTGGACTTCTTCGCCGGAGCGGGCGCGCTCAACTACGGGCACAACAACCCGCGGCTGAAGCAGGCGCTGATCGACTACATCCAGCGTGACGGCGTCACGCACGCGCTGGACATGTTCACGGTGGCGAAGCGGGACTTCCTGCAGACCTTCCGCGACAAGATCCTCGACCCGCGTGACCTGAACTACAAGGTCGTGTTCCCGGGTCCGGGTGGCGCCAACGCCGTCGAGGCGGCGTTGAAGCTGGCGCGCAAGGTGACCGGCAAGGAGTCGGTCATCAACTTCACCAACGCCTTCCACGGCATGACGCTCGGCGCGTTGTCGGTCACCGGCAACTCGATGAAGCGCGGCGCCGCGGGCGTCCCTCTGGTGCACGCCACGCCGATGCCGTACGACGCGTACTTCGACGGCGCGATGCCGGACTTCCTCTACTTCGAGAAGCTCCTCGAAGACTCCGGCAGCGGGCTCAACGAGCCGGCCGCGGTCATCGTCGAAGGCGTCCAGGGCGAGGGCGGCATCAACGCCGCGCGCCTGGAGTGGCTGAAGGGTCTCGACGACCTCTGCAAGCGCCACAACATCCTGCTGATCCTCGACGACGTCCAGATGGGCTGCGGCCGCACCGGCCCGTTCTTCAGCTTCGAGGACGCCGGGATCAAGCCGGACATGATCTGCCTGTCGAAGTCCATCGGCGGTTACGGCATCCCGATGGCGCTCACGCTGATCAAGCCGGAGCTCGACGTCTGGGAGCCGGGTGAGCACAACGGCACCTTCCGCGGCATCAGCCCGGCGTTCGTCACCGCGACCGAGGCGATCAACGCCTACTGGAGCGACGACGAGCTCGAGAAGTCGACCCTGGCCAAGGGCGAGCGCATCGCCGCCGCGTTCTCCGGCATCGTCGAGGCCTACCCGGACGCGAACCTCGTCGCCAAGGGCCGCGGCCTGGCGCGCGGCCTCGAGTTCGAGAACGGCGACCTGGCCGGCCGGGTCTGCGCGGAAGCGTTCGCGCGCGGCCTGCTCATGGAAACCTCCGGCCCCGACGGCGAAGTCATGAAGCTGCTGCCGCCGCTCACCCTGACCGACGACGAGCTCACCCAGGGCCTGTCGACCATCGACGAGTCCATCAAGGCCGTCCTGAAGAAGTAGAGGAGCCACGCCCGTGCTCGTTCGCACACTCGACGAGATCACCGACACCGACGCCGACATCAAGACCGAGAACTGGCGCAGCAAGCGGATCATCCTCGCCAAGGAGGGCGTCGGCTTCTCGGTGCACGAGACCACGCTGTACGCGGGGACGGTCAACGACTTCTGGTACGCGAACCACATCGAGGCGGTGTTCATCACCTCCGGCGAGGGCGAGATCGAAGACCTCGCCACCGGTGAGGTGCACCAGCTCAAGCCGGGGACGCTGTACCTGCTCAACGACCACGACAAGCACCAGGTCCGGCCGAAGACCGAGATCAAGTGCGTCTGCGTGTTCAACCCCCCGGTGACCGGGCGCGAGGTCCACGACGAGAACGGCGTGTACCCGCTCGTCACCGAGTGAAAGCCGCAGCGAGGAAACAGGAGGCGAAGCCCGTGACTCTCGCGGACACCCGGGTCGACGACGGTTACCCGACCCGGATCACCGGTACGCCGGCGCACCTGCCGCGCGTGCACCCCACGGTGTGGGGTACCGAAGCCGACGGCCCGATCGACGGCGCGACGCTGGCGAACCACGAGACCAACGGCTTCACCGTGGTGGACGACATGCTCTCGGTGGGTGAGGTCCAGGCGTACTGGCAGGAGCTGGTGCGGCTGTCGTCCGACCGCGAGCTCGCCCGCGACGAGCGGGTGATCACCGAGGCGAAGACCGGTGAAGTCCGGTCGATCTTCGACGTCCACGTGCTCTCGGACCTGATCTCGGAACTGGTGCTCGACCCGCGCGTGCTGGACCGGGCGCGTCAGCTGCTCGGTTCGGACGTCTACGTGCACCAGAGCCGCGTCAACTACATGCCGGGGTTCAAGGGCACCGGGTTCTACTGGCACTCGGACTTCGAGACCTGGCACGCGGAGGACGGCATGCCGGCCCCGCGCGCGGTCAGCTGCTCCATCGCGCTGACGGACAACTACCCGTTCAACGGCGGCCTGATGATCATGCCGGGCTCGCACCGGACGTTCGTCCAGTGCGCCGGCGAGACGCCGGACGAGAACTACAAGGACTCGCTCAAGGACCAGCGGGTGGGCGTGCCCAACGAGGACGACATCACGAAGATGGCGGCCGAGCACGGCATCGACCAGTTCACCGGCCAGGCGGGCTCGGCTCTGTGGTTCGACTCGAACATCATGCACGGCTCCGGCAACAACATCACGCCGTACCCGCGCTCGAACATCTTCCTGGTGTTCAACAGCGTGGAAAACGCCCTGGAGCAGCCGTTCGCCGCGAGCACCCCGCGGCCCGCGTTCATCGCCGGCCGCGATTCGACCCCGATCTCGCGCTAGTTGTGCACAGCGTCTTTCCGGGGCTTCGCCCCGGGCCGGGGGCTCCGCCACCCGGAGCCCCCGGAAAGCAACCTGGCCCGGCGGTGACTGATCCGGTGCGCTTTGTTACCGTGTCGCCACCGCGCGGGCGTGTGGCCCGCGCGACAGACGTCTTCGCGGACGATCGGCGGGTGCTTCGCTCGGGGTGAGCTCACCCGCCCGGTCGCCTGTGAAGACGACGGGTGGACCGCGCCCCCTGGCGGCCCGGCCGGGAGATTCAGCACGACCCCGCACCAGCGGATCGGGACCGATGGTGCGGGGTCGTGTCATACCCGGGTCCCGGTGGAAGCCGCACCCTTCGCCCACCTCCGCTGCGAAATCCGCAGAACCACCAAAACAGCTGGTACCGGCCCCGCTCGACAACCGGTGACCAAGGTAGGTTGGCTTCCCCGGCGAGGGAGACGCCGGCCGACGACCGTGGACCCCGGGGAGGTGGGCGCGAGCATGGCCGAAACCCGGTTGCAGCTGCTCGGGCCCGTGCAGCTCTTCCACGGTGACGACCCCGTCCCGATCGGCGGCCCCGGTGTCCGCGGCCTGCTCGCGCTACTCGCCCTCAAGCCCGGCAAGGTCGTCGGGCTCGACGACATCATCGACGCGCTCTGGGGCCACAACCCGCCCGCGACGGCACGGACCATCGTCCACGGCAACGTCTCCCACCTGCGGCGGATCCTGCGTGAGGTCGACGGCCTGAGCATCCTCACCACCCCGCCGGGCTACCGCCTCGACGTCGAGGCCGACCGGATCGACGTCCACCGGGCGCGCACCCTGCTCGACCGCGCGTCGGTCGCCACCCCCGAGACCGCCGCCCCGTTGCTGGCCGAGGCGCTCGCGCTGTGGCAGGGTCCCGCGCTCGGCGGGGTGCCCGACTCCCTGCAGGCGCCCGAACTCGAGGACCTCCGCCTGGCCGTGCACGGCGCCCGCGTCGACGCCGATCTCGGGCTCGGCCGGCACGCCGAGCTGATCGTCGAGCTGAGCCCGATCGTCCGGGCCGACCCGCTGGCCGAGCGGACCGCGGGCCAGCTGATGCGCGCGCTGTACCACGCCGGCCGCCGCGGTGACGCGCTCGAGCTGTACCGGACCGTCTCCCGCGCGACACTCCGCGCCCTCGGGGTCGAGCCCGGCGTCGAGCTGCGCTGGCTCCACGAGCGCGTCCTCAACGACGACCTCCCGGAGCTTTCACGTGAAAGCTCCCACCTGGGGCCCGAGCTTTCACGTGAAAGCTCGGTGGCGGACGAGCGGGGGCGGCCGGTTTCGCAGCTGCCCGCCGCGGTGCCGAACCTGGCCGGGCGCACCGAAGAGCTGGCCTGGCTCGACGACCTCGTCACCCGCGCCGAGGCCGGGGAGACCACGATCGCCGTCGTCACCGGCACCGCCGGGGTCGGCAAGAGCACGCTGGTCGTCTGGTGGGCGCACCGGGTCGCGCGGCGGTTCCCGGACGGCGTCCTGTTCGCGTCGCTGCGCGGCTTCGATCCGCACCACCCTCCGCTGGAGCCCGCGGAGCTGCTCACGCAGTTCCTGCTCGGCCTGGGCGTCGAAACCGCGAAGATCCCGGAGCTGCTTCACGAGCGCGTCGCGCTGTACCGGTCGCTGATCGCCGGACGGCGGATGCTCGTGCTGCTCGACGACGCCCGCACCGCCGAGCAGGTCCGCCCGCTCCTGCCGCCGAGCGCGCGCACGATGACGGTGGTGACCAGCCGCTCGCGCCTCGACGGGCTCGCCGTGTCGAACGCGGCCCGGCGCCGCGTCCTCGGCACGCTCGCACCCGACGACGCCGTGCGGCTCATCGAAGAGCTGGCCGGCCCGGCCGCCCTCAACCACGCGCTCGCGCGGCTCTGCGGGTATCTCCCGCTCGCGCTCCGCATCGCGGGCGCCCGGCTCTCGGCGAGCGCGCAACGCACCGCCGAAGAGCTGGTCGACGAGCTCGGCAACGAACGCACCCGGCTGGCCGGCCTGCAGGTCGACGGCGCCGAAGACGGCGTGCGCGCGGCCTTCGACGTCTCCTTCCGCGGCCTGCCCGGCGAGATCGCGGAGACGTTCCTGCAGCTGGGCGCCGTGCCCGGGGTGCTGGTCGGGCCGCACGTGATGGCCGCGGTCGCGCAGATCCCGGTCGCCGAAGCCCGGCGGCGGCTGCGCGCGCTGGCCGCGCACAACCTCATCGCCGAGACCGCCCGCGACGTCTTCGTCCCGCACGACCTCGTCTGGCTCTACCTGCGCGAACTCGCGGAGCAGGAGCTGGGTCGACAGCGCAGCGCGCACGCGCTCGGCTGGACGATCCGCTACTACCAGGCGGCGGCCGACCGCGCCCGGCGCCGGCTGGGCCCGGTCGCCGACCCGCTCGACTTCTCCGGGGTGCTCGCCGACGACGCGATGCCGCCGCTGACCGGGTTCGCCGAGGCGCAGGACTGGTTCGCCGCCGAGTGGCCGAACCTCCTCGCGGTGCTCGACGCCGCCTACGCCGCGGGCCGCCACGACGACGTCTGGCGGCTGGCCCGGCTCGGGCACAGCTACCGCGTCGCCTGCCCGCTGCTGGACGAGTGGCTCCGCATGGCCGACCTGGGCGTCGCCGCCGCCGAGGCCACCGGCGACGTCGAGGGGCAGTGCTGGCTGCGGCTCGCGCGGTGCGAGATCGCGCTGACCTTCGAGCTGCCGGGGTACGGCCTGGCCGACGCCGAACGCGCGGCGCGGCTGGCCGCCGGGAGCACCGACGAGCGGCTGGTCACCTCGGCCGACCTGCACCTCGGCCGTGCGCTGAGCCGGCTCGGCGAGCACGACCAGGCCATCGAGCGGCTCGCGAAGGCCGCGGCGGCCGCCGGTGACGTCACGTTGCGCGGGCAGGCGCTCAGCAGCTGCGCGCAGGCGGAGAAGCGGGCGGGCCGGCTGACCGACGCCATCACCCACCAGCTCGCCGGCCTGGCGATCGACCGCGAACTGGGCGACGACGACCGCGTGGTCGTCTCCCTCGACAAGCTGGCCGAGCTCTGCCTGCGCACGGGCGACCACGCCGCGGCCGAGCGGCACGTCTGGGAGGCGATCGACCTCGCGATCAGCCGCGAGTTCGTCGCGCGCGAAGGCGCGCTGCGGCTGACCCTGGGCCGGGTGCTGCGGGCCGGGGGCGACCTCGACGGCGCCCGCGAACAACTCGCGTTGTCGGTGCGCATTTACGAGCGCGTGCACCCGAAGCTCGTCGGCGAGGTCCGCACCGAGCTCGCCGAACTGCAGTGACCTATTCGCGGCCCATTCGAACTGTGCCGGCGCGGTCGCGATGATCCGGATTCCGGTGGTGCGACCTTCGGTTGCGAATGGGTCACGGCCCGGCCCGCACCGGACAATCCTTAGTGGATTCTTAGTGCCCGCGGGCGGCGTCCGCGTAGGTTCGGCGGTGCCGGCAGAGCCCTAGGGGAGGGGCAGGCGGAGACGCCGGTGCCGGGCCCCGCGCGGGAAACCGCGACGGGGCCGGGAGCCGCCAGGAGCGGCTCGTGGCGGCCCGGCCGGCCGAGATGGGGGTAGGCCGGCCGGTCGCCAGGCGCGCGGCTCAGCTCACGTTGGCCGTGCAGAGCGCGATCGTCGTCCCGCTGTTTTCCGCGACCTTCTTGCCGTCGATCAGAATGGCGCAGGCGATTTCGTTGTTGGTCTGCGAATTCCGGGTGTCCGCGGTGAGCGTCAAAAGGTACGAACCATTGTTGTAGGACGCTTCGCCCTGCCACGCGTCGGTGCTCGCGGGGGCGTTTTCGGTGCGCTGGTCGGAGAGGCTGCCGTACCGCACGGTCGCGCCGCCGGAGGCGGTGACCTCGAAGACCACGGAGTGCTTGTCGGTGGCCACGGCCGGCAGGTGCAGCCCGGTCTCGCCGCCGCCGAGGAAGGTCGAGTACAGCAGCATCCCGGCCGCCGCGAGCAGCGCCACGACCGAGACCGCGGTGCCCGTGATCGCCAGCCCGCGGTCGCCCACGGTGCCCTTCTTGACCTGGACCAATCCGGTGATCGCCAGGATCAGGCCGAGCCCGCCCAGCGGCCACGCGACATAGTCGACGTCCGGGGCGAACGTGACGGCCAGCGCGGCCGACCCGAGCACGAGGCCGACGATCGCCAGGATGTTCCGGCCGGGCTTCGCATTCGCTTGCCGCCGCTCGGTCGCCGTCACCGGCGGCGCCGGCCGGCCGTGACGCGCAGCGGTGGGCGGGTACTGCGGGTCGGTCATCATGCAAGCCCCTTCGGGTGGGAGTGCGACGACGTTAACCCATAAGCGTGGTCCAGGACGAAATTGTTACATTCTGGAAAAAGTCATTGTCCCACCGTTTTGCGCCGGGTATCGGTATTTCCTGACATCGTGCGCAGGGTGTGGCCCGGTGATCAATGGAAAGAATATCGGAGTTCCCACTGTTCGATACCGCCACGGAGCCTACGACGAGTGTCGGCTCGGTTGCCCACAGCGAAAGTCGTGAATCGGACTTGTCAGTCGAAAAGGCTCACTTCGGGCGTGATTTCGAGGAGTTCGAAAACCGGGCGGCCGCGGCGGCCGTCGATCGTCGTCGTCCGCACGACGCGCAGCCGCGCGGTCACCGGGCGGTCGAGGTTCTCCTTGATCTCGTCGAGCAGGTCCGGCGCCACCGCGCCCTGGATGGTCCCGCCCGACTCGCGGTCGAGGTAGAAGATGCGCCGCCGGGTGCGGACGCCGTCGAGCCGCCCGCGCACCGTCTCGTAGCCGACCTCTTCGCGGGACTCCCGGAGGCTGCCCTGCAGGATCCGGGCCTGCTCGGTCGTCATGCTGCGGGTGACCTGCTCACCGGCGGTCGGCGTCAGCGCCATCCCGATGCCGGCGTTCTTCGCGACGGCGTTGACGATGTCGCTCACGGCGTTGCGGACGGTGTCGCGCTGCAGCAGCACGGCGTCGAGCGCGCCGTCGTCCGAGCCGTTCGCCGGCAGGAAGTCGCAGAGCTCCTTGACGGCGCGCTCGGACAGCGTCTCGATGCCGTCGACGATCAACGCGTCGTCGGAGACGTCGAGCTCGGGGAAGCCGAAGAAGATCGCGTTGCCCGCCTGGCCGCGCTGGATCAGCGGCGCCTTGTCGCGGTCGGCCTGCTGGACGATCGTGACCTCACCGGACGGGTTCCGGATGATGTGCCCGATCTTCGCGGTCGCGTCCTGCAGCGCGCGACTGATGTCGGAGAAGGTGTAGGCGTCGATGCTCTGTTCACCGATCACCGAGACGTGCAGCAGCGGTGAGCGGGACGTCCGCTCGAACTTGGCGTTCGCCGCCATCGCCGACGCGCGCGCGAGGTCGTCGAGCCACGTGCCGCCGGGGATCTCGTCGGCGATGCGCCGGAACTCGTTCCTCACCAGATCATCTCCGGGTAGCCCCTGCCGCCTTCGGCCCAGACCTCGGCCCACACGTCTTCGTCGCCGGGGCGGCACAGGAAGCCGTCCAGCATGCCGCCGACCGGCTGCACCTGGTCGAGGTACATCGCGGGCTGCCCGACGATGACACCGCGCAGCGTGAGCAGGCCGTAGAGCGCCGACCGGCCGGCGTCGTCGAGCCGCTTGAGCGCGCCCCACTCGTCCGGGATGAGGACGACGTCGAGGCTGCGCGGCGGGTGGGCGGTCCGGGTGATGAGCTCGCCGCCGATCCACGCCCGGCCGGTCGGCATGATCCGCCGGGCGACACCGAGGTAGCTGTTGAGCGCGCTGAAGAGGATTTCGCGGTCGTTCTGGTGCGGGGCGTCGAACACGAGGCGTTCGTAGACGTCGGCGAGGTCGCCCGCGTGGCGCCCCGGCGGCAGGACCTGCTGCGACGTCCAATGGGGGAGCGCCACGTCACCCCCTCCTCAGCCCTCGCTCACAGTGCGTAGCCGAATTTACCAGGATGGGTGTCAGCCGCCGCGCCCAGGCTGCTGCGGCCACCGCGGGGTGGCCTCTTCGGTCTCGGGCCAAGCCGGTTCTTCTTCGGTGGGCCAGTCTTCGGCCTGCGCGCCACGCTGTGGAGGCAGCGGCAGCCGTCCCTCGCGGTGGCCGTCAGGCTCCTCGTCCTCGTCTTCGAACCGGTGGTCCTCGGGCCGCTCGGCCTGCGTCCAGGCGGCGGGGATGAACTGCGTCTGCTCGGCGGCGAGCGGCTCGGGCTCGTACTCGGGTTCGTAGGGTTCAGCCGCGGGTTGTGGAGCGGACCGGGGGCGCTGCGCGGCACGCAGCACGAGCCACGAGGTGAGGGCGCCGAGCACGAAGGCGATGACCAGCCACAGCCAGATCTGCCCGAACAGCCACACCATCCGCCATCACCCCTAAACGACCGTGATCTCGACGCGCCGGTCTTCGTCGCCGCCGCCCGCGGGCCGGGTGTCACCCAGCCCGCGAGAGGTCACGCGCTTGGTCGTCAGTCCGTTGGTGGTGAGGATCCGCGTGACGGCCTTGGCACGGTCCCGGGAAAGCTTCAGTGCGCCGCTCGCGCTGCCGGACCCGCGGGCGGCGTGCCCGGTGACGCGGTACCGGAAGGTCTCGGGCGACTTGGTGAGGGCGACGGCGACGCTCCGGGCGGCCTGCTCCCCTTCGGGCGTGAGCCGGGCGGTGTCCGGCACGAAGGTGATCGGCGCCTCGGCGAGCATCCGGTCGATCTCGGCTTGCACCCCGGCCTTGTCCGTGGGCGGCGGGGCCGGTGGTGCTGGTGGTGCGGTCGGCTGTGCCGTGGTGCTGGGTGGCTTTGTCGGGGTCGGGCTCGGTGCTACGGGGGTGATGTCCCCTTCGAGCTTGGCGGCGCGGACACCGTCGACGCTCTGGACGACTTCGAGGGCGCGGAGGGCCTGACCGGGCGGGAAGCCGCTGAGGGTGGCGTCACGGCCGTCGAAGCTGAGGGTGCCCGCGGGAAGGCCGGCGGCGGCGAGCGCGCTTTCGGCCTTCGCCGTGAGGTCCCGCTGGATGCGCCCGGCTTGCGCCCAGGTCGCTACGCCCGCCAGCAGCGCCGTGACCAGCACCGCGATCGGGAGCATGAGGATCCAGCGCCGACCACCGGACATAAGGGGACTGTAAGCCGGGCGGAGCGGGTTGGCGAGCCGGGGAAGAGTGGTGGTCCACAAGTTGTCCCCAGGCAAGTCGACATGTGGACAACTGCGGCTGTGGTGGTCGGTTCAGCACCGTGTGTGAGAGGGGGCCGGTATGCTGGACTGGGGCCGGCCCCCAGGGAGCGGCGGGGATGTCTGCGGGGGATGTCTGCGGGGGATGTCTGCGCGCAAAACATGAAGGCCGCTCCGGAACCGAAGTCCCTCAGGCGAACTTCCGCGCAGCCACCGGAAACCTCAGCTGGCCTGCTGCCGAGCGTTGTCCGGCACTTCCAGCACATCCAACGGCAACAACGGCGCCAGCTCCGGACGCTTCGGCGAAAGCCCATCACCCATCGACTCGCCCCTCAGCTGCCGGCGGATCCACGGCAGCAGGTGCACCTTCGTCCACGTCAGATCCGACCGCCGGGAGTCGATCCAGCGGGACGGCACCGCCTCCGACGGCCATGGGTCCCGCCAGTCGCTCTCCACCAGGATCCCCAGGACCTCCGCCGACTTCAACGCGATCCGGCGGTGCGCCTCCGGGGAGAAATGCAGCCGGTCGTCGCTCCAAGCGCGGCGGTCGTGCAGCGGACCCATTGCCCACAGGTCGACCATGCGCGCTCCGTAGCGCTCGGCGATCGCCCACAAGTGGGTGTTGTAGATCGCCACCTTGCCGCGCAGGACCGACATCACCGACAGGACCTTGGTGTCCGGGCCGTTGAACATCAGCACCGGGATGCCGGCCTCGCGCAGCTTCGCGACGCCCTCCTCCAGGCGCTCCGCGACCGCGTCGACGTCCGCGCCCGGGACGATGATGTCGTTGCCGCCGGCGCAGAGTGTGACCAGGTCGGGCTTCAGCTCCAGGGCGATCGGCAGCTGCTCGTCGAGGATCTCGTCGAGCATCTTGCCGCGCAGGGACAGGTTCGCGTACTGGAAGTCGGGCCGCCCGGCCGCCAGGATCTCCGCCAGCCGGTCGGCCCAGCCCCGGAAGGAGCCGTCCGGCAGCGCGTCGTTGAGCCCCTCGGTGAAGCTGTCACCGAGCGCCACGTAACTGTCGATTCCGTACACGTTGGGTCCCCTTCCCATCCAGCGACCGACACCCCGACATGTAGTTGTACACCACAACTAACCATCTGGCCGCACCCCCACGGCCCCTCGGGTTCAGCCCGCGGTAACAGTGTCTTATCTTGTCGGCCTTCTGCGCTTCTGTATTACGCAGTCTTCACCTTCGCTATGCCGTGAAAAAGCACACTCGGAGGTAAACCCGGCACCTGATGTGGCGAAAATCTCCCTGCGTGCGGCCGGGCGGGGCCGATCCGGCACGCTGGACACGTGTCCGGAGAACCCCGTGAGTCGCTCGCGCAGATCCTCGGCGGCCGCCGAGGCGCGCTCGACGCCAGCATCCCGCCCGTCGGTTTTGTCGCCGGCTGGCTCATCGCCGGTCAGTCCACCGCGTGGGGCGCCGGGGCGGCCATCGCCGTGGCCGTCGTGCTCGGGATCTACCGGATCGCGCGCGGCGGGAAGGTCCGGGCGCTGGTCGTCAGCCTCGCCGCCGTCGTCGCGGCCGCGCTGATCGCCCTGCACACCGGCCGCGCCCAGGACTTCTTCCTGCTGCAGCTGATGTCCAATGTGGCCAGCGCGCTGCTCTGGGCGGCCAGCATCGTCGTCCGCTGGCCGCTGCTCGGCGTGGTCGTCGGCCTGGTGCTCGGCCAGAAGGCGCGCTGGCGCCGCGACCCGGTGCTGCTGAAGGCGTATTCACGGGCCAGCTGGGTGTGGGTGTTCGGCCAGTACACGCTGCGCGTGGTCGTTTACGGCCTGCTGTGGTGGTCCGGCCAGGTGCTCGCGCTCGGGATCGCCCGCACGGTGCTCTCGTGGCCCCTGGTCGCCTTGACCGTCGCGGTGAGCGGCTGGGTGCTCTACCGGGCGTTGCCGCCGGAGCACCCGGGGTTGCGCCTCGCTCCCGAACCCGCCCCGGACGACGTACCCAGGACATAAGGCGGCCCCCGGCGAGGGGGGAGGGTCCGGGGGCCAACGCCTACGGTACCCGGCCTACCCGGGTTCAGTCGACGTTTTGACGTCTTCGCGCCGCGTTTTGCTCAATTTTCTCCCGGCCCGGGTCGGGAGACCCCCTCGCCGAACGCGTCGACGGCGGCGAGCCACGCCGCGCCCAGCACCCCATCGGAGCTGGTCAGCACCTCGAGGCCGGACAATCCGCGGCGTACCAGGGCACCCACCGGACTGTCGCCGGTGAGCACCGAACCGACCAGGACAACCGGGGTCGACTCGCCGGGTTCGCGCGCGGCGAGGGCGTTTTCGACGAGCAGCGCCGCCGCGCGGGTGACGATTCCGGTCGCCGCGGGCTCGCCGGCGTTGTACGCCGCGCTCACCAGCGGGGCGAACCGGGCGAGCCGGACCGGCGCTTCGGCGTTGGCCGCCGTGATCACCGCGCGGGACGCCGCGAGCCGCTGCGCGTCGGTCCGGACGTCCAAACCGGACGGACCGAGCGCGGCGCCGAGCACCGCGGTCGGCAGGCCGTCGAGGGGGAGGCCGCGCCCGAGAGCCTCCAAAGTGGAACGAACGGCTTCGCGGCCGAGCCAGAACGCGGACCCCTCGTCGCCGAGGAGCCAGCCGTACCCGCCCGCGGTGCCGGCCAGCCGGCGTTTCCGGATCCGGCCCGCGATGGAACCGGTGCCGGCGACGAGCACGGTGCCGTCCGGGGCCGATGTCGCGGACGCGTAAGCCACTTCGGCGTCGGCCACGACCCGCACGCCGGTGAGCCCGGCTCGCGCCCACGCCGCGTCGAACACCGCCGCCACGCGCACGTCGCTGAGCTTGCTGACTCCGGCCATGCCGACGACGCACGCGCGCACGTCGCGCGGATCGTGCGCGCCCAGCGCCGCGGTGATCGTCTCGGCGATCCGGCCCGCGGCGACCTCGGGGGTGTGCGCGTTGGGGTTGGCGCCGTCGCCGCGCCCGGTGCCGAGCACGACGCCGGCGGCGTCGACCAGTGCGGCCCTGGTCGACGTTCCGCCGGCGTCGACGCCGATCGCGAAGCTCACCTCGTCTTGGTCACCTTCAGCAGGCCGCGCGGGCTGTCCGGGTCACCGCCGCGGGCGAGGGAGAGCCCGAGCGCGATCCGCTGGAGCGGCAGGATCTCCAGGATCGGCGCGAGCTCCTCGGCCGACGGCGCGACGTCGATGCGCAGCGCCGCGGGCACCTCCGAGGCGGCCGAACCGACCGCGAGGACGTCCGCGCCGCGCTTGCCGACGGCCTCGAGGACCTCGTGCATCGCCTGGCCGCCGTGCCCCTTGCTGGTCACGGCCAGGACCGCGGTTTCGCCGTTGACCGCCGCGACCGGGCCGTGCAGCAGGTCCGCGCCGCTGTACGCGCGGGCGGCGAGGTAGCTGGTCTCGGCCAGCTTCAGCGCGCCTTCGAGCGCCGAAGCGTAGGAGTAACCGCGGCCGGTCGTGAGGACGCGGTCCACGAAGCGGTACCGGTCGACCGCGCGCTGCACGCCCTCGGCGGCGCCGTCGAGGGTCTGCTGCGCCAGCTCGCCGATCTTCTCGGCGTCCGCCGCCTTGCCGCCGCGCACCGCGTCGATCAGGAGGTAGAGCGCCATCAGCGTCGCGGAGTACGTCTTGGTCGCCGCGACGGCCTTCTCGACGCCCGCGCCGATGTCGATCCCGAGCTCGGACGCCGCCCGCAGCGGCGAGTCGGGTGTGTTGGTGACGGACACCGTCAGCGCGCCCTGGCGCCGCGCCGTTTCGGTGACCTCGATCAGGTCGGGAGAACCACCGCTCTGGCTGACCGTGACGAACAGCACGTCCCGCAGATCGGGGCGCGCGCCGTACAGCGTCGCCGTCGACGGGGAAACAAGACCAGCCGGAAGGCCGAGCAGTACCTCGATCAGGTACTTCGCATACAACGCTGCGTGGTCACTTGATCCACGCGCGGCGAGCAAAGCGAAGCGCGGGGGCCGTTGTGAGATCTTTTCCGCCACCCCGGCGATTTCCGCTTGACGCTCGACCAGTCCGGCCAGGACGTCCGGTTGCTGGGCGATCTCCGCGGCCATGTGCTCGCCGGGCCGTTGTTCGGTCATCATTTTCCTCTCCACCTCCGGCATTATGTACCGGACTCAGGCGGCGTCGGTCAGGTCTAGACCAATGTTAGTGGGGCGGCGCGTTTGGGGAAAAGGGTACGTTTCTTACGGGGACGTGGCGCGTATGAGGGAAGACATAGGGAGTCGGGCATGTTGGAAACCACCACCACGGGCGAGGCGGGCGCCGTCGCCGGGATGCGCGGGCAGCGCGAGCCCAAGTACTGGGCACTGAAACAGCACCTCCTCGACCTCCTGGACGTGCTGCCGCCCGGGTCGCCGATCCCGACCGAACGCGCGCTCGCCGGGGAGTTCACGGTCTCCCGCACCACCGTGCGCCAGGCGCTGGCCGACCTCACCGCCGAAGGCCGCCTGCACCGTGTGCAGGGAAAAGGCACCTTCGCGGCCGAGCCGAAGCTCGCCCAGCGGCTGCAGTTGTCCTCCTACACCGAAGACATGCGCAAGCAGGGCCTGAAGCCGTCGTCGAAGCTGCTCGAGCTCGACGAGCTGCCGGCCGAGGGTGACCTCGCGAAGCTCCTCGGAATCCGCACCGGTGCGAAAATTCTTCGCCTTCGACGGCTTCGACTGGCGGACTCGCAGCCGATGGCGCTCGAGACGTCGCACCTCCCGGCCGGCCGGTTCCGCGGGCTGCGCAAGCACATTTCCGCGGGGGGATCGTTGTACGCCGTTCTACGCGAGCAGTACGGCGTCGAGCTCGAACGCGCGGAGGAGACGATCGAGACCTCGCTCGCCGGGCCGCAGGAGGCCGAGATGCTCGGCGCGGACGTCGGCATGCCGGTGCTGATGCTGACCCGGCACTCGTTCGCGACCGACGGCAAGCCGGTCGAGTTCGCCCGCTCGGTCTACCGCGGCGACCGCTACAAGTTCGTGACGACGCTGCTGCCGTAACCACGCGGTTGACGGGCGTCTCCGCGCACGGTGGAGTGGGCACGTGACAGCCACTGAAGACACCGGGATCCGGTGGGGCACCGGGGCGGCCCGGGGCGTGCTCGCGACCACCATCCTCGGGTCCGGCATGGCGATGCTCGACGGCACGATCGTCAACGTCGCCCTGCCCCGCATCGGCGAGGAGCTGCACGCCTCCGTCGCCGGTCTCCAGTGGATCCTCGACGGCTACCTGCTGGCCCTCGCGGCGCTGATCCTGGTCGCCGGCTCGCTCGGCGACCGCTACGGCCGGCGCCGCATGTACCTGGTCGGCGTCGTCTGGTTCGGCGTCGCCTCCGGGCTGTGCGCGGCGGCGACGTCCACCGAGGTGCTCGTCGTGACGCGCATCCTGCAGGGCATCGGCGGCGCCCTCCTGACCCCCGGGTCGCTCGCGATCCTCCAGTCGTCCTTCGCGCACGACGCGCGCGCCCGCGCGATCGGCGCGTGGTCCGGCCTCGGCGGCATCGCGGCCGCCGCCGGGCCGCTGCTCGGCGGCTTCCTGGTGCAGGTCTGGTCGTGGCGGCTGGCGTTCCTGATCAACGTGCCGATCGCGATCGCCGTGGTCCTGATGGCGCGCCGGTTCGTCCCGGAGTCCCGCGACGAGCAGGCGACCGGCCACCCGGACTTCGGCGCCGCGGCGCTCGGCGCGATCGGCCTCGCCGGGGTGACCGGCGCGCTGGTCGAGGCGCCGGGACGCGGCATCGGCGACCCGATCGTGCTGGTCGCGGGAGTGCTGGGGATCGCAGGGCTCGCCGCGTTCGTCTTCGTCCAGCACCGCTCGCGGGAGCCGCTGGTGCCGCCGTCGCTGTTCCGCGACCGGACGTTCACCCTGTCGAATGCGCTGACCTTCGCGATGTACGCGGCGCTCGGCGGCGTGATGATGCTGCTGGTCATGCAGCTGCAGGTGTCGCTCGGTTACTCGCCGACGGCGTCCGGGCTGGCCGGGCTGCCGCTGACGGTGATCATGCTGCTGCTCTCCGGCCGTTCGGGCGCGCTCGCCCAGCGCATCGGCCCGCGCCTGCAGCTGGTCGTCGGGCCGATCGTCGTCGGCATCGGGATGCTGCTGATGCTGCGCATCGCGCCCGGCGCGTCCTACCTCGGCACGGTGCTGCCCGCGGTGGTGGTGTTCGGGCTCGGCCTGGCGACCGTCGTCGCCCCGGTCACCGCGACGGTGCTCGCCGCGGCCCCGGACCGCTACGCCGGTGTCGCGTCCGGGGTCAACAACGCCATCGCGCGCTCCGGCGGGCTCCTGGCCGTCGCGGTGCTGCCGGCGGCCGCCGGGCTGACCGGGTCCGCGTACGCCGACCCGGTCGCGCTCACCGCGGGCTGGCGGATGGCCCTGGTGATCTGCGCGGTGCTGGCGATCGCCGGCGGGCTGATCGCGCTGGGCATCCACAACGGCGTCCTGGCTCCGCCGGCCGAGCCGCCGGCTCCGGCCGCCGACGAGTCCCCGCACCTGGGCGAGTGTTACCACTGCGGTGTCGAGGGCCCGCCGACGCACGTCCGTCGCGGCGCCTCCACCTGACCCGGCCCCGAGCGCCCCAAGGTGGCCTTGGTTGCGTTCAACGCACCGAAGGCCGCCTTGGGTGCGTTGAACGCACCGAAGGCCACATTGGGGCGCTCGGGGCCGTCGCTCAGGCGAGGACCTCCGCGAAGAGGGCCGGGTCCGCGTTGCCGCCCGAGACGATCGCGACCGTGCGGCCTTCCGGTAGCTCGGCCGCGTGGTGGAGGTACGCCGCCGTGGTCACCGCGCCGCTCGGCTCGGCCACCAGGCGGGCCTTGCCGGCCAGGACGCGCATGGCGTCGCGGATCTCGTCCTCGGTGACCGTGACCATCGTGTCGACGACGTCCTTCAGGTGCGCGAAGGTCAGTTCGGACGGCTGCGCGCGCAGGCCGTCGGCGATCGTGCGGGCGCGGTCGGCCATCGGCCAGTCGACCTGGCGGCCGAGCCGCAGCCCCTCGGTCGTGTCGCCGGCGAACGCGGGCTCGACGCCGACGACCTTCGCCCGGGGGCAGCGCGCCTTGATCGCGACGCCGACGCCGGAGGCCAGCCCACCGCCGCTCACCGGCACCAGCACCACCTCGACGTCCGGCAGGTCCTCGGCGATCTCCAGGCCCGCGGTGCCCTGCCCGGCGATGATGGCCGCGTCGTCGTAGGGCGGGACCAGGGTCAGCCCGCGTTCGGCGGCCAGTTCGTGCGCTTTGGCCTCGTGCTCGCCGATCGGCACTTCGATCACCTCGGCGCCGTACGAGCGGGTGGCCTCGACCTTGATCCGCGGCGCGATGTCCGGTACGACGATCACCGCGGGCACGCCGAACTCCCGCGCGGCGTACGCGACCGCCTGCGCGTGGTTGCCGCTCGAGTACGCGATGACCCCGCGGGCGCGCCGCGCGTCTTCGAGGGTGGCGATCGCGTTGAACGCGCCGCGCACCTTGAACGCGCCGATCGGTTGCAGCGACTCGGGTTTGAGCCACAGGGACTCACGCGGGTCCCACGTTTGGAGCAACAGCGGCGTGCGCACGGCGACACCTTCGACGCGCTTCGCGGCCGCCTCGATGTCGGAGATCGTCACCAGTTCCATGTGCCGATTATGTCAAGAAAGTGTTCGGTCGTAAGTGTCCACTGTGGACGATCGGAGTGGTGCTTCTCACGTCGCGGCAACGCGGGGAGTTTCCCGCGCGCCTTACACGTTGGACAGGGGAGAAAAGACTTACTACCGGATCGGGATCATGAGCAAGGAGAACGCAGCGGCTTCCGAGTTGGACACGGCGAAGGAAGAAAAGTCCGGTCTGCGCATCGCGCAGGTGATGGCGGCGGCGCTGGCGGCGGTGACCGCGGCGCTGCTGGGCTCGACGCTCGGCGTGGCGGGCACGGTGGTCGGCGCGGGCGTGGCGAGCGTGATCACGACGGTCGGCGGCGAGATCTACCTCCGCTCGCTGCAGCGCACGCGCGCGGCCGCGCTGAAGGCCCGGCAGCTGGCGACGTCGGGCATCCGGCGGCGAGGTGGAACCGGTTCCGAAGTGGCGCCGGCCGACCAGCCGACGGTCCAGCTGCCCCGGCCGGACTCACCTCCTGAGGAGGAGCCGTCCCGGCTGCGCAAACTGCGTTGGCCGTTGATCATCGGCACGAGCGTGGTGGCGTTCGCCGTGGCGATCCTGGCGATCGTGGGGGTCGACGCGGCCACGGGCGGTCGTGTGGCGGGCGGCACGGGCGCGGGCATCGGCAAGATCTTCGGCGGGGGTGGCGGCCAGCCGGACAAAACCCCGTCGACCACCCCTTCGACGGCGACCGAGGACACCCAGAGCTCGCCGACGCCCAGCACCGAGACGACCACGGAGACCTCGGCCCCGCCGACCACGTCGTCGCAGTCCCCGACCACCACGCCGACCACCCCGAGCACGACGGCCCAGCCGCCGTCGACCTCGGCGGCGCCGCCCACCAGCCAGGGCGCGGCGAGCACGCCGACACCCTGACCGGCGACGTCAGGGCAGGCGGGCGCGCAGTTCCCGGGCCGCGGCTTCGGGGTCCTCGGCTTCGGTGATCGCCCGGACCACCACGATCCGGGACGCGCCCGCCGCCAGCACCTCCGGCAGGCGCGGCACGTCGATGCCGCCGATCGCGAACCAGGGCCGCGCCGGAGTGGCAGCCGCCGTCGAGCGCGCCAGGTCCAGGCCCGGCGCCGACCGGCCGGGTTTGGTCGGCGTCGGCCAGCACGGGCCCGTGCAGAAGTAGTCCACACCCGGCTCCGAGGCGGCCGCCGAGGCCTGGTCGACGGAGTGCGTCGAGCGACCGATCACGACGTCGTCGCCCAGGATCCGCCGGGCCAGCGGGACCGGGATGTCGTCCTGGCCCAGGTGGAGCACGTCCGCGCCGACCGCCAGGGCGACGTCCGCGCGATCGTTCACCGACAGCAGCGCGCCGTGCCGCTCGCACGCCTCGGCCAGCACCTCCAGCGCGGCGATCTCTCCCGCGGCTTCCAAGGCGCCGGTCTTGTCACGCAGCTGGATGATGTCGACGCCGCCGGCCAGGGCCGCGTCGGCGAAGGCGGCCAGGTCGCCGCGGGACGTGCGGGCGTCCGTGCACAGGTACAGGCGCGCCGCGTCGAGGCGGGCGCGGATCTTGTCACCGGAAAGGGCGGGCATAGCGGCGACCGTACCTCGCGAGCTAGGGTGGGCTGGTCCGCACGGGAGCCCGAGGCAACGGGCTGAGAGGGAGCTGCCGCTCCGACCGTGGAACCTGATCCGGGTCATGCCGGCGCAGGGAGCGTGATCCCATGACGAACCTGGCAGTGGTGGGCGGCGGAGTGATCGGCCTGTCCACGGCTTGGCGTGCGGCCGGCCGGCGGCACCAGGTCACCCTGTACGACCCCGAGCCCGTCCGCGGCGGCGCGTCCTGGCTGGCCGGCGGCATGCTCGCCCCGGTCACCGAGGCCTGGCCGGGTGAGGAAGACGTCCTCAGCCTCGGCGAAGAGTCGTTGAGACGCTGGCCCGGCTTCGCGAGCGACCTCGCGGCCGACGGCGTCGACCCCGGCCTGGCCGGGCACGGGACGCTCGTGGTCGCGTTCGACAGCGCCGACGCCGGTCACCTCGACATCCTCGCCGGTTACCTGCACTCGATCGGCCGCGCGGCGGACCGCCTCACCGGCCGCGAGACCAAACGTCTCGAGCCCGGCGTCGGGTCCGTCCGAAGTGGACTCCACGTGCCCGGCGACCTGGCCGTGGACAACCGAAAACTCCTCAACGCCCTGTACGCGGCCTGCCAGAAGCGGGATGTCCGGTTCGTCCGTGAGCGTGTCACGGCCATCCCGGACGCCGACGCCGTCGTGCTCGCCGCGGGCGCGTGGACCGGGCGGCTGCACCCGCAGCTCGCCGACGCCGTCCGCCCGCTCAAGGGGGAGATCCTCCGGCTCAAGCCCCGGCGCGGCTGCCTGCCGCCGCCGGCGCACACCGTGCGGGCCGTCGTCGAGGGCCGGCCGATCTACCTCGTCCCGCGCGGCGACCAAGAGCTCGTCCTCGGCGCCACCCAGTACGAGGCGGGCTTCGACCGGGCCGTCACCGCGCGCGGGGTGCGTGAGCTGGTCGAAGGCGCCGAACGGGTCTTTCCCGCGATCACCGAGTACGAGCTGGCCGAGGTCGCCGCGGGCCTGCGGGCCGCCAGCCGGGACGCGCTGCCGTACCTCGGTGTCCTGGACGACGGCGTCTTCGCCGCGACCGGGCACCACCGCAACGGCCTGCTGATGGCCCCCGTGACCGCGGACGCCGTGGTCGCCTGGCTCGAGGGTGAGAAGCCGCCCGAAGGCACCGAAGCGGCTTCGCCCGACCGCCTGCACCAGAAGGAGCACGTGTGATGGAGATCAAGCTCAACGGGAAGTGGACGGAGTTCCCGGACGGCGCCACGGTCGCCGACGTCCTCGAGGCGTCCGGCGGGCAGCGGCCCGGGATCGCCGTCGCGGTCGACGGCGTCGTCGTCCGCCGGAGCGACTGGGCGGCCACCGCCGTGCCCAAGGGCGCCGGCGTCGACGTGCTCACCGCGGTCCAGGGAGGCTGAAGTGGACGTCGAACCGCTGGTCATTGGCACTGCCAAGCTCCGGTCGCGGCTGATCATCGGCACCGGCGGCGCGGCGAACCTCGCCGTGCTCGAACGCGCGCTGGTCGCCTCCGGCACCGAGCTGACGACCGTCGCCATGCGCCGAGCCGACGCCGAAGGCGGCTCCGGCGTCCTCGAACTCTTGAAAAGGCTGGGCATCGAGCTGCTGCCGAACACCGCGGGCTGCCGCACGGCCGCCGAAGCCGTGCTCACCGCGCAGCTGGCGCGAGAGGCGCTGGATACCGACCTCATCAAGCTCGAGGTGCACGCCGACGACCGGACGCTGCTGCCGGACCCGATCGAAACCCTCGACGCCGCCGAGCGGCTGGCCGCCGACGGCTTCACCGTGTTCGCCTACACGAACGACGACCCGGTGCTCGCGCTGCGTCTGGAGGAGGCCGGCTGCGCCGCCGTGATGCCACTGGGCGCGCCGATCGGGACCGGCCTCGGCATCCGGAATCCGCACAACATCGAGCTGATCGTCTCGCGGGCGGGCGTGCCGGTGATCCTGGACGCCGGAATCGGCACCGCGTCGGACGCGACGCTGGCGATGGAGCTCGGCTGTGACGCCGTCCTGCTGTCCACGGCGGTCACCCGCGCGGCCGACCCGGAGCGGATGGCGGCGGCGATGCGGGCGGGTGTCGTCGCCGGCCGGCTCGCCCGCGAGGCGGGCCGGGTGCCGCAGCGCTTCTGGGCGCACGCGTCGAGCCCACCCCGGTGAACCGGGTGGCTTACTGTACCGTTTGTTACCAATCCGACCACAGTCACGGCCGAATGACTTCGTGGCAACGGTTACGCGCCGCTCGAGGATCGGCCTGCTTTAGGCCGGATTGGTAACAGCGAACGTGCACCGCGAACCCGTAAGGTGGACGGCACTTTCCGGCGCACCCGCGGCGGGGCAGGGCAGAAGGAGCCAGCCGTGACCAGCACCTCGGTCCAGGACGTCTCGGGCAGGCTGTACCTCGCCGTCGGGAGGCTGTCCCGGTCACTGCGGCAGGCCGGCGTGCCGGGCCCCGGCCACGGCGCGATCTCGGCGCTGGCGACGCTGGTGATCTCCGGTCAGCTGCGCCTCGGCGACCTCGCCGCGAAGGAGGGTGTCGCCGCGGCGACCATGTCGCGGATCATCGCGTCCCTCGTCGAGGCGGGGTACGTGAGCCGCGAGCCCGACCCGGTCGACCGCCGCGCGTGGCTGGCGAAGGCGACAGAAGAGGGCGAGCGGCTGGTGTCGGGTGTCCGTTCGACCCGGGTGCAGGAGCTGAACCGGCGGTTGGACCGGCTGTCGCCGGAGCACCGCGAAGCCCTGACGGCGGCGATTCCGGCGCTTGAAGCGCTGATCGCCGACGAGGACCGCTAAGCCGGCTGCCCGTCCGGCATGAGCCGCCGGGTGATCCGGCCGAACAGCTCCGCCAGCGGCTCGCCCACGTCCCGGCCGAACTCCGTCAGCCCGTAGGTGACCCGGGGTGGTGTCGTCGGCTCGACCTGCCGCCAGATCAGGCCGTCCTCGACCAGGGCGCGCAGGGACTGGGCGAGCATCTTCTCGCTGATGCCCTCGATGCTTTCGCGCAGCTCGAAGAACCTGAGGTCGTTGCTCTGCAACGAGATCAGGACCCAGATGCCCCACCGGCTCGTCACGTGGTCGACGACGTCGCGCGCGGGGCAGTCGGTGTGAAACACGTCATACCGGGCCGCCGCGGCGGCCGGGGTGAGCTGTGCGCCTCCGGTCATGTCATGAGCTTACCCAAAGGTATGTCCTTACCAGAAGTTAGCTCGGCTCCTAGCGTCGGTGAAGACATCGGACGAAGGAGCTTTCATGATCGTGGTGACCGGGGCTACCGGGAACGTGGGCCGGCCGCTGGTGCGGGCGCTGGCCGAGGCGGGGCAGCAGGTGACGGCGGTGTCGCGGCACACCGCGGCCGTGCCGGACGGCGTCCGGCACGTGGTGGCCGACCTGGCCGAGCCCGCCGGGCTGGAGCCGGCGCTGGCCGGGGCGAAGGCGGTGTTCCTGCTGCTGTCCGGCGACCTGCACGCCGCCGGCGCCGACCCCGCCCGCGCCCTCGACGCGGCCGCGGCCGCCGGGGTCCGCCGGGTGGTCCTGCTCTCCACCCTGGGCGTGGTGACCCGGCCCTTCGGCACGACGCGGGTCGCGATGCGCGCGCTGGAGGACCGGGTGCGGGAGTCCGGCCTGGAGTGGGCGATCCTGCGGCCGGGCGGGTTCGCGTCCAACGCCCTGTGGCGGGCGGAATCCGTCCGCACGCGGCAGGTTGTCGCCGCGCCTTTCGGGGACACCGGCGTGCCGATCATCGACCCGGCGGACATCGCGGAGATCGCCGCGGCCTGCCTGCTGGACGACCGGCACACCGGCGGCACCTACGAGCTGACCGGACCTGAGGTGATCACCCCGCGCGGGCAGGCGTCGGCCATCGAATCCGCGCTCGGCACGCCCGTGCGGTTCCACGAGCTCACCCGCGAAGAAGCCAAGGCCGGGATGACCCGGACCATGCCGGGTGAGCTCGCCGACGACACCCTGGACATCCTCGGCGCCCCGAGCGCGGCCGAGCTGCGGGTCAGCCCGGACGTCGAGCGGGTCCTCGGCCGGCCGCCGCGGTCGTTCGGCGCCTGGGTCGCGCGCAACCTCGCCGCGTTCCGTTAAGCCGCCTGTTCACGCCGCAGCTCGGCGAGCTCCGCGCGGACGGCGCGGAGCTCGTCGAGGATCTCCTGGTTCGCCGCGGCCTGCGTCTCGGCCTGCTTCGCCTCTTCCTCGCGGATGTCCTGGCGCAGCTCGTCCTCCATGCCGCTGACGACGACGGCGATGAAGAGGTTCAGCACCGCGAAGCTGGACACCAGGATGTAGACGACGAAGAAGATCCAGGCCATCGGCGCCTGGACCATGATCTCCTTTGCGATGTCCGGCCACGCCTCGCCGGTCATCACCTGGAACAGCGTGAACAGCGACGTGCCGAGGTCACCGAAGTTCTCCGGCGAGATGACGCCGAACAGCTTGGTGGCCATCACCCCGGCCACGAAGATGATCAGCGCGAGCAGTGCGGCGATCGAGGCCATGCCGGGGATCGCGGCGAGCAGCCCCGAGACGACCTTGCGCATCGACGGCACCACCGAGATCAGCCGCAGCACCCGGAGCACGCGCAGCGACCGCAGCACGGCGAACGGCCCGGTCGCCGGGATCACCGCGATACCGACGACCAGCAGGTCGAAGACGTTCCAGTTGTCGCGGAAGAACGCGCCGCGGTAGGCGTAGAACTTCGCCAGCAGCTCGGCGACGAAGATGCCGAGCGCGATGTGGTCGAGCGTGTGCAGGAGGGTGCCGTAGCCGTCGACCAGCGACGTCGACGTCTCCATGCCGAGCGTGACCGCGTTGAACACGATCACGGCGATGATGAAGTTCTGGAAGCGGCGGTCGTCGAGGACCTTCGCCACCCGCTCGCGTCCGGTCAAGGCCGCCCCCTGCTGAGTTCAAGGATCAGTAAACGCAGGGATGGTAACCGGGCGGTCGCTCAGCGCTCCTCGGGTGCCAGCCGCCAGAAGGCCGAGACCGGGCCGACCTTGGCGCCCATCGGGTAGGCGTGCTCGACGGCGTGGGAGACGAACCACTTGCCGTAGCGCGCCGCCTCGACCACCGACATCCCCTTGGCCAGGCCCGCCGTGAGCGCCGACGCCATCGTGTCGCCCGCGCCGTGCGTGTGCGGCGTCGCGTAGCGCTGCCCCGGCAGCTCCACGAACGTCGAGCCGTCGAAGAGGAGGTCGACGCACTCGGGGTCGGCCTGCAGGTGGCCGCTCTTCACGAGGACGTAGCGCGGGCCCATCCGCTGCAGCACCACCGCCGCGGTGTGCATGCCCTCGCGGTCCTTCACCGTCATCCCGGTCAGCAGGCGGACCTCGTCGAGGTTCGGGGTGAGCACCGTCGCGCGCGGCAGCAGCTCGTCGCGCAGGGCGTGCAGGCCGGCGTCGTCGAACAGCGGGTGGCCGTGCATCGACGCCGCCACCGGGTCGACGACGAACGGGATCTTCTCGTCGCGGCCGATCCCCGCCTTGTCACACGCGGCCGCGACGGCCTCGATGATCTCGGCCGACGCCAGCATGCCCGTCTTCGCCGCGTTGACACCCATGTCCGCCGCGACGGCCTCGATCTGCCCGGCCACGATGTGCGGCGGCAGGTCGGACCGGTCGTGCACGCCGAGCGTGTTCTGCACCGTGACGGCGGTGACCGCGACCAGGCCGTGGACCCCGCAGGTCAGGAACGTGCGCAGGTCGGCTTGCAGACCGGCGGCGCCGCCGGAGTCCGAACCGGCGATCGTCAACGCGGTGCGAGGGGTCATGGTGGTTTCCCGACTTCTGGTCTAGGCCAATCGGCCGCTTTTCCTTCATGAGCAGTCAACCACGGTGAGACATTGTGAACGTTACTCACGTTCGAAGGAGCCTGGATGAAGCTCTTCTCGGTGGCAGTCCTCACGGCGGCGCTCGTGCTCTCCGGGGCGACCGCGGCCCAAGCGGACAGCCCGAAGCTCTCCCACGTCACGACGGTCGGCGTGCACAACACGTACGACCCCGCGGCCTACGACTACCTGGCGCGGGCGCTCGACGCCGGGTCGTCGCTGATCGAGCTCGACGTCTGGCCGGACTTCTTCACCCACGAGTGGAAGGTCAGCCACTCGAACCCGTTGGGGAACAGCAACAACTGCGTCGCTGCCACCTCGGCGGCGCAGCTGTACAGCGGCGGGAAGAACAAGAACCTCGAGTACTGCCTCGACGACATCCGGATCTGGCTGGCCGCCCACCCGGGGCACACGCCGATCACGCTCAAGCTCGAGATGAAGACCGGCTTCTCGGACAACACCGGCATGGGCCCGGACGAGCTGGACGCGACGTTCCGCTCGCACCTCGGCAGCGTCGCGTTCCGGCCGAGTGAGCTGCTCGGCGGGTACAGCACCCTCGACGAAGCCTCGAAGGCGGACAACTGGCCGTCCGTGGACGCCTTGCGGGGCCGGGTGATCACCGAGATCATCCCGGGCACCGTCGAGGAGGGGAACCCGACCGACACGCTGCACACCGACGTCGAGTACGCGCGCTACCTCGTCGGGCTCAAGAACGCCGGGAAGCTCGGCGACGCGAACATCTTCCCGACCGTGCACGGCGCGGCCGGCGGTGACCCGCGGGACAAGTACACCGCCGACCTCAAGCCGTGGTTCGTCGTGTTCGACGGCGACGCGAACGCGTGGGTGACGCAGACCGGGCCGTGGTGGTACGACGCCAACCACTACTACGTCGTGATGACCGACGGGCAGAACGTCGCGCCGGCCATCGACGCCCACAACCCGACGGTCGACCAGGCCAACCAGCGCGTCGCCGACCTGGCGAAGCAGCACGCGTCGGTGATCACCTCGGACTGGACCGGGCTCACCACGGTCCTCCCGCAGGTGCTCGCCCGGGGCTAGACGGTCAGCACGAGCTTCCCGGTCACCCGGCCGGACTCACCCAGCTCGTGCGCCTTCGCGGCGTCCTCCAGCGGGAAGGTCTGCTCGACGCGGACCTTCAGCTGACCGGCCTCGACCAGCTCGACGAGGCCGGTCAGCCCACCGCGGTCCGGCTCCACGAGGATCCGTTCCGTGCGGACTTTCCTTTCCGCGGCGGCCTTTTCGACGCGATCCGCGACACCGCTGGGCACGCCGATCAGCAGGCCGCCCTCCTTGATCGCGGGGAGCCACCGCAGGTCGCTCTCTTCGCCGACGAGTCCGAAGTAGACGTCCACATCGGACGTCGTCGCGGTCCGGTCGTGGTAGTCGATCGGCTCGTCGACGCCGAGCTCGCGCAGGAACTCGTGCTTGCCCGCGCTGGCCGTGCCGATGACGTGCGCGCCGCGCGCCTTGGCGAGCTGCACGGCGAGGTGGCCGACCCCGCCCGCGGCGGCGTCGACGAACACCCGCTGTCCACTCCGGACGTTCCCGACGTCGACGAGCCCTTGCCACGCGGTCAGTCCGGCCAGCGGCAGCGCGGCGGCCTCGGCGAACGAGAGCCCGGCCGGCTTGCGGACGAAGTGGCGTGATGGCGCGGTGACGTACTCCGCGTAGGCGTTGCCCGGGCGCGGGAACCACGGCATGCCGAGGACTTCGTCGCCTTCGCGGACGCCGGTGGCGCCGAAGCCGGCTTCCTCGACCACGCCGGCGACGTCCCAGCCGACGGTGAAGGGCGGCTGGCCGAGGAACCCGCCGCCCGCGCGGACCTTCCAGTCGACCGGGTTGATCCCGGCCGCGTGCACCCGCACCAGGACCTCCGTGGGCCCGGGTTCCGGCCGCGGTGCTTCGACGACGTGGAGCACCTCCGGCCCGCCGAGGGTCTCCTGGGTCACGATGCGCATGCTTGTCTCCTTCGTGCTGAGGGGGTCGCCTCCTATACTCGGACGGGTAGGCACTTTTCGCTAGAAGGCACTTATCCGTAAAGTAGGTACTCGATGGAAACCACCTGTGACCAGGACGGACCCTGGGACGTTTACCTCCGCAGCTGCCCGTGCCGGGACGTGCTGGACCTGCTGGCCAACAAGTGGACGGCGCTGGTGCTCGGCGCGCTGGCCCGCGGGCCGCACCGGTTCGGCGAGCTGCGCCGGGCCGTCGACGGCATCAGCCAGAAGATGCTGACCCAGAACCTGCGCCAGCTGGAGCGCGACGGCTTCCTGACGCGCACGGTGTACCCGACGACCCCGCCGACGGTGGAGTACGCGCTCACGGACATGGGTGCCGAGGTCGGGGCGCACCTGGTGGCGCTGAGCGCGTGGTCGCAGGCCAACTTCGGCCGCATCCGCGCGGCGCGCGAAACCTACGACGGCCGGGAGCTGCTGCCCGTCCGCTGATGGCCGGCGGGGTTTCGCCGCGCGTTCACCTCACCGTCGTCGCCGCTCCCTAACCTCCGGATAACTCATCCGAACCAATTATCTGGAGGGCTCATGCGGAGACTGTTCTGCCTGGTCACGGCGTTGGTGGCGGCCGCCGGGCTGACCACCGGCGTCGCTTCGGCGGTGGCGAAAACGCCCAAAGTGCTCGTGATCGGGCTCGACGGCACGCGGTTCGACAAGCTCCTCGCGGCGGACACGCCGAACGTGCACGCGCTAGTCCAGCGCGGGTACTCGGCGCGCAGCTCGCTGTACGGCAGCGGGATGGCGCCGACGCTCAGCGGGCCCGGCTGGTCGTCGATCCTCACCGGCGTCTGGCCCGACAAGCACCTGGTGAAGGACAACGCGTTCACCGGCAACAACCTCGCGGCCTACCCGAGCTGGCTCGCGCGGGCGGAGACGGCGAACCCGGCGCTCGACACGTACGCGGCGGTCGACTGGAAGCCGATCGGCGACAAGATCCTGCGCACGGGCCAGGACCGCAAGTACGTCCTCGACGGGGACAGCGCCGGCTACGAGAACACCGACCCGCAGATCGCGGCCGACGCGGAGAAGCACCTCAAGCAGGACAAGGCCGACGCGTCGTTCGTCTACTTCGGAGAGACGGACGAGGCGGGCCACGCCCGCGGCGCCGACTCGGCGGAGTACGCGGCGACTTTGCGTTCGGACGATGCCTACATCGGACGGTTGCTGGCGGCGATCAACGCGCGTGCTTCGGCTGCGTCGGAGGACTGGCTGGTCATGCTGACGACGGACCACGGTCACACCGGCCCGGGCGGCCACGGCGGGGACAGTCCCGAGGAGCGCATGACGTTCGTGATCGCGGCCGGCGGTGCGGTGCCGTCCGGCACTCCGGCGGTGGCGCCGAAGATCGTCGACATCGCGCCGACGGCGTTGCGGCACTTGGGTCTTGCGTCTTCTTCGGACGGTTACGCGCTGGGCTCGCTTCCCGTGGATCCCTTCGATTCCGCGGTCTTGAAGTCGCGTGTGGACGAAACGGGCGTGCCCGCCTCGGTGCCGGGCTGGACGCACGACGCGCCTTCCGGGTGGAGCGTGCGGAACGCGTCGGGCATGCCCGCGGGGGTCACGGAGTGGCAGGGCTGGGCGTTCACGACCGACGACTTCTGGACGCGCACCGCGCCGGGCCAGGAGCGTGAGGCGAACGTGCGGTCTCGCGGCGTCTTCGCGGTGGCGGACCCGGACGAGTGGGACGACAAGGGTTCGCCGTCGTCCCAGGGGACGTTCGACTCTTCGCTGGTGTCGCCGTCTTTGCCGGTGTCGGGTAAGTCCACCGTGGATGTGGGGTTCGTGTCGCACTACCGCCAGGACGGAACCCAGCGCGGCGCCCTGACGGTGTCCTTCGACGGCGGTGCGGAGAAGACGCTGCTGGCCTACGGCCCGGAGTCGTCGTCGGCCAACCGGGGTGGAGACGTGTTGTCCCAGCCGGCGGCAACCTCGGTGGCGGTCCCGGCGGGCGCCCGGACGGCCCACTTCACGTGGCGCCTGTATGCGGCAGGCAACAACTGGTACTGGGCGGTCGACGCCCCGCGCCTGACGACCCGCTGACCCCGTCGTGAGTGTTTAGGGCGGTTAGAACCGCCCTAAACACTCACGACGAGTGCGGTAGGTCCCACCAGTGCGGTTGCTCGGTGTCGGGAGTGTCGGGGAGCGGGAAGTAGAAGGGCACGCCGAGCCGGTCCGCGACCGCCTGACCCTTCTCCCGCGCTTCGTCCCGCACCGACCGGGTGCGGTCGAGGTGCGGCACGAACCGGCCGAGACAGGCCAGTTCGAAGTCCGGGTCCTTGACGACCGCGCACAGCTCGGTGTGCCACCCCCGGGAATCGCCGTCCCAGGTTATCTCGATGGCGAGCGGGGTCAGGCCCCGCGCCGAGACCTCGGCGAGCATGCCGTCCACGGTGTACTCCGGCGGCGGTTTCAGCAGGCCGCGCTCGTGCAGGAGAGCGGTGCGGAAACTCGCCAGTCCCTTGCCTTCGTTGATGCCCGGCAACGGGTCGAGGCCCGACCTCTCCCGGAGGGCAAGGATCGCGTGCACGAAGTGGCCGTCGGCGAGCAGGCCGTCGATTTCGGCGCGCAGCTCCTCGGACAGGGCCGCCCACAGCTCGTCGGGTTCTCTCACCCGCTCAGTCTGGCAGCACCCAGAACGGCGACACCGGTCCGACCCCCGCACCGAGCGGGTAGGCCTCCGCCACGCAGCGCTCGATGAACTTCTTCCCCGCCGCCACCGCGTCCGGCACCGACGCGCCCTTCGCCAGGCCCGAAGTGATCGCCGACGCCAGTGTGTCGCCGCCGCCGTGAGTGTTCTCCGTCGCATACCGGGGGCCGCTCAAAGAGATGAACGAACTGCCGTCCGACAGCAGGTCCACGCACTCCGCCGAACCCGTCATGTGGCCGCCCTTGACGAGGACCCAGCGGGAACCGAACTCCAGCAACGCCTCCGCCGCCGCGCGCTGAGACATCGTGTCCACAACGGACACTCCCGTCAGCAGGCGGACCTCGTCCAGGTTCGGGGTGATCAGGACCGCCCGCGGGAACAGCTCCGTGCGGATCGCCTCGAGCGCGTCCTCGCGCAGCAACGAATGCCCGGTCATCGACGCCGCCACCGGGTCGACCACCAGCGGGATCTCACCGCCGACCTCGTCGAGGGTCTTGGCCACCGCGCGGATGATCTCCGCCGTGGCCAGCATGCCCGTCTTCGCCGCGCCGACGCCCATGTCGGACGCCACCGCCTTGATCTGCGCGGCCACGACGTCGGCCGGGACCTCGGTGAAACCCTGCACGCCCAGCGAGTTCTGGACCGTGACCGCGGTCAGCGCGACCAGGCCGTGGACGCCGTGCGCGAAGAACGTGCGCAGGTCCGCCTGGATGCCCGCACCACCGCCGGAGTCCGAGCCGGCGATGGTGAGGGCGGTGGGCGGTGTCACGGCTGCACCACGGGCAGGTAGACCTGGCCACCGGACTCGGTGAACTCCGCCGACTTCGACGCCATCCCGGCCTCGATCGCCTCTACAGTGGACAGACCGTGCTCCTCGGCGTACTTGCGGACGTCCTGCGTGATCCGCATCGAGCAGAACTTCGGGCCGCACATCGAGCAGAAGTGCGCCGTCTTGGCCGGCTCGGCGGGCAGCGTCTCGTCGTGGAACGCGCGCGCGGTGTCAGGGTCGAGCGAGAGGTTGAACTGGTCGTTCCAGCGGAACTCGAAGCGGGCCTTGGACAGCTCGTCGTCCCACTCCTGCGCGTACTGGTGCCCCTTGGCCAGGTCGGCGGCGTGCGCGGCGATCTTGTACGTGATCACGCCGGTCTTGACGTCGTCGCGGTTCGGCAGGCCGAGGTGCTCCTTCGGCGTGACGTAACACAGCATCGCCGTGCCGTACCAGCCGATCTGGGCCGCGCCGATGGCGGAGGTGATGTGGTCGTACGCCGGAGCGATGTCCGTCGCGAGTGGACCGAGAGTGTAGAACGGAGCTTCGCCGCAGAGCTTCTCCTCCAGCTCGACGTTCTCCTTGATCTTGTGCATCGGCACGTGGCCGGGCCCCTCGATCATCACCTGGACGTCGTGCGAGCGCGCGAGGTGCGTCAGCTCGCCGAGGGTTTCCAGCTCGGCGAACTGCGCGCGGTCGTTGGCGTCGGCGATCGACCCCGGACGCAAGCCGTCGCCCAGGGAGAACGTGACGTCGTACTGCCGCAGGAGCTCGCAGAGCTCCTCGAAGTGCGTGTACAAAAAGGACTCCTGGTGGTGCGCGAGGCACCACGCGGCCATGATCGAGCCGCCGCGGCTGACGATCCCGGTGACGCGCCGCGCGGTCAGCGGGATGTAGCGCAGCAGCACGCCGGCGTGCACCGTGACGTAGTCCACACCCTGCTCGCACTGCTCGACGATCGTGTCGCGGTAGACCTCCCACGACAGCTTTTCCGGCTCGCCGTCGACCTTTTCGAGCGCCTGGTAGATCGGCACGGTGCCGACCGGGACCGGCGAGTTGCGGATGATCCACTCGCGCGTCTCGTGGATCCGCTTGCCGGTGGAGAGGTCCATGATCGTGTCGGCGCCCCAGCGGGTCGCCCACACCATCTTGTCGACCTCCTCCTCGACCGACGACCAGACGGCCGAGTTGCCCATGTTTGCGTTGATCTTCACCAGGAAGTTCTTGCCGATGATCATCGGCTCGGACTCGGGGTGGCGGCGGTTGACCGGGATCACCGCGCGGCCGCGCGCGACCTCGTCGCGCACGAACTCCGGCGAAACCCTTTCGCGGGCGGCGATGTACTCCATCTCCCGCGTGACCACGCCCTGTTTGGCCCACCCGAGCTGAGTGTTGTGCTCACGGCCGTCGGACCACCCGGCGCGCAGCCGGTGCAGTCCACTGTGGACGTCGATCGTGGCTTCCGGATCCGTGTAGGGGCCGGAAGTGTCGTAGACGTCGAAGTGTTCGCCGTTCGAGAGGTCGATGCGGCGGGCCGGGACACGAAGCCCGGATTCGGTCTGGTGGTACACCTTGTGCGAGCCCGTGATCGGGCCGGTCGTGACATTCAGGGCAGCATTGTTTTCGAGCGTCGTCAACGACTTTCACTCCCTACGCCGGCATTACCCGGTCAGGTTCATGCGGTCGGTGACGCCGGGAGAACCCCAGCCACCCTCTCAGCCCGCCATGGCGCGAGCTCCCGCGTTGGTGTTGTGCCACCGACCATGCCACGCCGGGGCGCGATACTCAAGTCACCCGGCCAACTCGGCCGGAGTGGCGTAGACGTCGACCATGGCTCCGTTGCGCAGCACGGTGATCGGCAGTGCGGTGCCGATCACTTCCGCGAACAGCTGCCGCTGGATGCCCTGCGCGTCCGAGACGCGGGTGCGCCCGACGGTCAGCACGAGGTCGCCGGCGCGCAGCCCGGCCAGCGCGGCGGGCCCGCCCGTGACGACTTCGCGCACCCGCAGCCCGGCGGTCTGGCCGGTGCGCTCGGCGATGTCGTCCGGCAGCGGCGCGGGCACTCCGACGACGCCGAGGTACGCCCGCCGCACCCGGCCTTCGACCACGAGCGTGTCGATGATCCGGCGGGTGGTCGTGTTGATCGGCACGGCGAGCCCGAGCCCGACGCCGGCGACGGCGGTGTTGATCCCGACGACCCGGCCGGCGGAGTCGGCGAGCGCGCCACCGGAGTTGCCCGGGTTGAGCGCGGCGTCGGTCTGGATGACGTCTTCGATCACGCGCCCGGCGCGGCCGTGGCGCACCGGGAGGGCCCGGCCGAGCGCGCTCACGACCCCGGCGGTGACCGTGCCGGAGAAGCCGAGCGGGCTGCCGATGGCCACCACGAGCTGCCCGACGACGAGCTGGTCGGCGTCCCCGAGCTCGGCGGCCGACGGCGTCTCGCCGCGCGCCCGCAGCACGGCGAGATCGGACAGCGGATCGGCGCCGACGACGTCGAACGGCACTTCGCTGCCGTCGGCGAAGGTCGCGATGCCTTTTTGGCCGCTGTCGACGACGTGGGCGTTGGTGAGCAGGTGGCCGTCCTCGGCGAAGACGACGGCCGAGCCGCTGCCGCGCGCGAGCTGCACCCCGGCGACGTGCGGGGTGACGGTCCGGGCGACCGTGCTCACCGCGCGCGAGTAGGCGTCCATCGCCTCAGTCATGGAGTACCTCGATTACACCGTTGCAGGTACTACAAGTCTGCGCTCGAAACCGGCCGGTGGGAGTTCGCTGTCCGTGAACCGCCGACCGGACCAGTGACGGTCAGTGGTTCACCGGATCGGACCATGCGCCCGTGAAGGATCGGCGAGACACTTCCAGGCGCTTCTGTAACGGTGCAGAAGCGACTTTCTGTGGGGTTGATATGCGCAAACTCATGTTCGGCGCCCTCGCCGGGCTGCTGGTCACCGGGCTGGTCCCGGGGATCGCGGCGGCCCAGGGAGAGGCTCCCGGCGCCCCGGGCGCCCATCCGAGCTGGCTGCCCGCGAACAAGACCGGCTTCGGCACCGCCCACAACCGGTCGAGCAACGTCTGGTTCACGCTCCAGGGCGGGCAGCTGTCCGAGGTCTACTACCCGGACCTGTCGACGCCCAGCGTCCGGTCGATGAACTTCGTCGTCACGGACGGCCGCAGCTTCGCCGACCTCGACTACGCGGAGAAGTCGCAGCAGGTCCGCCGGACCGACGACGACAGCCTGACCTACGAGCAGACCATCACCGACGACCAGCACCGCTGGCGGCTGCGCAAGACCTACGTCACCGACCCGGCCGCCACGACCGTGCTGGTGGACGTCGACTTCCAGTCGCTCACCGGGCGGCCGTACCAGCTCTACGCGGTCGCCGACCCGGACCTGACCAACGACGGCTCCGACGACTCGGCCGCGCGTAAGGGCGACGCCGTCACCGCGTCCGACGCCACGAACGCCGCCGCACTCACCGCGAAACCCGCCTTCGTGCAGACCAGCGTCGGTTACGCGGGCAACTCCGACGGCACCGCGCAGCTCATGACGACCTTCAAGCTGAAGACGTACGACACGGCCGCGAAGGGCAACGTCGTGCTGACCGGGCAGACGAGCGCCGACGGCGTCCGGAACCGGCACGTCACCCTCGCGCTCGGCATGGGCGCGAAGGCGTCCGACGCGCTCGGCAGCGCGCAAGCGTCGCAGCGACGCGGCGTCCGCGACATCACGCGCGCCTACGACCGCGGCTGGGAGCAGTACCTGCGTGGCGTCAGCAAACCGCCGTCGTCGCTGAAGACCGATAGCGAGCGTGACCTCTACAAGGCGTCGATGCTGACGCTCGCCGCGAGCGAGGACAAGCACCACCCGGGCGCTTTCATCGCGTCGCCGAGCATGCCGTGGCGCTTCGGCAACAACGACCCCGAGTGGTCGCCGTCCGGCACCTACCACCTGGTCTGGCCGCGGGACCTCTACCAGATCGCGACCGGGCTCGCCGCCGGCGGCGACACCGCGGCCGCGAACCGCGCGGTGACCTACATGTTCGGCACGCAGCAGCAGGCCGACGGGCACATGCCGCAGAACAGCCGGGTCGACGGCGTGCCGTACTGGACGTCGGTCCAGCTCGACGAAACCGCTTTCCCGATCGTGCTGGCCCAGCAGCTCGGACGCGCCGACGTCTGGCCCGGCGTGCGCAAGGCGGCCGAGTTCCTGTTGTCCTACAAAGGACCCAACGGTCAGGCGTCACCGTGGACTCAGCAGGAGCGCTGGGAGGAACAGGACGGGTGGTCGCCGTCGACGATCGCGTCGGTGATCGCCGGGCTCGTCTGCGCGGCGGACCTCGCCACGCACAACGGCGCTTCGGCCGACGCCGCCCGCTACCTCGCCGCGGCCGACAAGTTCAAGGCCGACCTGCCGAAGCAGACGATCACCACGAACGGGCCGCTGTCGAAGGACCCGTACTTCGTCCGGTTGACCAAGGACGCCGACGCGAACGCTCCGACCACGTACAACCTCGGCAACTCGAGCGTCACGATGGACCAGCGGGCGGTCACCGACGCCGGGTTCCTCGACCTCGTCCGGCTGGGCATCTACCGCGCCGACGACCCGGTGATCCGCAACAGCGTCCGCGTCACCGACAAGGAGATCGCGTTCACCACGCCGACCGGGCAGTTCTGGCACCGGTACACGAAGGACGGTTACGGCGAGCAGGCCGACGGCTCACCGTGGGACTACACGTTCCCGGCGGAGAGCCGCACGACGTTCGGCCGGCTCTGGCCGCTGCTGGCGGGGGAGCGCGGGGAGTACGAGCTGACGCTCGGCGACCCGGCGTCGGCCGCGCGGCGGCTGCGTGACCTCGGCCGGGTGAGCAGCTCGGCGGAGACCATGCCGGAGCAGGTGTGGGACGAGAACCCGCCGTCCGGTCAGACCGGCTTCCCGGTGGGCACGCCGAACGCGTCGGCGACCCCGCTGGCCTGGACGCACGCGCAGTACGTCCGGCTGGCGTGGGACGTCAAGGCGGGCTCGACCCTGGAGACGCCTCGCGTCGTCCGCTGCCACTTCCTCGGCTGCTGAGTCCCGAGCGCCCCAATGTGGCCTTCGGTGCGTCAGACGCACCGAAGGCCGCCTTGGGTGCGTCAGACGCAACCAAGGCCACATTGGGGCGCTCGGGGTAGGCCGGTCAGATGACGGCGCCGTCGTCTTCCGGGGTGCGCGGCGGCAGCCACGACAGGCCCGGGACGCCCCACTTGTTGGACTTCAGCATCTTCTTCGCCGCGCGCGCGTGCCGGCCGACCAGGCGGTCCAGGTAGATGAACCCGTCCAGGTGGTCGGTCTCGTGCTGCAGGCAGCGGGCGAAGTAGCCGGTGCCCTCGACCTCGATCGGGTTGCCCTCGATGTCGGCCCCGGTCACCTTCGCCCACTTCGCGCGGCCCGTCGGGTACGACTCCCCGGGCGCCGAGAGACAGCCCTCCCAGTCGTCGTCCGGGTCCGGCATGGTCTCCGGGATCTCCGAGGTCTCGAGCTTCGGGTTGACGACGACGCCCTTGTGCCGCACGCCCTCGTCGTCCGGGCAGTCGTAGACGAACACCCGCAGGTCGAGGCCGATCTGGTTGGCCGCGAGGCCGACGCCCTCGGCGGCGTACATCGTCTCGAACATGTCGTCGACGAGCGTGCTCAGCTTCTCGTCGAACTCGGTGATCTCCCGGGTCGGCTGGTGCAGCACGGGTTCGCCGGCGATCACGATGGGGTGGATGGTCACGACCACGCAGTTTAGTCGGACCCTTCTGGTAGACCTGCACCAGACCGTGACGCGCCGACGCGGATGCCCACGTCGGCGGCCGCTTCCGTGGTTGAATGGCGCCCGCGGAAGAGGTAGGTCTGATTCGCCATGACGCCCGATTGAGAGGGACTCGGATGGACGCCGCGGAGTCGATGGCTGAGCCGCAGCCGTCGCCGCCGAAGCCCGTGCCCGGCCTGACCGAACGCGAGGTCGAAATCCTCGCGTTCGAGCGTCAGTGGTGGCGACACGCCGGGGCGAAGGAGAACGCCATCCGCGAGCGCTTCGATCTGTCGGCCACGCGCTACTACCAGCTGCTCAACAAGCTGCTGGAGAAGCCGGAGGCGATCGAAGCCGACCCGATGCTGGTGAAGCGGCTGCGCAAGACGCGCGCCGCCCGGCAGCGCAAGCGTGGCGCCCGGCGACTGGGGATCGAGCTGAAATGAGCGTGTTTTCGGGGATGTCCCGGCCGATGAAGGCCGCGGGCGTCGTTCTGGTCGGCGTGGCGATCGTGGCCGCCGTGATCGGCGGGATCTCCGCGCTGAGCGGGGGTGACGGGTCGAACGAGGCCGGGCCGAGCGGCACGGCCACGCAGCCGGGCACGTCCGGCGGGACGTCGGCGCCGCCGACCTCACCGTCGACGCCGCCGTCGACGACCCCCAGCCCGACGTCGCCCACTCCGCCGTCGCCGACCACCCCGCCCCCGGGGCAGCCGACGTCCGGCCAGCCGGGTCAGCCCGGGCAGCCGGGTGGCGACCAGCAGGCGGGCAACAAGTGGGTGACCGTCCGGGTGTTCAACAACTCGACGATCAAGGGCCTGGCGGACCGGGCGGCCGACGACTTCCGCGGTGGCGGCTGGACGGTCAACGAGGTCGGCAACTACGCGCAGGGCACCATCCCGACGACCACGGCGTTCTACCGGCCGGGCACCGACGAGGAGGCCGCGGCGAAGCAGCTCGCGCAGGAGTTCGGGATCAAGGCCGAGCCGCGGTTCCCCGGGATCGAGAGCGCGACGCCGGGCTTGATCATCATCGTGACGAAGGAATACCAGTCCGGCCACAAGGGCAGCTGACGATCTTCCCCCGAAGGGGCGTCACCCGCGGGTGACGCCCCTTTTTCACTCTCCGGCCTGGGTTTTCGCGTACGCCTCGAGGGTCGCGAGCTGGGCCGGGTCGAGGCTCGGCCGGACCGTCTTCCTCGCCGCGTCCAGGTGCGCCGCCGTGACTTCGCGGGCCTCCAGGGACTCGCGCATCGCCGTCAGGGCCGCTTCGCGGATCAGCGCCGCGCAGTCGGCGGCCGAGTAACCGTCCAGAGTGGACGCGATCTCGGCCAGGTCCACATCGGAGGCCAGCGGGGTGTTCTTCGAGCTGGCCGCGAGGATCGCGGCGCGGGCCTCGGCGTCCGGCGGCGGCACGTAGACACGCCGCTCGAGCCGTCCCGGGCGCAGCAGCGCCGGGTCGACGAGCTCCGGCCGGTTCGTCGCGCCCAGCACGACGACCTCTCGCATCGGCTCGACGCCGTCGAGCTCGGTCAGCAGGGCCGCGACGACGCGGTCGGCGACGCCGGAGTCCGACGACTGCCCGCGGCGCGGGGCGAGCGCGTCGATCTCGTCCAGGAAGATCAGCGCGGGCGCGGCCTCGGCGGCGCGGCGGAACAGCTCCCGCACCGCGCGCTCGGACTCGCCGACCCACTTGTCCATCAGCTCGGCGCCCTTGACCGCGAAGACGTTCAGCGCGCCGGTGCCGGCCAGCGCGCGCACCAGGAACGTCTTGCCGCCGCCGGGCGGCCCGTACAGCAGGACGCCGCGCGGCGGTTCGACGCCGAGCCGCGCGAACGAGTCCGGGTACCGCAGCGGCCACAGCACCGTTTCGGTGAGCGACTGCTTGACGTCGACCATGTTGCCGACGTCGTCCAGGGTCAGCCCGCCGGTCGCCAGGTTGTCCGAAGTGGACAGCGACACCGGACGGACGGTCGCCAGCGCGTCCAGCAGGTCCTGCTGGGAGATCCGCGGCTCGGCCGTCTCACGCTGGCGCAGCGCGGCCCGCAGCGCAGCGTCCCGCCGCAGTGCGATCAGGTCCGCCGCGACGAACCCCGGCGTCTTCTCGGCGAGGACACCGCAGTCGATGCCCGAGTCGAGCGGGACGTCGCGCAGCAGCACGTTCAGCAGCTCACGGCGGATTTTCGCGTCCGGCAGCGCCAGGCCGAGCTCGCGGTCGAGCAGGTCGGCGGCGCGCAGCCGCGGGTCGGCGGACTCCGCGCGGGCCGTCGTCGCGACGACGGCGAACCGCTCGCGCCGCAGGGCCGTCCGCAGCTCTTCCAGCACGACCGTGGCCACCGGTGGCGGGGTGGCCGCGGGCAGCAGCGCGTCGACGTCGGTGAGCAGCAGCACCGCGGGCTCCTCGGCCGCGCGGATGGCTTCGCGCAGGCGCGCGACCGCGACGTTCGGGTCCAGCACCGCGAGGTTCGGCGCGGCCACCGGGACCACGCGGATGTCGGCGTCACTTGCGACCGAGCGGACGAGCGTCGCCTTGCCGACCCCTTCGGGACCGGACAGCAGGACGCCGAGGTGAGCGGGCGCGCCCAGCCGCGCGAGCAGCTCGGGCCGGTGGAAGGCCAGGTCGAACCACTCGGCGAGCTTGCGCGCGGCGGCTTCGGCGCCGATCAGGTCGGCCAGCGGCACGGCCGGCTCGGCGGTCTCCTGGACGGTGATTTCGTCCTCGACGATCTCCGCGTCGATCCACTCCTCGGCCGCGGTGACGGCGGAGGTGCGGACGAGCGCGGTCGCCGTGCGGGGCGTGGCGGGCTCGGGGGCGGGGCGCGCGCCGTCCCGCCAGACGACCACAGTGGACGGCCCGACGGCGACCGCGCCGGCCGGCTCGGTCGCGGTGACGGTGAGCAGCTCGTTGGTCCAGGTCGCCCCGATCGCGCGGGAGAGCTGGCCGCGCAGGCCGGCCGCGTCGGACCCCGGTGACGGCGCGAGGTCCTGCGGCAGCAGCGAAACGGCGTCACCGACGGTCAGGACCTTGCCGATCAGGGCGAGCCGCAGCATGTGCGGGCTGACCGAGACACTGGCCAGCCGCGAGCCCGCGACGGTCACCGTCTTCGCCGCCGCGACCTCGGCCGGCGCGACCACGACCTCGGCGCCTTCGGTGACGCCGAGGTTCGACATGGTGACGTCGTCGGTGAGCAGCACCCCCGGCACGTCGGCCTCGTCGGTCGGCGCGGCGAGGGCGGCGCTGACGCGGGCGCCGGTGAGGTGCACGGCGTCCCAGGCCCGCAGGCCCAGCGCGTCGAGGACTTCGGGGTGCAACCGGACGACGCCGCGGCGCGTGTCCAGCGCGGACGGCGTGTGCCGGACGGTCAGCGTGATCTGCGGGTGGCTCACGCCGTTCACCCTAGCGATCCGGCGCCTTCCCGGGTGGCGCGAAGTCGTGTCGTTCCTTCAATCACGCGTGATGCCCCGCCAATCACGCGTGATGCCTGCCGGATCACGCGTGATGCCCGCGGAACACGGGTGAACGCTGTGTCGGCCCGGTCGGTTCGCGTGATCGAGGACCGATCTCGCGTGATTGGGGACGTAACTCGCGTGATTGGGCGCGTGACTCGCGTGATCAGCGGGCGATCTCGCGTGACTGGGCGGGCATCTCGCGTGACTGGAGAGGCATCACGTGTGATTGGGAAGTCGACACGGCGGTTACTTGCGGCGGAGGCCGATCTGGCGCCAGGAGCGGCGGCGCTGGCCGTTGCCGTTCTCCGAGGTGCCGCGGGGGGTGCGGACCGTTTCGCCGGTGCGCGGCAGGCGGACCGCGCGCATCGCCGCGCCCGCGACCCGGCGGCGCAGCGGGCGGCGCAGGCCCAGGCGGCGCGGGGAGGCCCGGCGGATCGCGCGGCGCTCGCGGGGCGGGACCGTCCAGGCCTCCGGGTGCGCGGCCAGCCAGCGGTGCCGGTAGACCGAGTACGGGATGTGCGCCAGGTACAGGATCATCGCCACGAGCAGCGCGACCAGCGGGAACTGGATGATCGCCGCGGCCAGCAGCGCGACGCCGAGCAGCAGGGGCGCGATCGCCTTCGCCGGGGCCTTGACCGTCTTCAGCGACAGCGTCGGGATGCGGCTGATCAGCAGGGCCGCGATGGCGATCGTCCACGCCCACACGACGTACTGCGACGACCACCAGCCGTCGCCCCACTGCAGGTACGCCACCAGCGGCAGCATCCCCAGGAGGCCGCCGGCCGGGGCCGGGACGCCGACGAAGAACTCGCTCGCGTACGGCGGCTGCTCGGTGTCGTCCAGCAGCGTGTTGAAGCGCGCCAGCCGCAGGATCATGCAGACGGCGAAGATCAGCGACGCCACCCAGCCGATCCGGTCGGCGCCCGTCTGCCACACGTAGATGACGAGCGCCGGCGCGACGCCGAAGGAGATGCCGTCGGACAGCGAGTCCAGCTCCGCGCCCATCTTCGACGTCGCGTCGAGGAGACGGGCGATCCGGCCGTCGAGGCTGTCGAGCACCGCCGCGATGCCGATCGACGCGATCGCCATCGAGAAGTTCTTCGTCAGCGCGAACTGCACGGCCGACAGGCCCGCGCAGAGCGCGAGCACGGTGATGGCGTTCGGCAGCAGCCGGACGCCGGGGGTGGTCACGCGGACCATCGGGTCAGCCTTCCGAACGCGAGGCGGGGAGCTCGGCGATCACGGTCTCGCCGCCGACCGTGCGCTGGCCCTTGGCGACCAGCACGCGGGAACCCGGCGGGAGGTAGAGGTCGACCCGGGAGCCGAAGCGGATGATGCCGTACGTCGCGGCCGCGCCGACCTTGTCACCCTCGCGGATCTCGCAGAGGATGCGGCGCGCGACCAGCCCGGCGATCTGCACGACGACGAGCTCGTGGCCGTCCTCGGTGCGCATCAGCACGGAGTTGCGTTCGTTGTCCTCGCTGGCCTTGTCCAGGTCGGCGGAGAGGAACTTGCCCGGCCGGTAGACGACGCGCTCGATCACGCCGTTCGCCGGCACGCGCTGGACGTGCACGTCGAACACCGAGAGGAACACCGACACGCGCATCCGCGGCTCGGCGGGCAGGCCGAGCTCGGCGGGCGGGACGGCTTCCTCGATCAGCGAGACGAGCCCGTCGGCCGAGGCGAGCGCGACGCCGTCACGCGGCGGCGGGACCCGCTTCGGCTCGCGGAAGAACGCGGCCATCGCGACGGTCGTGAGCGCGCCGAGGACGCCCAGGCGCTTGGAGAACCGGCGGGCCAGCAGCGTCGCCGCGACCCCGCCCGCCACGAACGGGCGACCGGCGGGGTGCATCGGCGGCAGCGTTTCGCGAGCGAGCTGGAGGGCGTGCGCGACTGGGTTGCCGGCGGGCTCCGGCCGGGTGCCGCTCATGGTCGGGTCCCCTGGTTTCGTGTCGGAAGATCGGGTCGGCGCCGGGTCCGGCCGCCGCGTACGGGCGCCACCACGCTACCGCTGCCCCAGGTGAACGTGTCCGCGCGCCCCTGGGTGGCTCCTCCGCGAGGGTGTCCCCGCAGCGGGTGGGAACGACCACATCCCGGTAACACAAAGTCGAATTCGCCGACAACTCTAAGTAGTTGACGCCGTTCGGGGCGCTGCCACCGGGCCTGGGGAGGGCAACGATGACCGACCACCGCGATGCTGCTGAAGCTCGCCTCGAAGAGCTGTTCGGCGCGTGGCGGACGGAGATCGACGAAGTGCCGATCCCGTCCTTGGTGGATCCGGTGCGCGCCGTCGACGTGGTCATCGAAGCGAAGAACGGTGGCCGGGTGCATGCGCCCCCCGACGGCGCAGGCACCCGGCCACCGGGTGGTGCGCATGACGACGAATTTTAACGGCTGGGAAGCCGTTGATCAGCGTTCATCCGGCAAAAGTTACAAACGGTCGCTCGGGCGACGGCCGAGACCGGTGACGAGCCGCAGGATCGCCAGCAGCACGACCGCCCCGAGGATGGCCACGCCGAAGCTGGGGAAGTCGAATTCGAACGCCTTCGACTGCCCGGTCGCGAGCCGGTAGAGCAGCCCGCCGAGCGCCGCGCCGACCACCCCGACCAGCACGCTGACCAGGCAACCCTGGCGGCGGCGGTCCCGGCCGCCGACCACGAGGTTCGCGGCCCAGCCGACGATCGCCCCGAAGATCACCCATGCGACGAAACCCATGGCGCGAGCTTACCCGGGCAGACGTACAAGAGCTATTGCGCAAGAACTCTTGTACAACTACTCTTGTGCGTCATGAGCGACGACATCCGGGAGATCCACGACTCGAAGGTGCTGGCGGCCATGTCGCACCAGCTGCGCCGCCGGCTCCTCGAGCTGCTCCACCTCGACGGCCCCGCCACGGCCTCGATGCTGGCCGAGAAGACCGGGCAGGCAGTGGGCAACGTCAGCCACCACATGAAGGTGCTGGCCGCCGCGAAGCTCGTCGAGGTCGCCCCGGAACTGGCCCGTGACCAGCGAGAACGCTGGTGGAAGCGGAGCGCGAAGACCCTCCGGTGGGCCGCCGGTGACTTTCCCGGCGACCCGGTCGCCGAAGCCGCCGAAGTGCTCGTGCTCGACCACCAGACCGCGATCGCCCGCGACTGGATCGCGAACCGGGAGAGCTATCCCGAGCAGTGGCGCGGCGCCCCGTTCAGCATCGACACGTGGGTGCGGCTGTCCAAGGACGAGCTCGACGAGCTCAACGAGCGGATCTTCCTGCTGATCAGCGAGTTCGAAGACCGCACCAAGCCCGGTGACGGGGTCGAGCGCCGTCCCGTCTTCTTCGCCGCGCGGGCTTCGCTGGGCAAGCCGTGAAGGGGCTCTGGGGGAACAGGGACTTCCGGCTGCTCTGGACCGGCGAGACCACGAGCATGCTCGGCAGCATGGTCGCGAGCACGGCGTTGCCGCTGGTCGCGGTGCTCACCCTGCAGGCGAGCACGTTCCAGGTCGCGCTCCTGACGGCGGTCGCCTGGCTGCCGTGGCTGGTCGTCGGCCTGCCTGCCGGCGCCTGGGTCGACCGGCTGCCGAAGCGCCCGGTGATGCTGACGTGCAACGCGGTGTCGATGGCCGTGTTCGGCAGCGTGCCGCTCGCGGCCGCGTTCGGCGTGCTGACCATGCCGTACCTGCTGGTCGCGGCTCTGCTCGGCGGGATCGCCAAGGTCTTCTTCACTCTCGCCTACCGCGCTTACCTGCCGGTTCTGGCCCAGCCGGACGAGCTCTTGGAGGCCAACGCCAAGCTGCAGGGCAGCGAGTCCGCGACGCAGGTCGCCGGGCCCGGCCTGGCCGGGCTGCTCGCGCAGGCTTTCGGCCCGGTCAGCGGGATCCTCGCGGACGCGGTCAGCTTCGGCGTTTCCGTGCTGTGCGTGCGAGGGATCCGGGCGCGCGAAACCGTGGTTCCGCCCGCCCGGACGCCGTTGCGCAGCCAGATCGCCGAAGGCCTCAGGTTCGCCCTGGGCGACCGCTACCTGCGGACGTTGATGACGTTCGGCGCGGTCTCGAACCTCGCGCTCACCGGGTACCAGGCCATCCAGATCGTCTTCCTGTCCCGGACGCTCGGCGCCGCACCCGGTCTGGTCGGGCTGGTCCTGGCGGTGGCCGCCTCCGGCGGGGTGCTCGGCGCGGCGCTGGCCGGGCGGCTCGGCGCGCGCTTCGGCACCGCACGCGCGTTCCTGCTGTGCGAGGTCTTCGCGGCGCCGATGCTGCTGCTCGGGCCGTTGAGCGGCCCCGGCTGGGGCCTGGTGCTGTTCGTGGTCGCGGAGTTCGGCGTCTGCGCCGGTGTGGTCGCCTCCAACGTGCTGACCACGACGTTCCGGCAGCAGTACTGCCCGCCCGAGCTGTTCAGCCGGATCAACTCCAGCGCCTCGCTCGTCAACTACGGCACGATCCCGCTGGCCGGGGTGCTCGGCGGCGTGCTGGGCGAGGCGATCGGCGTCCGCGAGACGCTCTGGGTGATGTCCGGCGTGCTGGTCGTCGCGCTCGGAATGCTCGTGCCGCTGGTGAAGGAGCGGGACTTCCCGGTCAGAGCAGCAGCACGTCCACTTCCTCGCCAACCGCTGCCGACGTGACGTCCTCCGGCAGCACGATCAGGCAGTTGGCCTGGGTGAACGCGGCCAGCAGGTGCGAGCCCGGCCCGCCGCGCGGCCCGACGATCCCGGTCACCTCGCCGTCGGAGGAGGTGAACACACCCCGGCGGAACTGGCGGCGCCCGGCGGGCGAGGTCATCGCCTCGGTCAGCCGGGCCCGCACGCGCCGTCGTGAGACGTCGGTGTGGCCGAGCGCCGTCAGGATCGCCGGGCGCAGGAACGCCTCGAACGACACCAGCACGCTGACCGGGTTGCCGGGCAGCGTAACCACCGGCACGCCGTGCCAGCGGCCGTTGCCCTGCGGGCCGCCCGGCTGCATCGCGACCTTCGCGAACTCGACGCCCTGGCCGGTGAGCGCGTCCTTCACCACTTCATACGCGCCCGCGCTGACGCCGCCGGAGGTGACCAGCAGGTCGGCGTCGGCCAGCCGCGGCTCGATGACCTTGCGGAACTCCTCGACGTCGTCGACCACACTGCGGACGACGTCGACCTCGCAGCCGAGGCCGCGGATCGCCGCCGCGAGCATCACGCTGTTGGACTCGTAGATCTGGCCGTGGCGCAGCGGGGCGGGCGCGTCGATCAGCTCGGTGCCGGTCGAGGCGACGAGCACCCGCAGCGGCCGGTGCACCCGCACCTCGGCGAGCCCGACCGCGGCCGCCAGCCCCAGCTGGGAGTGACCGAGCACGGTGCCGGCGTGCAGCGCCACAGTGTCCTTGAGGACGTCTTCGCCGGACCGCCGGATGTGCGCGCCTTCGCCGGCCACGGCGGAGATCGTGACGGTCTCGGTGCCGCCGTCGGTGTCTTCGACCATCACGACGGCGTCCGCGCCGGGCGGCAGCGGCGCGCCGGTCATGATCCGGTGCGCGGTGCCCGGCTCCAGCGGCCGGACGTCGACGCGGCCCGCCGGGATGTCGTCGGCCACCGGCAGGGTCACCGGCGCTTCGGCGACGTCCGCCGCGCGGACCGCGTACCCGTCCATCGCGGAGTTGTCGAAAGGCGGCAGGGACACCCCGGCCCGGACGTCCTCGGCCAGCACGAGACCGGCGGCTTCGGCGAGGGGCAGGGCGGTCGCGGGGGAGCTGCCCAGGAGCGCGGCAACGCGGTCGCGGTAGTCGTCGACGGAGATCACCGGACCATCCTCCACCCCTGTGCAGGGCATGCAAGACTCTGCGTCGTTCGAGAGCGCGCCGAAGGGGAGCAGCATGCAGGTCGGAGTCCGTCAACAGCCCTCGTTCGCCGTCGCCCGGCTGATGCTGGCGCCCGGCGAGCCGTGCCAGGTCGAGTCCGGCGCGATGATGGCGACCAGCTACGGCGTCCAGGTGCAGTCGCAGGCCCAGGGCGGGATCATGAAGGGCCTCGGGCGCGCGTTCCTCTCCGGTGAGTCCTTCTTCATCTCCACCTTCACCGCGCCGCAGAACGGCGGCTGGGTCGACGTCGCCGCCAACCTCCCCGGCGACATCCAGGTGATCCCCCTCGACGGCCGCACCGGCTGGGCCGTCACCCGCGGCTGCTGGCTCGCGTCGTCGCACGGCGTGCAGACCGAGACCAAGTGGGGCGGGATGAAGAACCTGATGGGCGGTGAAGGCGGCTTCCTGACCCACGCCACCGGCCAGGGTCAGCTGCTCGTCAGCTGTTACGGCGCCGTCGAGACGATCACCCTGCAGCAGGGCGAGATGGTCACCGTCGACACCGGGCACGTCGTCGCGTACGCCGACACCGTGCAGTACCAGATCCGGAAGGTCGCGACGGGCGTCATCCAGTCCATGAAGAGCGGCGAAGGCCTCGTGTTCGACTTCGTCGGTCCCGGCCAGGTCATGACGCAGACGCGCAACCCGTCCGCGCTGATCAGCTGGATCATCTCCCACGTCCCGTCCCGCTGATGCGCGTCCAGACCCGGCACACCCCCGGCTTCGGCGTCGCCCGCGTCCTCCTCGACCCGGGCGAGGCGGTGCAGGCCGCGCCCGAGACGTTGCTCGCCAGCCGGTTCGGCGTCACCGAGACGGCGCCGGGCCGCGGCGGCGCCCGCGCGGGCAAGACGACGTTCGCCGTCTACACGGCACCGTCCGACGGCGGCTGGATCGACTTCGCGCCGCTGCGCCCCGGCGACGTCTACCCGCTGGAGCTCGGCGGCGGAACCGGCTGGGCCGTCCACCGCGACGCCGTGCTGGTGCGGCCCGCGGCCGTCCGGCACGACCCCGGCTGGGCGCCTTTGCAGCAGCTCTTCGGCGCGGACTCGGGATTCCTGGAGCACTACAGCGGAACCGGCCCGCTCGTGCTGGCCGCGCCCGGCCCGGTCGACGCCTTCGAGCTCGGCAAGGGCGAGCTGGTCACCGTGCGGCCGGACTACCTGCTGGCCTACCCGGACACCGTGCAGTGCCGGCTGCGGGCGCTCGACCCGGGCGGCGCGCAGTCGCTGCGCACCGGGGAAGGGCTCGCCGTCGACTTCGCGGGTCCCGGGACGGTGCTCGTGCAAGCGCGGAACCGGCGCCTTTCTGCAACGTGATCTTCAGACGAATTGCCCATTGCCGAGGGGAATAATTCCGGTAGCGTGATTGACACTTCCGCCGCTGGCGTCCGCTCGGGCCAGCGGATCCTTTGTGCTGAGGGAGGGCGCCGTGGCTGTCGGCACCGTCAAATGGTTCAACTCGGAAAAGGGCTACGGGTTCATCGAATCCACCGAGGGGCCGGACGTGTTCGTCCACTATTCGGCCATTCAGGCCGACGGATTCCGCACTTTGGACGAAGGCGACCGCGTCGAGTTCGAAGTCCAGTCCGGCCGGGATGGACGGAGCCAGGCAGCCGACGTGCGGAAGGTGTCGTAACAACCTTCATCACCCGATTGGCGAACCCCCGGCAGCCGCCGAACCTGGGACGTTAGGCTGCCGGGCGTGACAGGCGATGTGTCGGGGGACCTCACCGGTCGCCGGCTGGGCAACTACCGCATCGACGGAGTGCTCGGCAAGGGCGGCATGAGCGTGACCTACAAGGCCACGGACGTGCGTCTGGGCCGGAAGGTGGCGCTGAAGGTCATCGGCGACCACCTCGGTGCGGACGCCGAGTTCCGCGAGCGCTTCGTCGACGAGGCCCGCAACACCTCCGCGATCGACCACGCCAACGTCGTGCCGCTGTACGACTTCGGCGAGCTCGACGGGATGCTCTACATCGCCATGCGCATGGTCGACGGCGGTGACCTCGCGGGGCTGATCTCGGGCGGCCCGATCGCGCCGGCGCGCGCCCTGACCATGCTCGACCAGGTCGCGGACGCCCTCGACACGCTGCACAACCGTGGTCTGGTCCACCTGGACGTCAAGCCGGCCAACGTGCTCGTGACGAAGAAGGAGACCTCGCGCGAACACGTGTACGTCGCCGACTTCGGGCTGACGCGCCGCGGCGCGACCGGCCACCGCACGCGCGGCGGCGACTTCCTCGGCTCGCCGACGTACGCGGCGCCCGAGCACCTGCGCGGCGAGCCGCTGGACGGGCGCACCGACCAGTACGCGCTCACGTGCGTCCTCTACGCGTGCCTCACCGGCAGCCCGCCCTTCAAGGGTGACGTGCCGACGGTGATCAAGGGCCACCTCAACGGCGACCCGCCGGCGATCTCCCGGGCGGTCGCGCTGCCGCCGGCGATCGACGAGGTCGTCCGCAAGGGCATGGCGAAGAACCCCGCCGACCGTTACCCCAGCTGCGTCGAGATGGTCGCGGCCGCGCGCCGCGCGCTCGGCGCCCTCGCCGCCTCGGACACCCCACCGGGTCCCCCGGGGACGAATTCGGGGGGAATTCCCGCGCCGCCGCGGCCTGGTCAGGTACAACAAGGACCGCACCAGGCCACGGCACCGCAGGGAGAGGGGGCCCCCGTGCACCCGTACGGAGGACAGCAGCAGCCCGGTTACGGGCAGCAGCCCGGGCCGCAGGGCCCCGGCGGTCCCGGTGGCCTTGGTGGCCCCGGTGGGCCGCCGCAGGGCCCGCCGCCCGGCTACGGCTACCCCCAGCAAGGCATGCCGCAGGGCATGCCGCCGCAGGGTATGCCGCCCCAAGGACCGCCCCCGGGGTACGGCTACCCGCAGCAGCCGGGCATGCCCCCGCAGGGCCCGCCGCCCGGCTACGGCCAGGACCCGATGCGGTTGCGGCCCCCGATGCCCGCGGGCGGCGCGGGCGCGTTCCACCAGCCGAAGAGCAGCGGTGGCAAGAAGTGGATCTTCATCGCCCTCGGCCTGCTCGTGCTGGCCGGCCTGATCGTCGGCGCGATCTTCCTGTTCTCCGACAGCGGCAGCGGCGGGAGTGACGGCACTTCGACGGCGCCGAACATCCCGGTCGGCCCCGGCGACTCGCAGAGCAACCCGACGTCTTCGCTCAAGGCGCCGCCGACGTCGATCTCCATCAAGCCGAGCTCCTGAGTCCGGGCCGCGCTGAGCAGGTCTTCTTGCACTCTCCACCCGAGAGTGCTAGACACGGTGTTGGCACTCGACGCCGTCGAGTGCCAAAGGTCGGGACGGTGAGGCTGACCCCCACTCGGGTCCAGTCGTCCGTCGCGGGCACCGAGCCTGGCCGAGGAAGAGTCCTGCCGCCGCCGCTGTAGACACGTGGCGGTGGCGCCCAATACCGGAGGACCACACCGCAATGGCCAAACTGATCGCGTTCGACGAGGACGCCCGCCGCGGTCTTGAGCGCGGCTTGAACACCCTCGCCGAAGCCGTCAAGGTGACCCTCGGCCCGCGGGGCCGGAACGTCGTGCTCGAGAAGAAGTGGGGCGCGCCGACCATCACCAACGACGGTGTCTCCATCGCCAAGGAGATCGAGCTCGAGGACCCGTGGGAGAAGATCGGGGCGGAGCTCGTCAAGGAGGTCGCCAAGAAGACCGACGACGTCGCGGGTGACGGCACCACCACCGCCACCGTGCTCGCCCAGGCCCTCGTCCGCGAGGGGCTGCGCAACGTCGCCGCCGGCGCCGACCCCATCTCCCTCAAGCGTGGCATCGAGGCGGCCGTCGAGGCCGTCACCGAGCAGCTGCACAAGGCCGCCGTCCAGATCGAGACCAAGGAGCAGATCGCTGCTACCGCCTCGATCTCGGCCGCTGACCGCACCATCGGCGAGCTGATCGCCGAGGCGCTGGACAAGGTCGGCAAGGAAGGCGTCGTCACCGTCGAGGAGAGCAACACCTTCGGCCTCGAGCTCGAGCTCACCGAGGGCATGCGCTTCGACAAGGGCTACATCTCCGGTTACTTCGTGACCGACCCGGAGCGTCAGGAAGCCGAGCTGGAGGACCCCTACATCCTCCTCTTCGGCTCCAAGATCTCCACCGTCAAGGACGTCCTGCCGCTGCTGGAGAAGGTCATCCAGTCCGGCAAGCCGCTGCTGATCATCGCCGAGGACGTCGAGGGCGAGGCCCTGGCCACCCTCATCGTCAACAAGATGCGCGGCACCTTCAAGTCCGTCGCCGTCAAGGCCCCGGGCTTCGGTGACCGCCGCAAGGCGATCCTGCAGGACATCGCGATCCTGACCGGTGGCCAGGTCATCTCCGAGGACGTCGGCCTCAAGCTGGAGAACGCGGACCTGTCCCTGCTGGGCAAGGCCCGCAAGGCCGTCATCACCAAGGACGAGACGACCATCGTCGAGGGTGCGGGCGACGCCGACCAGATCCAGGGTCGCGTCAACCAGATCCGCGCCGAGATCGACAACTCGGACTCGGACTACGACCGCGAGAAGCTCCAGGAGCGGCTGGCGAAGCTGGCCGGCGGCGTGGCCGTCATCAAGGCCGGCGCCGCGACCGAGGTCGAGCTCAAGGAGCGCAAGCACCGCATCGAGGACGCGGTGCGCAACGCCAAGGCCGCCGTTGAAGAGGGCATCGTCGCCGGTGGTGGCGTCGCTCTCATCCAGGCTGCCGAGGCTGCCTTCGCGGGCCTGAAGCTCGAGGGCGACGAGGCCACTGGCGCCAACATCGTCAAGGTGGCCGTCGAGGCCCCGCTCAAGCAGATCGCGATCAACGCCGGCCTCGAAGGCGGCGTCGTGGTGGAGAAGGTCAAGGGCCTGCCGCAGGGTCACGGCCTCAACGCCGCCACGGGTGTCTACGAGGACCTGCTCGCCGCCGGCGTGCCGGACCCGACGAAGGTCACCCGCTCCGCGCTGCAGAACGCCGCTTCCATCGCGGCGCTGTTCCTGACCACCGAGGCCGTCGTGGCGGACAAGCCGGAGAAGGCTTCGGCCGCTCCCGCCGACCCGTCCGGTGGCATGGGTGGCATGGACTTCTGATCCACGCAGGGAAAGCCCGGTCCGCTTCGGCGGGCCGGGCTTTTTCTATGGGCGGGTGAAGAACCAGACGGCGAAGGCGCCGGCGACGACCACGCCGAGAGCGAGCACCCCGAGGCCCCCGAGCCAGGCGGTGCTCGCTTCTTCCGCTTCCAGCGCGACGACGATCGCGCCGATCCCGGTGAGCAGGACCCAGATCGCCAGCGCGGCGGCGGTGTAGAGCACGGTCCTGGTGACGCTCGGGCTGCCGGTGTCGTTGAAGGCGAGCACGAAGAGGGCGGCAAAGGCGGTCAGCCCCAGCCCGGCGAGCAGGTACAGCCCACCCAAGATCCCGACGACGACCTTCGCGGCCGTCCTGCTCCCTTGATCCACGAGCGCGAACCCTAACCCCTCGTCCGGGGTTCGCGGAGGGCATTTCGGCCGGTCAGCGCAGCCGGCTACGCCGAACGGCCCGGACGTCCCCTGGCGTCCGGGCCGTTCTCCGTGCTTCGCCGCTCCCCGGTCCCGACCCGGTTGTGCGGCCTTGCCCGCGCCCCCGCGCGGGTGTCTTCGGTGCGTCCCCCGTCCCCGTCCCGTCGTCCGGCGGGCGCCGGCTCCCCCTGCGAGCCGGCGCCCGCCCGGGTCAGGAGCTCTCTTCGGGAGTCAGGATCGCGGCGGCGACGTAGACCGGAATGGCGATCCCGACCGACAGGAACACGGCGGCGACCATGCCGATCCGCAGGACGTTGGCATCGATGCCGAGGTAGGTGGCCCAGCCACCGCAGACGCCGGTGAGCATCTTGTCGGTGCTGCTGCGGCGGAGCTTCTTGGTTTCCGAGGTGTACACGCTGTTCGTCATGGCTCAATGGTGGCTTTCGGGCCCGCCGGGGCGCATCGGGAAGGGCCCGGAGCCGGACCCTGAACTCTGCCTCGGGGAAAACCAGGTGCCGCGGCGGGCAGGTTGTCCCCAGGTCGGCCGAGATGTGGACAAGCCGCGGCGACAACCGGACTTTTCCGGCTTTCGCCAGCGGGAGCCGATACGCTGGAGACGGGGAAGCCCCCCTGGGAGCGGCGGGGGATATTTGGCTCCGCTGAGGGAGCGTTTGCGGCGCAACATCGTTCGTGGAGCCGGCCGAGTACGTCAGCGGGCTTCGGAGCTTCGAGCAGTACGTCTTCCGCAGCCAACCGGAAGGCGTGCGGTCCGGGCCCGGTGATCTCGACCTGATCGTCTACTCGCTGCGCAAGTGGATGCGCCTGGCCCTCACCGGGAATCCCACGATCCTGCTCCCGCTGTTCGTGCCCGAAGCCGAGATCGTGCGGATCACCGGCCTCGGCCACGAGCTGCGCGCGAACGCGGACCGGGTCCTGTCGCGCCAGGCCGGGCTGCGGTTCGCCGGCTACCTGCGGACGCAGCGCACGCGGCTGATCGAGGGCGCGACCAAGGTCAACCGGCCCGAGCTCATCGAGAAGTACGGCTTCGACACGAAGTACGCCATGCACCTGGTGCGGCTCGGCGTCCAGGGTGTCGAACTGCTCGAGACGGGCCGGATGACGCTGCCGATCGCGGAGCCGTGGCTGACCTGGCTACGGGATCTGCGGCGGGGCAAGCACTCCCAGGACGAGGCGATCGCCGCCGCGGCCGAGCTGGAAGACCGGCTCGACCGGCTGGTCCGGGGCGGCTCGCCGCTGCCGGAGCAGCCCGACCGCGCCTGGGCCGACCGGTGGCTGGTGCACGCCTACGACTCGGCCTGGCAGGCCGCCTGACCCCGGACCCGCGCCAGACGGGCCGCCCACCCGGCTTCGACTTCGGCCGAAGCCGGGTAGGCGTCCGTCGGGTCCGGGGCCCGGCGCAGGGTCGGCAGGTAACCGTCCACAGGGGACAGTGACGAAGCGCAGACGTCGCCTTCCAGCAATGAAATCGTCCCGAGTCCACAAGCGAACTCCAGCTCCGGCAGCGCGCCCGCCAGTGCGAGCCCCGCGGCCAGGCCGACGCTCGTCTCCACCGCCGACGACACCACACACGGCAGCCCGCACGCTTCGGCGACCTCCAGCGCGCGCCGCACGCCGCCCAGCGGCGCCACCTTCAGGACCGCGATGTCCGCCGCTCCCGCGACCGCCACCTTCAGCGGGTCCTCCGCGCGGCGGATCGACTCGTCCGCCGCGATCCGGACCGACACCCGGCGGCGCACCGCGGCGAGGTCGCCGATCGTCGGGCACGGCTGCTCGGCGTACTCCAGGCCGCCCGCCGCCTTGTCGAGGTCGGCGATCGCGCGCACCGCCGTGTCGACGTCCCACGCCATGTTGGCGTCGACGCGGATCGCGCCGTCCGGGCCGAGCGCGTCGCGGACCGCCGCCACCCGGTCGCAGTCGTCGGCCAGGGACGCGCGGGTGTCCGCTACCTTCACCTTCGCCGTGCGGCAGCCGGACGCGCGGACCAGTTCGTACGCCTTGTCCGGCCCGACCACCGGCACGGTCGTGTTCACCTCGACCCGGTCGCGGACCGGCGCCGGCCAGCCCCGCTCGCTCGCCTCCAGCGCCGCGTGCAGCCACGGCACGCTCTCGGCGTCCGAGTAGTCGGCGAACGGGCAGAACTCACCCCAGCCCGCCGGGCCGTGGAGCAGGACGCCTTCCCGGACCGTGATGCCGCGGAACCGGTTGCGCAGGGGGATCGCGTAGACCTTCATCGTCGCCGATCATGCCACCGCCGCGGGTTTCGCGAACAAGTGCCGAACAGCGCGTTTCCGGCCAGAATGACCATGTGGTCCTCGACTTCCGCGTGCTGGGTCCGGCCGAGGTCACGGCCGACGGCCGCCCGGTGCCCCTCGGGGGCAGCCGGCCGTTGATCGTGCTGGCCGGGCTGCTGCTGCGCGCGAACCGGGTCGTGCCGGTCGACGAGCTGGGCCGCTGGCTGTGGGACGACGACCGCCGCCGCTCCAAGGGCGCGCTCCAGACTTACGTGCTGCGCCTGCGCCGCGCCCTCGGTGACCAGGTCGCGATCCGCACGGAGAGCGGCGGGTACCGGATCGAGCTCGCGGACGACCTGCTCGACCTGACCCGGTTCCGCGCGCTCGCCACGCGGGGCAAGGCGGCGATGGACCGCGGCGAAAGCCGGCAGGCGGCCGCGCACTTCGCCGAGGCGCTCGGGCAGTGGCGGGGGCCGGCGCTGCTGAACGTCGAGTCCGACGCGCTGCACCGCGACGAAGGCGGCCAGCTCGCCGAAGAACGGCTGCGCGTCCGCGAGCAGTGGGCCGACGCGCTGCTCGAAGTCGGCGACCACGACGCCGTCGTGGTTGAACTGGTGCGCCTGACCAGGGAAAACCCGCTGCGGGAGCGCTTGCACGAGCAGCTGATGATCGCGCTGTACCGGTCGGGGCGGCAAGCCGAAGCGCTCGACGTCCACCGCCGGATCAGCGACGTGCTCGCCGACGAGCTCGGGCTCGACCCGGGGCCGTCGCTGCAGCGCACCCGCCAGGCGATCCTCACCGGCGCCGACGACGGCGCCGCGCCGGCGCGCTACCGGCTCGGCGCCGAACCGCAGGTGCCGCACCAGCTGCCCGCCGACCTGCCGACGTTCTCCGGGCGCGAGAGCGACCTCAAGGCGTTGCACACGCTGCTGCCGGAGGCCCTGGACGCCGACGCGTCGACGCCGATCGCGTCCGTCGAGGGCATGGGCGGCATCGGCAAGACAACCCTGGCCGTGCACTTCGCGCACGAGGTCGCCGACCGGTTCCCCGGCGGCCAGGTGTACCTCAACCTGCGCGGTTACGGGCCCGGCGAACCGGTCGAGCCGTCGGCGGCGCTCGACGCGATGCTCACCGCGCTGGGCGTGCCGAGCGAGGCGGTCCCGGGTGACCTCGACGGCCGCGCGGCGAGCTGGCGGACGCACAGCGCGGGGCGGCGGCTGCTCGTCCTGCTCGACAACGCCAACCGCACCCAGCAGGTCGCGCCGCTGCTGCCCGGGCCGGGCTGCCTGGTCGTCATCACCAGCCGCTGGCAGCTGCGCGCGCTGGTCGCGACGCACGGCGCGCGGCGGATCGCGCTCGAGGAGCTCGGTGAGGAGGACGCCGTGGAGCTGCTGGCGTCCACGATCGGCGTCGAGCGCGTCGCGAATGACCCGGCGGCGGCCGAACGGTTCGTGCGGCACTGCGGCGGGCTGCCGCTGGCGATCCGGATCCTCGCCGTGCGGGCGGCGCAGTTCCCCGGCCTGGCGCTCGACGAGTTCGCCCGCTCGCTGGAGACGGACCTGCTCGGCTCGTTCGACCTCGCCGACGGCGAGGGGACGAACATCCGCTCGGTGCTTTCGTACTCCTACCAGGCACTCGAGCCGTCGACGGCGCGGCTGTTGCGGCTGCTGGGGCTGTCGACCGGCGTCGACTTCACCGCGCCGGCGGCGGCCGCGGTCGCGGGCCTGGACGTCACGACGACCCGGCCGATGCTGGAAACCCTGGCCGCAGCGCACCTGCTCGCCCAGCCACGGCCGGGCCGCTACCAGTTCCACGACCTCATCCGCGCGTACGCGGGCGAAGTCGCTTCGCAGGTCGACACGGCTTCGCAGCGTGAAGCCGCCTTGGATCGGCTGCTGGGGTGGTACGTGACGTCGGCGCTGAACGCGTCCCAGCGGATGCGGCCGGAGCGCTACTACCGGCTGCTGGAGCTGGAGCCCGGCGGCGGTCTGGTGTTTTCCGGGCACCAGGACGCGCTGACCTGGTTCGACGAGGAGCACGGCAACCTCATCGCGGCGGTGCACCTGGCGCGCGGCCGCCGTGACGACGTCTGCTGGAAGCTGGCGTGGCTGCTGCAGAGCTACTTCGTGACGCGCTCGCGGCTGGACGACTGGCGCTCGGTGTTCGCGGTGGCGCTGGACGCCGCGCGGGCGAGCGGGCACCGGCCGGGGGAGGCGGGGATTCTCAGCGGGCTGGGGGTGGTCAACGGCGTCGCCCGCGAGTACGGCGAGTCGCGGCGGTACCTGGAGCAGGTGCTGACGATCCAGCGCGAGCTCGGCGCGCGCGAGGGCGAGGCGCGGGCGCACTACAACCTGGCGCTGGCGGCGCACAATCTGGATGACTACGCCTGGGCGTACGAGCACGGCAAGCAGGCCCTGGAGATCGTCCGCGAGCTGCGGCTGGGCGGGTTCGAGGCGAGCGTGCTGCGGGCGCTGGGCGACATCTGCACGTCGATGGGTGATCACGAGCAGGCGCTCCGGCTGGCCGATGCGGCGCTGGCGGTGGTGGATGAGGACGGCGAGCCGGTGGATTCACGGTTCACGCAGCACACGCGGGGGTTGGCGCTGGTCGGGCTGGGGCGGCTCGATGAGGGGGTTGCGTGTATGCGGGAGTCGGTGGGGATGTTTTTCGCGATGGGTGAGCAGTACGAAGGGGCGGACGTGCTGGCGCAGTTGGGGTCGGTGTATTTGCGGCATGGGGATGTGGGGGCGGCGAAGGAGTGCTGGCTGCGGTCGGTGCGGTTGTTGACCGAGCTGGGGCACCCGGACGCGGATGACGTGCGCGCGAAGTTGGCGGCGCTGGTGGGTGCGGGCGGCTGAGGGCGGGGTTGGGGCGCGCGCCTGGCGGCGCTGCCCGCGGTCGCGGCAGGCGGCGCGGATGACTGCTGCGGCTGCAGCGCGGCGATGGCGGCCCGTGAGGATTGGGCGCGCGCGCCTGGCGGCGCTGCCCGCGGTGGCGGCTTGCAGCGCGGGTCGGGTGGCTGGCATCCCAGGTCGGCGCGGATAGCGGGCGCCCGCTGTGGGCTGGTTCGCCGGCGGTGGTCGCTGCGGCTGGCGGCAGGCCGTCGCAGGTGCGTGGCGTGGGGTGGAGTTAGTGGCGGCGGACCGTTCGCGTGCCGACCCCCAGTGACAGCGCGCGAGACGGTCCGGGCCGCCCTCACCACCCAAGCTGATTGCGCTCACTGTTCGCTCACTGGCTTGGTTGCGGCGCTACCCCCAGCAGGTCGGCCAGCGTTTCGGCGTTGCGGGGCGCCTCCACCTTTACGTCGTTGTCGAAGTAGATGTGCACGTCGCGGTGGCCGTCCTCGTGCCAGGTGCGGATCTTGTCGGCCCAGGTTCGCAGGGCCTTGTCCGAGTAGCCGCTTACGTACAGCTCTTCGTCGCCGTGGAGGCGGATGTAGGTGAAGTCCGCCGTCTGGTCCTCGACGTATGGCCACTTGCCTGCCGTGTCCGCTACCACCAGGGCGATTCCGTGTTTCCGCAGGAGTTCCTTTGCTGCGGGTTCGGCGAAGCTCGGGTGGCGGACTTCGAGTGCGTGCCGGAGGGGGCGCCGTTTGCCCGCTTCGAGGTACGGGGGGTCCTTCAGCTTGTCGTCGTGCTTTGTTGCCAGCTCGGCCGCCTCCGTTGTCGTGCGTGGGAGGAGCGTGAAGAAGTCCGCCAGGCGGTTCGGGTCGAACGTCAGTCTTGGGGGGAGTTGCCAGAGGAATGGGCCCAGTTTCGCTCCCAGCGCCAGGACTCCTGACGCGTAGAAGTTCGCTAGCGCCGTCTCGACGTCTCTTAGCTGCTTCATGTGCGTGATGAAGCGGCCACCCTTTACCGCGAAGAGGAAGTCGGCGGGGGTTTCGGCGAACCAGGCTCGGTAGCGGGCTGGGCGTTGTAACGAGTAGAACGAGCCGTTGATCTCTACCGTTGTCATCCGGTGGGACAAGTACTCCAGCTCACGTCGCTGGGACAGGTCGTGCGGGTAGAACACCCCTCGCCAGGGTGGGTAGCGCCAGCCTGATGTGCCTATGCGGATTTTGGCGATTCTGCTCACCGCCTTTCCGCCGTGGGTGGTTCCCGGTTGGCGGGGTGGCCAAACTTGGCTGTGGTTGGACCGGTGGACTGTCGGGTGGGACAGGTGGCCCAGTTTTGGGGACGGTCGTCTTATTGGTCCCTTGAGGCGTTTGCTCATAGGGTTGTCGCTGTCGGAAAGACTGTCCTCGCCGGACGGGCAGGCTCTGGGATGACCTTGGGTTTTGCTTTCATCTCACCTTCGTCGGTTGGCCGCTCGTGGGCATCCCGTCGCCTGAGCTGAGGCCTATCACTTTGAGCCAGGCCCGCAAGGTTGCGCTCTCTGCTCGCTTTGGGCTGTGTGTTGCGGGCCTGGCTCAAAGTGATTTCACGGCCTCAGGCGACGGGATGACCAACGCCGCTCCTTTCTGGGTTCCCCAGACGGACGCTCGCTCGGGGCCGGGACGAACCTTTACGCCCAGGAGAAACGCCAGTGGCGGGTCTGGACCAGGTCGGATGCGTACTCCCTCAAGTTCCCGGGCTGGCCTGCGAACGTGGGCAGGCTGAACGCTCGGTGCTCGGCCGCCACCGTCAACGCTCGTGCCTGGTTCCTTGGCGGAGCCGCCACCGACAGCTCCAATGTGTCGTAACCCAGCACCACCAGCGTTGCGCCGAAACGGTCCTCCCAGCTCCGCAGCACCGCCGACAGCTCGGCCACCTGGTCCGTGCACTTGATCATCCCCGTCCAGCCCAGCAGGGCCGGGATGTCCGCCGGACGCTCTGTCTGGACCAGGCCCAGGCGGTGCGGGGCGCGGTTGGCCAGGATCGAGCCTGTGTTGCCCGCCTCCGCCAGCGGGTCCGAGCGGCGCGGGCTCCTCTTCGCCAGGCCCGGGAAGCGGGCGCCGAACGGGCGCAGGCAGGCGCCGTCGCAACACGATGCGTCCCACCAGCGGTCCAGGACCGCCGCCGGGTCCGCAGTGGACACCCGGTGGCCCGCTGGGGCCAGGCGGCCGCGGTCGTCGATCCAGTCCTCGCCGTTCGCCGCGAAACGCTGGTCGTGCGGGATCAGCACCGGCCACAGACCCGACCGCTCGAACTCGGCCACGCAGCCGAGGTAACGCTCGGGGCGGGTCAAGGGCAGGTCGGACACCCACAGCCGGCCGTGCCAGGACCCCGGTGGCAGGGTCTGGACCGGCGGCGCGGGTGTGCCGGGGCGGAGCGGTGCGATCGTCATGGAGCGTCCCCTCGAACTTGTGTTCGGCTGGTGCATGTCGAACAGTAGTTCGAGGGTCCGACAATTTCCAGTGATCTGGCCGCTCATCCGTTCGAGTGAATCAGGAAAACCGTAGGTCAGGGCTCGATGCGAGAAGGAAGTGGCGGAAGTTGCTCCTGTGACGATTCGCTGGGCCGAAGGGGTGGTCAGCCCGGGGTCGTCAAGCCGGCGATCAGGTCGCGGACGAGGTCCGTGGCCTCGGTTCGCGCCAGGTCCGGGTCGTCCGTCTCGGCGATCACCATGGCGAGCTCGGTGAGGGCGCCGTAGAAGGCGGCGGTGAGGAGGCCGGCGGGGTGCGGCCGGACCGCGCCGGTCGCGATCAGGGTCTGGACCGCTTCGGTGAGCAAGCCGCCGAGGTGCTGCTGGTCCAGTTCGCGCCAGCGGTGCCAGCCGAGGGCGATCGGGCCCTGCAGGAGCACGACGTGGCGGTAGCCCGGCTCGGCGCAGACCGCGAGGAACTCCGCGACACCGCGTCCGGCGCGCTCGAAGGGGTCGTCCGCCGAGGCGGTCGCCGTCCGGATGCGCTGTGCGGCCTGGCCTTCCAGCTCGTCCATGACCGCTTCGAACAGCCCGCGCTTGCCGTCGAAGTGGTGGTACAGGGCGCCCCGGGTCAGGCCCGCGGCGCGCACGAGCTCTTCCGTCGACAGGCTCGCGTACTCGCGTTCGGTGAACAGGCGCAGGCCGGCGTCGAACAGGGCCTGACGGGTGTGTTCCGCGTACTTCACGCGCACCGATTCCATTCGCCATGACTATCACATACACTCTGAATTTCAGATACAGCGTGTATGAGAGCGGGTGGCCGATGGAGAAGTCCGTGGACGTCGTGGTCGTCGGGGCCGGGATCGCGGGACTGGTCGCCGCGCGCGACCTCGTCCGGGCCGGGGCCGACGTGCTGGTGCTGGAGGCCCGGGACCGGGTCGGCGGCCGGCTGCTCAACGGCGAGCTGCCCGGCGGCGGCCCCATCGAGGTGGGCGGTCAGTGGGTCGGGCCGGGCCAGCACCAGGTCCTCGCGCTGATCGAGGAGCTGGGCCTGCGCACCTACCCCACGCACGACACCGGCCGGCACATCGCCGAGTTCGCCGGGCGCCGCGCCGAGTACACCGGCCGGATCCCGCGGCTGAACCCCGTGGCGCTGGCGGACATCGCCCAGACGCAGCTGCGGCTGGACCGCCTGACCCGCCGGGTGCCGGCCGACGAGCCTTGGCGGGCGAGGCGGGCCGCGGACCTGGACGGCCAGACCTTCGCGACCTGGCTGCGGCGCACGGCCCGCACTACCGGCGGCCGATCGTTCTTCCGCGTCATCACCGAGGCCGTGTTCTCCGCCGAACCCGAGGACCTTTCCCTGCTGTGGACGGCTTTCTACCTCAGCTCGGCGGGCGGCCTCGACCCGATGATCACCACGACGGGCGGTGCGCAGCAGGACCGCGTCGTCGGCGGCTCGCAGCGGATCGCGCTCGGCCTCGCCGACGAGCTCGGTGACCGGGTTGTGCTCGGCGCCGCGGTGACCGACGTCGAGTGGGACACCGCGGGCGTCCGGGTGAAGGCGGGCGGCACGGTCGTTCGTGCTCGCCGCGCCGTGTTCGCGGTGCCGCCGCCCCTCGTGGCGCGCGTGCGGTTCACCCCGGGGCTGCCCGGCGACCGCGACCAGCTCGTCCAGCGCCTGCCGATGGGACGGGTGATCAAGGTCAACGTGGTCTACGACGAGCCGTTCTGGCGCACGGACGGGTTGAGCGGCCAGGCCAACAGCGACCGGCGCACGCTGGGCACGGTCTTCGACAACACGCCGCACGACGGCTCGCCCGCGGTGCTCGTCGGCTTCCTCGAAGGACGGCACGCCGACGCCGGGGCGCGGCTGACCGAGGCGGACCGCCGCGCCCGGGTGCTCGACGACCTCGCCGGCTACTTCGGGCCCCGGGCCCGGAACCCGATCGCCTACCTCGAGCGCGACTGGGCCGAGGAGGAGTTCAGCCGCGGCTGCTACGGCGCGTTCGCCGCCCCCGGCACCCTCACCCGCTTCGGGCCGGCCCTGCGCGCGCCGATCGGGCCGCTGCACTGGGCCGGCACCGAGACCGCCACGCGCTGGGCGGGCTACATGGACGGCGCCGCCGAGTCGGGCCACCGTGTGGCGCGGGAGATCACGCCCGCGCTCACCTGACCGGTCAGAGCGGCCGGAGCAGGTCGTCCGCGTCCACGATGTGGTACGCGTACCCCTGCTCCGCCAGGAACCGCTGCCGGTGCGCCGCGTACTCCGTGTCGACCGTGTCGCGCGAGACGATCGAGTAGAAGTGCGCCTGCCGGCCGTCGCCCTTGGGACGCAGCAGGCGGCCGAGGCGCTGGGCCTCCTCCTGCCGCGAGCCGAACGTGCCGGAGATCTGGATCGCCACCGACGCCTCGGGCAGGTCGATCGAGAAGTTCGCGACCTTCGACACCACCAGCGTCTTGATCTCGCCGCGGCGGAACTTGTCGAAGAGCTCCTCGCGCTCCTTGTTCTTCGTCGCGCCCTGGATCACCGGCGCGTCGAGCTCGTCGCCGAGCATCTCCAGCTGGTCGAGGTAGGCGCCGATGACCAGCGTCGGCTCGCCGGCGTGCTTGGCCACGATGGACTTGATCACCGGGGTCTTCGTCAGCGCCGTCGCCGCCAGCTTGTAGCGCTCGTCGGCCTCGGCAGTCGCGTACTCGAGCCGTTCGGCGTCGGTCAGCGTCACCCGGACCTCGGTGCACTTCGCCGGCGCGATCCAGCCCTGCGCCTCGATGTCGCGCCACGGCACGTCGTAGCGCTTCGGCCCGATCAGCGAGAAGACGTCGCCCTCGCGGCCGTCTTCGCGCACGAGCGTCGCGGTCAGGCCGAGGCGCCGCCGCGACTGCAGGTCCGCCGTCATCCGGAAGACCGGCGCCGGCAGCAGGTGGACCTCGTCGTAGACGACCAGGCCCCAGTCGCGCGAGTCGAACAGCTCCAGGTGCCGGTACTCGCCCTTGGTCTTGCGGGTGACCACCTGGTAGGTCGCGATGGTGACCGGCCGGATCTCCTTCTTCTCGCCGGAGTACTCGCCGATCTCCTCTTCGGTCAGCGACGTCCGCGCGATCAGCTCGCGCTTCCACTGCCGCCCCGCGACGGTATTCGTCACCAGGATCAGTGTCGTGGCCTGCGCCTTCGCCATCGCCGCCGCGCCGACCAGCGTCTTGCCCGCGCCGCACGGCAGCACGACGACGCCGGAGCCGCCCGCCCAAAACGCCTCCGCGGCCATCCGCTGGTAGTCGCGCAGGTGCCAGTCGCTTTCGTCGAGCGCGATCGGGTGCGCTTCGCCGTCGACGTACCCGGCGAGGTCCTCGGCCGGCCAGCCGACCTTCAGCAGCGCCTGCTTCAGCCGGCCACGCTCGGACGGGTGAACGATGACGGTGTCCTCGTCGATCCGGGCGCCGAGCATCGGGCTGATCTTCTTGTTCCGCGAGACCTCGGTGAGCACCGCGCGGTCGGTCGTGGACATCACCAGCCCGTGCGCCGGGTGGTTGGCGATCTGCAGCCGGCCGAACCGGCCCATGACGTCGACGACGTCGATCAGCAGCGGCTGCGGCACCGGGAAGCGCGAGTACGTCGTCAGCGCGTCGACGACCTGCTCGGCGTCGTGGCCCGCGGCGCGCGCGTTCCACAAGGCCAGGGGCGTGATGCGGTAGGTGTGGACGTGTTCCGGCGCCCGTTCGAGCTCGGCGAACGGCGCGATGGCGATCCGCGCGTCATCGGCCTGGGGGTGGTCGACCTCCAGGAGCACGGTCTTGTCGGACTGGACGATCAGCGGGCCATCAGTCACAACTACTGTTATACGTGCCTCGCTCCGGCCCGCACCCGTCGCGGTCCGGGGACGCGGCGATGTGCCGAGGGGATCACTGGAGGGCATGTGACCGACGACAACCCGTTCCGGACGCCGGACTACGCGACGCCGGCGCCGTCCACGCCGATGCCGGGCGCGCCGATGCCGCCCGCGCCCGGGCGGGCGCCGATCCCGCACTGGTTCACGGTGAAGGTGCGGATCACGCTGGTGGCGTGTGTCGTCGCCGCGCTGGGCCTGGGCGCGCTGGGCGCGATGGCGATCTACTGGATCGGGAGCAGCGGCACGCCGTCCGACGGCAGCTGCCTCTACCTGACGAGGGAAGGCGGCGGCAAGCTCGCCTACCACCGGGTCGGCTGCGCCGGCGACAGCGCGACCTACAAGGTCGACGACAGCTACCGCGGGACCTCGACCTGCTCCTCGAACGGCTACGTGCGGTTCAAGACCACAACCGGCTCCGGCGCCGGGCTGACGCTCTGCCTCGCCCTGAACGTCCGCACCGGCGACTGCCTCCGCGACGTCGACGACGAGGCCAAGGTGGCCAAGGTCAGCTGCACCGATCCGGCGGCCGAGGAACGCGCCGAAGTCCTCACCAGCTCTCGCGACGGCAAGGACTGCGAAGGGGCGGACGACATCCGGATCTACGCCGGTCCGCCGTTCCGCGTGGTCTGCCTGGCGCCGCCCGGCGAGAACATCTAGCCGAACCGCGACGCTTGGGCGGGCTCCGGCGCCCCGAGGCCCCCGGCGAAAGCTAGTAGCTGTTCTGGTCCGGAAGCAGCGACTGCACATCCAACCGATCCGCCAGCTGCCCGGAGTTGTGCATCAGATCAGCCACCCGCTGCAGCCGGATGCCGTTGAGCGACGCCGGATACGAACCCAGCGAGATCAGCGACGCCGTCGTCGTGTCGATGTCGGAGAACTTCGGCAGCGCGTCGCGGACCGTCGCCGGGTCCGTCGCGCTCTGCTGGGCCGCCCCCAGCGCCTTCCGGAACGCCGCCAGCGTGCGCGGGTTGGACTGGGCGAACGGCTTGGCCGACGCATACCCCGACAGCGGGAAGTCGAGCGTCGCACCGCGGGCGCCGTCGGCCAGGATGTGGGCGCCCAGGTCCTTCTCGGCTCGGGTGATGTACGGCTCGATCATCAGGGCCGCGTCCGCGTCGCCCGCCTGGAGCGCCTGCGGCATCTGGTCGAACCCGACCGGCTTGAACTTGATCTTCGCGACGTCCACGCCTGCGGTGCCCAGCACCGAGCGCGCCGCGAGCGCGCCGACGTCGTCGAGCATGTTGACCGCGATCTCGGGGGCCTTCTTCGCCGTCGGGACCGGGTAGTCGGAGCCGGGCAGTGTGACCAGGGCCATGGTGTTCGGGCCGGACGTGTACGCCTCGCCCTGCAGCTGCAACGCCGTCCCGCCGGCCGCGGCGCGGAACATCGCGATGTCCGAAGCGAAGGTGACGTCGAGATCGCCGCTGGTCAGCTTGGCCAGGCCGTCGTCGCCGCCGAGTTCCACCAGCTGGACGTTCAGTCCCGCGGAGCCGAACTTTCCCGCCGCCACGGCGATGCGCAGCGGGGCCGTGTCGATGGCATTTCCCACACCCACACGCAGAGTGGTCCGTTCCAATGGCGGCGGGGCGGCAGGCGAGCCGGAAGAGAACACGCTGCATCCCGCGGTCGCCAGCAGCGCCGCTACCAGCGGAATCGTCCGTCCGCGTCTGATCATGAACCTTCACCTACCGCGAGAATCTGGTTCTCGTGCTGGATCGTATGGTCCGCGCCCCATACGATCGCGGGCAGGGCCGTCTCGCGCCAGCACGGCTTTCGGATCGGCATGGGGCGGGCTACCGTTCAGTAGGTTCGAGATGTCGGTACGTCCGCGGGTTCCTCCCGCGGTGGAAAAGGAAACCAGGTGACCCGTCGCGACAAGCGTCCCCGCAAGGGCGGCGACGCGGCGGATCCACGTCCGGCCGGCGGCCGCTGGCGGCTGCGGAACTGGCGCCTCGGCACCAAGCTCTTCGCCGTCCTCCTGATTCCCGCGCTGGCGGTGATCGCGCTCGTCGGCCTGAGGATCAGCTCGGACCTGCGCGACGCCCGGCAGCTCGCGGAGTTCGCCACGCGCGGCCGGGTCGACAACACGGTGGCCGAAGCCTTGCACGAACTGCAACGCGAGCGCGACCTCACGGTGCGGTTCGTTGCGCAAAACCGCCAAGGCGACACCGGCGACCTCGCCGGCCAGCGCAAACGCGTCGACCAGGCCATCGGGACGTTCGAGCGGACCCTCGCCGACAGCAAGCCCCGCCTCGACGCCAAGGCCGCGGAAAGCCTGCAGCAGACCGACGACCGGCTGCGCGTGCTCGGCGGCCTCCGGTTCTCCGCGGAGCATTCGGCGTTCCCCGCCGACGCCGTCCTGCGCTCCTACAGCGAGCTGATCTCCGGCCTGCTCGACATCAGCGACTCGGCCGCCGCCGACGTCTCCGACCCCGAGCTCGCGCGGTTGCGCCTGGCAGGCAACGCGCTGGCGCGGATCAAGGACCAGATGTCGGTCAAGCGCGCGGTGATGGCCGAGGCCCTCGCCGCGGGCACGCTCGACCGCGACCGGACGCGCGCGCTGCTCGGCGCGGAAGCCGAGCTGGCCGCCGCGCGCAACGACTACCGCACCTTCGCCACCCCCGACCAGCAGCGGATGTTCGACGACACGGTGATCGGCCTGGTCGTCGACATCGGCAACGACATGGTCGAGTCCGCGCTCACCCGCACCGAGAACAACCAGGACCTCTCGGGCCTCGACCCGAACCAGTGGGACACCTCGGCGACCCACACGGTGAACCTCGCCCACCAGGTGCAGGAAGCGCTGCTGGTCCAGTTGCAGGAACGCACGGACGCCCTTGCGGCGCAAGCACGCACGGCAGCGATCTGGGACGGCGGAGTCGTGCTCGCCGTCCTGCTCGTCGCGGGGGTGCTGTCGGTCGTGATCGCGCGGTCCCTGTTGCGCCCCTTGCGAATCCTGCGCCGGACGGCGCTGGAGGTGGCCGAGCACCGGCTGCCCGCGGCGGTCCAGGGCCTGCTCACCGACCCCGAGCCGGCGCCGGAGAACCTCCGCAAGCGGCTCGCCATCGCGCCGGTCCCGGTGTTCACCCGCGAAGAGGTCGGCCAGGTGGCCCGCGCGTTCGACGCCGTGCACGGCGAAGCGGTCCGGCTCGCCGGCGAACAGGCGATGCTGCGCGAGAACGTCAACGCGATGTTCGTCAACCTCTCGCAGCGCAGCCAGGACCTCGTCGAGCGGCAGCTGTCGGTGCTCGACCGGATGGAGGCCGACGAGCAGGACCCGGACACCCTCGCCGGCCTCTTCGAGCTCGACCACCTCGCGACGCGGATGCGGCGCAACAGCGAGAACCTGCTGGTCCTGTCCGGCCAGGACTCCTCGCGGGACGACGCCGGCGCGGTCTCGGCCGACGAGATCGTCGGCGCCGCGCTCTCGGAGGTCGAGCACTACCAGCGGATCGAGCTCGGCCCGGCGCCGCAGGTCGCGGTCCGCGGGGAGGCCGTCAACGACCTCGTGCACGTCGTTTCGGAGCTGCTGGAGAACGCGACGCGCTACTCCGGCGACACGACGGTCACCGTCGCGAGCGCCGAAACCCACGACGGCGACTGGCAGATCGAGATCATCGACCACGGCGCCGGCATGCCGCAGGCCGAGATCAACCGCACCAACCTGCGGCTGGCGAACCCGCCGGACGTCGACGTCGAGGTCTCGCGCCGGATGGGCCTGTTCGTGGTCGCGACACTGGCCAAGCGCCACCACATCGACGTCAGCCTCAGCGCGGGCCGGGACACCGGGCTGGTCGCGACCGTGCTGGTGCCGTCCGCGCTGATCGTCGAGCTGCCGCCGATGCCGGCGCCGCCCCCGCCGCCCGAGCCGGCCGCCGCTCCGGAACCCGAGCTGCTCGCGCCGCTGGCCCCGCTCACGCCGCCGGAGCCGGAGCCGGCCGAGCCGGAAGAGCTGACGCCGCCGTCGATCGAGGCCGGCCCGCCGCGCCGCGCGCCGGTGGTGGCCCGCGACCAGGCCCCGGAGTGGCCGAGCGCGGACGACGACTCGCACCTGGACTTCGACGCCCCGACCGAGCGGATGCCCGCCTACCGCGACGTCCTGTCGCGCTGGTTCGACGCGTCCGCGGCCCCCGAGGCGCCGCGCAAGGCCGTGGAGCCGCGTCCGGTGGCCGAAGAGCCGCGGCCCGCCCCGCTGGAGCCGCGGCACGCGCTCGCCCCACCACCCCCGCCACTTTCACGTGAAAGCTCCGGGGCGAACCCGGACGACGAGGACACCGATCCGCAGTTCCCGCCCGTCGCGCCGCCCGCCGCGATCGAGCCCGACTACCAGTGGCCGACACCGGCCGAGCTGGAGCAGGAGGACGGCGCGGAGGACACCTGGCCGTTCCTGCAGCCCGCCGACGCGGCGGCGAGCCCCGGAGCGGTGCCGGAGCAGCGGCCGATACTCTCTCTTTCCCCGGAAGCGGTGCGCGAGCGGATGACAAGCCTTCAAGGCGGCTTCCGGCGAGGGCGGCACGCGAGGGGAGACGACACCCGGAACCAGTGAAACGGATGAGGCATGAGCTCGAAGACGCCCCTGCTGGAAGTGATCGCGCTGGACGCGGCGGACGCCGTAGCCGCGCAAGCGGGGGGAGCCGACCGCCTCGAACTGGTTGCCGACATGGCTCAGGACGGCCTCACGCCGTCGGTCGAGACCCTGCGTGACGTGCTTGCGGCGTCGGACCTCCCGGTGCGGGTCATGTTGCGGGACAACGGTTCCTTCGCCATGGGTGACCTCGAAGGACTGCGCGCGGACACCGCCCGGCTGATCGACGCGGGCGCGCGTGAGTTCGTCTTCGGCTTCCTCACCGTGGACAGCGAGATCGACCTGGACGCCTGTGAGGCGCTGGTCAAGGAGATCGGCGGCCTGTCCTGGACGTTCCACCGCGCCATCGACCGCACGCGGGATCCGTTGCGCGCCTACGACCAGCTCGCCGCGCTCGGCTGTGACACGGTGCTCGCGGCCGGCCACCCGAACGGGGTAGCCAGTGGTCTTTCGGTGCTGCAACGGCTCGCGCAGCGCGAAGGCGGGCCGGAGCTGCTCGTCGGCGGCGGCCTGCGCGCGCAGCAGGTGCACCTCTTGCGCGCGGGCGGGGTGCGCGGGTTCCATGTCGGGAGCGCGGTCCGGCCCGGCGGCTGGCAGTTTCCGGTGGACGCCGGATCGGTGCGCACCTGGGTCGACCTCGTCAAATCCTGATCGTTTTCCGGAATTACTCGGGACATCGGCGGGATAAAACGATTTCCGCCGATGTTCTTCCGTGCGCGGTAATGGCGTCCCGTCCGGTGAATTTGCATTCGTCCCGTGCAGCGGGCGAGCCGGCGCTGCACGTGCGGCCGCACGGGCACTTCGAGGGGATGACCTGGTTGGCGGCTGATTTCGCTGCGCCGGGCTGGCTACGGTTGTCCGGCATTTCGCGATCAGGCCGATCACCAGGAATCGATCTCAGTGCGGGAGGCGGCGCCGTGTGCGCGCGTATTCAGTTCGAGACGAACTCGTTGCGAGGACAACAGGAAACGAAGAGCATGACCATGCGGTGGATTTCTGTCGCGTGGGAGCGGCTCATTCCGCGCGATTGCCGCGCGAGTGCGTCCGGAACGACCCGGAAGGCCGAATCGTGACCGGTGCGCTACCGCGGCAACGTGGACCCGAGACCTCCGAAGACGAGTTCGCGAAGCTGGGGCTCGGCGGCTCGCTCGCCCTCACCGGCCTGCTGGCCGCCGTCAAGATCGCGGAAACCGCCACGGGTGTGGTGCTGACCGCCGCCGGGGTGCTGCCCGGCGCCAGTCCTTCGCGGGAGCGGGCTCCGGCCTGGCCCGGCGGGGAATGAACGGGAGCTGCCCGGCAGCTCTCTACGGACGGAGGGCTGCCATGGACGGCAGTGGAGGGCGGGACGACCAGCGTGGTGCACGCGTGGGTCTCGCCGACGTGCGACGGCTGGAGGACGTCGTCGCCGAGCTCAGGACGCTGGACTACCGCTACGGCGGCGGCTCCTGCCAAGCGGCGGTCGAGAAACGGCTGCCCGCCGCCGTGGCGCTGCTGGACGGCGTGACCAAGACCGCCGTCCTGGCGCGGCTGTACACCGCCGTCGCCGACCTGTACAACCTGGCCGGCTGGACGAACTTCGACCAGGACCGCCCGGCCGCCGCGCTCGCCGCGTTCCGGCGGGCGCTGGAACTGGCCGTCGAAGCCGGCAACGACGACCTCCAGGCCAACATCCGCTACCGCATCGGGCGGCTGCACCTGCACTACGGCGCCGTCGACGCGGCGCTGGCGGAGTTCGCGCGGGGCCGGGAGGCGGCGTTGCTGGCGCACTCCAAGCTGGCGCAGGCGATCCTGTCGGCCAACCAGGCGTGGGCGCACGCCAAGAAGGCCGACGTCACCGAGGCCCTGACCTACCTGCGCCGCGCCCGCGAAGAGTTCGCGGAAGCCGAGGGGCGCGAGCCTTCGCCGTGGGACTCGTTCTTCGGCGCCGGCGACATGGCGGCGATGATCGGCACGGTGCACGGCGAGCTGGCCCAGGTGGTCGACATCCGGCACGGCCGCGACGGCATCCCCGCGCTCACCGACGCGATCGCCGGGTACGGCCGCGGGATGGCGCGCAGCCGGTCGCTCACGCTGATCTGGCTCGCCACCGTCCACACGCTGGACGGCGACCTCGACGTCGCCTCCGCCGTCGGCGAGGAGGCGATCGAGCTGGCGGCCGCGCTGCGGTCCCCGCGGACCCGGCAGCGGCTGCGGTCGCTGTCGGCGGCCGCGCGCCGGTTTTCCGGCAATGCGGACGCGCAGGAGATCGCCGACCGCGTCGACGCTCTCGGGCATTCCGGACAATAATCAGTTCGCAATGCCGAGGTAAACCGTTTGGAAATCAAAAAGGGGAACCGCGAAACGGCAGACAAAAGTAGGTTCCTCGGCGCGAGAGCGGTTTCTTATGCTTCTCGGCAACCTGCGGCGAGCATTCCGCGCAGGTCCGGTCCCCCTCGCCGAGAGGAAATTTCCCATGCGCTTGCGCAAGCTCGTCGCGGCCGCTGTGCCGTTGCCTGCGTTGCTCGGCCTCGCCGTGGCCGTCCCGGCCGCCGCGGCCACGGAACCCCTGGTCACGCTGGCCGACAGCGCCGCGCCGCTGGTCGGCAGCGCTCGCACCGGCGACGTCGCGGGCGGGCAGCGGATCACCGCCGCGCTCTCGCTGAAACTGCACAACCAGCAGACGCTGGAAAAGTTCCTCGCCGACGTCCAGAACCCCGCGTCGCCGCAATACCACCACTTCTTGACGCCGGCGCAGTTCTCCGCCGAGTTCGGCCCGACCCAGGCCGACGTCGACCAGGCCGTCTCATTTCTCGGGAAAGCGGGCGCGACCGGGATCGAGGTTTCCGGCAACCGGCAGGCCATCACGTTCACCGGCTCGGCGGCGCAGCTCGAATCGGCGTTCCGCACCCGGATCGGGACCTACCACGACCGGGTTTCCGGCCGCGACTTCTTCGCCAACGACGCCGCGCCGGCCGTGCCTTCGGACGTTTCGAGTGTGGTGGCGAACGTCGTCGGCCTCGACAACCACGCCGTCCGGACGCACTCGTCGGTGGCCGCCCAGCCCAACGCCGTCAAGGCGGTGACCCCACCGGTGCTCAAGACCGCTTACGGGACAAGCGGTCTCTCGGCCACCGGCAGCGGTGTGAAGGTCGGCTTCGTCGAGTTCGACGGTTACCAGAAGTCCAACATCACCAAGTACGACAGCACGTACGGCCTTTCGGCGGGCACGGTGACGACGGTCCCGGTCAGCGGCGCGAACTACGACTCCTCGCCGGGGGACGGCCAGATCGAGGTCGAGCTCGACATCGAGGTCGTGCACGCGCTGGCGGCAAAGGCCAACGACTACGTGTACGAGGCCCCGAACACCAGCGCCGGCGAACTGGCGATGTACCAGAAGATCGCGTCGGACCACACGGTGAACGTCGTCTCGATCTCTTGGGGAGCCTGTGAATCCGCGGAGGGTTCGAGCGCGGCGAAGAGCGTCAGCAACGCGATCGCGACCGGCACCGCGGAGGGCATCTCGTACTTCGCGGCCGCGGGCGACGACGGCACGACCGACTGCTACCGCCAGAACGGTTCGACGGCGAAGGCCGTGGACTTCCCGGCGTCCAGCCCGAACGTGACCGGGGTCGGCGGCACGCAGCTGACCGTGACGACGTCGAACGCTTACAGCAGCGAGAAGGCGTGGAACGACGGCGCGACGAACGGGTCCACCGGCGGCGGCATCTCGACGGTGTTCACGGCGCCGTCGTGGCAGTCCTCGCAGAGCACGACCAACCGCAAGGTCCCGGACGTCTCGGCCGACGCGGCGAGCGGCTCGGGTTACTACATCTACACGGCGGGTTCGTGGGAGACGGTGTGGGGCACGTCGGGCGCGGCCCCGCTGTGGGCGGCGTTCGCGACGCTCCAGAACCAGGTGCACGGCGGCGGCCTGGGCAACCTGAACCCGAAGTTCTACTCGATCGGCAACGGGTCCTCGTACGGCACGGGCTTCCACGACGTGACGACGGGCAACAACACCCTCCACGGCACCACTGGTTTCACCGCCGGGACGGGGTATGACCAGGTGACCGGCTGGGGCTCGTTCAAGGGCAGTGGCTTGTCGGGCCTGATCGGCTGACGTGGTGGGACGCCGGGGCTGTCGCGGATTCGCGACGGCCCCGGCGTCCGGTTTTTGTCGGTGCCCGGTGACAGAATGTGCCCATGTCAACACGAGTGGCGACCCCGAGGTCCCGCGCGCTGGGCTTCGGCCTCCGCGCGGCGAGGGTGGCGCGCGGGCTGGGGCTGCGGCAGCTGGCGCGGCAGGTGGACGTCGCGCCGCAGGTGCTGTCGCACTGGGAGAGCGGGACGAGGGTGCCGAACGTGGCGCAGGTGGGGCTGCTGCTCGGGGCGATGCAGGTGGAGCCGGTGGAGCGGGAGAGGTTGCTGGAGCTGGCGGAGTACGCGAAGGAGCCGAACTGGCTCGAGCGGAGCATTCCGGGGATCTCGCCGCGGTTGTCGGCCTTCATCGAGTACGAGCGCACGGCCTCGGCGATCTTCGCGTGGGAGCCGCTGCTGATTCCGGGGTTGCTGCAGACTCCGGAGTACGTGCGCGCGATCCTCGCGGCGGCCGGGCGCCCGCGCGAGGAGGTGGAGCTGCGGATCAAGGTGCGCCTGCTGCGGCAGGAGGTGCTGACCGGCCGCGATCCGTCGCCCTACACGGTCTTCCTGGCCGAGACCGCCCTCCGGCAGCGTCGGGGCGGCGACTCCATCATGATCCCGCAGCTCGGCCATCTCGCAGAGATGGCCGAGCGGGGGAACATCAGCCTCCGAGTCCTGCCGGACAGTGAGGACTTCCACCCGGGCCTCAACGGTTCCTTCGTGATCTTCGACTTCGCCGACCTGCCGCCGATCGTCTTTCTGGAGCAGTACCGGGGAAGTGCTTACCTCTACGATGACCAGCAGGTGGCCGATTACCGGGCGGCCCAGCGGATGATGGCGGCACTGGCCATGGGCGAGCAGGAGTCCTGCGCGCTCGTGCGGGGGGTGATCGCCGACTTGGAGGCGTGATGTGGCGCAAGTCCAGCTACAGCGGGACCGAGGAGAACTGCGTGGAGGTGGCGCTCGGCCCGGTGTCGCAAGTCCGCGACACCAAGGACCGCGCGGGTGGCACCCTCGTCGTCAGTGCGGCCGCTTGGGGGGCTTTCCTTCGCAAGACTAAGCATTAGTCTGGGGGGCATGATCAAGCGCACGGTGCTGGACGCCACCCGCGAACTCCTCCGCGAACTCGGCCTCACCACGGTGTTCGGCAACCCCGGCACCACCGAGGTCCCGTTCCTGACGGACTGGCCGGACGACTTCGACTACGTCCTGGGGCTGCAGGAGTCCGCCGTCGTGGCGATGGCCGATGCCTATTCGCAGGCCACGCGGCAGGCCGTCCTCGTCAACCTGCACTCCGCCGGCGGGGTCGGGCACGGCCTCGGCAGCCTCTTCAACGCCTACCGCAACCGGACACCGCTGATCATCGTCGCCGGGCAGCAGGTTCGTTCCCTCATCCCGCACGAACCGTTCCTCGGGGCGATGGACGCGCCGGAGTTCCCGAAGCCGTACGTGAAGTGGTCGATCGAGCCCGCCACGGCCGAGGACGTCCCGGCCGCACTGGCGCGCGCCTACCACGTCGCCACGCAGGCGCCGTCGGGTCCGGTCTTCGTGTCCGTGCCGGCGGACGACTGGACCGTCACGACCGAACGGCCCGTCATCTCCCGGCCGCGCATCCGGGGCTTCGCGCCGGACCCCGAGGCCGTCACCGAGCTCGCCGCCGCGCTGGAAGCCGCCGAGCGGCCGGCGATCGTCGTCGGGGGCGCCGTCGACCAGGACTCGGCCGTCGTGGAAACCGTCGCGCTCGCCGAACGGCTCAACGCCGGTGTGTGGGTCGCGCCGATGTCGTTCCGGTGCTCGTTCCCGGAGGACCACCCGCTGTTCCAAGGGTTCCTCGACCCCGAACGCGGCGCCGTCTCGGACAAGCTCGCGGCGCACGACCTCGTGATCGTGCTGGGCGCGCCCGCCTTCACCTACCACGTCGAGCGCGGCCGCGGGGAAGCTCCGCTGCCGCCGCTGTTCATCGTCAGCGACGACGAGCAGATCCTCGCGCGCGCCTTCGAAGGCACCGGCATCCGCGCGACGCCGAAGCTCGGCGTGCGGGCCCTGCTGAACGCCGTCGAGCGCAGTGGCCGCCCGGCACCCGCCCCGCTGGCACGTCCCGCGAAGCCCGGCGCCGACAAGCTCACTGCCGAGTTCGCCTACTCGGCGCTCGCAGACCTGTTGCCGGACAACGCGATCGTCGTCGAGGAGACGCCCAGTCACCGCGGCGCCCTGCACGACTTCCTGCCGATCACCGCCACGGATTCGGGTTTCCTGACCAACGCCAGCGGGGCACTCGGCTACGGCCTTCCGGCCGCGGTCGGCGTGGCGCTCGGCCGCCCGGACCGCCGCGTGGTGGGGGTGATCGGTGACGGCTCCAGCATGTACGGCATCCAGGCGCTGTGGACGGCCGCACGTCAGGAAGTCCCGGTGACCTTCGTGATCCTGGACAACACCGAGTACGCCGCGGTCCGCATCCTCGGCGACGCGATCGGCGGCGCGAAGCTCCCCGGGACCGAGCTGGGCGGCATCGACTTCGCGGCGCTGGCGTCGAGCATGGGGTGCCGGGGCGTGACGATCAGCGAGCCGGCCGGTCTGGTCCCGGGCCTGCGGGCGGCGCTCGCCGACCCGCGTCCGACGCTGGTGCACGTCAAGGTGGTCGCTTCCGACCGGACGTTGTACTGAAAGCGCGAAGCCGAGTCGGATCCGATCGGATCCGACCCGGCTTCGCCGCCTCCGGAACTCCTCAGCTGCCGGTCTTGCTGCGCTCCGTGACGTCGGAGTTCTGCTCCGCCAGCTCCCACTCCGCGGCATCGGAAGCGGCGGTGGCGGCCTCCGCGGTCCTTCCGCCGTGCAGCAGCCGGGCCACCTCGCCGCGCAGCGCCACGAACTCCGCCGACTCACGCGTCGTGATCTGGTCGCGCGTGGCCGGCAGGCCGACCGGCAGGTCTGCCACGATCGACGCCGGTGACTTCGACAGCACCAGCACCCGATCGGACAGGTACACGCTTTCGTCGATGTCGTGGGTGACGACCAGGATCGTGCTGCCCTGCTCGCGCTGCACCCGCCGGGTCAGGTCCTCCAGCTCGAAGCGCGTCTGGGCGTCGACCGACGCGAACGGCTCGTCCATCAGCAGCAGCGCCGGCCGGCTCGCCAGCGCGCGGGCGATCGAGACCCGCTGCTGCATACCACCCGACAGCTGCCACGGGAACTTGCCGCCGACGCCCGACAGCCCGACCTGCTCCAGTGCTTCGGCCGCCCGCTTGCGGCGCTCTGCCTTCGAGAGCTTCCGCCAGCGCAACGGGAATTCGACGTTCTTCTGCACCGATAGCCACGGGAACAGCGAACGGCTGTAGTCCTGGAACACGACGGCGAGGTCGTCCGGTACCCCCGAAACGCGGTCACCGTGGAGGCTCACCGTGCCCTCGGTCGGCGGGGTCAGCCCGGCGATGCAGCGCAGCATCGTCGACTTCCCGCAGCCGGACGGGCCGACGATGCTGGCCAGCTGCCCGGCCTCGACGGTGAACGACAGGTCGTTCACCGCGGTGTGCGCCTTCGCGCCCGTGCCGTAACGGTGACTGAGGCCGGACACTTCGAGCATGGTTGACATGGGAGAGGCCTTTCCAGCGTCAGTCGCGGCCGAGGCGGGTCGGCTGCCAAGCCAGCACCCGCCGCTCCGCGGCCAGGAAGATCGTGTTGAAGACGTAGCCGAGGATGCCCAGCAGCACCAGCCACGACCACATGGTCGGGAAGTCGAAGTCCTGCTGGGCGTTGATCAGCGAGCGGCCGATGCCGTTGTACGCACCGACCAGCTCGGAGACGACCATGAGCAGCAAGGAGATCGACAAGCTCACCCGCAGCCCGGCGAAGATCTTCGGCGCCGCCGCGGGCAGCACCACCAACGCGATCCAGTAGCGCTTCGGTGTGCGGAACGATCGAGACGTCTCCACCTTGACCTGGTCGACCGAGCGCACGCCGTCCACCGTGTTGAGCAGCACCGGCCAGATCGCACCGAAGATGATCGAGCCGGTCTGCATACCCGAGCTCAGCCCGAACAACACCACGAACACCGGGATCAGCGTGGGTGGCGGGATCGAACGGAAGAACGCGAACAGCGGGCCGAGGTAGTCCATTCCCTTCTCGGACCGTCCGACCAGCACCCCGAGCGCGATGCCGGCGACCGCGGCCAGCGCCCAGCCACCGAGCGTCCGGCCGAGGCTGGGGAACACGTTTTCGAAAACGGCATCGGTGAGGAAGAGGTGCGACGCGGGGCCGGTGAACCACAGCTTTCCCGCCGCGACCGCGATCTCCGTGGGCGGTGGGAAGAACTTGCTGCCGCCGGCCCGGGCGGCGAACTCCCAAAGCACGACGAGGATCGCGAACAGCAGCCAGTTGCGAAGCACGGCCGTGGCTCCCCGGGCGGCCCGGCGCCCCACCCGGCCGGAAAGAGTCGCCGTGCTCACGCGATCGCCTCCCGATCCACTGTGCTCCACCGGAACAGCCGCTTGCCGAGCTGTTCGAGCCCTTCGTTGATCGCGAACCCCAGCAGGCCCGCGACCACCGTACCGGCCAGGACGAGGTCGAACCGCGTCGAACCGGTGCTGGCGACCAGGATGAAGTTGCCGAGGCCGACCTCGGAACCGGCGAGGAACTCGGTGCTGACCACGGCGATCAACGCGATGGCGGCCGAGAGCCGGAGCCCGGTGAAGACGAACGGCGCGGTGTTCGGCAGCGCGACCGAGAACAGGGTGCGGAACCGGCTGGTCCCGCAGGCCCGGGCCGTCTCCATCAGCACCGGGTCGATCTCGCCCATGCCGTAAACGGTGTTGAACATGATGGGCCACAGGGAGGCGTACACGGCGAGCGTGATCTTCGCTTCGGGGCCGGAGCCGATGACGAGCAGCACCAGCGGGATGAGCGCGGCGACCGGGATCGGCCGGAGGAACTCGACGATCACGGCGGTGGCGGTGCGCAGCACCGGGATGCTGCCGAGCAGCAACCCGGCGGGCACCCCGATGGCCGCGGCGATCAGGACGGCGATGAGCCAGGCCAGCATCGTCGCGACGACGTCGCGCAGGAAGGAAGGATCACCCAGCAGCTCGCCGACGGTGACGAGGACGACGCTGGGGGGCGGCACGAACGTTTTGCTGACCAGGCCGACCTGGACGACGACCTCCCAGAGCAGGAGGAAGCCGACCAGACCGGCCAGGTTGCGGAGCAGTTTCCCCACGACGTCAGCTGGTGCTCGCCTGCGGGGCGATCATCGACGCAGCGTCCACGGGCGTCGTGATGGCGCCCAGCTGCAGCATCAGGTCGGGAACACGCTGCATGCGCCGGGCGTCGAGGAGCGACTGCCAGCCGGGCAGGGTCAGCAGCTTCGCCGTGTCCTCGTCGATCTTCGCGTACTTCACCAGCAGCGGCTCGACCTTCGAACGGTCGTTGATCACGTCGCGGGTGGCCTTCTGCATCGCGCGCTGGAACGCGGCGAGCGTCTTCGGGTTCGACTGCACCCACTTCTTCGTGGCGCCGTACCCGGTGAGGGGGAAGCTCTCGCTGGCGCCACTGTTGATGTCGATGACGGGGATGGCGCCGACGGTCTTGGCGGCCTGGGTGATGAAGGGCTCGGGCAGGTAGGCGGCATCCACCTGGCCCTGCTGCAGGGCGGCCGCCATGTTCGGCAGCGGGATGAGGACCCAGTTGACCTTGCTGTAGTCCACGCCGTGGTCCTTCATCACCGACCGCGTGAGCAGATCGGTCGCCGTGTTCTTGGCGGTGATGGCGATGCGCTTGCCGGCGAGGTCGTTGACCGTCTTGACCGACGAGTTCGGGACGGTGAGGATCGCGTTGCTCTTCGAGCTCATCGACGTGCCGTCGGCCACGAGCTGGATGTCCGCCGCGCCGGTGCTCTTCGCCGTGAAGAACGGACCGTAGGTCGACTGCGTGATGTCGACCTCACCCGAGATCGCCTTCGTCATCGACACCTGGCCGCTGGCGGCGGTCACCGATTCGACGTCGAGGCCTTCGGCCTTGAAGTAGCCGCCGTCCTGGGCCAGCCAGAACGGCGCGAGGTCGGTGGTGGGGATGATCGAGACCTTGATCTTCGACTTCTCCGGGCCGCCTCCGTTCGACGAGGCGTTCGAGTCGTCCGAGCCGAGCGCGCTGCAGCCGGTGAGGGCTGTGGCGGCTGCGACGGTGAGGGCGAGCCCGAGCGCGGCGCGGCGAGTGCGAACCCGGCCACTGCTCATGGCGTTTCCAAGCAAGGCCTGCTCCTTGGTGAAAAGTTGGTGGACCGAATCCAATGGATGTGGGTGACTCATTGCCCGGAGTCACGCGGGCCACTGTAGAGAACGTGACAGCCTGCTCACAACGGGTGGGATCAATACCCAGGAGCGTGGTACGCGTCACTCTTTAGGCCTCTGGTCTAGACCCGCTGCTCCACTCGCCGTAGCCGTTTACCCAGCGTAAGGCCCAGATTCGAATAAGCGGATGATCGGCGGCGTGCGACATGAGCGAACGCTGTGCAACATCCAGCCCGTGTTGTCGGGAGGGTTACATCTTCCCCTGGCGTTCGCTACCCTCTGCACCTGCGGGGAGGTATCAACCTCCGATGTGGTGAGAGAGAGTGCCTGGATGGCCGATCAAGACGACTTCTGTCGGTCTACCAGCACACGCTGTGCTTTTCCTGAGAGATTCTGCCCCGCGACGACGACTTCCTGGCCGGGCACTGCCGCCGTGCCGGTGGGTTAGGCCGAACCAGAGACCGATGCGAGACCAGCGCAGGGACCCGACCGTGATGCTCGAGCTGAACCGATTCCGTCCACCTGGACGGGGTTCAGGAACGCCCGCCCAAGACGATCTTTTCACCCGTGCGGGTAGCGTCTTGCGCTCGGCTCCACCCGGACGGCCGGTGCGCCGGCATGCGGGGAGTGTGCAGACGAGTGGCTGAGCAGAACGGCGCGCGTCCCGGCGGGCGCTGGACCGAACAGGGATATCCGAGCACGAACGACGATGGTGGTGCGGCGGTGCCGAACGAAGACACCGCGGGGGTGGGAGGGGCCCCTGCGCAGCGGCCCGGAACGGATCCGGGCCGGAAGGCCGGGTTCTTCTCGGGCATGCGTGACTGGCGGCTGCGGTCCAAGCTGGCGGCGGTCCTGATCATTCCCACCCTGACCGCTCTGGCGCTGGGTGCGCTGCAGGTGGTCGACGACGCCCGGCAGGCCGCGGAGTTCCAGCGCACCGCCGACCAGGTCGCGTTCGCCGTCAAGGTCACCACGGTGGTGCACGAGCTGCAGAACGAGCGCTCGCTGGCCGTGGCCCGGCTCTCGTCCGGCAATGCGCTGCTGCAGACCGGGCTGGACGCGCAGATCGGCAAGGTCGACCGCGAGATAGGCGACCTGCGCAGCGGCGCGGCCGCCCTCAACTACGACGACCAGGCCACCAAGGACCGCTACGCCCGCGGCATCCAGCGCCTCGACGCGCTGCGCCCGCTGCGCGCGGCGTACAACACCCAGAACGGCCTGCCGGACATCACGGTCATGACCGCGTACTCCGGCATCCTGGACGCCCTGATCGAGCTCGGCCGCGAGGTGACCACCGCGGTCACCGACCGCGACGTCCTCCGGCTCGGCACCAGCACGCAGGCGGTCAGCGAGGCCAAGGAGTTCACCACCCGATCCGACGCCGAACTGCAGATCGCCGCGTACCGCGGGAGCTTCCCGGGTGACCTCCTGGACCAGACGCGCGCGTCGGCCTCCAGTGCGGACGCCTCGGTGCAGGCCTTCCTCGCGAACGCCGACGACGACCAGCGGCAGCTCTACAACGACACCTACTCCGGCCCGGAGGTCGACGACCGCCGCCGGATCCAGACCGCGGCGTTCGCCTTCGCCCAGCTGGGGGAGGCGCCGAGCGTCGACACCACCGCCCTCAGCAAGGACAGCACGGTGTCGGCCGACAAGCTGCACGCCGTCGAGTCGAACCTGCTGGCCCAGCTCAAGTCCCGCGCCGACGACCTCGCCACGGCGGCGGTCAACTCGGCCTGGGTCGGGGGCGCCGTGGTGCTCGCGGCGCTGGCGCTCGCGGTCGCGCTGATGCTCATCGTCGCCCGCCTGATGCTGCGCCCGCTGCGGGTGCTGCGGAAGAGCGCGCTGGACGTGGCTTACACCCGGCTGCCCGAAACCGTGCAGGCGATCCTCGACGACCCGGACCCGGTCGGCGCCTCGAAGAAGGCCGTCACGCCGGTGCCCGTCACCTCCCGCGACGAGATCGGCGAGGTCGCGCGGTCGTTCGACATCGTCCACGAACAGGCCGTCAAGATGGCCGCCGAGCAGGCGCTCCTGCGGGAAAACGTCAACGGCATCTTCGTGAACCTCTCGCGGCGGTCGCAGCGGCTGGTGGAACGCCAGCTCGGCGTCATCGACCGCCTCGAGGCCGACGAGCAGGACCCGGACCACTTGGCCAGCCTGTTCGAGCTCGACCACCTGGCCACCCGGCTGCGGCGCAACGGTGAGTCCCTGCTGGTGCTTTCCGGCGCCGGCCTGGCGAAGTCCGTGCCCAAGCCGGTGCCCGCCGCCGACGTCATCGGCGCCGCGGTGTCCGAGATCGAGCAGTACGCCCGGATCGAGGTCGGCATCGTGCCCGACGTCGCGGTCCAGGGCCTCGCGATCCACGACCTCGTGCACGTCCTCGCGGAGCTGCTCGACAACGCGACCTACTTCTCCGAGCCGGAGACGAAGGTCATCGTGCGGGCCGTCGTGACCCGCCGGAAGGCGCTCGCCATCCAGGTCACCGACCACGGTGTCGGCATGAGCGAAGAGCGGCTGGCCGAGGTCAACGGCCGGCTCGCCGAGCCGCCGGACCTGGACGTGTCGGTGACCCGGCGGATGGGTCTGTACGTGGTCTCGCGCCTGGCCAAGCGGCACGGCATCGAGGTCCGGCTGCGCGAGAACGAGGACATCGAAGGCGGCGTCATCGCCCGCGTCGTCGTCCCGGCGGAGCTGCTCACCCACCTCCGCCCGGGCATGCAGCGGCAGACCCCGCCGCCGGCGAACCGGTCCGAGACGTCGATGTCGCTGCCCAGCATCCCGCTGCCCTCGGCGCCGTCCGACTTCGAGCAGACGCGGTCGCACACCCCGGTGCCGCCGTCCGCGCCGCCGCCCCCACCGGCCCCGCCGGTGCACGAGCCGGTGGCGAACCAAGGCGGGCTGGTCCCGCTCGACCAGCCGATCAGCCTGGACGACCTGGTCAGCGGTGGCCGCGCGGCGGGCCCGTTCCTGTCGCCGGACCTGCCGAAGCAGGACACCCCGGCCTGGCCGACCGCCGAGGACCTGGCGCCGCTGACGCCGTCTTCGAACGGCGACGGCGCCTCGCACGCCAGCGACACGCAGTTCGCGCCGCTGGTGCTGCCGAAGCGGGAGCCGAAGTACGTCCCGCCGGAGGAGCCGCCACCGCCGCCACCACGGGTGGAGGACGCCGGACCGTCGGCCCTCGAGGACGATGTACCCACCCGGCGGCTGCCCATCTACCAGTCGGTGCTGTCACGCTGGTTCAGTGAGGGCGACGACGCGGCTGCCGACCCGGTGCCGCCGCAGAGCGAGCGGGAGGACCCCAACCTGCCGCCGCTCACCGGTTACGACGAGCCCGCCGCGGAACCCGCCGGCGAGCGTCTTCCGAAGCGGGTCCCGGAGCACGTCCCGGACCGCGTCGAACAGGTGGACGAGCTGCAGCCGACCGCGGCGACCCGGCACCCGCTGCTCCCGCCCGACGACGGCTGGCACAGTGCCTCCGACGACGGCTGGAACGCGGCGCAGTCGCTGCTGGAAGCCAAGAACGAGGAGATCACCCCGGCCGGGCTGCCCAAGCGCGTGCCGAACCAGTACCTGGTCCCGGGGTCGATCAGCAGTCCCTCGGCCGGCGAGCCGGCGCAGAACAACTTCGCGGACAACACCGCGGGCATGCCCGGAACGGGTGCGATCACCCGCTCGGCGTCCGCGGCGCGGAACCGGATGGCAAGCTTCCAGCGGGGGTACACCTCGGGACGACATGCGTTGAAGGAGCTCCCGGCCGAAGAGAGGCTGGAAGGCAGCGGGGTTCCGGGGCGTGGCAACACCACAGACAGCAGTGAGGAGTGAAAGTGACACGGGCGGGTGCAATGCAGCCGGGTGGCTCCGCGCAGCCGAACGGCCAGGCGCATGCCAAGGCGAGCAATGCCGGCAGCTTCGCATGGCTGATCACGGATTTTGTGCACCGGGTGCCCGGCGCGGCCCACGCGGTCGTGGTGTCGGCCGACGGCCTGCTCCTGGCGGCCTCGCGTGGCCTTCCGAAGGACCGGGCGGACCAGCTGGCCGCGGTGGCGTCGGGGCTCACCAGCCTCGCGCGCGGCGCGGCCAAGGTGTTCGAAGGCGGCACGGTGGCGCAGACCGTGGTCGAGATGGCCAACGGCTTTCTCTTCCTCATGTCGGTATCCGACGGTTCGTGCCTGGCGGTCCTCGGATCGCCGGAAAGTGACATCGGCCTGGTCGTCTACGAGATGACCCTGCTGGTGGAGCGGGTCGGCCAGCAGCTGACCCCGGAGATGCGGGCGCAGCTGCAGGGCTCGGCGATCCGCCGCTGAGGACCTGGGAACCGAGGAGAGAGCCGTGGACGACGGGCGCTTGAGGGGTGATGGCCGGCTCGGTGACGACTTCTCCGGCGGGTGGTCCGAGCAACCGGACGAAGGCCGGGAGGACTGGCAGTCGTTCCGGGAACGCGTCGACCGCGAATGGCGGCAACGGCGCGTCCAGGCCTCCGACAGCGACCCCGTGCGGGAACCACCGAACTGGCTGACCGACAGCAACGCCGGGCAGGAACCGATCCGGCCCATCCAGGCCGGCAACAACGGCGAGTACCGCGACCGCCTCCTGGGCGGTCCCGGTGCGGAGCTGTTCGGCGGGTCGAGCGGGCCGCTGTACGACGCGCACGACTTCGCCGCGTACAGCACCGAGCGGGACTTCTCGTCGGGACCGGACTCCGGTGAGCTGGCCGCGGCGCTGCCGCGGCAGGCCCACCAGGAGTACGTCGACGAGCCCGCGCCGACCGAGATGGAGACGTCCGGCCTGGTCCGGCCGTACTTCCGGACCCGGGGCCGGACGAAGGCGACCCTCGATCTCGCGATCGAGGCGCTGATTTCGACGAGCGAACAGGGCCGGATGCTCGACCGGGTCCGGGTGCCCGAGCACCGGTCGATCTGCGACCTGTGCCTCGACACCCGGTCGGTGGCCGAAGTGGCGGCGCTGCTGCGCCTGCCGCTCGGTGTGGTGCGGGTGTTGATTGGTGACGTGGCGGGCCTCGGCCTGGTGCTGGTGCACTCCAGCAACCAGACCGTGGGTGACCGCCCGAGTATCGAGTTCATGGAAAGGGTGCTCAGTGGGCTTCGGAGAATTTGACTCCGACGCGAACGCGCCGCAGGTGACGGGTCCGACCTCGTCGGCCAAGATCGTGGTCGCCGGCGGGTTCGGTTCGGGGAAGACAACACTGGTCGGGGCGATCTCCGAGATCGACCCGCTGACCACCGAGGCCATGATGACCGAGGCGAGCGTCGGACACGACGACACCTCGGCCACGCCCAACAAGACCACCACTACCGTGGCGATGGACTTCGGGCGCATCTCGCTGGACTCGGACCTGGTGCTGTACGTGTTCGGCACCCCCGGTCAGCACCGGTTCTGGTTCATGTGGGACGACCTCGCGGTCGGCGCCATCGGGGCGGTCGTGCTGGTGGACACGCGGCGGCTCGCCGACGCGTTCCCCTCGATCGACTTCTTCGAGAACCGGAAGCTGCCCTACGTCGTGGCCATCAACTGCTTCGACCGGTTGCTGCACCACCAGATCGAGGACGTCCGGCACGCGCTCACCATCGCGCCGTCGGTCCCGATCATGGCGTGTGACGCGCGCGAGCGCGACTCCGCCAAGCAGGTGCTGATCTCGGTCGTCCAGCACGCGATCGCGCACGATTCGGCGTTGCGCGCGGGATAACCGGATGACGCCCCGAACCGGATGCGGCCGTTGGAGTGAACTCCGCGCGCTTCACCCACTTCGGGGAGCGTGTCGGCCGTCCGTGACGGCGACCCGTCCGTCAGGGACGGCAGCGCCCGGCGCGGGGTCGCTCGGCGGACCCGGCCGGACCGACGCTGACCTGCGCGGCCGCCGATCGGCGGCCGGGCCCGGCACACCTCACCGGGTGACGCACGAACGCGTGGACCGGCGCAGGTCGGTGCGGTGCGCGCTCGCGCGCACACGTAGGGTGCGCAGCGGCCTGCCGGTGGTGGACTCGACACCACCGGCGGTGCGAATACGCTTTATCGTGGCGTCGTCGACCGGCCACTCCGGTGTGCGGCGCGTGGGGCCGCACGAGCAAGGAGGGGCAGTAGTGACGGCATCCGGCCAGGGCACATTCGGCTGGCTCATCACGGACTTCGTGCGCCGGGTACCCGGTGCCGCGCACGCCGTGCTGGTGTCCGCGGACGGGCTGCTGCTGGCGCCGTCGGAGGGACTGCCCCAGGAGCGCGCCGAGCAGCTGTCCGCGGTGGCGTCCGGGCTGATCAGCCTGACGTACGGAGCCGCACGCTGCTTCGAAGCGGGCGGTGTCAACCAAACCGTGGTGGAGATGGAGCGCGGCTACTTGTTCCTGATGTCCGTTTCGGACGGTTCGTCGCTGGCGGTGCTGGCCGCGCCGACGTGCGACATCGGCACCGTCGCCTACGAGATGACCCTGCTCGTCGAGCGGGTCGGCCAGCAGATCACCCCCGAGCTGCGCGCGCAGCTGCAGGGCGGCGTGCGTGGGTAGGTCGAGATGAGGATTTCGGGATTCGACGACCCGGACTCCAGCGGCTGGGACGCACTGCACCGCGGCACCGAGCGCGAGGGGTTCGACTCGCCGAGCAAGTTCGACATGTCGACGTTGTCGACGATCATGCCCAAGCGCAAGCCGGCCCGGCCGAAGGCGGATCCGCAGGGGTACACCGACGAGGACACCCGCGAGTGGGGTGCCGAAGACGAGTACCCGGCCGCCGCGTCCGCCGAGGAAGAATGGCGTGACGCTCCCGCCGAGCGCGAGTGGCGCGCCGCCCCGGTCGAGCGTGAGTGGGACCCCCGCCGCGCCGCGGCGGCGGAGCGTGACTGGGACGCGCCGGACGACGGGTACGACCCGGGCGAGCCGGAGTGGCAGGACGGCGACACGTACGCGCCGGAGCCCCCGGCCCTGGAGCCGGCGTGGACCCCGCCCCGCGGCGCGCGTCCGCCCGCACCCCCGCGTCCGCCGGCCCAGCGCCCGCCCGCGCAGCGGCCCCCGGCGCCCCGGCACCCCGCGCCCCGGCCTCCGGTGTCGAGGTCGCAGGCGGCGCCCCCGCCCGCGTGGGCCCCGCCGATCGCCCCCCGGACCGGCTGGACACCCCCGCCGGACCCGGAGACCCGCTGGGTCCCCCAGCCGGAGCCCTGGGACGACGCGGCCCGCAGCGTGTCGAGCCCGGTCCCGGTCGCGTCGGTGGGTTCGCGAGTGCGCCCGTACACGCGCACGGGCGGCCGCACGCGGTCCGACCACAACCTGGCGCTCGAGGCACTGGTCTCGACGTCGGACGACGGCCGCCGCTACCGCGGAGTCCGTTCGGTCGAGCACCGCCGCATCTGCGACCTGTGCCTGGACACCCGTTCGGTGGCCGAGATCGCGGCCCACCTGCACCTGCCGCTGGGCGTGGTGAAGGTGCTGGTCGGCGACATGGCCGACATCGGCCTGGTGCTGATCCACCAGACGGAGCTGATCCTCGGGGACCGCTCGTCCCGCGAGTTCATGGAACGCGTCCTGGCGGGCCTGCGCGCGCTTTAGCCGTCAGTCCTCGACGAGCGCGGCCGAGGTGATGCGGTGCAGGGAGTACCGCTCGTTGTTGTCCCCTTCGAGAATCCCGCCGCCGACGCGGATGGGGCGGACCACGCGCTGGCTGGCCGTGCCGCGGGAGTCGACAAAACCGATCCACACCTCGCGCCGCTCCAGCGTCGCGCGGGACAGCAGCTCCAGCGTCGCCGACGTGTCCGCGCCGCCGCCGACCGGGGCCCGGACCGCCGAGCCGCGACGGCGTGCCGAGGCCGCGTCGCCGGCCCGTAGGTTCGACACGATCCGCGCCGCCTGGTCCGACGTCAGGATCGCCTGCTCACCCGGGTTCCGCCGCGCCGCGCGGGCCTTCGCCGGCAGGCGGCGGCCGCCCGGGCGGATGTCGACCACGCGGCCGTCCGGGCCCTCCGCCGCCGGGGCGAAACCGGCCGCGCGCAGGCCCGCCAGCACTTCGTGCAGGGGGTCCGGGCTGATCACGACCGTCGGCGCGATCAGCCGCAGGTCGTGCTCCGCCGTCACCGGGTGGGCCAGCACCTCGGCCAGCAGCGCCTCGTCGTCACACCGCAGGAACGACGCCGCCACCCCGCCGCGCAGCCGGCCGTGCCGCCGCGCGACGTCGTCGATCAGGTAGCTCAGCGACTGCGGCACCGGTGTCGCCGACTTGGCCTTGAACAGCGCGTGCAGCTCGTCCGCCGTCCGGCCGGTGTCCAGCGCGCGCCGGACCGACGTCTCGGTGATCCGGTAGACCGTCGCGTGCCCGGCCGACTCGACGTCGGCGACCGCGTCCATCTCCGCCGCCAGCTCCGGATCGAGCGGGCCCGGGGCGACCACCGTCAGGTCGGCCTGCAGCAGCACGTGGTCCACCGGCGCGGGCAGCGCGTCCAGGATCGCCTCGACCGCGCCCGGCCGGTCGTCGGCCAGCAGCGCCCGCGTCGCCGTCGTGACGCCGCCGAGCCCGACGATCCCCAGCGCGGACGCCTCGGCCATCGTCCAGCGGACGGTCTCGTCCCGCAGCCGCCCGCCGCGCCGCGGGGCGCGCCAGGCCAGCACCGCGACGAGCTCGTCGACGCTCTTCACGCCGGCGCCGTCGGGCAGGTCGGCCAGCGCGGCCAGCACCCGCCGCCGCGCGACCGGCGCGAGCGGGCGGCGCAGCTCCTCCGAGAGCGGCGCGATCGGCTTGTCCTTCGTGTCGCGCCCACCGGCCATCCCCGGCAGCCGCGGCAGCTCCAGCCACGCCTGCGCGAGCGTCATCCAGCGCTGCGCGGTCGGCGACGCGAGCCACGAGTCGGTCAGCGTCGTCGGCACCCACTCGGGCGCGGTCGACTCGCTGTCCGCGACGAGCCCGGCGCCGACGACCAGCTCGGCGAACAGCGTCGCCTGCGTGTCGTCGACCTCGAGGTCCTTGGCCAGCTTCTTCAGCTCGCGCACGCCGAGGCCGCCCGACTTGAGCACCGGCGGCGGCGCCGCCGACCACGCGCGCAGCAGGGATTCGGTGCGGCGCAGGAACTCCATCGCCTCGCCGGCCGCCGCCGCGTCCAAAGTGGACGTCTGGTGCGGGTGCACCGGCAGCGCGGGCTCGGTGAGCGTGCCGGGTCCGAAGACACCGCCGCGCACGGCGACGCCGACCTCGCGCGGCAGCTCGACGGTCTGGTCGTCTCGCCGCAGCAGCAGCCCGCGGGCCAGCAGCTTCTGCACCGGCGTCTTAGCCTTCTCGAGCGACGCGTCGTGCCCGGCGTCGCGCGTCCGGCCGATCGGCGGCCCGGCGGCGAGAGCGGTCAGCACCCCGCGTTCGTCGTCGGGCAGCTCGGCCAGCCGCGCTTCGAGGTCCACGTCCGCGAGTGCCGGCGAGGGCGCGCCGAGCCCGGCGGGGAACGGCCCGAGCGCCTCCCGGACCGAGGGCGCCATGCGCAGCGCGTCGTCCGGGCCCCAGGCCAGCACCCGCGCGCGCAGCCGGGCCAGCGGCGCGGTGATGTCCGCGCCGACCAGCTCGGCGACGTCTTCGGCCGGCACCGGATCACGGTCCGCGCCGGCCAGCAGGCACGCCTCGAGCACGGCCACGGTGAAGGTGTCGAGGTCTTCGCAGGCGCGCGCCACCGAGCCCGGCGTGCCGGCCCGGGTGGCCAGCACCGTGCTGTCGGACGGCGGGGGCGTGGACAGGTCGCGCCGCGTGCGGAGCAGCTCTTCGAGTGCGCCGTCGGACTCGGTGCGCAGCCAGTCCGCCAAGGAGGTCGCGGGCATAGAAGGCCAGGGTACCGGGCGGTTACGCGAAGCCGCTCGGGCTCGGGCACACTGTCTCCCGAGAGAGCGAACACCGGCTGTGGAGGACGTTGTGGCCAAGGGCGAGAAGAAGAACAAGGGTGTCGACCCGACCTGGCCGGGCGAGGCGGGCGAACACCCCGTGACCGAGCTCGCGGCCGACCGCCAGGGCTCGCTGTCGCCGTTCGGCGACATCACCTTCCCGCTCGACACCGTGCCGTACGTGCACCCGGAGACCGAGATCAATCGATGACGGCATAGTTACTGGTCAGTACCGGTATCGGGGCCTCGTGAGGGCGGTCACGGGAGTAGGTTCGCTCCCGTCCCAACCGACTTTTCCCATGCGGGGGTAAGTGCCATGCCGGTTCCCGGTCCCGGATATTCGATCACCGTCCGGGTCGAGGCCCCGGCTTCGTCCAGCGCGGCCGGTGACCTCACCACCGCCGTCGGGCGGGTCGGCGGCGTCCTGACCGCGTTCGACGTCGTCGAGTCCCACTCCGACGCGATCGTGGTCGACATCAGCGCCAACGCGCTGTCGGAGAACCACGCGAACGACATCACTTCGGCGCTCGACTCGCTGCCCGGCGTCAAGGTCCGCAAGGTCTCCGACCGGACGTTCCTGATCCACCTCGGCGGCAAGATCGAGGTCACGCCCAAGGTCGCGCTCCGCAACCGTGACGACCTCTCCCGCGCCTACACCCCGGGTGTCGCCCGCGTCTGCCAGGCGATCGCGAACAACCCCGAGGACGCGCGCCGGCTGACCATCAAGCGCAACACCGTCGCGGTGCTCACCGACGGCTCCGCGGTGCTCGGCCTCGGCAACATCGGCCCGGCCGCCGCGCTGCCGGTGATGGAGGGCAAGGCGGCGCTGTTCAAGAAGTTCGCCGACGTCGACGCGTGGCCGGTCTGCCTGGACACCCAGGACACCGAAGAGATCATCCTGATCGCGAAGGCGCTGGCCCCGGTGTACGCCGGGATCAACCTCGAGGACATCGCCGCGCCGCGCTGCTTCGAGATCGAGAAGCGGCTGCGCGAGCAGCTCGACATCCCGGTGTTCCACGACGACCAGCACGGCACCGCGATCGTGGTCGTCGCCGCGCTGCGCAACGCCCTGCGCGTGGTCAAGAAGAACATCGAGGACTGCAAGATCGTGGTCAGCGGCGTCGGCGCGGCCGGCTCGGCGATCATCCGGCTGCTGCTGCGCAAGAACCCGGGTGACATCGTCGCCGCGGACATCGACGGCATCGTCCACTCCGCGCGCGGCAACCTCGACGACAACCTCACCTGGATCGCGTCGCACACCAACAAAGAGCAGGTCAGCGGCACCCTGCACGAGGCGCTGGTCGACGCGGACGTCTTCATCGGCGTCTCGGCGCCCAACCTGTTCGGCGCCGACCAGGTCGCGACGATGAAGTCCGACGCGGTCGTCTTCGCGCTGGCGAACCCGGACCCGGAGATCGACCCGCTCGAGGCGCAGCAGCACGCGGCCGTCGTCGCGACCGGCCGCAGCGACTTCCCGAACCAGATCAACAACGTGCTGGCCTTCCCGGGTGTCTTCCGCGGCCTGCTCGACGCGAACGCGCACAACATCGACGACTCCATGCTGCTCGCGGCGGCGGACGCGATCGCCGACGTCGTCGACAACGGCAAGCTCAACGCGTCGTTCATCGTGCCCAGCGTGTTCGACAGCGCGGTGGCGCCGGCGGTCGCCGAGGCGGTCCGGAAGGCCGTGCGCGCCGAGCGCGACTAAACAGTTCGGCGGACCCCGGGTCCGCCTTCGGACGGAAGACAGCGGGGTTCCGGGCGGCCTAGGCTGGGTCGCCGAGACCAACCGGCGAGCGCCGGCGCCCGGGACCCCCAGCTCGCGGCGCCGGCGCAGCTCCACCCGGCGACCGGCGGCGGGCCGGCGGAAGTAGCCTCGGCTGGTGAGTGAACTCAGCCACGTCGACGAGACCGGGGCGGCCCGGATGGTCGACGTCTCCGGCAAGACCGCCACCGCGCGGACCGCGCTCGCGGGCGGCACCGTGCGGACCACCGCGGAGGTGCTGCGGCTGCTGGCATCCGACGGCCTCCCCAAGGGTGACGCGCTGGCCACCGCCCGGATCGCCGGGATCATGGGCGCCAAGCGCGTGCCCGAGCTGATCCCGCTGTGCCACCAGATCGCGCTTTCCGGCGTGAAGGTGGAGTTCGAGCTGGGCGAGACCGACGTCCGGATCCGCGCGACGGCCAAGACCACCGACGTCACCGGTGTCGAGATGGAGGCGCTGACCGCGGTGGCCGTCGCCGGGCTGACGCTGCACGACATGATCAAGGCCGTCGACCCGGCGGCGACACTGGACGAGGTCCGCCTGCTCCGCAAGGACGGCGGCAAGACCGGGACCTGGGAGCGGCCGTGAAGCGCGACGCGCGGGTGATCGTGGCGTCCAACCGCGCCGCGAAGGGTGTCTACGAGGACAAGACCGGCCCGGTGATCGTCGCCTGGCTGGCCGGCCGCGGGTACGACGTGCCGGCGCCGGTCGTCGTCGAGGACGGCGACCCGGTCGGCGTGGCGCTGCGGGCGGCGCTGGCCGACGGCGTCGCCGTGGTGCTCACCACCGGCGGCACCGGCATCTCGCCGACCGACCGCACCCCCGACGTCACGCGCGGGGTGCTGGACCACGAGCTGCCGGGCGTCGCGGACGCGATCCGCGCGGCCGGCCTGCCGAAGGTGCCGACCGCGGTGCTCTCGCGCGGGGTCGCGGGGGTGGCCGGGCGGACCCTGGTCGTGAACCTGCCGGGCTCCAGCGGCGGCGTGAAGGACGGCCTCGGCGTGCTCGACGGCATCCTGGACCACGCGGTCGACCAGCTCGCCGGCGGTGACCACCCGCGGCCCGCCGCTTCCGCGCCTTCGGTGCGGGTCGTGCGGGCGCTGGTCACCGAGGAGGAGCTGTCGGTCGAGGAGCACGCGCGGCTGGTCGAGGACGACGCGGCGGGCGCGGTGGTGACGTTCGCCGGGGTGGTCCGCGACCACGACGGCGGCAAGGGTGTGCGCGACCTGACCTACGAAGGCCACCCGAGCGCGGGTGAGGTGATCGCCGACGTCGTCGCAGACCTCTCGGCGCGCTGGATCGGGGTGCGGGCGGTGGCGGTGAGCCACCGTGTCGGGCACCTGACGATCGGGGACGTGGCGCTGGCGTGCGCCGTGGCGGCGGAACACCGCGGCCAGGCGTTCTCGGCGTGCGCGGAGCTCGTGGACGAGGTCAAGGCGCGGCTGCCGGTCTGGAAGCACCAGCACTTCACCGACGGCACGGACGAGTGGGTCAACTCGCCGTGACCCGGCGCGGCGCCTGAGAGGCGCTGTGCGCGCCTGAAGACTCGAAGCGGCCCGGGAGGCCGTTCAGGCGTCACGGGCTCGCACGGGCGAACTCAGGCCCGGATGTGCGCGAGCCCTCCACCGCCCGGGGGATCGGCGGTGGAGGGCTCGGCTGTCACGGCTCGAGGCCGGACCTGCGCCTCAGAGCGCGATCGTCACTTGGTGGCGATCTTCTGGCCGACGAGGATCATGTCCGCGTTCGGGATGTACTTCGCGTTCAGGTCCTGCAGCTTGGCGTAGCCGCCCTGGACGTTGAACTGCTTGGCGATCTTGGACAGCGTGTCGCCCGCCACGACGGTGTAGTCACCGATCGGGTTCGAGGACGACACACCGGTCGCCGCCGGAGCCGCGGGCGCCGCCTTCTTCGGGGCGGTCGTGGTCTTCTTCGGGGTCGACTGCTTGGTGGTGGTCTTGTGGGTGGCCTTGGGGGCCGACGAGCCGCCGCCGCCCTTCTTGCCACAGACCGGCCACGCGCCGATGCCCTGACCCTGCAGGACGCGCTCGGCCACGGCGATCTGCTGCTCACGCGAAGCGTTCTGCGCGCTGCCGGTGCCGCCGTAGGCCTTCCACGTGCTCTGCGAGAACTGCAGACCGCCGTAGTAGCCGTTGCCGGTGCTGGTGCCCCAGTTGCCGCCGCTCTCGCACTGCGCGATGGCGTCCCAGTTCGTCGCCGACGCGGGGGTCGCGGCGATAGCGAGGGGAGCGCCGACCGCGATGCCCGCGATGGCGACGCGAGCGACGGTGCGGGTGGCAGCGGACATCTTGCGGTGCTTGCCTCGGTAAGACATTTGAATGCTTCTCGGTTTCCCTGCGCCTACGAGCCGGTGCTGAGGGTCAGGATCGGGGTCCTGGCGCCGGCTTCGGGGGCCGGCAGACGAGTCCGACGCACGGCGCGTCTTCGTCGTCCCCTCGTCCCTGTCCGGAAATGCTTTCGCTCGGGGTATGGGTCCGGGTATCCGTCGGACAGAGCTAGGCGCTACGGATTCCCGGTCGTGCTGGTTGGTCGGGGCCAACCGAAAAGCGACGGTACGTAACGAGCGCCGTGATCGGAAATTATTCGAGGCGTGACCTACGTCACAGTAACGGCACGCAACCCCCATCGATGTGGGTGTCTTCGCAGGTCAGCGCACCGTTACCTGGTCGTTTCCAAGCCGAGATAAAACACGGATCGTGAGGCTTGCATCACGTGTTTTGCGCAGCGAATGGGCCATTCGCGACGCCGGGCGAGCGAATGAAGCGCGCATCTTATGGCGCACTCCTGCAGTCCGCCAGACTTGACAATCCTGCCTCAGGTGCCCCTTGCGTCACAGCAGTCCCACCTGTTCGTGGGGTTTGAAGTCCCGCCGGATGCGCTCTTCCGGCCGGGGCGGGCCCCGCGGGCCGACGCAGTGCGATGGACCAGGCGAAACACGTCACCGGATGGCGTTGTGGACAGCCGCCGTTCAGCCTGCCGCGAACAGCCGGATCCGGTGACGCGCCACGCCGGGGGAGAAAGAGGTGTCGGCGAGCGGTCGGCTGCCGTACCCGAGCGGTAGGTCGAGTAAGGAGAGGACGAACTCGCGAACCGCGCCGGACGGCACCCTCGCGTGATCGGAGGGGCATCAAGCGTGATTGAAGAGGCATCAAGCGTGATTGGAGGGGCATCACGCTTGTCAGGAGGAGGGGTCAGCCGCCGGCGAAAGGGGGGAGGACGTCCAGCTCGGCGCCGTCGGTCAGGGGACGGGCTTGGTCGCGGACCGCGATGCCGTCGAGGAGGTAGCTGACCGCGTCCAGGATCTTCGGGAGACTCTCGGGGTGCAGGCGGCGCAGCTCGGCCACCGCGTCGGCGACCGACGCGCCGGACGGCAGCTGCACCTTCTCCTCTTCCGAGCCCGCGGCGGCGCGCGCCGCCGCGAAGTACCGCACCACGATGGTCAGGGTCGTCATCTCAGCCGCCGATCGCGCTCATCGGCCGGATCGGCTGCGCGAACCCGGCGTCGTTGATCTCGTGGCCGGCCAGCTTGCCCCACATCGTGGCCCGCCAGGCGTCCGCCACCTCCTCATCGCGCGCGCCCGCGCGCACGAGGGACCGCAAGTCCGTCTCGTCGTTGCTGAACAGGCAGGAGCGCACCGCGCCGTCGGCGGTCAGCCGGGTCCGCTCGCACGCCGAGCAGAACGGCCGGGTCACCGACGCGATCACGCCGACGTCGCCGGGCCCGCCGTCGACCAGCCAGCGCTCGGCCGGCGCGCCGCCCCGGGCCACCGGGAACGGCGTCAGCGTGAACGCCTCGCCCAGCATGCCGAGGATCTCCGACGCGGTGATCATCTCGCCGCGGTTCCAGCCGTGCTGGGCGTCCAGCGGCATCTGCTCGATGAACCGCAGGTGGTAGCCCTCGGCCAGGCAGAACTTCAGCAGCGGCACGGCTTCGGCGTCGTTCACGCCCCGCATCAGCACGGCGTTGACCTTCACCGGCGACATCCCGGCGTCGCGCGCGGCGGCCATGCCGGCCAGCACGTGCGAGAGCCGGTCCCGGCGGGTGATCTCGAGGAACGTCTTCGGGTCGACGGTGTCGAGCGAGACGTTGATCCGGGCCAGGCCCGCCGCCGCGAGGGCCGCCGCACGCTTGGCGAGGCCGATCCCGTTGGTGGTCATGGACAGCCGGGGCCGCGGCTCCAGGGCCGTGATCCGCGCGACGAGGTCCTCGAGGCCGGGCCGCAGCAGCGGCTCGCCGCCGGTGAGCCGGATGTCGGTGACGCCGAGCCGCTCGACGGCGATCCGGACCAGCCGGATCAGCTCGTCGTCGGAGAGCACCTGCTCGCCCGGCATCCAGTCGAGGCCCTCCGCGGGCATGCAGTAGGTGCAGCGCAGGTTGCACCGGTCGGTGAGGGAAACCCTCAGATCGGTGGCGATCCGGCCGAACGTGTCGATGAGACGGGGGTTCTCGGGCCGGGGCGCGCGAGATGAACCTCGTGTGCCGGGAACACGAGGAAACCCGAGATCCACTGCGGTCATTACGCACAGAGTAGCTCGCATGTCGCGCAAACCTCAGTGATCGTCCGGATACTTTGGGCAGTAAGCTGTTCAGTGGGCGAACGACCTGCGCGAACCGAAGGACAGTGATGACGGGCACAGCGGAAAAGAGCTATCCGGTCCCGGAAGAGGAGCTCTTCCGCTTCGCGGAATTGGGTCGCGCCGGCAGCACGCTCACGGTGCTCCGGCACGCCAGGATCGCCGAGCGGATGGGCCTGTCCGGCACCGACCACAAGACGTTCGACCTGGTCGTCCAATCGGGCGGACCGTTGACCGCGGGGCGGATCGCCGACCTGACCGGGCTGTCCACCGGGGCCGTGACCGGCGTCATCGACCGGCTGGAGAAGATCGGGCTGGTCCGCCGCGTCCGCGACCCCGAAGACCGCCGCAAGGTCCTCGTCGAGGTCGTGCCCGGGGCCGGCGAGCGCTTCGCGCCGCTCTTCGAGTCGGCCTTCGAGTGGCTCCGCGAGAGCCTGGCGCAGTTCTCACCGGCCGAGCGAAAAGTCATCGAGCGTTATCAGAATGTCATGCTCGAACAGCTGCGCGCGGAGATCATGGACAATTCGCGCCCCGCATAGCTTTTCCTCAAGTGCGGAGATAATCTTCCCTCCATGCCGCAATTCCGGTTGTCCGAGGCCGCGCACCTGCTCGGAGTCAGTGACGACACCGTCCGGCGGTGGGTGCGCGCGGGGCAGCTGACCGCCACCGACGACGCCGCCGGCCGCAAGGTCGTGGACGGCGCCCAGCTGGCCGGGTTCGCCCGGGCGCAGGCCACCAGCCCCGAGGACCCGTCCGCGGTCGGGCGCTCCGCCCGCAACCGGTTCGTCGGGCTGGTCACCGAGGTGGTCGCCGACAAGGTGATGGCCCAGGTGGAGATGCAGTGCGGGGCACACCGCGTGGTGTCCCTGATGAGTACGGAAGCCGTCCGCGAGCTGGGCCTGCGCCCGGGGGTGCTCGCGGTCGCGGTGGTCAAGGCGACCACCGTTGTGGTGGAAACACCGGAAGGAAGTCGATGAAGAAGCTTGCTCTCGCCGTCGGGGCCGTCGCGGCCGTCGCCTTGTTCGCGGGCGCGTGCAGCAGCTCGGACCAGCCCAGCACGCAGTCCGGCGGGTCGTCGGCCAGCGCCCCCGCGCCGAAGGGCACCGGCGACGCCGGCGGCACGATCACCGTGTTCGCCGCCGCGTCCCTGACCGAGTCGTTCACCGCGCTCGGCAAGGAGTTCGAAGCCTCGCACCCGGGCGTCACCGTGAAGTTCAGCTTCGCGGGTTCGTCCGGCCTGGTCCAGCAGCTGACCAACGGCGCGAAGGCCGACGTCTTCGCCTCGGCCGACCAGGCCAACATGGACAAGGCCGTCCAGGCGGGCGTGATCGACGGCCAGCCGACCGTGTTCGCCACCAACAAGCTGGCCATCGCGGTCGCGCCGGGCAACCCCAAGGGCATCAAGTCCTTCGCCGACCTGAACAAGGCCGGCCTGACCGTGGTGACCTGCGCCCCGCAGGTGCCGTGCGGTTCGGCCACCAAGAAGGTCGAGACCGCGACCGGCGTCACGCTCAAGCCGAAGAGCGAGGAGCAGGACGTCAAGCAGGTGCTGGCCAAGGTCCAGTCCGGCGACGCCGACGCGGGCCTGGTCTACGTCACCGACGCCACCTCGGCCGCGGGCAAGGTCGACAAGGTCGACTTCGCCGAGGCGAGCGGCGCGATCAACAACTACCCGATCGCCGCGGTCAAGGGCGGGCAGAGCGCGCTGGCCAAGGAGTTCGACGAGTTCGTCCTCGGTGACCAGGGCAAGGCCCAGCTGAGCAAGGTCGGGTTCGGCCCTGCGCAGTAAGCGTCTCGCGAACGGCCGGCCGGGATCCGTCCCGGCCGGCCGTTCGCGTGTCCCCTGGGTGCTCGCGATCCCCGCGACCCTGGCCCTGGCGCTGGTGGTGCTGCCGGTGGTCGGGCTGCTGGTGCGCTCGGACCTGTCGCGGCTGCCGTCGCTGGTCGCCACGCCGTCGTCGTGGCACGCGCTGCGGCTGTCGCTGATCACGGCCGCGCTGTCCACCTTGACCTGTGTCGTGCTCGGGGTGCCGCTGGCCGTCGTGCTCGCGCGGGCCCGGTTCCGCGGCGTCCGGCTGCTGCGCTCGATCGTGCTGCTGCCGCTGGTGCTGCCGCCGGTGGTCGGCGGGCTCGCGCTGCTCTACCTGCTCGGCCGCAAGGGCTTCCTCGGCATGCTGATCACCACGCTGACCGGGGAGTCGGTGCCGTTCACCACGACCGCGGTGGTCATCGCGCAGACGTTCGTCGCGATGCCGTTCCTCGTGGTCAGCCTCGAAGGCGCGCTGCGCGGGTCCGGCGACCGCTACGAGCAGGTCGCCGCGACGCTCGGCGCGCGCCCGTGGACGGTGTTCCGCCGGGTCACGCTGCCGCTGCTGCTGCCCGCGCTCGGCTCCGGCGTCGTCCTGAGCTTCGCTCGCGCGCTGGGTGAGTTCGGCGCGACGATCACTTTCGCCGGCAGCCTCGAAGACGTCACCCGCACGCTGCCGCTCGAGGTCTACACGCAGGCCGAAGTGGACATCGACAGCGCCGTCGCGCTGTCGCTGCTGCTCATCGTCGTGGCGGTCGTCGTCATCGCCGTCGCGCGGCCACGCTCGTGGGAAGGCGGCCTGCGGTGAGCCTGACCGCCCGGATCGAGGCCGTCCGCGGCTCGTTCTCGCTGGACGTCGACCTCGACGTGCCCACCGGCACGGTGCTGGCCCTGCTCGGCCCGAACGGCTCCGGCAAGTCGACGGTGCTGGGCTGCCTGTCGGGGCTGATCACGCCGACGTCGGCGGAGATCACGGTGTCGGGGCGCGCGCTGGCCGGCGTGCCGCCGCACCGCCGGGGGATCGGCCTGCTGTCCCAGGACGCGCTGCTCTTCCCGCACCTGTCCGCGGCGGACAACGTCGCGTTCTCCCCGCGCTCGACCGGCGCCGGCCGGCGCGCCGCGCGGGAACGCGCCTACTACTGGCTGGCCGAAGTGGACGCCGTCGAGCTCGCCGACCGGCGGCCCGGGCAGCTGTCCGGCGGCCAGGCCCAGCGCGTCGCGATCGCCAGGGCGCTCGCCGCCGAGCCGGACCTGCTGCTGCTCGACGAGCCGTTCGCCGCGCTGGACGTCGACGCCGCGCCGGCGATCCGCGGCCTGCTGCGGCGGGTGCTCAAGACCGGGCCGACCACGGTGCTCGTCACGCACGACCCGCTGGACGCGCTGGCGCTCGCCGGCCACGTCGCGGTGCTGAACGGCGGCCGGATCGTCGAACACGGCCCCACCCGCGAAGTCCTGTCCGCCCCGCGAACGGCGTTCACCGCGCGGATCGCCGGGCTCAACCTCATCTCCGGGACCGCGGTCCCGGACGGCCTGCGGACGGCGTCGGGTGACGTGGTGGCGGGCATCGCGGCGCCGGACGTCGTGGCCGGCGAGCCCGCGGTGGCGGTGTTCCCGCCGAACGCCGTCGCCGTCTACCCGCACGACGGTGAGCACCGGGGGAGCCCGCGCAACACCGCCGAGGCGCACGTCGCCGCGCTGGAGCCGCACGGGCCGGTGATCCGGGTCCGCGCCGAGGGCGACGGCTGGGCGCACGGCCTCACCGCCGACCTCACCCCGGCCGCCGTGGCCGAGCTCGCGCTGGAGCCCGGCTCGGCGGTGACGCTGTCGGTGAAGGCCGCGACCGTGGCCGTGCACCCGGCCGCGGCCTCCTGACGCTCAGCCGTCGTGGTGGTGGCCGCCGCCGGGGTGGACGTGGAACTTCGCCACTTCCGGCGGGTGCACGACGAACGGCCGCATCATGCCTTCGTCCTCGTGGTCGAGGATGTGGCAGTGGTACATGAACTCGCCGGTGCCGCCGCCGAACCGCCCGGCGACGCTGACCCACTGGCCGGGGTTCACGATGATCGTGTCCTTCCAGCCCTCCTCGTACTTCTCCAGCGGCACGTCGGCGAAGCCGCTGATCGGCGCGGTCGTCCGCTCCGAGGCCTGGTCGAACGTCGTGGTGAAGCTCCGCCGGAACAGCGCCTGGAACTCCGTCAGGTGGATGTGGACCGGGTGCGCCGGGCCGCCGTTCGCGACGTGCACGAGGTTCCACACCGCCCAGCGGTCGTGGTTGATGAAGATGCCGGTGGTGTCGTCGAAGAGCCGGCCGATCATCCGGAACGTCTTGAGCCCGCCGGCCGGATCGTTCAGCTGGATGATCCCCGCGCCGCCCGGGTCGGCGTCGACCTGCTCGAGGTCCCACATCTCCGGGTGGCCCTCGGCGTTGAGCAGCAGCGCGACCCAGACGTGGTCGTGGTCCTCCGGCAGCGTCGAACCGTGCACCAGCCGCGTGTAGGACGTCGAGACCTTCTCCGGCAGCCGGAACGAGTCGTGCTTCGCGCGGCCGTCGACGCGGAACTCCATGACGTCCGGCTCGATCCCGCCCAGCCGCGGGTCGGCGTTGCGCAGCTTGAGCTTCTGGCCCCTGAAGCGGCTGAAGTCGATCAGGACGTCGAAGCGTTCGGCCGGGGCGACGGTCAGGCCGCCGGCGGGCAGTGTCGTGGGCGCCGGCAGCAGGCCGCCGTCGGTGCCGATCAGGCGGACGGCGTCGTTGACCGGAGTGTTGTCCTCGTCGACCAGGTCGAGCGTGAAGAACCGCGAGTTGGCGGCGTTGAGCAGCCGGAAGCGGTACCACTTCGCGTCGACGTCCAGGTGCGGCCAGATCACGCCGTTGACCAGGGTGAACGGCCCGGAGAACGGGATCATCGGGCCGTTCGGGACGTACGGGAACTTGAACAGCAGCTGCCCGGTGAGCGCGCCGGTCGCGTCGGTGTCCAGGTTGCGGTCGGTGAGGATCAGCGGGAGCTCGCGGTCGCCGTGGGGCAGGTCGAGCGCGTCCTCTTCGTCGTCGCGGATCAGGTACATCCCGGCGAGACCCGTATGGACGTTGAAGCGGGTGATCGCCATGGCGTGGTCGTGGTACCAGAGCGGCATCGCCGGCTGGCGGTTCTGGTACTCGGCCAGCTGCGACGTGCCCTTGAGGCCGGCGTTGTGCGCCCAGCCGTCGTTGCCCGCGTTGGTGCGCGCGCCGTGGAGGTGCACGACCGTCCACGCCGGCAGGTCGGCGACACCCTCGACGACCGAGTAGCCGGGCCTGTCCAGCTCGCGGCCCGGCCGGCTGGTCGGCGCGTCCGTCACCGGGCCCTGAACGGCCACCAACGGAAACTCGCCGTCGATTTCGTTCGACCACGAAATCCGCAGCTGCTTACCACTGCGGACGTCGATCGTCGGACCCGGGAAATGGCCCGCGTACGTCCACAAAGTACTTTCGGGCAATTGTGAGTGCAGCCGCTGCTTCCTCGCCACCATGGGAATGGTGATCGTGTCCCGGCTCCGGGGCCGCAGCACCGGCGGAACCCGCAGTGGGTCCAGGAACTTGGTGAGCCCCCAGTCCGGCCCGGTGACGAGTCCGCCGGCGGTCGGGCGTTCGATGATTTCGGTCATTCGGTTCTCCCCCTTACCTGTTCGGGGGCAGGACGAATTGCGCCCCGGCGATTACGCAGGCGACGTCGAAAAGTATTCCCCCGAACCCCCTCGGTGGCCGGATACGCGACTCCCCTCGCAACACCGGCAATTCCCACTGTAGCCCTTTTCGGCGAGAGCCGCAGGCGCCTCGCGCGCGTGATAGGTTTCGCGCATGAACGAGCGCCGGTGGACGTATCTCTCCGACATGGACGGCGTCCTGGTCAAGGAGGAGCACCTCGTCCCGGGCGCGGACGAGTTCCTCGCCGAACTGAAGGCGAACGGCATCGACTTCCTGGTGCTGACCAACAACTCGATCTACACCCCGCGCGACCTGCGGGCCCGGCTGGAGCGCACCGGGCTCGACATCCCCGAAGAGTCGATCTGGACCTCGGCGCTCGCGACGGCGAAGTTCCTCTCCTCGCAGCGGCCGAACGGCTCGGCGTACGTCATCGGCGAAGCGGGCCTCACGACGGCGCTGCACGAGGTCGGCTACGTGCTGACCGAGCGTGACCCGGACTACGTCGTGCTCGGCGAGACGCGGACGTACAGCTTCAGCGCGATCACCCGCGCGATCCGGCTCATCGAGGGCGGCGCGAAGTTCATCGCGACCAACCCGGACGCGACCGGGCCGAGCATCGAAGGCTCGATGCCGGCCACGGGGTCGGTCGCGGCGCTGATCGAGAAGGCCACCGGGCGCTCGCCGTACTACGTCGGCAAGCCGAACCCGCTGATGATGCGCTCGGCGTTGCGCCGATTGGGTGCGCACTCGGAGTCGACGCTGATGATCGGCGACCGGATGGACACCGACGTGCATTCGGGCATCGAGGCCGGGCTGCAGACCATCCTCGTGCTCACCGGCATATCCACCCGGGAGTCGGCCGAACGCTATCCGTATCGGCCCACGCTCGTGCTCGACTCGATCGCCGACCTGATCGGGCGAACCACGGACCCGTTCGGCGAAGGCTGACGGTGAGCCGGGTGGAAGAAGGGCTTATCGTCAGCGGATGAGCAAGTCCACGTACGTAGTGGGCGACGTGCACGGCCACCGTGACGAACTGGCCGACGCACTACGCGCCGAAGGCCTGGTCGACGACGAAGACAACTGGTCGGGGGCCGAGGACCAGCTGTGGTTCCTCGGGGACTTCGTCGACCGCGGCCCGGACGGCGTCGGCGCGATCGACCTGGTCATGCAGCTCGAAGCCCAGGCGGCCGAGGCCGGCGGCCAGGTGCAGACGCTGCTGGGCAACCACGAGATCCTGGCACTGGGGATGTACCACTTCGGCGACGAGCCGGTGCCGTCCGACTTCGGCCCCCGCAGCTTCGCCCGCAGCTGGGAGATCAACGGCGGCCTGCTGTCGGACCAGGACCGGCTGACCCCGGAGCACATCGAGTGGCTGACCGCGCGCCCCCTGGCCGCGCTCGCCGCCGACCACCTGCTGCTGCACTCGGACACGCTGGAGTACCTCGACTGGGGGTCGTCCATCGAGGCGATCAACGAGGCGGCGACCGAGATCCTCACGGGGTCGGACCTCGAGTCGTGGTGGGACGTCTGGCGCCGCATGACGACGCGTTACGCGTTCCGCGGCCCCGACGGCGAGGAGAACGCCGACAAGCTGATGGGCGCCCTGGGCGGCTCGCGGATCGTGCACGGGCACAGCGTCATCGCCGACCAGCTGGGCATCCACCCGACGCAGATCGAGGGGCCGTTCCTGTACGCGGGCGGCAAGGCCCTCGGGGTCGACGGCGGGCTGTTCGTCGGCGGGCCCTGCCTGGTGGTGGAGCTGCCGTACGAGCCGGAGTCCTGATCAGCCGATCTCGACGATGTCCTTGCCGAGCGGCATCAGCGACACCGGGATCATCTTGAAGTTCGCGATGCCGAGCGGGATGCCGATGATCGTGATGCAGAGCGCGACGCCGGTGAAGACGTGCCCGATCGCCAGCCAGAGCCCGGCGAAGACGAACCAGATGACGTTGCCGAGGCAGGAGGCGGCGCCGGCGTCGCGCCGCTCGACGACCGTGCGCCCGAACGGCCAGAGCGCGTAGGCCGCGATCCGGAACGACGCGAGCCCGAACGGGATCGTGATGATCAGGATGCAGCAGATGACACCCGCGACCAGGTAACCCAGCGCCATCCAGAGGCCGCAGAGCAGGAGCCAGATGATGTTCAGCAGCGTGCGCATCAGACGTGCAGCTCCCCGCTCACGACGGTGACGGCCTGACCGGCGAGGTGCACCCGGTCGCCGTCCTGACGCGTCCGGACGATCCCGCCGCGCTGCGAGACCTGTTCGCCGGTGAGCTCCTTCTTGCCGAGCCGCTCCGACCAGTAGGGCGACAGGATGCAGTGCGCGGAGCCGGTCACCGGGTCTTCGTCGATCCCGACGCCGGGCGCGAAGAAGCGGCTGACGTAGTCGTCACCCTTCGCGGTGACGAGCAGGCGGCCCTTCCAGGTCTCCTTGAGCCGGACGAGGTCGGGTTCGAGGGTTCTGACCGTCTGGGCGTCGGTGAGGACGGCGAAGAGGTTCTCGACGCCGCGCCCGGTGTACTCGATCTCGACACCGGGGAGGATTCCGGACAGGTCGTCGTCGGTCGCCGCGGGCGGGTCGGAGGGGAAGTCCAGCTCGACCCAGCCGCCGTCGGCCCGGGCGCGGAGTTCGCCGCTCTTGGTGGTGTAGACCTGCTCACCGCCGAGGACGTGAGTGGCGGCGACGGTGGCGTGCCCGCAGAGCGCGACCTCGACCTCGGGCGTGAACCACCGAAGCGACTTCGGGCCGTCCCCGGTGGTGACGACGAAGGCGGTCTCGGCGTGCTTCATCTCAGCGGCGACGGCTTGCATCCAGGCGGCGTCGGCGGGCTCGTCGAGGAGGACGACTCCCGCGGAGTTCCCGGTGAAGGCCCGGTCGGTGAAGGCGTCGACGATGAAGAAGCGCATGGCTTCCAATCTAGCGGCGACCCGGTTCCCCTCGGCGAGATTTAGGGGTTCGCCCCTAGGAGGTCTCCCCGATGGTCGGCTTGACGATCTTCTCGCCGTCCGGCCCGCGTTCGGGCTTGAGGTCGAAGACGTCTTCCTCGACGGCGTACTTGTTCTTGTGCTCCTTGTCGTCTTCCTTCTTCTTGCCCGCACCCCCGGCCCCGGCGGCACCGGAGGCCCCGCCCTTGGCCCCGACCTTGCCCTTGGCCGCCGCGGCGGCGGTGGCCCCGCGTTCCAGCCGTTCACCGGGAACCTTGCCACCGGTCCTCTCCGCACCGGCTTCCTTCGGAGCACCACCGGCCCCGGAGACCCGCGACCCGGCAAACCCGGACCCGGCGCGGGACTTGCCTCGCGTGATGTCTCCGCTGCCTGAGCCGACACCGGGGTTGCCGCCACCGGTCATGGCGAGGCCGTCGGGGGTCATGCGCGGGAAGGCGCTGGGGGCGGGGCCGCCGCCGCGGAAGCTCGTGTTGCCACCGCCGAAGGTGCCGCCGGTGCCGCTGGTGGCGCCGGGCGGGACGTAGGCGGGCGGGTTGGTTGTCGTTCCCGGGAACCCGCCGCCGGTCGTCCCGCCGGGGCCGGTGATGCCGCCGCCCGGGCCGGTGATGCCGCCGGTGCCGGTGCTCGTGCCTGTTCCGCCGCCGATGGTGGGGGTGCCGGTGAAGCTGGTGCTGCTGGTCCCGTGGAAACCGGCGGCAGAGGTGGAGTCCCCACCCCCCAACTGCGGCGGCGGCGCGTAGGTGGGTTGGGAGCTGGCGGTTTCGTGGTAGGTGCCATCGAGGTTCTGAAGCACCTGAACGGCTTGCTGGTGCGCCGCGTCGGCTTGTTGTTGCTTGGCCTGGATGTCGACCATGGTGGAGCTCATGCCGATGAGGTCACCGGAGTTGTACTGCTGCTTGGCCTTGTCGAGCTCGGCCTGCTGGTTGAAGCCGGTGGGCTCAGGCATATTGGTCTTGGCGTAATGCGCGGCGGCGGACTGCTGGGAGTAGTGGTTGGAGACGAGCTGCATGGCATTGCCGGTGTCTTCGGTGTGGCCCGCGGTGTCCTGGAAGAAGCCGTTCGCCTGCTCGGCCGCGGGGCCCTGCCAGGACCCACCGGACGCGGTCGCCGCGTCCCGGAACTGGTTCGAGGCATCGGCCAGCCAGTTGCCGTAGACGTTGGCCACCCGGCTGCGGTCGTTGATGCCTTCGATGTCGAGGTCCTTGTGCACCATGTCGTACAGGACTTCGTGCGGGCTGTTGGCGTAGTTCTCACCGGGCGCCGGCGAGTCACCGCGCAGGTTTTGGCCCTGCTGCAGGAGTTTCCCCTGTGCGACGGAGTAGTCCGACGCAGCTTTTTGAGTCAGCTGCTGGCCATCCGCGCCGTGGCCCTGGAGCTTCTGCTCGGTGGCGGCGTAGTAGTCACCCTCGGACTGGCGATGCTGCGCCCGGTGCGGCTGACTCATGGCAGGACTCCGTCTCAGTTCTTCGGCAGCAGGGGTTCGACCTTCGCGGCAATTTCTTCTGCCTGTTGACAGGCTTTCGCGGTGTCCGTACCCGAGGCGAGCAGGACAAAAGCCCGGGAGCTGGGTTTCACTTCCATCCACACACCGCACTGCCCGGACGAATTCTCCGGTTCGCGTTCTTCGACCGCGGCTCGGCCGTTTACCGTCCCCTCGCTCGCCTGGCTCGGGTTTCCGACGTTGTCCTTGTAGTTCCGCCCCGGCTGCAGAATGAGTGCCGCGTCCACGCCGGGTGTGTTACCCGAGGTGGGTTTGGTGGTTCGGCAGGCTTCTTTCGTGTTCGTCTCCGCGACCATCGGGCCGGCTTTGGGAAAGCCCTGTCCGGCGAGGACCTGGTCGAGAATCGAGCACGGGCTCACGCTGGCGAAGGGGTCATCGGGATCGGCGGTCGCGCCGCTCGTGGCGGGGGCGGTTGATCCCGCCACCGTTGAACTGGGGTTCGCTTGGCCGCCGACCTGACTGGTGCAGGCGGTCAGGCCGAAGGCGATGGCCAACGCGGCGAACCCGGCCGGAACGCGTCGAACGGTCACTACGCCTGCAGCCCCTTGTTGAGTTCGGTGAACGTCATGCTGTGCGCGTCCTCGGTTTCGCGGTAGTTCTTGCGCGCGATGACCATCGCTTCGCGAGCCCGCTGGATACCGTCACGCATCTTGATGAGGTTGGGGATCAATGACTGCTCGTCCCCGTCGGCCACCTTCACGTTGAAGTCGGCGACGGATTGGGCGTACTCGCTGCCGCCCATTTTGGCCTTGAGCGACAGGGTGCGGACGTCGACGATCATGGCGTTGTAGCCGTCGAGGAAGAAGTCGCAGGCCTTCATATAGGCCTGGAAGCCCTCCTCGTTCACCGCGAACTGACCGTTTTCGGCGAGGCCCTTCAGGTGGTTGCCGCCCTCGCTGACCTGCTTCGCGGCCTCCGAGTCGACATTTCCGCTGAGCAGGCCGGAGATGAAGTTCGACCCCGCGTCCCCTTCTCCGGCCGGTGGTTTGAAAGACCCAGGTGCGCCGAACTGTGAACCGCTCATGACGCCCTCCCCGTCGTTCGGCACCACCCTGCGTGGTCCCTCTGCACTGTACTAGTGACGAACCGGCCGCGTCAGTGGTTCCGGCCACGGTCGTGGAGCCAGGTGCGCAGGTGGGAACCATCCGATGGGGTGAACCTGACGCGGGTCTCGCCGCCCGGTAGGGGCTCGTTGAACATCAGGAAGCGGCCGCCGTCGTTGTCGATGAACGTCACCGTTCCCGTCGGGCGCAACGCCCCCGACACGCGGACCGACAGCTCGAACGTCCCGTACCGGTGCAGGGGCCACGCCGAAAACTCCGCCGCCGCCTCGACGTCGCGGGCCGGGGCGCCGCGGGTGATCGTCAGCTCCGGTAGCGGGACCGGGCGGTACGCCGGCAACATGCCGACCACCAGGTCGACCAGGCGGTCCGGCCGGGACTGGGCGAACAGGATCTCCTCGCCCGCCAGCTCCGAGAACACCCCCAGCCCGTGCCCGACGGCCGCCCGGTAGAACACCTGGCGGCCCTCCTCCGCCGCGCGGACGACGATCAGCACGTCCGGCTGGGTCCAGGCGCGCAGCGTCTGCTCGACCTCGATGTCCAGCTTGTCCGGGCCCGCCAGGCCGCGCGCGCGAAGGGACTCCCACGCCTCCGCGGCGATGCGCGAGTGCTCGTCCAGGGTGCGGCCGGGGCTGCGGATTTCGAACGGGTGCCAGCTCGCCGGGAGACCGGTGCGCCGGATCGCCGTGTCGACCTCGGTCAGGCCCAGGGAAAATTGCTCCGGCACGTCCCCGAGCGTAGCGGACCCGCCACCCCGCGCTCAGATGTCGAGCTGCCGGACACCCGTCTCGCGCAACGGCACCCGCCCGGCCGTCGCCCGGGTGCGCAGCCGGACGATCTCGTGCGGCTGCAGGCCGATCGCGACGCCGAACGCCTCGACATCCGGGAAGCCGCCCTGCCGTTGCCGCAGCTCCAACGCCCGGGTCACCTTGTCCGCCGGGAGCAGCTGCGCCAGCTCGGGACCGGAAGCCGTGTTGACGTCCACCAGCGCAAGAGAAACCGGTGGTGGCGCCAGGGCAACCGCGTCAGCCGCGACGTACGCCTCGATCGTGTCGTTCTGCCGCAGGTCCCGGAACGCGATCCCCACGGTGAACGTCCGCGACCCGGCGTTCGTCCGCGTCGCGACCCCGCCCCGGGCCAGCGACAGGATCCGCAGGTCCGCCGCGACCACCGTGCTCCGCTCGTTGAACGTCGTCCCCGCCGGCCGCAGCACCCGGGCCTGCCGGCCCACCGTGAACAGCGCGCCGCGCCCCTCCGGGACCTCGACCGCCGCGACGACCGAGCCGTTGCCGAGGTCGTTCAGGCCGTGCACCACCGCCACCCCCTCGCGACGCTCCAGGTGGTCGGCCTCGGGCTCGGGGAACGCGGCCAGCGTGTCACCCGCCATCGGCGGCACGTCGCACTGGAAACCGAGCAGCACCGTGCCCGGCTGCCCCTCCGGCAGCTCCTCGACCGGCCCCGCCGGGCCGAACAGCCCCAGCACCCGCATCGGCTCGCCGACCGCCCGGCCGGCGCGCAGCAGCGTAGTCAGCACCCCGAACCGCAGCACGCCGTGCTGCGGCCGCACCTGCAGGTGGAACCCCGTCACCTGGTCGTACGCCGGCGCGAGCACCGCGGCGACCGCGTCCGGCCGGCTCGTGTCGGGCCCGACGGCGTCGTCGGTGTAGAGCTCCAGCGCGTCGCCGTTCCCGATGTCGCGCCGCCCGACGGCGACGAAGACGTCCTTGAGGAACCCGGCGTCGGTCACCGCCTCGACGTCGCTGGAGAAGAACTTCTTCCGCACCATGATCCCGAGACGCAGGTTGTCCGCCAGGATCCGGTCGCCGCGCTTCAGGCGCGCGCGGGCGCCGCGGACCGCGCGCCCGATGCTCACCTGCCCGCCGGGCAGCTCCCCGAGGCCGGGGAGGGCGACCGAGTCGTTGAGCGCCTTGCCGAACTCGATCAGGCCGACCCTGACCTCGGTCACGACGTGGCGGCCAGCGTGACGCTGATCGACTGGTCGGCGTTGACGCGCTCGGACTCGACGACCATCCCGTTCGAAGCCGCGCGCTGCTTCAGCCGCGCGAGCACCGCCTGCTGCACCTGGGCGGCGTAGGCCTCGTCGACCGACAACACCAGCCGCTGGGCTTCGGCCTCGGCAAGCCCTGGGCCGTCCACGTGCGCCAGCTGGACGCCCTCGCCGCCGTAGACGAACGTGATCCGCCGGCCTTCCCACGCGGCCGTGACGGCGTTGCCGGTGTCGCTCACCTGGGCGCGCAGCCCGGTGAGCGCGCGGGTCAGCAGGTCGCGGTGCCGCATCCGCGTCCGCACGGTGACGACGCCGGGCTGCGCCTGCGTGTGCGCGGCGATCGTGGCCGCGTTGAGCTGGGCCAGCGCCTCGCTGCGCAGCTTGAGCGTGACACTCATCGGTGATCCCTTTCGAGCAGCGCTTCGAGCACTTCGGTGGTGGCGAACCCGTTCAGCTCGATCGCGCCGTCCGGGGCGATCGTCACTTCGAGGCGGTTCGGGGCGGTGAAGATCGACTCGTCGTAGCGGTCGGTGAGGAAGTGGAACCGCTGGTTGACCGAGCCCACCCACGGCCGTGACGGCTCCGGCCGGTCGGCCAGGAAAGGCCCGTCCACCAGCAGATCCGTCGAGTCCAGGAGCTTCGACGGCGGCAGCTCCTCCAGGACGTTCCCCGTGAACGTCATCACCGAAAGGCCCTCGGAACGGACCGCCGCGGCGAAGAGCCCCAGCGGCGACGGCTGGTCGAACGGCTCCCCGCCCAGCAGCGTGACCCCCTCGATCCCGGGAATGGCCAGCACGCGCGAAACCAGGTCGGGCCACGCCAGCCGGAACCCGCCGCGGGTCGTCCACGTCTGCGGGTTGAAACACCCGGGGCAGCGGACCGAACAGCCCTGGGTCCACACCGCGCACCGCAGGCCCGGGCCCTCCGCCGCCGTCGTGTCGACGATCCGGTGCAGGTTCAGGAGTTCCATTGCGACTGCTGCTGCGACGCGGTGTTCTCGGCGGACGCCGACGTGCGCCGGTAGTCCTCGGTGAACTCCGATGTTTCCGTTTCCGCGCCGAGCATGTCCTCCAGCAGCGGGATGTAGTCCAGGCACCGGGAGCCGGTCACGCCGTGGGTCTCGGCGCTGATCGACCCGTCCTTGCCGATGGTGACGGTCACGCGGTGCGTCATACGTCGATCGTCCTTCCCCTCGGGGACTCCGGCGGCGCGACGGGCGGGGGCGCCTCGACGTCTTCGCCGTTGTCGGTGGCGGCGACGGCACGCGTCTCCGCCCAGTTCCGGATGGCCAGGATCTCGTCGGCCTGGGTGACCGACAGCGGCACGGTCGACTTCACCGCGCGCACCAGGTCGTCCCGGCGCAGCGGCCGCTTCTCGGCGAACGCGTCCACCAGGCCGGACAGCACGGCCTGCTCGATCTCGGCGCCGCTGTAGCCCGCGCTGACGTCGGCGAGCTCGGTGAACAGCGCGTCGTCCATCCGCAGCTCACTGCGGACGAAGTCGTCGGTGACCCGCCGGTGCAGGTGGATGCGCCAGATCGCGGCGCGCTCGGGCGCCGAGGGCAGGTCGACGAAGAAGATCTCGTCGAAGCGGCCCTTGCGGAGGAACTCCGGCGGCAGCGAGCCGACCTGGTTCGCGGTCGCCATCACGAACACCGGCGCCGTCTTCTCCTGCATCCAGGACAGGAACGTGCCGAACACCCGACGCGCGGTGCCGCCGTCCCCGCCGCCGCCCGCGCCGGCGAGGCCCTTCTCGATCTCGTCGACCCAGAGCACACAGGGCGCGATGCCTTCCGCGGTGCGGATGACCGTGCGGATGTTCTTCTCGCTGGAGCCCACGAGACCGGCGAAGACGCGGCCCAGGTCGAGCCGCAGCAGCGGCAGCCGCCACATGTTCGCGACGCACACCGCGGACAGGCTCTTGCCACAACCGGGGACGCCGGTGAGCAGCAGGCCCTTCGGCGCCGCGAGGTTGTACGCCGCCGCGGCGGGGGTCCAGGTGCCGGTGCGCTTGGTGAGCCACCGCTTGAGCCGGTCGAGGCCGCCGACGGCGTCGAAGCTCGTTTCCGCGGGCACGATGTCGAGCATCCCGGACCGGCGGACGGCCTGGCGCTTCTCGGCAAGGATCAGCTCGAGGTCGCTGGGGTCCAGCCCGCCGCCTTCGACGAGCGCCCGCGCGAAGGCGTTCTCGGCTTCGGGCAGCGTGAGGCCCCGCGCGGCGGCGACGATCATGTCGCGGTCGTCCCGGTCGATGCTGATCCGGACGTTCTGGCGGTGCGCGGCGACCATGCCGTCCAGCAGCTCGCCGATCTGGCGCTGGTCGGGCAGCGGGAAGTCGACGACGGTCGCGTCGTGCTCCAGCTCCGGCGGCACGGGCAGCGACGGCGACACGAGGATCAGGCTCAGCGGCACCGGACGCGTCTTGAACGCGGCGGCGAGCTCCCGCAGCCGCCGGACGACGTCGGGATCCGGCCGGTGCCCACCTTCGGAGACCAGCGACGGGTGCAGGTCGACGAAGACGAACACGGCGGGCTCGCCCCAGCTGTAGACCCGCTCGAGCGCGGCCGCGGCGGCCCGCGTCTCCGAGATCGGCGGCCCGCCCACCGGCGCCAGGCCGGTGGTCGACGACCAGACGTAGACGCGCCGCGGGGTGCGCAGCCGCTGCTGGTCTTCCGCGACCGCGCGGATCTCCCGAAGCACCCGCTGCTCTTCGTGCGTCTCGACGACCAGCAGTGGGTAGCGCGCCTGCAACAGCTGGGTCAGCTCGTCGCGAAACCCCTGGCCGGCCATCGATCGCCCCCTCGATTCGGGTCCGGATGCTACCAGCGGGGGACGGTTCGGCCCGGCTACCTCGGGGTATCCGCCGACGGTGATCGACAACGAACGGGCCGCGATCCCGCCGCACGTCCTGGTGATCTTCGGCGCCACCGGCGACCTCGCCCGGCGGCTGCTGCTGCCCGGCGTCGCCCGGCTGCACGAGCGGGGGCTCCTGCCGGACGGCTTCCGCGTGATCGGCTCCGGCCGCCACTCGCCGGGCACCGACGCCGAGTTCCGCGAGAGCCTCGGTGACACGATCCGCGGGTTCGAGGACCGGGTGTCGTTCGTCGTCTCCGACAGCGACGACGGCGCCGACCTGGCCGAGGCCGTCCGCGACGCCCGCCGCGACCTGGGCGAGGACGCCCGGACCCTGCTCTACCTGTCGGTCCCGCCGGCCGCGATGGGACCGATGGTCGAGATGCTCGGCGCGTCCGGCCTGGCCGAGGACGCGCGGCTGGTGCTGGAAAAGCCGTTCGGCCACGACCTCGCGTCGGCGAAGGAGCTGAACCGGACCGTGCACGGCGTGTTCGACGAGGAGCGCGTGTTCCGGATCGACCACTTCCTGGGCAAGGCCGCGGTCCGGGAGCTCGCCGAAGCCACCCCGGATGCGAAGTCGGTGCTGATCGACGTCCCCGAGGAGATCGGCATCGAGGGCCGCGGGTCGTTCATGGAGGCCACCGGCACCTTCCGCGACATGGTGCCGACGCACCTCTGCCAGGTCCTGGGCGTGCTCGCGGCGGAGCCGGGCACCTCGAAGCTGGACGTCTTCCGCGCGCTGCGGCCGTTCGACCCGGCGCGGGCCGTGTTCGGCCAGTACGAGGGCTACCGCGACGAGGACGACGTCGACCCGGACTCCGACCGCGAGACGTTCGTCGCGCTGGAAGCGTTCGTGGACAACGACCGCTGGCGCGGAGTGCCGTTCCACCTGCGCACCGGCAAGGCCATGGCGGAGACGCGCGAGGAGGTCACGGCCGGTTCGCTCCACGCCGACCTGACCGACGACAGCGAGGGCGAGCCGTACGCGCGGCTGCTGCTCGAGGCGTTGCGCGGTGACCGCTCGTGGTTCACCGGCGCCGACGAGGTCGAACGGCTGTGGGAGGTCTGCGCGCCCCTGCTCGACGCGCCACCGGAGACCCGGCGGTACGAGCGAGGTTCCTGGGGCCCGGAGGCGGGGGCATGAGCGAGCGGTACCCGCCGATCGCCGAGCACGGCCTGATCGGCGACCTGCGCACGGCCGCCGTCGTCGGCACCGACGGGCGGATCGGCTGGTTCTGCGCGCCCCGCTTCGACTCGCCGAGCGTGTTCGGCGCGCTGCTCGACGCCGACAGTGGCGGGCACTGGCGCCTGCACCCGGTGTGCGAGGTGACCAACCGGCACCAGTTCTACATCCCGGACTCGAACATCCTGGTCACGCGCTTCCTCACCGAGGACGGCATCGTCGAGGTGCAGGACTTCATGCCGGTCCTGCGCCCGCGCGACCCCGCGCACCGGCAGCGGCTGGTGCGGCGGGTCGTCAACGTCCGCGGCCACATCCGGCTGACCACCGACGTCCGGCCGCGGTTCGACTACGCGCGGGCGTCACACCGCGTCGAGAGCACCGACCACGGCGTGGTGTTCGCCGGCGTCGACTTGCGGCTCGGGCTGCGCACGTCGGTGCCGCTGAAGGACGACGACGGCGGCGTCACCGGCGAGTTCGAGCTCGGCCCCGGCGAGACCGCGCTGTTCGTCCTCGAGGTGCTGGACGGCGACCCGCCCGAAGCGCCGCTCGAAGAAGACGAGGCCGAGGAGCTGTTCCGCGGGACGGTCGCGTTCTGGCGTGACTGGCTCGGCCAGTCCACCTACACCGGGCGCTGGCGGGAGATGGTGCACCGCTCGGCGCTGCTGTTGAAGCTGCTGACGCACGAGCCGTCCGGCGCGATCATCGCCGCGCCGACGTGCGGGCTGCCCGAGCAGGTCGGCGGCGAGCGCAACTGGGACTACCGGCACGTCTGGATCCGGGACGCGGCGTTCTCGCTGTACGCGTTGCTGCGCCTGGGTTTCACGACCGAGGCCGAGGACTTCTTCGGCTGGCTCACCGGCCGCTTCGAAGACCCGGGCGACGGCGACCTCGGGCCGTTGCGGGTGATGTACACGATCGACGGTGAGCCGGCCCGCGAGGAGGAGGTGCTCGACCACTGGGAGGGCTATCGCGGCTCGTCGCCGGTCCGGATCGGCAACGCGGCGGGCGAGCAGCTGCAGCTGGACATCTACGGCGAGCTGATCGACTCGATCTACCTGTTCGACAAGCACGGCTCGGGGATTTCGTACGACGCGTGGCACAACCTGACCCGGGTGCTCGACTGGCTGCTGGAGCACTGGGACCAGCCGGACCAGGGCATCTGGGAGACCCGCGCGGGCCGCCAGGACCACACGTTCTCCCGGCTGATGTGCTGGGTGGCGATCGAGCGCATGGTGCGCGTCGCCCGCCGCCGCGGCCTGCCGGCCGACCTCACCCGCTGGACGACCGTCCGCGACGAGATCCACGAGCAGATCCAGACGCGCGGCTGGAGCGAAGCGGACGGCGCTTACTCGCGGCAGTACGGCGAGTTCGTCCCGGACGCGTCGTTGCTGCTGATGCCGCTGGTGAAGTTCTGCGTCCCGACGGACCCCCGGTTCACTTCGACGCTCCGGGCGGTCGAGCGCACGCTGGTGGTCGACAGCCTGGTGTTCCGCTACGACCCGGCCCAGGCCCCGGACGGCGTTGATGGCGCCGAGGGAACGTTCTCGATCTGTTCGTTCTGGTACGTGGAAGCTCTGGCCCGCAGTGGCCGAGTGGAGGAGGCGCGGCTGGCGCTGGAGAAGGTGTTCACCTACGCCAACCACGTGGGGTTGTATGCCGAGCAGATCGGCTTGACGGGGGACCAGCTGGGCAACTTCCCCCAGGCGTTCACCCACCTGTCGCTGATCAGCTCGGCGATCAACCTGGACCGGGCGTTGTCGTCTTAGACTCGGGGCGCACGACGAAGACGTCTACGGGAGGCACCATGCCTGACGCGCCCGCCCTGCCGAGCTACGCCTCGGGGATCTCGGAAGTCCCCCTGCTCGGGGACACCATCGGCGACAATTTCGACCGGACGGTCGCGGCCCACGGCAACCGGGACGCGCTGGTCGACCGCTTCGCCGGGCGGCGGTGGACCTACCGGGAGCTCGCCGCCGAGGTCAACGCGCTGGCGCTGGGGCTCGTCGCGCAGGGCATCGGCAAGGGCGACCGGGTGGGGATCTGGTCGCCGAACCGGGCGGAGTGGACCTTCCTGCAGTACGCGACGGCGAAGATCGGCGCGATCCTCGTCAACATCAACCCCGCCTACCGCTCGCACGAGCTGGAGTACGTGCTCAACCAGGCCGGCGTCCGGCTGCTGGTGGCGTCGGACAAGTTCAAGACGTCCGACTACCCCGCGATGGTCGACGAGGTCCGCGAGAAGTGCGCGGGCCTCGAGCACGTCGTGATCCTGGGCGGCGAGAGCTGGCAGGCGCTGATGGACGCCGGCTGGCAGGGCGACCCGGCGTCGCTGGCCGAAAAGCAGACCGCGCTCTCGGCCGACGACCCGATCAACATCCAGTACACCTCGGGCACGACCGGCTTCCCCAAGGGCGCCACGCTCAGCCACCACAACATCCTGAACAACGGCTACTTCGTCGGAGAGCTCTGCAACTACACCGAACAGGACAAAGTCTGCATCCCGGTGCCCTTCTACCACTGCTTCGGCATGGTGATGGGCAATCTCGCGTGCACCAGCCACGGCGCCTGCATGGTCATCCCGGCGCCCGCGTTCGACCCGAAGGCGACGCTCGAAGCCGTCGCCGCGGAGCAGTGCACCTCGCTCTACGGCGTGCCGACGATGTTCATCGCCGAGCTCAACCACCCGGACTTCGCGAGCTTCGACCTGTCGTCGCTGCGGACCGGGATCATGGCGGGCTCGCCGTGCCCGGTCGAGGTGATGAAGCAGGTCATCGACCGGATGGGGATGGCCGAGGTGTCCATTTGTTACGGCATGACCGAGACGTCCCCGGTGTCGACGCAGACGCGGGCGGACGACTCGATCGAGCGTCGCGTGTCGACGGTCGGCCGGGTCGGGCCGCACCTGGAGGTCAAGGTCGTCGACCCCGAAACCGGCCTGACGGTGCCGCGCGGCGAGCCGGGAGAGCTGTGCACCCGCGGGTACTCGGTGATGCTCGGGTACTGGGAGCAGCCGGACAAGACGGGCGAGGCGATCGACGCGGCCCGCTGGATGCACACCGGCGACCTGGCGGTCATGGACGGCGACGGGTACGTCAACATCACCGGCCGCATCAAGGACATGGTCATCCGCGGTGGCGAAAACCTGTACCCGCGCGAGATCGAAGAGTTCCTGTACACGCACCCGGACATCCTCGACGCGCAGGTCATCGGCGTCCCCGACGAGAAGTACGGCGAAGAGCTGATGGCGTGGGTCCGCATGCGCGAAGGCGCTTCGCCGCTGACCACGGAGAAGGTGCGCGAGTTCTGCGAAGGCAAGCTCGCGCGCTACAAGATCCCGCGGTACGTGCACGTCGTCGAGGAGTTCCCGATGACGGTGACCGGCAAGGTCCGCAAGGTCGAGATGCGCGAGAAGTCGATCACGCTGCTGGGCCTGGAAGGCGCGGCTGCCGCGAAGCACGCTTAAGAGCTGTCCGGTAAGCGGGTCGACAGCGTGGTCTTCGACGATCACCCCGTTCGACCACTCACCGGGCACGCCCTAAACCACATCGGCCGGCCAGGCGTGATCCGGCGGCGGCGGAGGGGGCGCTTCCGGACGGAAGCGACGGGAACCGCCGGTGGAGGGGGAATCATGCTGTCCTGCCTGAAGAAGCCGCTCACCGCGGGGACGCTGCTCGCGGCGGCCGCGCTGAGCCTGCCGGGGGTGGCGGCCGCGGCCACCCCCGAGCCGGTCGACTTGGGCACTTTGCCGGGTGACCAGTTCAGCACCGTGTCCGCGATCAACGCCGGCGGCACCATGGTCGGTGAGTCGTACCCGCAGGACGTGCGCCTGCGGTACCACCCGGTGAAGTGGGACCGCCAGGGCCGGATCAGCGCTCTGCCCACGCTGGGTGGCGAGCTGGGCAGCGCGGTCGCCGTCAACGACGACGGCGTGGCCGTCGGCTGGGCACAGGACGCGAACGGCGACGGGCACGCGGTCCGCTGGGCCCCGGACGGCTCGGTCACCGCACTGCCGTGGGCCGCGTCGTCCGACGCAGCCGTCATCAGCCGGACCGGCGTGGTCGCCGGCGGCGGCACCGACCCGCGGGGGAGCTACGTCGCGGTCCGCTGGGGCCCGGACGGCTCGGTCACCCGGCTCGCGTCGCTGCCCGGCGGCGGGCAGACCACCGTCACCGGGATCACCGGTGACGGCGCGCTGATCAGTGGCACCGCCTGGGATTCCGCCGGCAACGAGCACGCCGTCCGCTGGAGCGCCACCGGCGCGGTCACCGACCTTTCCCCGGGCAACCTGGGCAATCCGGGCGCCACGGCTGCCGCGATCAACGACTTCGGGGTGATCGCCGGGACCGTCACCGAGGCGGGCCGGTCGGCCCCGGTGGCCTGGCAGCGGGACGGGCAGCGGGTGTCGCTCGACTGGCCGGCGGCACCGGCTTCCGCGACGCCACGCGCGATCAACCGCGCCGGGGTGGTCGTCGGCAGCGGGTACACCGACTTCGCCCAGGACCGGGCGGTGCGCTGGACCGCGAGCGGGGTCACCGTGCTGGAGCCCGCCCGGCGGTCGGCGGCGGTGGCGGTCAACGCGCTGGGCACGGCCGTCGGCAACGTCGAATCGGTGGCGGCCCGCTGGGACGCCGACGGCGCCGAAACGGTCCTCGGCACCTTGCCCGGCGGTGCGTACAGCTGGGCGACCGGGATCGCCCCCGACGGGACGATCATCGGCCGGTCCGACCTGGAGCGCGGCTGGCACGCGGTCTACTGGCCGGCGAGCTGACGAAGCGGCCGGGAAGCCGCAGTCGCCGCGAAGCACGCCTAAACCGGGAGCGCCGGTCGTGCGTTGCCCCTTCGCAGTGTTTGTCACACGAAGGGAGATCCGACGTGGTTCGAGGCTGGGACTGGTCCCGCGGCGGCAACGAGTGGCGCCCGACGGCACGAGTCTGGGAGTGGTGACCGTGAAGCGCGGCTGGGAGTGGTGATCGTCGTGAAGCGAGCTTGGGAGTGGTGACTGTGAAGCGCAACTGGGATTGGTGATCGGATGAAGCGCAGCTGGGACTGGTGAGCACGTGAGGGGCACCTTCGAAGGTGCCCCTCACGGCCGGGCTCAGCCGACCGCGGCGGCCGCTTCCGCGATCGCCTTCGCGTCCTCCTCGCCGAACGTCTCTTCCAGGACCTCCGGGGAGTAGTCGAGGTCGATCTGCTCCACCGGTGTCCCGCGCGCCGACTCGATCGCGCCCAGGCGGCGCTGCGCGCGGTCCGCCGCGTACTGGATGATCTCCTCGGGGTCGTTGTCGAACGGGACCTCCTCGAACTGGTCCTGCACCCACTGGATCATGTTGAGCGCGTGCGGCAGCAGCTCGCCCATCCGCTGCTGGACGGCGTCCCACATCGAGTCGTCCGCGGCGACGTGCCGGCGGCACGTGAAGGTGCCCCACGCCATGTGACGGCGCTCGTCGTCGCCGATGCGGCGGACCAGCTCCTGCATGCCCGGCAGGATGTCGTTCTGCGTGCAGATCAGCTGCCACGAGTAGTACCCCGTGAGCGCCAGGCTGCCCTCGATGACGTGGTTGTACGTCACGCTCGCGCGGATCTGGTTGAGCGGGCTGGGATCGTCCTCCAACGCCCGCAGCGACTGCGGCAGCTCTTCGTAGAACAGCTTGCGGTAGTGCGGGTTCTCCGCGACGTACGGGTGCAGGTCCTCGGTCAGCCCGACGGCGTCCATCCAGCGGCGGAACACCTCCGTGTGCTTGGCTTCCTCGAAGCAGAACTGCGTCAGGTACATCTCGTCGCCGAACCGGCCGGTCGCCGACATCGCCCGCATGAACGGCTGAATGTCCTCGGTGACGGCCTCTTCGCCGGCGATGAACTGCGCGACCAGGTACGTCGTGCTGCGCTTCTGCTCGTCGTTGAGCGTGTCCCAGCCTTCGCGTTCGCGGCTGAAGTCGATGTCGGCGGGGTTCCAGAACTTCTTGTTGCCCTTGACGAACAGCCGCAGCGGGAACGAGTCCCAGTTCAGGCCGCCCTTGCGCAGCGAGGAAAAGCCGGTCCGCAGTTCGGAGAGCGTGTCGGTCATCGTTTCACTCCATTGTGGACGAATTGGCGGATGGCAGGAGCCAGTACGGCGGTGACGGAGTCGGCGGCCTCGGTCGCCGAGTGCGTGGAAAGCACCAGGTGCGACAGGGAAAGCCGCACCACGGTCTCCGCGAGCAGGGCCGCGGACTCCGCCGACAGGCCCGGCTCGAGCTCCCGGTACTGCCCGGCGGCGAGCTCCGCGGCCGCGCTGAGGATCGGCTCGCCCTTGGTGGTCAGCAGCGGCAGCAGGTCCTCGCCGGCTTCGGTGCCGAGCGCCGCCGCGACCAGGCGGTTCTCCCGCGCGTGCTCGATCGTGTAGACGACGGCGTGGTGGATGCCGGCCAGCAGCCCGTCCGCCGTTTCGAACCGCTGCCGGATCCCGTCGAGGAACTCCGACGCGGTGCGCAGCGCCACCGCCTGGGTCAGCGCCGCCTTGTTGCCGAACTCGTTGTAGACGGTCTGCCTGCTCACCCCGGCTTTCGCCGCGACGTCGGCCATCCGCAGGGCCGCGTGCCCGCGGTCCGGCAGCAGGTCCGCGGCGGCGTCGAGCAGCGCTTCCCGCAAGGACGCCTTCGTCCGGTCAGTGAAGCTGGTCACACCTTCACCTTGACACAGATCACTCCGCTGTCAAGGTGCTGTACATGATCGGCTGACGTGTAAATTTGTCGGTGGTGGTGGCTAACGTGTTGGCGTGGGCATCACGGTGGGGTTCGACCTCGACATGACACTGATCGACGCACGGCCGGGCATGGCCGCGGCGATGAACGCGCTCGGCGTGGAATCCGGCCTACCGCTGGACGGAGACGCCTTCGCGGCCAACCTCGGCCCGCCGCTCGACGACATCCTGCGCGGCTTCGAGGCGCCCGAGGAACGCATCCCCGGGCTCGTCGACCGGTTCCGTGCGCTGTACCCGGAGATGGTGGTGCCGAGCACGGTCGCGCTGCCGGGCGCGGTCGAGTCGCTGCGCGCGGTGCGGGCCGCGGGCGGGCGCACGCTCGTCGTCACCGGGAAGTACGGGCCGAACGCGCAGCTGCACGTCGACGCGCTCGGCCTGGACGTCGACGAGGTCGTCGGCGAGCTGTGGTCGACCCGCAAGGCCGAAGCGCTCCTGGCGCACGACGCACGGGTGTATGTCGGAGATCACGCCGGTGACATTCGCGGTGCGCTGGCCGCGAACGCGATCGCGGTGGGCGTCACAACGGGTCCGTGTGATCGCGCGCTGCTGCTGAGCGAAGGAGCGGAGGTGGTCTTCGACTCGCTGACGGAGTTCCCGGACTGGTTCGAGCGGACCTTCGCGACAGTGCCTTAACTCTTGGCGCGCGCCTCGCGGACCAGCGCGATCAGGCCCAGCAGCAGCCCGAGCGGGGTGACGACACCGGCGCCGACCGAGAGCCAGATCGGCAGGTTCTCCAGGCCGGCGGCGAACATGATGAAGACGGTGAGCACGGCGAGCATGCCGAGGCCGAAGAGGCCGATGCCGATCCGCATGAGGAACGGTTTGCCGGGGGCGGCCACGGCGGCCTCCTTTGTCGCGGTCTTCATGAAGCAGAGCGTATCCGCAGGTATCGACTTCTCCCCAGGGCATGTGGCGAGATACCCTTTACCCAGCGCGCCCTGGGTACGCCCCCGGGCGCGTTCGTCGTGAGCAGGACAGCAGAAAGACTGGTGAGGGAAGTGCCGACCGGCAAGGTCAAGTGGTACGACGCGGAGAAGGGGTTCGGGTTCGTCACGCAGGACGGTGGCGCCGACGTCTACATTCGCAAGGCCGCGCTGCCGCAGGGCGTCGAGGGGCTCAAGGCCGGGCAGCGCCTGGAGTTCGGCGTCGCCGACGGCCGCCGCGGTCCGCAGGCGCTCTCCGTCCGGCTGCTCGACCCGCCGCCGTCCGTCGTCGAGGCGCGCCGTCGCCCCGCGGAGGAGCTGCACGGCCTGATCGAGGACATGATCAAGCTCCTCGAGCTGAAGGTGCAGCCGGACCTGCGGCGCAACCGGTACCCGGACCGCAAGCACACCAAGCAGATCGGCGAGATCATGCGCGCCGTCGCCCGGGACCTCGATCCCTAAACCGCGTCATGGCTGGTCGAACTGGATGCCCCAGACATTGTCGGGCTGCAGGCTCGCCGCGCCGGTGGCCGGGTCCGGTGCGGCCGTGTAGTTCTGCACGTCGACGGCCGAGATGCGGTCGGCGGGCGTGGGCGGGCTGACCGTGTACGCGTAGCGGTCCAAGGACGTGATCGGGATCAGGCCGCTCTGCTTGAACTCGCCCTGCGGGGTCACGTACTCGAAGACGATGTGCCACGGCACCTTCGCCACTTCGCTGGGCACGGAGATCTGGACCGGCTTGCCTGGCCGGACCCGCAGGGTCTCCGGCGCGCCCTTGCGCGCGCACTGCTCCTGCGCTGGGTGCGAGTAGTCGCACGCGATGATCGGCGTGACGCGGATCGCGTGGCCGTCGGCGTAGAAGGTGACCTCGGCCGGGCCGGGCGCCGAGCAGCCGGCCACCGCGAACCCACCGGCCGCAAGCAGGGCCACCACCCGGGAACGTCGCATGGCCGGAGCCTACCGGCGGGCCGACGGGTCCCTGGGCAGGCCCTGGGCCGGGAAGCTGCCGGTCGGCTCCGGGCGCAGCGGCCGGTCGCCGCCGAGGCCCGGGATCAGCGAGCCGCCGCGGCGCACCAGGTACGTCTGCGTCATGCCGACCGCCAGCAGCACGCTGATCACGAGGAAGCCGATCCAGTACGTCGGCGGCAGCAGCAGGCCCACCGCGCCGCCGAAGCACCAGGCCAGCTGCAGCACGGTCTCCGAGCGGCCGAACGCCGACGCCCGCGACTCCTCGGGCAGGTCCTCCTGGATGACGGCGTCGAGGCTGATCTTCGCCAGCGCGCTCGCCGTCGCGCCGATCAGGCCGACGATCGCGGCCGTGGCCAGGCCGGGCAGCAGCGTCGCGACCAGCGCGGCCAGCACACAGCCCGCCACGCAGCCGACGATCACCTGGTCCGGGCTGCCGAAGCTGAGCCGCGACCCCAGCGCGTTGCCGATGAACCCGCCCGCGCCGGCCGCGGCGCCGATGATCCCCAGCAACAGCAGCTGCATGAACGGGCTGTGCCCGCTGCCCTCGGTCTGCGCCTTCACCGCGAACGCGGCGAACATCATGAGGAAGCCGGTGAGCACGCGCACCGAGCCGTTGCCCCACAACGCGACGACGATGTGGCGCCCCAGCGGCTGCCGTCGTTTCTTCTCCTTCGGGTGGGCCGAAAGCGACGTCGGGACCTCGCCTTCGGTCGCTTCCACCCAGGCCGGGATCCGCATCGACTGCACCGCCGCGGCGACGCAGATCAGCGCCGTGAACCACAGCGCGCCCGCCGATCCGGAGATCGCGTTGATACCGCTGGCCAGCGCGCCGAAGACCCCGGCGGCGACCAGGCCGAACGTCGTCAGCCGGGCGTTCGTCTTGGAGAGCGTGATCTCCGAGGGCAGCACCCGCGGGGTCACGGCCGCCTTGAGCACGGTGAAGGACTTCGAGAGCACCATCATCCCGAGCGCGGCGGGGTAGAGCAGCCAGTCGTCGAAGTGCAGCGCCATCACCACGGCCATCAGGCCCTGGCCGACCGAAGACGCGCACATCGCCAGCCGCCGGCCGCGCTGCACCTTGTCGAGCGCGGGCCCGATCACGGGCGCGACCAGCGCGAACGGCGCGATCGTGATGAGCAGGTAGAGCGCGACCTTGCCCTTGCTCTCCCCGCTGGTCGCGGCGAAGAACAGCGTGTTGGCCAGCGCGATCGCCATCGCCGCGTCGCTGGCGTAGTTCAGCATCACGGCGTAGGTCAGCGAGGTGAGGCCGGACTTCTCGGCGCCGTCGGCCTTCGTCGCGCGCTGGAAGGCGCCGACGGCCTGGCCGGTCAGCTGCCGGCTGCGCATCGCCGCCACCCGCGTGACGGTAATCTTCTTCGGCAGCTTCGGGGTGCCACCCGGCGTCCGCGGCTCTTCCCGCGGCGGCTCGGGTTCAGGCTGCGGCGGGCGCGGCTCGCCTGCGTATCCGCCGGTGTCGTAGTGCTCGTACTCACCGCTGCCGGGCCGACGTTCTCCCTGGTAGAAGCCGGGCTGCTCGCGGTGCACCGGCTCGGTGCGGTGCGGGTCGTAGGGCCGGGCGCCGCGCGGTGGCGGCGGCCGGTGTCCCGACGGCGCGGCCGCGGTCGGCGCCTCGTTCGCGTTCGGCACGCGGTCGTCGTAGTACCCGCCGCGCGGTGGTGGTGGCGGCGGGGCCGGCCGTTCGACGCGGGTGGGCGGCGGCGGGCTCGGGCTCTGGTGTTCGGCGCGCGCCGGGGTCACCGAGTCCCGCCAGGACCGGGCCTGCGCGGCGCCCGGCTCCGGCGCCCAGCGCCGCTTGGACTTCCGGCCGCGCTGCTGCGAGCCGGAGCCGTCGGAGCGGGAGCCGAAGAGTGCCACGTCTCAATCCTGCCTTACCGGAGGTCGGTCCCGCCTGCTCATCCGTGCTTTCCCGGCGTTACCGGGACGAACCTCACCCGGAACGTGACCTGCCACTGCTTCCCGGCGAGCAGGAACTCGTCCGTCCCGGGAACGGCGGCGATACCGTTGAGCACGTCTTCGGCGCCCGTTTTGTTCAGCTGGGCACGCAGCTGACCTGCGTCGATCGTCCCGGTGACGTGTCCGGTGGCGGCGTTGACCCGCAGCACGGTGTCGGTGTGCCAAACGTTTGCGTACACGTCGTCGCCGACACACTCGAGCTCGTTGAGCTGATCACGGCCGACGTCGACGCTGCCGGTGACCGCGAAGGTCTTCGGGTCGCGGAAGGTCAGCCACGACGAGCCGTTGCTCATCACGAGCCGGCCGTCCGCCTGGTGGCAGAGGCCCCAGCCTTCACCCTGGTAGGGGACGCGCCGCAGCTCGGCGAGGGTTTTGGAGTCGCGTTCGATGGCGAAGCCGTCCTGCCAGGTGAGCTGCCACAGCGTCGACCCGAGCACGGTGACGCCCTCACCGAAGAGCGGTGCGGGGAGCGTGGCCTTCGTGGTGGGCGGTCCGCCGGCCGGGCCCGCGGTGAGCGTCGACGCGCCGGCGAGACCGGTGCTCTCGTAGAGCGTGTCGCCGGCGAACTCGAGGCCTTCGGTGAACGCGGCGGGGTCGTGCGGCAGGGTCGAGAGCACCTGGACGGTCAGCTGTTCGGGGCCCGGCTCCTGCTCGGGCGCCCCGGCGCAGCCGCCGAGCGCGGCGGCCAGCAGCAGTGAGGTGATGATCGGCGTGCGCACGTTGAACAGCCTGGCACGGGCGCCGAGGATGCGTGCGGCACAATTGGCCGCATGACTCTGCTGCTGACCCTCGACGACGGCTCCGTGCAGCGCAAACTCGCCGACGCGGTGGAGTTCGCGCGAGCCGCGGTGCTGGAGGACGCGCCCGAGGAGCAGATCGGCGCCCACGTGGGTGCCGCTCGTGAGGACGCGGTCACGGCGAGTCATCTCTTCGAGGCTCAGGTCCCAGGTTATCGCGGCTGGCGCTGGTCGGTGACGATCGCACTGGCGGGCGACGACGAGCCGGTGACGGTCAGCGAGGTCGTCCTGGTGCCCGGCCCCGAAGCCCGGATCGCCCCGGCGTGGGTGCCGTGGGAGCGCCGAGTCCGAGCGGGCGACCTCGGCGTCGGCGACATCTTCCCGACGGACGAGAACGACCCCCGCCTGGCCCCGGCGTACGTCCAGTCGGACGACCCGGCGGTAGAAGCAGTGGCCCACGACGCGGGCTTGGGCCGGGTACACGTGTTGTCCCGTTTCGGCCGCACGGACGCGGCGGCCCGCTGGCACTCGGGCGAGTTCGGCCCCCGGTCCGACATGGCCCGCAGCGCCCCGGACGTGTGCGGGACGTGCGGGTTCTTCGTGCCGTTGGCGGGTTCGCTGCGCGGAGTGTTCGGAGTGTGCAGCAACGACATAGCCCCAGCAGACGGCCACGTGGTCGACGTCGAGTACGGCTGCGGAGCCCACTCGGAGGTCGAGGTCGAGGTGACGTCGTCTGTTCCGGTGGCGGAGCTGGTGTACGACGATTCGCTGTTGGATTTCACGCCGGCGCCGGAGGTGGAGGAGCCGGCGAAGGCGGAGCCGGAGTCTGCGAAGGCGGCGGCGGAGCCGGAGTCGGCGGTCGCGGAGCCGGAGACGGTGGAGTCGGCGGCGGCCGATTCGGAGACGGCGATCGCGGAGGCGGATGTCTCACCGGCCGAGGTGGAGCCGGGAGTGGTTTCGGAGAGTTCGCCGGCTGAGGCGATCGCCGAGCCGGAAGTTCCCGAGGCGGCGGTGACCGGCGCGGTTGCGGATGTGGTCGCAGAGCCGGAGCTCCCCGAGACGGCGGCGACTGCTGCGGTCGCCGAGCCGGCGGCGGTCGAGGTGCCGGAGGCTGTGAACGCGGAGCCGGTGAAGGATGCGGCCGCCGAGCCGATCCCGGCGGCGGACACCGCTGCGGAGCCGACGCAGACTGAGGCGACCGATGCGGTTGCGGAGCCGGTTGTGACTGAGGTGGCCGAGCCCGCGGTTGCCGAGCCGACTCCGGCCGAGGTGACCGATGAGGTTGCCGAGCCGGTGGTCGCTGAGGTGGCCGAGCCCGCGGATGCCGAGCCGACTCAGGCCGAGGTGACCGATTTGGCCGCCGAGCCGGTGGCCGCTCAGGTGGCGGAGCCCGCGGATGCCGAGGCCACCCAGGCTGAGGTCACCGATGCGGTCGCAGAGTCGCAGGTGGCCGAGGCCGATGTGGTCGCCGAGCCGGCTGCTGCCGAGGTGCCGGAGCCTGCCGATGTGCAGCCGACGCTGACTGAGGTGGCTGATGCGGCCGCTGAGTCGCAGGTGGCGACCGATGCGGCCGCCGAGCCGGCTGATGCCGAGCCGACCCAGGCTGACGTGGCCGACTCCGCCGCTGAGGCGCACACAACTCCTGGCTCGCAGGAAGCCGCGCCTGAAACTCACGGGATTCCCCCGGAGGCGAGCCGGCTTTCGGCGGCCGGGGTTGCTGAGTCCCTCGTGACCGACACCTCCGGTGAGCGGCTCGTCGACGTGACCGAACAAGACGTCGAGGCGACCGATGGCGGGACCGAAGAGCGCGGTGACCAGCGCAACGGCTGAGCCGCACGGTGCCGATCCCTTCGGCACTGCGCGGCTCCGCGAAGCGACCCTACGCGCCTGGCAGGACTCGCCCACCCGGCTCACCGAGGACACCAACGTCGAGCGGGACCTTCGCCTCGGTGCTTATCGGGATCGGCTTTTTGTCGAGCTCGCCCAGAATGCCGCCGACGCCGCCATGGCCGCCGGTGAGCCTGGGCGGATTCGGGTGTCTCTTGTGGACCGTGAACTCCGGTTTGCCAACACCGGGGCTCCGCTTGACGCGCGTGGCGTCGCGTCGCTCGCTTCGCTGCGGGCTTCCGGTAAGACCGGTGAGACCGTCGGGCGGTTCGGGGTTGGTTTTGCCGCCGTGCGCACCGTTTCCGACGAACCCCGCGTCGTCTCCACGACCGGTGGGGTCGTCTTCTCCGCCGATCGCACTCGGGAAGCCGCCGGTATCAGCGGTGACGTCCCCGTGCTGCGGCTGCCGTGGCCCGTGGAGGCCGATGTTCCCGTTGGCTTCGACACCGAAGTCCGGTTGCCGCTGCGAGACGACGTCGACGGTCGCGCGCTGCTCGACCAGCTTGCCAACGACGTCGCCGATCTGCTTCTCGCTCTGCCCTGGCTGACGGAAGCCGATGTGGACGGTCGCGTTTGGACTCGGGTTGCCGAGGGTGACGTTGTTGTCGTGCGGGGGCCGGAGCGGGAGACTCGCTGGCTGACCCACCGCGGTGACGTCGTCTGGGCCGTTCCGGTTGACCGTGAAGGCATTCCGCAGCCGCTCGACGAGGACGTCCTGCACGCGCCGACCCCGACCGATGACGCCCTGTCGCTTCCCGCTCGGCTTCTTGCGTCCGTGCCGGTCGAGCCTTCGCGTCGGCGCGCGCTGCCTGGTGATGAACTCGCCAAGGCACTTGAGAGCGCCGCTGCCGAGTACGTCGGGCTCGTTCGGCTTTTGCCGGACGAGAACCGGTTCGGTCTTGTTCCCAAGCCAGGATTTCCGAAGTCTACTGTGGACGCCAAGCTGCACGACGAAGTCCTGGCGAACCTCGCTAGAGAGCCTTGGCTGTCCACTCAGGACGGCGTCGAGGTCGGTGGACGCCAGGCGCGAGTCATCGACGTTGAGGTGCCTGGGCTCGCGAAGCTCCTCGCCGACGTTGTGCCTGGGCTGATCAAGAGTTCCGCGCCCGCGCAGACGTTGAAAGCCGTCTCCGTCCAGGTGATCAGCATCGAAGAGGTGCTGGAAACGCTTACCGGGATCAGCCGGGAACCCGGCTGGTGGCACGACGTCTACGCCGCACTGACCATCGCCGTCGAGTCGCACGCGCTGGCCGTGTCCAGGTTGGACGGTCTTCCCGTTCCGCTGTCGGACGGCCGGACGCTGCCGGGAGCCAAGGGTAGCCTGCTCGTCGAAGGCTCCGCCGAGCTGCTCGAACTGCTGTCCGATGTGGACATTCCGGGACTGCGGCTGGTGCACCCGGCCGCGTCGCACCCGCTGCTGGAACGCTTGGGCGCCAAGCAAGCCGATGCCCGTGAGCTGCTCAACGCCGATGAGCTGCGGGACGCCGTCGAGCGCAGTGTCGAGGACGTCCGGTCCGGATTGGACGGTACGACCCTCGCGGGCGCCGTCCTCCGGTTGATCGCCGACTGCGCGAACGACGCCCCGCGCTGGGTGGGCGCACTTGCCTTGCCCGCCACCGATTCCTGGCGACGTGCCGACGAACTGCTGCTCCCGAACTCGCCGTTGCTCGACATCTTCGACGAAGAGGTCTTCGAGGAAGACGGCGCACTCGACGTCCTCGACGAGGACTTCGCGGAAGACTGGCCCGCCGAGACGCTGCAAGCCGCCGGAGTGCTCGACTCCTTCGCGCTTGTCGTCGACGACGAACCGCACGAACCCGACCACGACCTGCCGGACGAAGAGGCCTGGTGGGACTCGCTGACGGAGCCGCCGTCGACGCTTGTGGCGATCCGGGACCTCGACCTCGTCGCCGACGATGCCTGGCCCGCCGCGCTCAAGCTGCTGGCCGCGCGGCCGGAGACGTTCCGCGCCCTGCGTGGACACGCGTCCTGGTGGATCGCGCAGTACGCCCTGCTCGGCGGGTTCGCGCCGAACGAGTGGCGACTCGGGAACGCCGACCTGGCCGGGCTTTACGACGAAGTTCCCGACGTCGGACTGAGCACGGACCTGCTCGAACTCGCGGGCGTGCGCACCGATCTGACGCTGTCCACTGTGGATGAAGTGGAAGACCTCCTGAAAAGGCTTGCCGATCCCGGTAGGACAGTCTCACCGGGACTGACCACCCGCGCCTACGACGCCGTGGTCGAGTCCGGGTTGGACCCGCGTCCGCCGGAAGCCGTCCGGGCCGCGGACGGGTCCGTCGTGGACGACGCGCTGGTCCTCGACGTGCCCTGGGTGGCCGGCGCCCTCGAACCGAACCAGTACGTCGTCGCGCCGGAGGAGCCGGAGCGGCTTTCGGCCCTGCTCGACCTTCCGCTGGCCGGCACCGAGGACGCTGAGGTGACCAGCCAGGGTGAGTACGCGCCCTGGGCCGAGCTGCCCGCGCTGAAGCTCGTCGCCGACCAGCTCGGCGTCCGGCTGCCCGAGGGCGGGGTGCTGGTGCACGACCCCCTGACCGTGGTGATCCGGGGCGCCGAACACGACGTCCAGTGGTGGTCCGACGACCGGTTGCACGCGGCCGACACCTCCGAGGGCCTGGCCCGCGCGTTTGCCTGGGCGGCCGGGCGCTGGCCCGACCGGCACCTGATCACGGCGCTGCTCGACGACCCCTCGCCGCGGACCCTCCTGAGCTAGAGCCGCTGAGCGGACTTCGAGCCGCGACGGGCTGCGGCGCGCTGCCAGGCGATGATCGCCAGGCCGATGAACCCGAGCACGAACCCGGACAGCGCCGTCTGCACCCACAGCCCCGAAGTCGTGAAGAAGAGCACCACCAGCGCGACAGCCCAGATCGAGGTGCCTACGATCACCACCGGCGTCAGGTCGGTCAGCTTCTTGGGCAGCTCCGGCGTGTGCCGCAACGAGCCCGTAACCTCCGGTGGATTGCTCGGATCACTCACGAGGTGCAGGGTACTCCGCAGCAGCGAGAGAATGGGCAGGCGAATGGCGGAGCAGGAGACGACCCGCACCGGGACGTCCACACTGGACCGGTTCTTCAAGATCACCGAACGGGGTTCGACCGTCCCGCGCGAGCTGCGCGGCGGCCTGGTCACCTTCGTCACGATGGCCTACATCGTGGTGCTGAACCCGCTGATCATCGGCAGCTTCGCCGCTGACGACGCGGGCGCCCACAAGGACCTCCTCGGCGGCATTCTGCCGGTTCCGCAGGTGGCGGCGGTCACGGCGCTCGTCGCCGGCGTCATGACCATCCTGATGGGCCTGGTCGCGAACTACCCGTTCGCCATCGCCACCGGCCTGGGCATCAACAGCCTGGTCGCGGTCACCATCGCCCCGCAGATGACCTGGCCCGAGGCGATGGGCCTGGTGGTCATCGAGGGCGTCATCATCGTGGCGCTCGTGCTCACCGGCTTCCGGACCGCGGTGTTCCGGGCGGTGCCGGCGTCGCTGAAGTCGGCGATCGCCGTCGGCATCGGCGTGTTCATCTGCCTGATCGGGCTGGTCGACGCCGGGTTCGTCCGCCGGTTGCCGGACGCCGCGCACACCACCGTCCCGGTGGGCCTGGGCATCAACGGCTCGATCGCGTCCTGGCCGACCGCGGTGTTCGTCGTCGGCCTGCTGGTCACCGGCATCCTGGTGGTGCGCAAGGTCAAGGGCGCGATCCTGATCGGCGTGCTGTCCTCGACGGTGCTGGCCGTCGTCGTGGAGGCGATCGTCAAGGCCGGGCCGTCGCAGGGCACGAACCCGAAGGGCTGGAACCTCGGCTACCCGGCGCTGCCGGACCAGGTCGTCGGCCTGCCGAACCTGTCCCTGGTGGGTGAGGTCTCGTTCGGCGCCTGGACGCGGCTGCCGATCATCACCGTCTGCCTGCTGGTGTTCACGCTGGTCCTGGCCGACTTCTTCGACGCGATGGGCACCATGACCGGGCTGGCGAAGGAGGCCGACCTGCTGCCGAAGGACGGCCAGCTGCCAGGCGTCGGCAAGGCGCTGTTCGTCGAGGGTCTCGCCGGCGCCGCGGGTGGGTTCGGCTCGGCGAGCTCGAACACGGTGTTCGTCGAGTCGGCGTCCGGCATCGCCGAGGGCGCGCGGACGGGCTTGGCGAACGTCGTCACCGGCGTGTTGTTCATCGCCGCGATGTTCCTGACGCCGCTGTATCAGGTCGTGCCGGTCGAGGCGGCCGCGCCGGCGTTGGTCGTGGTCGGCGCGATGCTGATGGCGCAGGTGCGCGACATCGACTTCACCGACTATTCGATCGCGCTGCCCGCGTTCCTGACGATCGTCGTCATGCCGTTCACGTACTCGATCGCGAACGGCATCGGCGCCGGTTTCGTCAGCTACGTCGTGATCCGCGCGGCCACCGGCAAGGCGCGTCAGGTGCACCCGTTGATGTGGGTGATCGCGCTGGCGTTCGTCGCCTACTTCGCCGTCGGGCCGATCCAGTCCGCGTTCAGCTCCTGATCTTCAGGGCTTCGTCGAGGACACCCCGGCTGCGGTCGAAATCCGCGGCCGGGGCCTCGAACCGCACTGTCACCAGGGCGTCGCCGGCGCCGAGGCCGACCACGGTCACCCGCCGCGGCACGCCGTCACGTTCGTAGGAGAAGTCCCATTCCGCGGCGTCGCGATCGGCGATCGGGGCGTGCCCGACGACCGTGCCCTGCCCGCGCGCGACGGCTTCGAGGCCGCTCAGCGCGTCCTCCTGCGTGATCGGCACCCGGTCGGTCTCGAGCAGGAGGTCGCCCTGGCGGTAGCTCGCGCGCTCCTTGTCGTGGGTCACCGTCCAGGTAGCGGGCACCGGGATGTGGAGCGTCGTGCCGGGCTCGTCGGGGAGCGGGTAGAGCGCCACGGCCCGCGCGGCGGCGCTGGGCGAGGTGGGCGGCGGCGCGGCCGCCGGGGCATCTTCGCCGCACCCGGCCACGATCGCCAGCAGCGCCAGGCCGGCGACGGCCACAAGCTTCTTGTTCATCGGACCCCCAGTCTCCGAGAAGAGGACGCCTGGGCGTCGCGGGGGGTTGCGGTTGACGGAGATCACCCGTGCGGTGGAAGTTTCGTAAGGTATGCTAACTATATGTCCGGCGACACGCACGAACGCTCGTTGGCGAGCCGTCTGCGTCTCGCGGTGGTCCGGCTCAACCGCCGGCTGCGGGCACAGCGCGTCGGGGACGACCTCACGCTGACGCAGGTCGCCGCGCTGTCCACCCTGCACAAGTGCGGTGCGCTGACACCGGGTCAGCTCGCCGCGAAGGAAGGCGTCCAGCCACCTTCGATGACGAGGGTGATCGCCGCGCTCGAGGAGATGAAGTTCGTCGAGCGGCGCCCGCACCCGACCGATGGCCGGCAGGCCATCGTCGAGCTGTCCGAAAGCGGGCTGGCGTACGTGCGCAAGGCCATCTCCGTGCGGGAGGCCTGGCTGGACCGGCAATTGGCGGAACTCGGCGACGAAGAGCGCGAAGTGCTCTCGAAAGCCGCCGAAATCATAGACAGGATGGCGGGGAACTAACCACGGTGACGGCCACGGGTAGCGAAACCAAACGTTCCATCGAGACCACTGCTACCCGGGACACGGCCCCACCGCCGTCCGCCTCGCCACCATCTCCTCCGAAGCGCGGCAGCATGTTCGCGTCGCTGCGGGTCCGCAACTACCGGCTGTTCTTCACCGGCCAGGTCATCTCGAACATCGGCACCTGGATGCAGCGCATCGCCCAGGACTGGCTGGTGTTCACCCTCAGCGGCAACAACCCGATCGCCCTCGGTGTCGCCGTCGCGCTGCAGTTCACGCCGACGCTGTTCCTCTCGCTGTGGGCCGGCGTGCTCGCCGACCGCGTCGACAAGCGCCGGCTGCTGACCTGGATCCAGGCCGCGGCGTGTTCCCAGGCCGTGGTGCTGGGGGTGCTCGACCTGAGCGGGTTCGTCGAGCTGTGGCAGGTCTACGTCCTGTGCTTCACGCTCGGCGTCACCGCGGCGCTCGAAGTGCCGACGCGCCAGTCGTTCGTCGCCGAGATGGTGGGCCGCGACCAGGTCGCCAACGCCGTCGCGCTCAACTCGTCGATCTTCAACATGGCGCGCATCGTCGGCCCGGCCATCGCCGGGTTCGCGATCACCTGGATCGGCACCGGCTGGCTGTTCATCGCGAACGCGGCCAGCACGGTCGCCGTGATCACCGGGCTGGTCCTGATGAACCCGGACAAGCTCTTCCGCGTCGCGGCGGTGCCGCGCGAGAAGGGCCAGCTGGTCGAGGGCCTGCGGTACGTCCGGCGGCGCTCCGACCTGATGACGGTGATGGTGCTGGTGCTGTTCGTCAGCACGTTCGGCATCACGTACTTCAGCTCGCTCCCGATCGTCGCGGCGAACGTGTTCCACACCGCCGCCGACGGTTACGGGCTGCTGTCGACGCTGGTGGCGGTCGGCACGTTCACCGGCGCGATCATGTCGGCCCGCCGCGGGACGAAGGGCCGGCCGCGGGTGCGGCTGATGTTGATCTCGGCGTTCTTCCTCGGCGTGTTCGAGCTGCTCACGGCGTTCATGCCGACGTACCTGACGTTCGGCCTCGGCCTGATCCCGCTCGGCTTCGCCACGATGACGTTCCTCAACACCGCGAACGCGCTGGTGCAGACCTCGGTGAGCCCCGAGATGCGCGGCCGCGTGATGGGGCTGTACGTGCTGGTGCTGATCGGCGGCAACCCGATCGGCGGGCCGATGGTCGGCTGGATGGCGCAGGCGTTCGGCGGACGGTCTCCCTTCTACATCGGCGGGGCGGTTTCGGCGCTGGCCGCGGTGGTGTGCGCGGTGGTTTTGATCCGGCGGGGTGGGGTTTCCTGGCCGGTGCAGCGCGGGTTCGGGCTTCGGGTGTTGAAGCGGGCGAAGGTCTAGCGGTCATCTTGGCTGCTTGGGGTGGGAGGCTGTAGACTGATCTTGCACCTGCCACTAGGCGGGCGAAGTGGACCCGGCAGCCTTCCGGACGGTGGGCGGGCCGGGTTTCGCGTTTCCGGCGTCAGAGGGTCTTGATGTCGACGCCGAAATCCCTGGCCCGTGTCTTCCACTGGCCTCCTCGCTGCCAGCACCAGGCGAATGCGTCGGGGATCGCGAGCAGCGGCTCCTCGTGTGCGCGGTGGTGGCGGTATTCCAGCGTCTCGCAGCCGTGTAGCCGGGTCGACCGGTAGAGGATCCGGCGGTCGAGTTCGAGTACAGATTCGTCCGTCTCGATAACGAGCATTCGCGTTCTGGCGCCCGCGAGGTCGGCAATCAGCCCATCGAGGCAAGCCTCGCGCTGCCGCCTGCGGTCGAGGATCTGTTTGCGCCGGTTGTCGCTCTCGTGTGTGAAGTGCAACCGCCGCTGCCCGGGCAGGATCAAGCCGCGAATGGCCTGGCGGGCTCGACTGAGGTCACCAGGCAGTACTGCCGCGGCGGTGATGAGGTAGCCGCCGCGCTTGCTCTCGTCGACGAATACATGAGCGGTCACCCGAGCATTGTGCCGCCTGCCATTGACACGTCGTGATCGAGTGATTCCGTTCCGTAGTTGCGACACGATCTCATCCGGACGAGTGAGATCGGGGTCTCCGCAAGGAGCCTCTTGCCCGGGAGATGAGGTTAGGCTAACCTCATACATGTCCGCTTCGTGGTGGGAGCGGCAGTCAGTTCGGGAACGGACGGAGCCCCGGCCCTGGGAACCCCAGGCCGGGGCTTCGTTCATTGCACGGGCAGTGTCGGGCTGAGCGATCCGCTCGTCAAGGGGCTCTCACCCGGCGGAGTGGGCAGCCGCGTCAGCGGGAGACCGAAGTAGACGCGGTACGCCGTGCGGATCGCCGCTTCACCCGTCAGCGTGATTTCGTTCCGGACGCCGTCGACCGTCTCGATCAGCTTGCTGCCCGACAGCGTCACCCGGCCCTGGGACGTCGGCCGCGAGCACGTCAGCGACTTCGTGAAGTGGGACTCCGGGGACGTCGCCTGCCACCAGGCCATCGGGACGAAGTCGGACAGCGGCCGCGGCCGGCGCTCGAGGCGGTACTGGGGCTTGCCGTCCATGACGACGTCCACGTCGCCGTGCGGGGCGTCCAGGAGCAGGAACTCACCGTCCGGATCGGACTGGCCGTCCACGCCGGACAGTCGCAGCGGGTGGCGGGAGAACCGGCCGAAGCCGACGTCGACCAGCCAGGGCTCATCCAGGGACACGATGATCGCCGCGTGGTCCAGCGGGGGGCCGAGCGTCCCGTCCGGCCGGAACACCTGCGCCGCGTGCAGTGAGGCGTCGTAGCCGAGCTCGCGCAGCAGCGCCGCGAACAGGCCGTTCAGCTCGTAGCAGAATCCACCGCGACGCCGGTGGACGATCTTGTCGAACAACGCCTCTTCGCCGAGCTCGACGGCCTCGCCGAGGTGGATGCTCAGGTTCTCGAACGGCACCGTGCTCAGGTGGCGTTCCTGCAGGTGGCGCAAGGTCGTCAGGTCGGCCGTCGCGGGCCACGCGACCCCCAGGCGGGCCAGATACGCGTCAACGTCCATGCCGCCACTCTCACACCTCGACCGCACTCGAGGTCAAGCGATTTCACCCGCCGACGAAAAACGGGGCCCTTCCGGGTGGAAGGACCCCGTTGCCGAGGGAGGACTCAGCCGAGCAGCAGGCCGTTGCCACCGGCGACGGCGTTGTCGAAGCGCTTGGAGATCTCCGCCCAGTTGAAGATGTTCCAGAGAGCCTTGACGTAGTCCGGCTTCACGTTCTTGTAGTCCAGGTAGAACGCGTGCTCCCAGACGTCGACCAGCAGGATCGGCACGGTCGGCAGGATCAGGTTGTTGTGGTGGTCGCGCAGCTGCTGGGTGATCAGCGTCTTGCCGATCGGGTCCCAGGAGAGCGCGCCCCAGCCGTTGCCCTGGATCGTCGTCGACACGGCGGTGAACTGCGCCTTGAACTTGTCGAAGGAGCCGAAGGCCTCGTCGATCGCCGCGGCCAGCTCGCCGGTCGGCTTGTCGCCGCCTTCCGGCGAAAGGATCTTCCACCACACGACGTGGTTGGCGTGGCCGGCCAGGTTGAAGGCCAGGGTGGTCTCCAGGCCGACGATCGAGCCGAAGTCGCCGGCGTCGCGCGCTTCGGCGATCTTGTCGAGCGTGTCGTTCGCGCCCTTGACGTAGGTCGCGTGGTGCTTGCTGTGGTGCAGCTCGTTGATCTCGCCGGAGATGTGGGGCGCGAGGGCGCTGTAGTCGTAGTCGAGATCGGGGAGCTCGTAGCGGGCCATTGGCCCTCCTTCTGTCTTCGACACAAGTTTCCGGTATCGAACCTAGTAGCACACGCCTCTCCGCGGCGAGCGGGGGCGCGTCGTGGTCACCGCGTGGGACGACCGGCTCGACAGTGGCGTACCCGAGGGCAAGCCACCCGAAACCGAGCCTGCTACCTGGACTTAACTGGAGGTCAATGAGCTGTGAGATCAGGCACGGAACTCGTCCAGCCGTGAAGCGAGCTCCTCGAACACCGCGACGTTGCACTCGAACGCCACCAGCGTCTCGTCGATCACGCGGGCGCGCTCCGCCTCGTCCCACGGCGCGTTGTCCAGCTTCGCGCGGTACTGGTCGCGGAAGCGGGGCGCGCTGCCGATGCCCTCGAAGTGGTAGAAGAGCGTGCCGGCCTCGGCGACGTCGTACTTCTTCTCCAGCAGCCGCCGGATCGCCTGGCCACCCGCGATGTCGCCCAGGTAGCGCGTGTAGTGGTGCGCGACGTACCCGCCCGCCCACGAAGACGCTTCGCCGATTCGCGCGACGTACGCCTGCGTCGAGGCCAGCGGGGAGATCGTCGAGCGCCAGTCCGCGCCGACCAGGTGCGCGAGGTCGCGCTCCAGGTTGGGCAGCCGCCGCAGCTCGTCGAAGACGAACTCGCCGCCGACCGGGTGGCCGGCCATGCGGTCGCTCGCGGCCTCGATCGCGCCGTAGACGAAGTAGTACTGGATCGCGAGCTGGGTGTAGCCCTCCTGCGTCAGCTCGCCGCCGAGCAGGGCGCGCATGTACGTCGAGTAGTTCGCCTTCTCGTGCACCTCGAGCGTCGACGCGCGCAGGGTCGCCGAGAACGGGCGAGCATCCGTGGTCACCGACATGGGGCAGCCTCCCGGCGATCGATCTGACACGCTGTCAGAAAGATCGTAGGGCATATCCTCGGGTTAGGCTACCCTAAATGGCAGTCCCGACCGCTCGGAGCACAAACCGGACCGCCGCCTCGACGACGTCTTCCAGCTGCTCGGGGGGCCCGTCGACCAGCGTCCGGTTGCCCAGCGCCGCCGTGATCATCGGGATCAGGACGTCCGGGTCGGCCGCGGGCCAGCGCCCCAGGTCGACGCCGCCGGCGAGGATCGCGCGCAGCCGGTCGGTGATCGGGTCGGCGTGCGCGCTGATCCGGCGGTACGCCGCGGGCGCCAGCGCCGACGCGAGCGCCGCGCCCGGCGGCATGTGGTACTCGGCCAGCACCCGCAGCTGCAGCCGGACGAAGGTGGCCAGCTGGTCCACCGGGTCGGCCTGCGCCTCGACGGCCTCGGTCAGCCGCGTGACGTACCGGGCGGCCTCGTCCTCGACGAAGGCGACCAGCAGGCTTTCCTTGTCCGGGAAGTGGTTGTACAGCGCGGTGCGGCCCACCCCGGCCGCCGCGGCGACACCGGCGAGCGTGATCGCGTCGAAACCGCGTTCGTAGAGCTGCGCGCGCATGACGTCGAAGACCCGCGCCCGGACCTCGCGCCGGTGCGCTTCCAGCGACTCACCGAGAATCTTCGGCATCGGCCCAGGCTAGCGCTCAGTCGTCGAGCGGCCAGGCGTGCACCGGCTCGCCGGCCTCCGACAGCTCCAGGTAGCGCGCCAGCATCCGGGTGAGCGCCGCCTCGCGGTCGAGGCCGCGTTCCTGCGCGCGCACGACGTAGTCGCGCTGCCAGGTCGCCCCGGTCTTCCGGGCGAGGCACCGGCGCTCGATGATGCCGAGGTAGCGCTCGCGGGCCTCGTCGGAGACGTCGGAGCGGCGCAGCCCCTCGTGGGCGAGCGGCAGCAGGACGCGCAGGGCCAGCTCGTCCGGCGGGATCCAGCCGATGCCGGGCCAGTACAGCTGCGCTTCGAAACCGCGGCGCGCGCCGGCGTAAAGGTTCTCCTCCGCGGCCTGGAAGGACATCTGGCTCCACACCGGGCGTTCCGCCTCGGCGAGCGCGCGCTGGGCGCCGTAGAAGAACGCCGCGTTCGCCACCGTGTCGACAACCGTCGGCCCGGCCGGCAGCACGCGGTTCTCGATGCGCAGGTGCGGCAATCCGTCGACGACGTCGTACACCGGCCGGTTCCAGCGCCAGATGGTGCCGTTGTGCATCCGCAGCTCGGTGAGCTTCGGCGCCTGGCCCGCGTCGAGCGCTTCGATCGGGTCTTCGGCGTCGGTTTCCGGGAGCAGGCCGGGGAAGTAGCGGACGTTCTCTTCGAACAGGTCGAAGATGGACGTGATCCACCGCTCGCCGAACCAGACCCGCGGCCGCACACCCTGGTTCTTGAGCTCTTCCGGCCGGGTGTCGGTCGCCTGCAGGAACAGCGGGATGCGCGTCTCGTGCCACAACGCCTTGCCCAGCAGGAACGGCGAGTTCGACGCGAGGGCGATCTGCAGCCCGGCCAGGCACTGCGCCGCGTTCCAGTGCGCCGCGAACTCCTCCGGCGCGACCTGGAGGTGCAGCTGCACGCTGGTGCACGCGGCTTCCGGCAGGATCGACTCGGCGTAGCTGCGCAACCGCTCGGGCTGCTGGCCCGACAGCGGCGCGCCTTCCATGGCCAGCACCGTGCGCTCACCGCGCGCGGCGAAGATCTGGTCGTTCAGCGTCGAGTACCGGGTCTTGTTGGTGAGCCACTTCTGGTCGAAGTGCTCGTGCTTCAACGTCGGCAGGATGCCGATCATCGCCAGCGCCGACCCGGTGTCGCGCGCCTTCGCCGACGCCGTCGCCAGGTACGCGCGGAGGTCGTCTTCCAGCTGGAGGGCCGAATCGCCGGCCAGCGGCCGCGGCGGCACGTTCAGCTCGAGGTTGTGCTGGCCCAGCTCCGTGGTGAACGACGGGTCGTCGAGCGCCTCCAGCACCGCGGCGTTCGTCATCGACGGACGCATCTCGCGGTCGACCAGGTTCAGCTCGACCTCGAGGCCGATGTTCTTGCGGGGGAACGAAAAACTGCCGTCCGTGAGCATGCGGGCCAACGTGTCGAGACAACGCTGCACCTTGCGGCGGTACCGTCCGCGGTCGAGCGTGTTGAACGGTTGAGCCGCGAGGTCCATCCCCATGACCATCCCTGCTTTGTGTCGGTGTGGAACTAGGACGTGTTTCAAGTCCTGGCGGACAACCGTTTCACAGCGGTTGCAACCGGGCTAGCGGCCAAACTGGTGCTCTCCGTCACGAGGGGTTAACCGACAGCAAAATAGACCCGTTCGTACCACTCCGGGGTCGACGTTCGGACCAGTCGGGCACCCGGCAGGCGGATGACAGACTGGGCGGATGGGCGTGATCCACATCGACGACTCCGGCGACCCGCGCGTCGACGACTTCCGCGACCTGTCCACAGCGGACCGCCGCCCGGACCGCCCGGGCGGCAAGGGACTCGTCATCGCCGAGGGTGCCGTCGTGGTGTCCCGGCTGCTGGCGTCCCGCTACCCGGTGCGGGCGTTGCTGGGTGTCGAACGCCGGTTCGCCGAGCTGGCCGGTGATCTCCACGGGACAGACGTGCCCCAGTACGTCACTTCCGCGGAGACGATGGCCGAGGTGGTCGGCTTCCACCTCAACCGCGGGATCCTCGCCGTCGCCGGCCGGCCCGCGCCGCTCACGGTTTCCGGCGTCGTGGCCGGCGCGCGCACGATCGCCGTGCTGGAAGGCGTGGGAGACCACGAAAACCTCGGCGCGCTCTTCCGCAACGCGGCTGCGCTCGGCGTCGGCGGGGTGCTGCTCGGCCCGGGCTGTTCGGACCCGCTGTACCGGCGCAGCGTGCGCGTGTCGATGGGCCACGTCCTGCGGGTGCCGTTCGGGCACCTGACGGACTGGCCCGGCGGCCTGGACGAGCTGCGGGAGCACGGCTTTTCGGTCGCGGCCTTCACCCCTCGGCCGGGCTCGGTTCCGCTGCGCGAGCTGCGGAAGCACGCGCCCGGACGGGTCGCGCTGCTGTTCGGCGCCGAAGGCCCCGGACTGACCGAGGCGGCGCTGGCGGCGGCTGATCACGCGGTCCGGATACCCATGCCGGCGGGAGTCGACTCCCTCAACATCGCGACGGCCGCCGCCGTGGCCTTCTACGAACTGGCGGACGCCGACTAAGGTTCTGGTCTCGGGACTGGTGGAGCGGCGCGAAGGGACCCCATGGAGCTGCGGATCCGCGGTGAGCGCGCCGTGCTGGCCGGCCCCGGCGGGGAACACGCCCGTGAGGTGGACCCGCACAAGCTCGCGATCGGCGCCGACCTGGCACAGGCACTGCACGAGTGGGCGCGCGTGGCGGCCGCGGTCTCGGTGGACTCCGGCGCCGAGGCGGGCGCGGTCGTCTCCCAACGCGGCCGCCAGCTGGCCGGTCGGCTGGCCTCGGTGATGGGCACGACGGTGCGGTTCGTCGACCCGGTCACCGGCGCCGACACGGTGGTCGAGCCCCCGCCGCGGCCCACCGAACCCGGCCAGCGCCTGGTCCGCTCACTGCTCGGCCCGCCGGGCGAGCCGGGGGAGCCGACCCCGTGGCTGACCGGACTGACGGTCTCGGCGTTCATCGCGGCGGTGGTCGTGGTCGCCATGCTGGCGCTGGCCTCGACGTTGGCCCGCGAGACCAGCGGCTGGCTGGCGCTGGTGGCGTCGGTGGTCGTGACGGCCGGGATCGCGCCGTCGTTGTGGCTGATCCGCCGGACGCCGATCCTGCGCTGGGCCGCTTACGGGGCGGCGGGTGGCGTGGTCATCGCTTGGATCGGGGTGCTGGTCATCGCGCTTTAGCGGATGCGCGGTGACCTGCGGACGACGCCGCACGCAGGTCGTAACCTGGCGGGATGAAGCAGCTCGACGCGTTGCGGAAGGTGTGCCTGGTCCTGCCGGAAGCGACCGAGCGCCTCAGTCACGGCTCGCCCGCCTGGTTCGTGCGCGGCAAGAAGACCTTCGTCATGTTCGCCGACGACCACCACGGTGACGGCCGGCTCGCCTTCTGGTGTCCCGCTCCGCCCGGTGCGCAGGAGGAACTCGTGCGCACCGAGCCGGGGCGGTTCTTCCGGCCGGCCTACGTCGGCCATCGTGGCTGGCTGGGCGTGCGGCTGGACGTCGACGTCGACTGGGCCGAGGTCGACCGGATCGTGCGTGAGGCCTACCGGCTGGTCGCGCCGAAGACGCTCGCCGCGCTGGTGGACTAACCGCGCTGCGAGCGGACCCCGAGGAGCACGTCCTCCCAGGACGGCACGATCGGGTGATTCTTCTTGGCCTTCGGCCGCGGCTCTTCCTCGGCGACGTCTTCCTCGGGATCGGCCGGGACACGCGGGATCTCGCGCGTGTCGTCGTCCGGGTCCGGCTCGGCCGCCGGCAGCTCGGCGCGTTCCGGCGGCACGGAGTCCAGCGTCGGCTGGAACTCCGCGTCGCGGGCCGGGTCGAGGGCGCGGACCGTGCGCGGGGCGCGGTAGGCGTTCGGGTCGAGCAGGACCTCGGCGTTCTCGTCGAGCGCCACGACCGTGCCGCCGTGCGCCCCGGGCGCGAACGCCCAGTGCGCGCGGTTGTCCGAGCGCCCGGCCTTCCACTGCAGCACGACGACCCAGCGGCCGTCGTCGCCCTTCCAGGCGTCCCAGGCGGCCTTCGAGTAGTCGTGCCCGCGGACGCCGAAGCCGTACGCGACGACCTCGCCGAGCGTCTGCACGTCGGGGCCGTCCTCGCGGACGGGGTGGGCGCTTTGCGCGAGCTCGGCGGTCCGGGACCGCTCGAGCAGGACGGGGTAGGCGTACCGCTCGACGCGCTGCTCCGAAATCCCGGCGCCCGCCGCGACTTGCTGGACTGACTCGCCGGCACGGATTCGCGCCTGGATCTCGCGTGGCCGCATCTGGCTCTCCAACTCGATTTCGATCTGGCCGAGGCGGGTGAGGTCACCCCGCGCCGCCGCGCGCAGTCTTTCATCGGCCGGGAGGAGGAAGCGCGTACCGCTCGCCGAGTCTTCGCACACGATGGACTTACCGTCCTCGTGCAACCCGACTACCCGAAGCGCGCGCATTGTTCGCCTTCCCCGATGCTTCACCGTTGTGGGTGCCCACGTTAGAACGGCGCGTCGGCTTGACGTGCGAGGCGCGCCGAGTCCGCACCGAACTGCCCACTGTTCACTTAGCGACGTCCGCATCATGGATCACCCAGGTCGGCGGCCGCCGGGTGACACGCCGGACACGGTCAGTCACGATCGAGTGGATCACGCCGGCGGCAGCCGGACGACGACGGTGAGGCCGCCGCGCCGGCCGGGCTGGGCGTCCGCGTACCCGCCGTGGGCCTGGGCCACCGACCGGACGATCGACAGCCCCAGCCCCGCGTTGCGCGTGTCCCCGGTCCGCTCCGACCCCACCCGGCGGAACGGCTCGAACAGCGTCGGCACGGCTTCGGACGGCACCACCGGCCCGGAGTTGCGCACCTCCAGGGCCGGATCCCCGCGGACCTCGACGTACACCCAGCCGCCCGCGGCGTTGTACGTGATCGCGTTGACCACCAGGTTCGTCACGAGCCGCTCCAGCAGCACCGGGTCGCCCGCGACCACCCGCGGCCGCAGGCGGGTCTCCACCTTCACCCCGGCCGACCCGGCCTGCGCGGACGTCGCCCGCACGACCGACGCCACCACCTCGTCGAGCCGGACCGGGGCACGCGCCGTCAGCCCCCGGTCGCTGCGGGCGAGAACCAGCAGGCCCTCGATCATCCGCTCGCTGCGCTCGTTGGTGTGCAGCAGGTGCGTGCCGAGCTTCCGCAGCTCGGGCGCCACTTCCGGGTCGGCCATCGCGACCTCGATCAGCGTCCGCTGCACCGCCAGGGGTGTCCGCAGCTCGTGGGACGCGTTCGCGACGAACCGCTTCTGGCTGTCGAACGACTCCGCGAGCCGGTCGAGCATGCCGTCGAAGGTGTCGGCGAGCTCCTTCAGCTCGTCGGGCGGGCCTTCGAGGTTGATGCGCCGGTCGAGCTTGCCCGCCTCCAGCCGCCGCGCGGCGGAGGTGATGTCGTGCAGCGGCCGCAGCGCGCGCCCCGCCATCAGCCAGCCGAAGAGCACCGCCAGCGCCGCCGTCACGACCAGCGCGATCGCCGAGCCCACCACCAGCGTGGACAGCGTCGAGGAGCGGTAGTCCGCCAGCGAACCGCTGAGCAGCCGGACCGCGACACCCTGGGAGCCCACCGTGTCCGCCGGGACGCCGTAGGTCAGGTCGGCCGTGCCGATCGTCGAGGAGGCGACCCGGGCCGGGTCCGGCAGCGTGCTCTGCACCAGCAGGTAGTTGATGACGACCAGGACGAGCCCGGCCAGCAGGAACAGCCCGCCGTACCAGGCGGTGAGCTTGGCGCGGACCGAAATGCCGTTCACCGGGCGCCGAACCGGTAGCCGGCGCCCGGCACGGTCTCGATCACCGGCGGGTCGCCGAGCTTGCGCCGCAGGGTCATCACCGCGACGCGCACCGCGTTGGTGAACGGGTCCGCGTGCTCGTCCCACGCCTTTTCCAGCAGGGCCTCGGCGCTGACGACCGCGCCCTCCGCCCGCATGAGCACCTCGAGCACGGCGAACTCCTTCGGCGAGAGCAGCAGGAACCGGCCGTCGCGGGCGGCCTGGTGACGCGGCAGGTCGAGCACGACGCCGTCGCGCTCCAGCACCGGGGGCAACGCGGGCCGCGCGCGCCGCGACAGCGCCTGCACCCGGGCGACCAGCTCGGCGAAGGCGAACGGCTTCGTCAGGTAGTCGTCGGCGCCGGCGCCCAGGCCGGCCACCCGCTCGGTGACGTCGGCGGCCGCGGTCAGCATCAGCACCCGCGCCTCGCCACCCGCCCGGACCACGGCGGCGCAGACGTCGTCACCGTGCACCTTCGGCAGGTCGCGGTCGAGGACCACGACGTCGTAGCCGTGCACACCGACGCGTTCGAGGGCCTGCTCGCCGTCGTAACAGACGTCGACGGCCATGGCGAACCGCCGCAGCCCCTCCGCGACCGAGTCGGCCAGCAGCCGTTCGTCCTCCACCACCAGCACCCGCACCCGCCCAGTCTGCGCAGGAGGGCCATAAGGACCGCATAAGCGACGTCGCTTAGCGCGCCCGAATCCCCCGATCCGTAGACCTGGCACCCCACCGAAGGAGAAAGGAGCGAGCCATGCGGACACGGATCGTCGTCGCGGCGCTCGGGGCGGCTCTGCTGCTCGGGGGCTGCGGCGCGAAGGGCGACGACGGGTCGAAGGTCGCGTCGATCTCGACGCCGCCGAAGCCGGGCGGGCCCACGGCCGCGGACAACAGCGGCAAGAGCGACGAGGACAAGATGCGCGACTTCGCCAAGTGCATGCGGGAGCACGGCGTCGACATGCCCGACCCGAAGCCGGCCGGTGAGGGCGGCGGGATGGCGGTCACCCTCGGCGGCGACGGCGTCGACATGGGGAAGATCGAGGCCGCGCAGAAGGCGTGCAAGCACCTCATGCCCAACGGCGGCGAGATGAAGCCGCCGAGCGCCGAGGAGCTCGACAAGATGCGCAAGGACGCCAAGTGCATGCGCGAGCACGGCATCGACATGCCCGACCCCGACCCGAGCGGCAAGGGCGCGACGCGGCTCGGCGGGCCGGGCGACGACCCGAAGAAGTTCGAAGCCGCCGCGAAGGCCTGCGGGCTGGGCGCGAGCATCAGTGCCCGCGGGGCGGACCAATGAGCGAAGTGACCCACCTCAAGCCCCGCCGTCGTGGCCGGACGCGGTGGTTCGTCGCCGCCGCGGTGATCGTGGTGGTGCTGGGCACCAGCTCCGTCGTGATCCTGACGCGGGTTTCGAGCGCGACGCCCGTCAAGGAAGCCGCGCCGCCGTCCGTCGAGACGGCGGAGGTGGCCAAGACCGACCTGAGCGAGGAGGAGGAAGCCGACGGCACGCTCGGCTACGGCGACGAGGACGGCGTCCAGGGCCGCAAGCCCGGCACGATCACGTCGCTGCCCGCCGCCGGCGCCACCCTCACCCGCTGCCAGCCGGTCTACGGCGTGGACGCCAATCCGGTGCCGCTGTTCTACGGCACCCTGCCGTTCTACCGCGACCTCGCAGCGGGCGCGGCCGACGGCGCCGACGTCAAGCAGCTGGAGGAGAACCTCAAGGCGTGCGGGTTCGGCGGCTTCGGCACGCCGGACAAGAAGTTCACGTCGGCGACGGCGTCGGCGCTGAAGAAGTGGCAGAAGTCGCTCGGGCTGGAGCAGAGCGGCGCCTTCGGCCAGGTTGACGTCGTGCTCGCGGCGGGCGAGGTCCGGGTGTCCGCGCTGTCGGCCAAGCTCGGCGCGCCGGCCCAGGGTGACGTCCTCAAGACGACCGGCACCGTCCGCTCGGTGCAGGTGAAGCTCGACGCGGCGAAGCAGGACCTCGCGCAGCAGGGCGCGAAGGCGTCGGTGACGATCAACGGGAAGACGACGCAGGGCACGATCACCGACGTCGGACGGACCGCCGTGGAGGGCAAGGACGCGGCGGGCCAGGACGACGGCAAGCCCAAGATCACCGTGACCGTCCGGCTCGACGACCCGGCCGTCGCCGGCTCGCTCGACTCGGCCCCGGCGACCGTCCGGTTCACCAAGAGCGTCCACGCCGGGGTGCTCGCGGTCCCGGTCGGCGCGCTGCTCGCGCTCGCCGAAGGCGGTTACGCCGTCGAGGTCGACGAAAACGGGCAGCGCCGGCTGATCGGTGTCCGAACGGGACTGTTCAGCGGCGGGAAGGTCGAGGTCACCGGCGCCGGGCTGACCGAAGGCATGCGGGTGGTGACGACGTCGTGACACCCGTGCTGCGCGTCCACGAGGTCACGCGCACCTACCCCGGCGGGGTCGCCGCGCTCGACGGTGTCTCGCTTTCGCTGGAGGACGGCGAGATGGTCGCGATCGTCGGGCCGTCCGGGTCGGGGAAGTCGACCCTGCTGCACCTGATGGGGACGCTCGACCGGCCGTCGTCGGGCCGGGTGGAGCTGCACGGCCACGACGTCGCCGCGCTGTCGGACCGCAAGGTCTCCGCGCTGCGCTCGCGCTGGATCGGGTTCGTGTTCCAGCAGTTCTTCCTCGACGAGGGGATGAGCGCGGTGGACAACGTCTGCACCGGCCTGCTCTACGCGGGGGTGCCGCGGCGACGGCGGCGCGGGCGGGCGCTGGCCGCGCTCGACCGCGTCGGGCTCGGGCACCGGGCGTGGCACCGGCCGGGCGAGCTGTCCGGCGGGGAACGCCAGCGCGTCGCGATCGCGCGGGCGGTCGTCAACAACCCGGCGATCCTGCTGGCCGACGAGCCGACCGGCAACCTCGACACCGGCACCGGCGCGTCCGTGCTCGGGCTGCTCGGGGCGCTGTCCGCCGACGGCACCACGATCGTCGTGATCACCCACGACCGCGAGATCGCCGCGGGCATGCCGCGGCGGATCGAGCTGCTCGACGGGCACCTGCGGCTCGACACCGGCCTGGTGGGTGCGCGATGACGATGGTGACGCTGCCGGAGCCCGCCCGGCTCAAGCCGCCGGACGTCGTCGCGCTCGGCGCCCACGGCATGCGCACGCGGCCGGTGCGCGCGGTGCTTTCCGCGCTGGGCATCGCGATCGGCGTCGCGGCGATGGTCGCGGTGCTGGCGATCCCGGCGTCCGGCGCGCAGGCCCTGCACGACCGGCTGGCCGCGCTCGGCACCAACCTGCTCACCGCCGGGCCGGGCCAGACGCTGTTCGGCAAGGACGCGACCCTGCCCGACGACGCCATCCCGATGGCCCAGCGCATCGGCCCGGTGCAGGCGGCCAGCGGCACCGGGAACACGTCCGCGAACGTCCGCCGCAGCGACAAGATCGCGGTGGACGACACCTCCGGGCTCGCGGTGTTCGCCGCGCGGCCGGACCTGCTGGGGGTGCTCGGCGGGAAGGTCCGGGTCGGGTCGTTCCTGGCGGCAGGAAACCAGGACTACCCGGTGACGGTGCTCGGTTCGCAGGCCGCGGCCCGGCTCGGCATCGACCGCGTCGACCCGGCACGGCCGCCGCAGGTGCTGATCGGGACGCAGTGGTTCACCGTCGTCGGGATCCTCGCGCCGATGCCGCTCGCGCCGGAGGTCGAGCGGTCGGCGCTGGTCGGCTGGGACGTCGCGAAGCGGCTGCTCGGCTTCGACGGCCACCCGTCCACTGTGTACGTCCGCGCCGAAGAGTCCCAAGTGGACGGTGTGCGGTCGGTGCTGGCCGCGACGCTGAGCCCGCAGGCGCCGAACGAGGTCGAGGTGCGCCGCCCGTCGGACGCGCTCGCCGCGCAGAAGCTGACGGACACGACCTACAGCGCGCTGTTCCTCGGCCTCGGCGGGGTCGCGCTGCTCGTCGGCGGGGTCGGGGTGGCGAACACGATGGTGATTTCGGTGCTCGAGCGACGTCGTGAGATCGGCCTGCGCCGCGCGCTCGGGGCCACGAAACGGCAGGTCCGCGGGCAGTTCCTGGCCGAGTCGGTGCTGCTGTCGGGGCTAGGCGGGCTCGCCGGGGTGCTGGCCGGGGTGCTGGTGACGGCGGGGTACGCGCTGAGCCAGGGCTGGCCGGCGGTGCTGCCGTGGGGCGCGCTGGCCGGCGGTGTCGGCGTCGCGGCGCTGGTCGGGGCGGTCGCCGGGGCCTACCCGGCGGTCCGCGCGGCGCGGCTCGCCCCCACCCAGGCCCTCGCCTGAGCGGCACTTTCACGTGAAAGTGCAGGTCTGCCGAGGGGGGTGGGGCACGCCGGGTAATCTCGGCCGGTCTAAGACCTGAGGGGGACGTGTGGTGCTGTCGGGGCGGAGGCTTGCGGGAGCGCTGGTCGTCCTCGAGGTCGTGGCCGTTGTGCTCGTGCTGCTGCTGAAGCGGTTCGACGGCCTCGACCTGGAGGTCTACCTGGGCGGCGCGAAGGCGCTGGCCGAGCAGGGCTCGCCGTACGACGCCTGGGTGCCGACCACGCACCAGATCCTGCTGCCGTTCACCTACACGCCGTTCGCCGCCGCGGTGTTCCTGCCCGGCACGCTGCTGCCGTTCGCGGTGACGATGAAGCTGGTCAGCATCGCGTCGATCCTCGCGACCGGCGTGGTCGCCTATCTCTACGTCGCGACGCTCAACGGCTCGCTGACCGACGCGTCGAAGGTCCGCGGCCGCGCGGTGGCCGCGCTGGTCGCCATCGGCGCGCAGCTCGCCGGGGCCCTGCTCGAGCCGGTCCGCTCGACGCTCGGCTTCGGCCAGATCAACGCGCTGCTCATGGTCCTGGTGGTGCTCGACGTCCTGCTGCCCGGCGAGCGGCGGCGGACGAAGGGCCTGCTCATCGGCGTCGCCGCGGCGATCAAGCTGACGCCCGCCGTTTTTGTCGTGTACTTCCTGTTCCGCCGTGACTTCAAGTCGGCCGCGCGGGTCGTCGTCGGGTTCCTGGCCGCGGGCGCGCTGCTGTGGCTGGTCCGGCCGTCGGCGTCCTTCACCTACTGGACGAAGCTCGTTTTCGACGCGGGCCGCATCGGCGGTGTCGACTACGTCGGCAACCAGTCGCTACACGGTCTGACCGTGCGCGCCGGCTGGCCGGAGTTCGCCTGGGTGCTGGCCGCGCTGGTGGTGATGGCCCTGGTCGCGGTGGTCGTCGCGCGTGCCGAGCCGGTGCTCGGGCTCACCGCCTGCGCGCTCGGCGGGTTGCTGGTCTCGCCGATCTCGTGGACCCACCACTGGACGTGGTGCGTGCCGATCCTCGTCCTCGCCGGGTGGTACGCGTGGCGCTTCGGCCGGGCGATCCGGTGGACGGCGGCCGCGGTCGTCGTCGCCGGGCTCGCGCTGTTCATCTGGGGCCCGATGTGGTTCGCGCCGCGCCCGGCGCCGTCGGCCGGCTGGTGGCTGGCGACGGAGTCCTACGAGCTGTTCGGCCTGGCGCTGCTGGTCCTGGCCGCGTTCGGCGCCCGTCGCCTGAGCACGGAAAAGGGGACCTCCGCCACCGAAGCGGCGAAGGTCCCCTCGAAGGAGCCTCAGGTCAGCTGAGCCGCTCGACGACGTACTCGATGCTCTGCGTGAGCTTCGAGATGTCGTCCGGGTCGATGGCCGGGAACAGGCCGACGCGCAGCTGGTTGCGGCCCAGCTTGCGGTACGGCTCGGTGTCGACGATCCCGTTGGCGCGCAGCACCTTCGCCACCGCGGCGGCGTCGACGTCGTCGCTGAAGTCCACCGTGCCGACGACCTGCGAGCGCAGCTCCGGGTCCTTCACGAACGGCGTGGTGTAGCTCGTCTTCTCGGCCCACTCGTACAGCCGCGACGACGAGTCCTTCGTGCGCGAGGTCGTCCACTCGAGGCCGCCCTGGCCGTTCATCCACTCGATCTGCTCGGCGAGCAGGAAGAGCGTCGCGACGGCCGGGGTGTTGTAGGTCTGGTCCTTGCGGGAGTTGTCCAGCGCGGTGGTCAGCGACAGGAACTCCGGGATCCAGCGGTCGCCGCCGCCGATCTCGCCGATGCGCTCGACCGCGGCCGGCGAGGCCAGCGCGATCCACAGGCCGCCGTCCGCGGCGAACGACTTCTGCGGCGCGAAGTAGTAGACGTCGAAGTCCTCGGCCTTGACCGGCAGGCCGCCGGCGCCGGAGGTGGCGTCGATCGCGACGAGCGCGCCCTCGGAGCCTTCGGGACGGCGGACCGGGACGGCGACCCCGGTCGACGTCTCGTTGTGCGCCCAGCCGACCAGGTCCGCGCCGGCTTCGTAGGCGATGTCCGGAGCGCTGCCCGCGTCGGCCTTGACGACGATCGGGTCGGCCAGGAACGGCGCGCCCTTGGTGACGGAGGCGAACTTCGAGGAGAACTCGCCGTAGGTGAAGTGCTGCGAGCGCTCGCGGACCAGGCCGAACGCGGCCGCGTCCCAGAACGCCGTGGTGCCGCCGTTGCCGAGGATCACCTCGTAGCCCTCGGGGAGGGAGAACAGCTCGGACAGCCCGGCCCGGACGCGCCCGACGAGGGACTTGACCGGCTTCTGCCGGTGCGACGTGCCGAGGTAGGTGGAGCCGGACTCCGCCAGGGCGCTCAGCTGCTCGGCGCGGACCTTCGACGGTCCGCAGCCGAAGCGGCCGTCGGCCGGCTTGAGGTCTGCGGGGATGGTCAACTCAGCGTCGGTCATGCCGCCAGTCTCTCAGGTCGGGACGCGGCAGGTCGAAGCGGTGCAGAACTGCCCGGTATGTGGAACGGCGGCTGTTCCGCGCAGTGGGACCGGTCCGGACGGAACCCGCCGTGACCGTAAAAACACGGTTACCGGCGGGCCCGGCGGGCGCTAGGTTCTCGGTCGTGACGACTGTGCAGCTGACCTTCGCGGCGCCGCCCGAGGTGCTGTGGAACGCGCTCCCGGCGGGGGTCGGGGCCGTCCGCGGGCAGGCCCCGTTCTACGACGCGCAGCGGGGGACCGTGTTCTTCATGACCAGGATGACCTTCTTCAGCTGGGGTCAGCACGTCGGCGTGACGGTCTCGCACGCCCCGAGCGGCTCGGCCCTCACCGTGGAGACGTCCATGAAGTTCGGCGTGTTCGACTGGGGCGAGGGGAAACGGATCGGCAACCGCCTCGGGGCCGCCGTCGCCCAGGCTGCCGGCGTCCCGGCACTGACCTGAGGGCCCCGCTCACCTCACTCTGGGGGTGTGAGCGGGGCCCGGCTCGGGCTCAGCGCCAGTTCTCGACGCCGCCCGGCACCGGCGCGGCCGGGTCGTACGGCGTGCGTGTGAAGACGAACGTGGCGAGGTCGAGGTGCGTCGCGACGCCTTCGGTGCTTCGCCCGACTACGAGCGTCTCGCCGGCGTAGTAGCCGTCGAGACCGAGGTAGGTGTCTTCGCCCGTCGGCTGGAAGCGGGAGCTGCGCCCGGGGCCCTCGGCCGGGGCCAGCAGGAGCAGGCCGTCCCCCTGGATCCGCAGGTGGTACGGCGTCGGGCCCCAGTGCCAGAGCCCGGTCAGCGCGAGCAGCGCGGGGTCGACGGCGGACGGCTCCCACTCGGCGGGCACGCGCGGCTCGAGGGTGTCGGTCGTGGTGATCAGGTCGAGGCAGAGCTGGGTGATGCCGACCCCGGACGTCGAGTTGGTGAGCACCAGCGCCCCGGTCTGCGCGACCGGGTCGATGATCGACGCGGCGAGGAACCCGGGCATCGAGCCGGTGTGCCCGGCCAGCCGCCGGCCCTGGTAGCGCACGAGCATCAGGCCGAGGCCGAACCCGGTCGTCCAGACGTCGGTGTCGTCGACGGTGACCATCGTCCGCATCTCCTCGATGGTCTCCGGCGCGAGCACCCCGCCGCCGTGGCCGCCGAGGAACGCCGTCCAGCGCCCGAGGTCGGTGGCGGTCGACCACAGCTGCCCGGCCGGGGCCATCGCGCCGGCGTCCGGGTGCGGCTCCGGCAGCAGGACGTCGGCGAAGGGGTGCACGGCGAAGCCGTCGGCGTGCGCGCCGACCGGGTGCGGGGTGGTGCGGGTCATCCCGAGCGGGCCGAGGATCTCCTCGTCCAGCACGGAGAGCCAGCCCTTGCCGCGGTGGCGCGCGACGAGCTCGCCGAGCACGCCGTACCCGACGTTCGAGTAGTGGAACCGCGCGCCCGGCCGGTGCTTGGTGGCGCCGTCGGCGAGGCTGCCGGCGAGCGCGTCCCAGTCGGCGCCCGGCGTCCGCTCCCACCAGAGCCCGGGCGACTCCGAGGTCAGGCCGGAGGTGTGGGACAGCAGCTGGGCGACGGTCGCGGCGCCGAAGGGGGTGCCGGGAACATGCTTTTCGAGGGGGTCGTTGAGGTCGATCAGGCCTTCGTCGCGCAGCCGCATGACGGCGGTGGCGACCAGCGTCTTGGTGATCGAACCCAGCCGGTACTGCGTGTCGGTGCCGGGCCGGGAGTCCCCGACGCGCCCGCGGGCCCCGGACCAGACGATCTCCCCGTCCCGCACCACGGCGGCGACGAGCGACGGCGCGCGACAGGCCGCCTGCTCATGGGCGATCCGGCGGAGCAGGACGTGTTCGGTCGACTCAAGCATGAGGGCATTCTGCCGCGCGGCGCCGGACCCGGCAGCCACCGGGACGACGAGCGCCGGGGTCAGCCGAGGAGGTTGCGGGCCATGGCGGTGGTCACCGCGGCCGTCCGGTCCGACACGCCGAGCTTGCCGAACACCCGCAGCAGGTGAGTCTTCACCGTGGCCTCGCTGATGTGCAGCGCCCGGCCGATGTCCGCGTTGGTGCCGCCCTTCGCGACCAGCCGCAGCACCTCGGCTTCGCGGGCCGACAACGTCTGCGGCTCCGGGTTGCGGACCCGGTCGACCAGCTTCCCGGCCACCGACGGCGCCAGTACCGTCTCGCCGCGGGCGGCCGCGCGGATCGCGTTCGCCAGCTCCGTGCGGGACGCGTCTTTGAGCAGGTAGCCCGACGCGCCCGCCTCGACCGCGCGCAGGATGTCGGCGTCCGTCTCGTACGTCGTGAGCACGACGATCCGGCGGCCGGGCTGCTCGCGCAGGATCCGCTTGGTCGCGCCGACGCCGTCCAGGCCGGGCATCCGCAGGTCCATCAGCACCACGTCGGGCCGGGCGACGCGGTCGAGCGCGACGGCTTCGTCCCCCGAACCCGCTTCACCGACCACCGTGAGGTCGGGCTCGGCTTCGAGCATGCCGCGCAGCCCTTCGCGGACGACGGGGTGGTCGTCGACGAGCATGATGCGGATCAAGCGGGCACCTCCAAGGTGAGTTCGGTGCCGCTGGGGCCACTCCGGACGCTCAGTGTGCCACCGACCTGTTCGGCGCGGGACCGCATGCCGCGCAGCCCGAACCCGGCGGTGCGGTCCGGGTCGAAGCCGACACCGTCGTCGCGGACGGACAGCCGCACCGCACCGTCCACAAGAGACAACCGGACCGCCGCTTCGGCCGCCGACGCGTGCCGCCGGACGTTGTTCAGCGCCTCCTGCGCGCCGCGCAGCAGCACGACTTCGCTCGCCATGGCGAGCGTGGGCAGGCCTTCGTCCACTTCGTACCGCACCGCGAGGTCCGTCTCGTCGGCGAGCCGGTCGGCCTGGCGGCGGACGGCGTCGACCAGCGACCCCGACGTGAGGTCGGCCGGCGCCAGCGCGGCGACCATCGCGCGGGCCTCGGTGAGGTTGTCCCGCGCGGTGCGGGTGGCCAGCTCCGCGTGCCGCCGCGCCGCCGCCGGGTCGGTGTCCACTTCGGACTCGATGGCCTGCGCGAGGGTGACGATGCTGGTGAAACCCTGGGCCAGGGTGTCGTGGATCTCGCGGGCCAGCCGTTCGCGCTCGGCCGCCGTGCCCGCCTCCCGCGAGAGCCGGGCGACCTCCGCCCGGCTCGCCTCGAGCTCGTCGATCAGCTCCGCCCGCGCCCGGCTCTCCTCGATGACGTGCAGGATGAACTTGCCGGACAGCACCCCGAACACGATGAGGATCGCGGTCATCGGCAGCAGGATGTGCAGCACCGGGCCGCGCATCCCGTCGTTCACGATCGCCGACGCCGGCGACAGCAGGATCACGACCGTGGTGAGCACCGCCGCCGGGCGGAAGGCGAGCGTCGTGAACAGCAGCGGGCACACCATGAACAGGATGAAGCTGGCGGTCGTGTTGGCCAGCAGGGCGACCGCGACCAGGACGACGACGAGCACGGCCAGCGTCCACCGCTGCACCAGGTGCCCGTCGTCCCGCACGACCCGGCGGCCCCACACGAGGTAGGTGAGGGCCAGTGCGGTGAGCGCCCCGACCGCGAACACCGTCCGCACCGGATCGGCTTCGTCGAGGATCACCAACGCCGTCGTGGCGGCGTAGGCGACCGCGAAGAGGATTTCCCAGAGCCAGTTGAACCGGTCCCAGGCGTCACTCACTTCGCGTCGGTCCACCGGAAGCTCAGCCGCGCCAGCACTGCGCCCACCACGCACCAGATCCCCAGCACCAACGCCACCCGTGGGAGTTCCCATGACCCAGCCATCTCCATTCCGACCGCGCCGTCCGGCAGGAACACCGACCGGAAGCCCTGGCAGATCCACTTCAGCGGGAAGAACGACGCGATGTCCACCATAATCTTCGGCAGGTTCGTGATCGGGCTGACGAACACGCCGGAGATGAACTGCAGCACCAGGTACACCATCTGCACCACGGCGACCGTGCCGGTGGAGGACTTCCCGACCGAGCTGAGCGCGATCCCGAGCAGTGTGCACGAAACGATCCCCAGCAGGAAGATCCAGAACAGCGTCAGCCACTTCGCCGGCTCGGTGGGCAGCTTCAGCCCGAACAGCAGCACGGCGACCGCGGACATCAGCACGGTCTGCGCCAGGCTGGACACCGCGACCAGCACCATCTTGCCGACGAAGTAGGACGCCGAGGGCATCGGCGTGCCGCGAAGGCGTTTGAGCGCGCCGGCTTCCCGGTCGGCCGAGACGCCGGTGGCGATGCTGTTGAACGACGTCGACACGATGCCCGAGCCGATCATCCCGGCCGCCAGCAGCTGCCCGGACGTGACGCCGGCCAGCGCGGTCGGACCGTCCAGGATGGACCCGAGCAGGATCATCAGGACCGCGGGCAGGGAGAAGGTGAAGACCACCTGCTCCTTGTGGCGGAAGAACTGCCGCAGCTCGGTGCCGCCGCGGGCGAGGCCCAGTGTCAAGGGGCCGGGGAGGGCGAGCGTGGTCATGCCTTGTCTCCGATCAGGTCCAGGTAGACGTCTTCCAGGCTCGGCCGCGTCACGGTCAGCCCGGCGAGCTCTCTACCCCCAGCAGAGAGCTCGTTGACGAGCTTGGTCGGGTACGACGTGCGCTCGACGTGGTCGCCGCGGTCGTCGGTCCACCGCACGGTGGCCTCGGCGGCGGCGCGGCCACCAAGTTTCTGCGGCGTGTCCTGCGCGACGATCTCTCCGCGCGCGATCACCGCGACGCGGTCGGCGAGCGCCTCGGCCTCGTCGAGGTAGTGGGTGGTCAGCAGGATCGTCGTGCCTTCGGCGGCGAGCTCGCTGATCAGCGTCCAGAAGTGCCGCCGCGCCTCGGGGTCGAATCCGGTGGTCGGCTCGTCGAGGAACAGCAGCTCGGGGCGGCCGATGATGCCGAGGGCGACGTCGACGCGGCGCCGCTGCCCGCCGGAGAGCGACTTGACCCGGGCCTTCGCCTTCTCGGTGAGCCCGACCTTCTCGATCACCTCGTCGGGGTCGCGCGGGTCCGGGTAGTACTTCGCGAAGTGCCGGACGGTCTCGGCGACGCTCAGCTCGGCGGCGTCGTTGGCCGTCTGCAGGACGATGCCGATGCGCGAGCGCCACGCGCGCCCGGCCTTCCCGGGGTCCTCACCCAGGACGGTGACCTCGCCGGCCGTCCGCTGCCGGTGGCCTTCGAGGATCTCGACGGTCGTGGTCTTCCCGGCGCCGTTCGGGCCGAGCAGGGAGAAGACCTCACCCTGGGCGATGTCCAGGTCCAGCCCGGCCACCGCGAGGTGACCGGGGTACTGCTTGCGCAGGCCGCGCACGCTCACTGCTGTGGTCATGGCTCAAGCTTCGTCGCCCGGAGCCGCGGAGAGGAGCAACGGCCAGCTGAATCCGGCTGTCCACCGATCGGTGGACAGCGGTGTCAGCCGGGCCCGGCTTGGTTTCCCGTGGAACCACAAAAACGCTGTCATACAAGCAAAAACGGGCCTTCTGCATGAACGGCGGCGGTCCGCCAGCCGCCGCGTGGGTGAACCACGCTGTTGACAAGTTGTCTAACATGACAGAATGTCTCACAAGTGGGTGACCGCCAGCGACGGTGTCCGCCTCTCGGTCCAGGTCGAAGGCCGCGAAGACGGGCCCACGGTCGTGCTCGTGCACGGCTATCCCGACAACAGCTCGATGTGGGGTGGGGTGGCCGCCGAGCTGACGCCGAACCACCGCGTCGTCACCTACGACGTCCGCGGGGCCGGACAGTCGGACAAGCCGTCGGGACGCGCGTCCTACCGGCTGGACCAGCTGGCCGACGACCTCCGGGCCGTCGTCGACGAGGTCCAGCCGCACGGCAAGGTCCACCTCGTCGCCCACGACTGGGGCTCCATCCAGACCTGGCACGCGGTCACCGGCGACGGCCTGCGCGGGCGGATCGCGTCCTACACGTCCATCTCCGGGCCGAGCCTCGACCACGCCGGCGCGTGGTTCCGCGCCCAGGTCACCCGCCCGACGCCGAAGCGGCTCAAGAACGCGCTCAGCCAGTTCCTGCACTCCTGGTACATCCTCGCGTTCCAGATCCCGCTCGTCCCGCAGCTGCTCTGGCGCACCGGCCTGCTGGGCGCGCAGATCCAGCGCATGGAGCCCGACGCGGCGAAGCCGAGCGTCCAGGACGGCATCCACGGCCTCGAGCTCTACCGCGCGAACATGTTCACGCGGCTCTCGCGCCCGGCGCCGCGCGCCGCCGACGTCCCGGTGCAGGTCCTCGCGCCGACCGGCGACGCCTACGTCACCACACCGCTCCAGACCGAGATCGCGCGCTGGGTGCCCGACCTGCGTGTTCGCCCGGTCGTCGGGACGCACTGGGTGACCCGGGCGCGGCCGGCGGTGATCGCGGGCGCCGCCGCCGAGCTGATCGAGTACGTCGAGACCGGCGCCGAGAGCCGCGCGCTTCGCCGAGCCCGGGTGGGCGCCGGCCGGTTCGAGCACAAGCTGGTCGTCGTCACGGGCGCCGGGAGCGGCATCGGCCGCGCCACCGCGCTCGCCTTCGCCGCCGAGGGCGCCGACGTCGTCATCACCGACATCAACCCGACGGCGGCCGCGGAAACGCTGAAGCTCCTGGAAGGCCACGGGGTCGCGGAGTACACAGTGGACTCCAGCGACGGCGAGGCCGTGCACCGCTTCGCTCGTGATGTCCGCGAGAACCACGGTGTGCCGGACATCGTGGTCAACAACTCCGGCATCGGGATGTCCGGCCCGTTCCTCGACACGTCCGTCGAAGACTGGGAACGTGTCATCGACGTCAACCTGTGGGGCGTGATCCACGGCTGCCGCGCGTTCGCGCCGATGCTCGCCGAACGCGCCGAGGGCGGCCAGATCGTCAACCTCGCCTCGGCCGCCGCCTACCTGCCGTCGAAAATCCTCACCGCGTACGCGACCACGAAGTCCGCGGTGCTGACGCTGAGCGTCTGCCTGCGGGCCGAGCTGGCCGAGCACCACATCGGCGTCACGGCGGTGTGCCCGGGCATCGTGAAGACGAACATCACCAACACGACCACTTTCGTCGGAGTGTCCGAAGAGGAACAGCGGCGGCGGCAGAAGGAGAGCTCGAAGCTCTACGCCCGGCGCGGGTTCGGCCCCGAAGGCGTCGCGAAGGACATCCTGCGGGCGGTCGAAAAGGACACCGCGATCGCACCATCCACACCGGAGGCCAAGGCCGCCCTGGTCCTATCGCGACTGACACCCGGGCTGCTGCGCCAGGCGGCCAAGCTGGATCTGACACCTTGACCGTCCGACCGCGGCGGATGTCCCCGCAGGCCCGTCGGGACGACCTGATCCGCGCCGCGCTCGACCTGTTCGGCTCGCGGGCGCCGGAGCTGGTGACGGTGGACGACATCGTCGCGCGCGCCGAGGTGTCGCGGCCGTTGTTCTACCGGTACTTCTCCAGCCTTCGCGAGCTGCAGGTGGAGGCGCTGCGCACGGTCACCGACGGGCTGATCGACGGCCTGGCCGGGCTCGAGGAGGGCCCGCCGGAGGTGCGGCTGCGGGCGGCCGTGCGTGGCCTGGTCGACGTCGCCGACCACTACCGCGCGGGCTACATCGCGTTGCTGCGCAGCGGTTCGGTGATCGCGACGTCCGAAACGGACGCGGCGGTCGACGAGGTCCGCAACCGCGCGGTGGCCCTGATCCTGGACGCCCTGGCCGTCGAGCACCCCTCGCCGTTGCTGCTGCTCACCCTGCGCTGCTGGACCGCGGTCGTCGAAGGCGCCCTGCTCAGCTGGCTCCAAGAACGCACGGTCCCGCGCGAGCTGCTGGACACGTGGCTGGTCGACCAGCTCACGGCCATGCTCAGCGTCACCGCCACCCACGACAAGAGCGGCACTTTCACGTGAAAGTGACGTGGAGGTGGTAACTCCGGATCACTTTCACGTGAAAGTGCAGCATTGGGGTCAGTGCTTGGTGACGAGCTCCCAGCCCTCGACCTCTTCCGGGGTGCGCGGCGCCGGGCCGACGTACTTGGCCGACGGCCGCACCAGGCGTCCGGTGCGCTTCTGCTCCAGGATGTGCGCGGCCCAGCCGGCGGTGCGGGCCGAGCTGAACATCGCGGGCATCATGTGCGGCGGGACCTGGGCGAAGTCCAGGATGACGGCCGCCCAGAACTCGACGTTCGTCTCGATCGGGTGATCCGGACGCCGCTCGCGCAGCTCCTTCAACGCCGCCTGCTCCAGCGCCGCGGCCGCCTCGAAGCGGGTCGCGCCGAGCTCCTGGCACGTGCGCCGCAGCACGCGCGCCCGCGGGTCCTCCGCGCGGTAGACGCGGTGGCCGAAGCCCATCAGGCGTTCCTTGCGGTCGAGGATGCCCTTGACCAGGCCCGCCGGGTCACCGGTGCGTTCGACTTCTTCGATCATCGGCAGCACGCGCGCCGGCGCGCCGCCGTGCAGCGGGCCGGACATCGCGCCGATCGCGCCGGACATGGCCGCCGCGACGTCGGCGCCGGTGGACGCGATGACCCGGGCGGTGAAGGTCGACGCGTTGAGGCCGTGTTCGGCGGCCGACACCCAGTAGGCGTCCAGCGCCCGGACGTGCGCGGGGTCCGGCTCGCCGCGCCAGCGGATCAGGAAGCGCTCGGTGATCGAGTGGGCCTCGTCGACGCGGGTCTGCGGGACGGCGGGCTGGCCGATGCCGCGCGCGGACTGCGCGACGTAGGACAGCGCCATGACCGAAGCGCGGGCCAGCTGCTCGCGCGCCTCTTCGTCGGTGATGTCGAGCAGTGCGCGGTAACCCCAGATCGGGGCGAGCATGGCCAGCGCGGCCTGGACGTCGACACGGGACGTCACCGGTGTGCACCGGCAGCGGGAACGGCTCGGCGGGCGGGAGGCCGTGGCCGAACCGGCCGTCGACGAGCAGGCCCCACACGTCGCCGAAGGTCACCTTTCCGGCGAGGTCCTCGATGTCGACGCCGCGGTAGCGCAGCGCACCGCCGTCCCGGTCGGGTTCGGCGATCTCGGTGTGGAAGGCGACAACGCCCTCCAGACCCGGTCGGAAGCCGTCGTCGGGTTGGCCGGACGGCTGAGGCTTGCTGATCGTGGAGGTAGTCACTGTTTCGCGGAACCTTTCGGTGCGCTTTTTCCCCGTCTTGGTGGTGGTGCTCGCGCGGACGGAAATGCGCACGGAACGCGCGCGCCATCGCACGGATGGATAGACCTTGCTCCCTCGATCGCCGGGGGGCAATCGAAAGAAGCGGTGGTTTCGGTCACGATTACGAGAACGATTCAGTCACCGAGGCTGTCCGACCGGAGAATTTTCGCCACGGACTGTGACGAAAGCCAGGTTAAAGGTATGTTTCCGAACCAGGCGGGACCGTGGTCCGGGTGATAGACCTGAGCGATGCACCTCAGTCCGCAGGAGCGCGACAAGCTGCTCATCCACGTGGCGGCGGACGTCGCGCGGCGGCGGTTGGACCGGGGCGTCCGGCTCAACTACCCGGAGGCCGTCGCGCTGATCACCGACCACGTCCTCGAAGGGGCCCGCGACGGGCGCACGGTCAGCGAGCTGGTCGCGAGCGGTCGGACCGTGCTCTCGCGGGCACAGGTGCTCGACGGCGTGCCCGAGATGGTCGACTCCGTGCAGGTCGAGGCCACTTTCCCGGACGGCACGAAGCTCGTCACCGTGCACGCCCCGATCGTCTGAGAGGTCCGCGATGCACCCTGGCGAGATCATCCCCGGCGACGAGCCGGTCGAGTTGAACGCGGGCCGCGCGCGCGTCCGGCTGCTCGTGCGCAACCTCGGCGACCGGCCGGTCCAGGTCGGCTCGCACTACCACTTCGCCGCGGTGAACCCGGGCCTCGAATTCGACCGCGACGCCGCCCGCGGGCACCGGCTCGACGTCCCGGCCGGCACGTCGGTGCGGTTCGAACCCGGCGTCGAGCGTGAGGTCGACCTGGTGCCGCTCGCCGGCGCGCGCCGGGTTCCGGGCCTGCGGTCCGAATTTTCGGGAGAGTTCTGAAATGCCGCAGATCGACCGCGAGCGTTATGCCGAGCTTTTCGGGCCGACCACCGGTGACCGGATCCGGCTCGCCGACACCGACCTGCTGATCGAGGTCACCGAGGACCGCTCGATGGGCCCCGGCGGCTCGGGCGACGAGGTGCTCTTCGGCGGCGGCAAGGTCATCCGCGAGTCCATGGGCCAGGGCACGGCGACCCGCGCCGAGGGCGCGCCCGACCTGATCATCACCGGCGCCGTGATCCTCGACCACTGGGGTGTCGTCAAGGCCGACGTCGGTGTGCGCGACGGCCGGATCGTCGGCATCGGCAAGGCGGGCAACCCGGACACCATGGACGGCGTCGACCCCGCGCTGGTCATCGGCCCGTCGACGGAAGTGCTGTCCGGCAACGGGAAGATCCTCACCGCGGGCGGCATCGACTGCCACGTCCACTTCATCTGCCCACAGCTCGTCGACACGGCTCTGGCGGCCGGACTGACCACTTTGGTCGGTGGTGGCACCGGGCCCAACGAGGGCACGAAGGCCACGACCGTCACGCCCGGCGCGTGGAACCTCGGCCGGATGCTGTCCGCGATGGACGGTTACCCGGTCAACGTCCTGTTGCTGGGCAAGGGGAACACCGTCCGGCACGAGGCTCTGCGGGAGCAGCTGGCCGCCGGCGCGGGTGGGTTCAAGCTGCACGAGGACTGGGGGACGACGCCCGCCGCGATCGACGCGTGTCTCACGGTGGCCGACGAAGCCGGGGTCCAGGTGGCCATCCACACGGACACGTTGAACGAGGCCGGGTTCCTGGAATCCACTGTGGACGCGATCGGCGGACGGTCGATCAACGCGTACCACACCGAAGGCGCCGGCGGCGGGCACGCGCCGGACATCATCCAGGTCGTGTCCCTGCCGAACGTGCTGCCGTCGTCGACCAACCCGACCCGGCCGCACACGGCCAACACCCTCGACGAGCACCTCGACATGCTGGTGGTCTGCCACCACCTCAACCCGTCGGTGCCCGAGGACCTCGCGTTCGCCGAAAGCCGGATCCGGCCGTCGACCATCGCCGCCGAGGACGTCCTGCACGACATGGGTGCGATCTCGATGATGAGCTCGGACTCGCAGGCGATGGGCCGGATCGGCGAGGTGATCATCCGGACCTGGCAGACGGCGCACGTGATGAAACGCCGTCGCGGCGCGCTGCCCGGCGACGGCGCCGCGGACAACCTGCGTGCGCGTCGGTATGTCGCCAAATACACCATCAACCCGGCCATCGCGCACGGCATGGAGACCGAGATCGGCTCGGTCGAGGTCGGCAAGCTCGCGGATCTCGTCCTGTGGGAGCCGAAGTTCTTCGGCGTCCGGCCGCACGTCGTGCTGAAGGGCGGTTTTCCGGCGTGGGCGGCGATGGGAGACGCGAACGCGTCCATCCCGACCCCGCAGCCGGTCATGGCGCGCCCGATGTTCGGCGCTTCGATCGGCGCGGCGCTGAGCCTGCACTTCGTCGCGCCGTCCGCTTTGGACAGTGGACTGCGGGAGACGTTCGGCATCACGCGTCCGCTCGTCGCCGTGTCGAACATGCGGGCCCGGACCAAGGCGGACATGGTGCTCAACGACGCCACCCCGGACGTCCGGGTCGAGCCGGACAGCTTCGCCGTGCACGTCGACGGTGAGCTGATCGAGCCGCAGCCGGTGACGGAACTGCCGATGGCCCAACGGTACTTCTTGTTCTGATGGACCTCTCGGCGCTCATTCTCGCGGACTCCCGCTTCCCCGGCGGCGGCCACGTCCACAGTGGCGGGCTGGAGGAAGTCGTCGCCCGTCGGCTGGTGACTTCGGTGAGCGACCTCCCGGGATTCCTTTCCGGACGGTTGCGGACGGCAGGTTCGCTGGCGGCGGTTTTTGCTGCCGCTTCAGCGCATACGGCAGCTCGGTCTGTCGCTAGTGGACACTGGAACCGCCTGGACGCGGAACTGGACGCGCGGACGCCGTCGCCGGCGCAGCGCGAGGCGTCGCGGGCGCAGGGCCGGGGAACCGCGCGGGCCGGGCGGATCGCTTGGCCGTCACCGGTGCTTTCCGCTCTGCTGGAGGAAACTCCGCGGCCGCACCACCCGATCGTGCTGGGTGCGCTGGTCGGTGGTGCGGGCGGTTCGCCGTACGACGCCGCGATGGCCGTCGCCTACCTGGCGGTGAGCGGGCCGGCCAGTGCGGCGGTGCGGCTGCTGGGGCTGGACCCGTTCGCCGTCAACGCCGTGGTCGCGCGGCTCGACCTGCGTTCGGTTTGTGAGGCCGCGGCCGCGGTCGCCGGGGACGATCCGGCGGCGCTGCCGTCGCCGGGGTCGCCCGCGTTGGATCTGTTCGCCGAGGCACACGCCCGGCACCACCAGGAAGAGGTGCGTCTCTTTGCCAGCTGAAGGCCACGGCCACGGTCACTTCCACGAGGTCAACTTCGACCCGACGGCCGCCGAACCGGACCACTACGACGCCGCGCCGACGGCCGGGCGCGCCTACCGGATCGGCATCGGCGGCCCGGTCGGCTCCGGCAAGACGGCGCTGACGGCGGCGCTGTGCCGCGCGCTGGGTGACGAGGTCAACCTCGCCGTGGTCACCAACGACATCTACACCACCGAAGACGCGGACTTCCTGCGCCGCGCGGGTGTTCTCGACCCGGAGCGGATCGAGGCGGTGCAGACGGGCGCGTGCCCGCACACGGCGATCCGCGACGACATCACCGCGAACCTCGACGCCGTCGAGCGGCTGGAGGAGAAGTTCCCGGACCTGGACCTGGTGATCATCGAAAGCGGCGGCGACAACCTCACCGCGGTGTTCAGCCGCGGCCTGGCCGACAGCCAGGTGTTCGTGGTGGACGTCGCGGGCGGCGACAAGGTGCCGCGCAAGGGCGGCCCGGGGGTCACGACGGCGGACCTGCTGGTGATCAACAAGATCGACATCGCGCACCTGGTCGGCGCGGACATGGACGTGATGACGTCGGACGCGCACCGGATGCGCGGTCCGCTGCCGGTCATCACGCAGTCCCTTGTGGACACCCCGGACGCGCCGGCGGTGGCCGACTGGGTCCGCTCGTTGCTGCCGGTCCGCGCGGGGTGAAGGCCCACGCCCGGCTGACGGCGTGCTTCGACGGCTCGCGCACGGTGTTGCGCGAGCTGCGTTCGATGGCGCCGTTGACGCTGTTCCCCCGCCGCGGCGGCGGCCGGACGGCGGTGGTCCACCTGGTCAACTCGGCGACGGCGCCCTTGGGTGGCGACGACCTGCTGCTGACCGTTCACGTCGGCCCGGGTGCGTCGTTGCGCCTTTCGGGCGTGGCGGCGACCCTGGCCCTGCCCGGGCTTCGGGGTGAGGGTTCGCTGTCCACAGTGGAGGTTTTGGTGGAGGACGGTGGCTCGCTGGAGTATCTGCCTGAGCCGACGGTGGTCACGGCTCGTGCTCGGCACACAGCGGTGTTCCGGGCTTCGCTGGCTGCCGACGCGTATTTGCACACGCGTGAGGTGCTGGTGCTGGGGCGGGCGGGGGAGCGTCCGGGTTTGTTGACCACCAGGCAGAACGTGACGCGGGGCTCGGTGCCGGTGCTGCGTCAGACTTTGACGGTGGGGGATTCTACTTTGGACTCCAGTCTGGCGGTGCTGGCTGGGCGTCGGGTGCTGGCGACGGATCTGGTCGTCGGGGGGCCGGAGCTGCCGGCGGAATCCGGTGAGTGGTGGTCCCGGACGCCGCTCGCCGCCGGCGGAATCCTGACGACTTCGCTGGCTCCGGACGCGGTTACGGCCTTGGCGCCGTTCTGAGCAGCCCCCGATTTCCACGCTACCGGAGGGCGCCGACAGTTTCGGGCGTCCGCCGCTGCGGTGCCATGAGTGACTCATTCATGGCGTTCGGGATGCGGTGGCACCGGCGGCAGAACCGCGACTTCGCCACCGTCGAGCCGCTGGGACCCGATCGCTCGCCGGGGAAGACCCCCTGCGCCGTCCCCGGCGAGCGTCAGAACTTGGTGCCCAGCCAGCTCATCGCCACCGGGCCGCCGATCGACACCCCCGCGATGTGCTCCAGCAGCGGAAACTCCTGCCACGTCACCGAAGCGCCCGAAGACCTCCAGCGGTCGCGCAGGGCCGTGCCGACGCTGAACGGGATCAGCTCGTCCGCCGTCCCGTGGTACAGGAACACCGGGGCCGCCGGCGCCACCGTGCCCAGCAGGTTCGCGTTCAGCCGGGCCTGCCAGCGCGGGTCGTGGATCGGGTCGGGCACCGTCACGAAGTCCCGCAGGTGCGCGAACGGCGCCGCCGCGCCCAGTTCTACCGTGCACGCCTGGGACACCTTCGACACCGCCGCGCGGCCGCGGTCGTTCAGGATCGACTCGAACGGCAGCTCCGGGTACGCCGCGGCGAAACCCGTTGCCGCGCCGAGGACCAGGCCGAACGCCGCGCCGCCGTCGTTCGAGCGGAACACCGCGTTCAGGTCCGCCGGCACCCCGCCCGCCGCGACCCCGACCACCCGCAACGAAGGCGCGTACGAAGCCTGCAGCTCCGCCGCCCACGCCGCGGCCTGGCCGCCCTGCGAATACCCGAACACGCCGACCGGCCCGGCGGCCGACAGGCCGGCGCCCGGAACCAAGGCCGCCGCGCGGGCCGCGTCGAGGACCGCTCGGCCCTCGGACTGCCCGACCGCGTACGTGTGCGTGCCCGGTGTGCCCAGTCCTTCGTAGTCCGTGACAACCACCGCCCAGCCCTGGGACAGTGCCTGCGCCAGCAAAGCGCTTTCGTTCTCGATACCGTGCGCCAGGAGGTTCGACGGCGCGCACCGGTCGCCGAGCCCGTGCGTGCCCACCGCGTACGTGACCAGCGGACGCGGGCCACCGCGCAACCAGGGTGCCGCCGGCACCAGCAGAGTTCCGGAGACGGCGTTCGGCGCGCCGGTCGCCGACGTCGAACGGTAGAGGAGGTGCCACGCCCTGACCGGCGCCGGGAACGGGCCGACGAAGACTGTCGCCGGGCGCTGGTCCAGCAGGGTCCCGGGTGCGCTCGACGCGTTCGCCGCGGGGGCGGCCGCCACGAAAAGGAGCGTGACGGCGACCAGTAACCGACGAAGCACCCTTGCCTCCGGCTGGTGGTAATCGAGATTTTCACAAGTTAGCCACCCCGGTAGGATCTGACAATCCCTCGAAAGGAGGAGAGAGCCGGTGGCTCGCACCTACGGCGGGGTCACGGCCGAGAAGCGCCGTGCCGACCGGCGCGAGCGATTGCTCGTGGCCGGCCTGGAGCTGTTCACCTCCACCGGTTTCCGGCACACCAAGATCACCGAGCTGTGCGCGCGGGCGGGGGTGTCGACGCGGAACTTCTACGAGGAGTTCACCAGCAAGGAAGACGTGCTCCGCACCCTCCACGACCGGATCAACAGCCTCGCGCTCGCCCACGTGACGGCGGAGGTCGAAAAGGTCGCCGACGCCGACGCGCTCACCCGCATCTCGACGCTGCTGGACGTCTTCATCGCCACGGTCACCTCGGATCCGCGGATGCCGCGCCTCAACTACGTCGAAGCGGTCGGCGTCAGCGCGGAACTGGAGGCGCAGCACCAGGTGTGGGTCGACCGCTGGGCGAACTTCATCGCGGCGGAGGCGAGCCGCGCCGCGGACCACGGCGTCGCGCCCCGACGCGACTACCGGCTGACGGCGATCGCGCTGGTCGGCGCGGGCACCGGGCTGCTGCGCGAATGGCAGGCGCACGAGCCGCCGCTGCCGGTGGAAGAGGTCGGCGCGGAGTTCCGCGCGATGATGCTGGCGGCCATCATGCGGCCGGAAAAAATCTTGGAACTGCCGGGCAACCCCGGTGCTGTCCCGGACGTGAACGAGTCGAGCCGGGAGGGGGAGCAGGGGGGACCCCGGCCGAAGTGAAGGCCCTGTTCCCGGCAGCGGACGCCGGGAACAGGGCCTTCACGGCACTTTACGCCGGGCGGACCGTCGGCAGGCCGAGCGCCACCGGGCCGGCCGTCTGGCACAGGTCGTGGCAGGTGTTGTCGAGCGTGCAGCACAACGAGCAGATCGGGCCGCTCTGCTTCGCGCAGTCGGCGATGTCCGGCAGCTCGTACGGATCACCGCAGACCGAGCAGGTGTAGGTCGCCCGCAGGTCGGCGTCGGGCCCGGCGACGTCGTTCGGCCGGGCCAGGTAGTACTTCCCGCGCGTGACGACGGCGAGCGTCGGCACCAGCACGATCGCGATCAGCAGGGCCAGCAGCGGGCTGAACGCGGCCAGGAACTGCCCGAAGGCGCCGAAGTACGCCACGATCGACACCGCTGAGGCGACGAGCATCGAGCCGAACCCGACCGGGTTGATCTTGTGCAGGTAGGCCCGCTTGAACTCGATGTGCCGCGGAGACAGCCCCAGCGGCTTCGCGATCACGAGGTCGGCGCAGACCGCGCCGATCCACGCGATCGCGACGTTCGAGTAGAAGCCCAGGATCTTGTTGAGGAAGCCGAACGCGCCGAACTCCATCAGCGCGAGCGCGATCCCGCAGTTCACCAGCACGTACCAGACGCGGCCGGGGTGCTTGTGCAGCACGCGGGAGAAGAAGTTCGCGAACGACAGCGACCCCGAGTACGCGTTCGTCGTGTTGATCTTGATCTGCGAGACGACGACGAACAGCGCGGCGAACGTCAACGCGACCGGGCCGAGCGCCGGCTTGACCGCTTCGAGGTACGGCGCGATCGGCTCGAGCGCGTGCGTCTGGCCGACCACGCCGAGCGCGAGGAACGCCAGCAGCGCGCCGCCGATCTGCTTCGCGGCCCCGAGGATGACCCAGCCGGGCCCGGCGGCGAGCACCGCGGCCCACCACGAGCGTTTGTTCTCCGCCGTCTTCTCGGGCATGAACCGCAGGTAGTCGGCCTGTTCGCCGATCTGCCCGATCAGCGACAGCGCGACGCCCATGCCGAAGCCGAACCCGATCGCGGAGAACCCGGCGCCGGCGCCCTCGGTGCCCCCGAAGTGGGTGAACTCGGCGAACTTCCCGGGTTCGCGGACCAGCACGACGACGAACGGCAGCGCCAGGCCGGCGATCCACAGCGGCTGCGTCCAGGTCTGCATCTTCGCGACCGCGCCCATGCCGTAGAGCGCGAACGGCAGCACGATCAACGTCGCCAGGAGGTAGCCGATCGGCAGCGGGATGCCGAGCGCCAGCTCGAAGGCCTGGCCCATGATCGAGCCTTCGAGGGAGAAGAAGATGACGGTGAAGCTCGCGTAGACGAGCGAAGTGAGCGTCGACCCGAAGTAGCCGAAGCCCGCTCCGCGGGTCAGCAGGTCCATGTCCACTCCGGACTTCGCGCAGGCGGCCGCGATCGGCACGCCGGTCGTGAAGATGACGACGGCCGCGGCCAGGATCGCGAGCACCCCGGACGTGAAGCCGTAGGAGAGGACGATGCTGGCGCCGATCGCGAAGTCGGCGAGGTAGGCGATGCCGCCCAGCGCCGTCGTCGCGACCACGAACGGTGACCATTTCCGGAACGAATGAGCGGCGAAGCGCAGTGAATAGTCCTCGCGGTTCTCGTTGGCCGCGAGCGGGGCGTACCGGCGTTTCGGCGGAGCGCTTTCTTCGGCGTTCGACAGGGTCTCGGTCATGCCTGCCTCCGGGGGGTGGTGGGGAACGCGCCGAAGGTAGGTCGGTCCTGTATCGATCCTGGTCCGGCGGGTAACGCACGGGTTACGGCTTGTTGTCCAGCGGTTACGCCGCGGTGGTGTCGGGTGTCACCGTTCAGTGGGTTCCGCCGCAGCTCGGAAGGCCCTAACGTGCCTAAGGCCGAAGTCGACTGATGCCCCGACCGGGCGTGGAGGTTTGGCGATGACGCCGAGGATCGAGGACCAGGTGGAAGACGCCGTAGTTCGCCTGCCCGGAATGCGGGTCGCGTACGACGGCGCGGCGTTCGACGAGTCCGCCCTGGCGGCCACGTGGACCGACCAGCTGCAGGGGTGGCTGAACCAGGCCGTCTCCTCGGGGATGGCCGAACCGAACGCGATGGTGCTGGCGACGGCGGACGCCGAAGGCCGGCCGTCCTCGCGCACCGTGCTGTGCAAGGGCCTCGACGACCGCGGTGTCGTGTTCTACACGAACTACACGTCCGAGAAGAGCCACGACCTGACCGCGACGCGGTACGCCTCGGTGACCTTCCCCTGGTACCCGCTGCACCGCCAGGTCCACGTCCGCGGCGAGGTCGAGAAGGTCGGCGTCAAAGAGACGGCGGAGTACTGGGCCCAGCGCCCGCGCGGCTCGCAGCTGGGGGCGTGGGCGTCCCCGCAGTCCCGTGTGGTCGACGGCCGCCGCGCGCTCGACAACGCGCTCCACGGCATCGAGCGCCGCTTCGCCGACACCGAGCAGATCCCGGCCCCGCCCCACTGGGGCGGCTGGCGCATCCGCCCGGACCTGGTGGAGTTCTGGCAGGGCCGCGAGGACCGCATGCACGACCGGCTCCGTTACGTCCGCAACGACGACGGCTGGCAGATCGAGCGCGTCGCCCCCTGAGCCGGGGCGTCAGCCGCACTGCATGGTGCACCTCGCTTCCCCGAAGCGGCCGGCTTCGAGGTCGGCGGTTCGGATGACCCAGTAGAGCGACCCGACGTCGCCCCACATCATCTCGGTGGCTTTTTCGCTCGTGATCTCCGCGAGCAGCACCCAGCGGGCCGCTTCGTCGGCCAGCCGGGGATCGGCCCAGGAGCCGTCGAGCAGCGCGGCGGCGACTTCGACCTCGACCGCGCCCTGAACCGGACTGGCGAACCCGCCGACGTGGTGGCCGAGCCCGTCACCGGCGGCGTCGTAGACCAGGTCGCCGAACACGTCGGTGCCCCATTCGTCGAGTTCTTCGGCGTCCTCGACTGCCTCGGTCAGCGTCGCGCCGCTCGCGGTCGTGGTGCGGTCCAGCAGGATGTGCTCCCGCTCGGGAGCGGTGGCCACGACCTCGGCGTACTTGTCCTGCGCGGGGTAGGGGACAACACCGCCGGGCGCGCTCCTGGGCGCGACCGGCGCGTCTGCCGGGACGAAGAGCACCCGGCTGCCCTCGGCGTCTTCGACCGCCGCCGAATCGGCTTCGACGGGCCGCCGGTCCCCGTCGAAGTAGAAGAACAGCAGCGTGCCCGCGGCCGGCAAAGGAATGTTCAGGAACTCCCGCGGCAGTGCGCCGCAGTCGACGGCCGCGACGAAGTTGAGCGGCCCGCGGCCCGGCCAGGTGGGCCACTCCGTCTCCGCCGGCAGCTCCGGATCACCGCCGAGCCGCGCCACGCGCGGCCCTTCCCCGGTCGGGACCAGCCGGATCCCCGGCCGCATCAGCCCGGTCCACGCCGTCGCCAGCTCGGCGGGCAGCCGGTCGTGGGCCAGGGCACTGAGTCGATCTCCCCAAGAAGTCACCCGCTGATCTTGGCAGGGGGGTCCGACAAAACGCCGGTTTCGAGCGCCTCGGTCCTGGGTTGTGCACAGCCCGGCCGTGATGTGGACAACCGCCTTCCGACCGCGGCTTTTCCGGCCTTTCGTCGGGAGGCGCGGCGCGGTGGCCGCTCAAATGAGGTGAATGATTCGCTCACACCATCGCGACCGGACTCTCGAACGACATTGCTCAAGTCGGCGGTCGGAGCGAGTTGAGACGCGGCCCGCCGTTGCAGGGGCCGCAGTCGCCGACGGCAGCTCGGCTGCGCGAATCCGACCTTGACGGAACCCTGCCAGGGAGGGCGGGGTCTGTTTTCGAGGACGTCAGCCGCCACCGCAGAGTTCGTGGCGACGAAAATCACGCGACCGGAGATAGTTAGCCGAGCTAAGCTCGTTTGTTGTGACTGGTGAACCGGGGACCATGCCGCCCCGCTCGGGCCTGCGGGGGCTGCTCGGCCGCATCATCGTCGACACCCGGCCGCTGAAGATCCCGGCCTTCCGACGGCTCTGGCTGTCCACTGTGGTCACCGCCGTGGGCACCCAGCTGACCGCCGTCGCGGTGCCCAAGCAGGTCTTCGACCTCACCGGCTCCTCCGCCTACGTCGGCCTCACCGGGCTCGTCGCGCTCGTCCCGCTGCTGGTCTTCGGGCTCTGGGGCGGGGCCATCGCCGACGCCGTCGACCGGCGGAAGCTGCTGCTCGTCACCAACGTCGGGGTCGCGATCACCTCCGCGCTGCTCTGGCTGCAGGCGTTCATGAACTTCGGCTCGGTCTGGCTCGTCCTCGCCCTGCTGGCCCTCAACCAGGCGTTCTTCGCGATCAACATGCCCACCCGCGGCGCGGTGGTCGCCCGGCTCGTCCCGGCCGAGCTGCTGCCGTCGGCGAACGCGCTGAACACCACCATGTCGACCTTCGGCGCCGTCTTCGGGCCGCTCATGGCCGGGGCGCTGATCCCCGTCCTCGGCCTCTCGACGCTCTACCTGATCGACGTCGTCGCCCTCACCATCACGCTCTTCGCGGTCTGGCGGCTGCCGTCGATCCCGCCGCTCAACGGCCCGTCGCGCCGCGCCGGCGTCCGCGACGTCGTCGACGGCTTCCGGTACCTCGGCGGGCAGAAGATCCTGCTGGCCTCGTTCGTCGCCGACATCATCGCGATGGTGTTCGGGATGCCGCGGGCACTGATCCCCGAGATGGCCGAACGCACCTTCGGCGACCCGCCCGGCGGCGGCCCCGCGCTCGGCTGGCTCTACGCCGCGCTGCCCGCCGGCGCGATGCTGATCGGCCTGTTCTCCGGCTGGCTGACGCGCATCCACCGCCAGGGTGTCGCCGTGGTCGTCTCGATCTGCGCGTGGGGCGCCGCGGTGGCCGCGTTCGGGCTCGCGCACTCGCTCTGGCTCGCGGTCCTCTTCATGGCGCTGGCCGGCGCCGCCGACATGGTCAGCGCGGTCTACCGGATGGCCATCCTGCAGACGGCGACGACCGACGAGATGCGTGGCCGGCTCCAGGGTGTGTTCACGGTGGTCGTCGCGGGTGGCCCGCGGATCGCCGACCTGACCCACGGCTGGGGCGCCGCCGCGTTCGGCACGGAAGCCGCGGCGACCGTCGGCGGGCTGCTGGTCATCGTGCTGGTGTGCGCCTCGATGCTGGTGCTCCCGGCGTTCTGGCGGTACCGCGCGCCCGTAGCGTGACGAAGCGGGTACGGTGCGGGACATGCGCACCCTCGCCGTCGTCTTTGTCGCTTTTGCCGCTTTGACTGCCTGCTCCTCGGGGGACGAGCCGTCGAAGGCTCCTTCGTCCTCGAAGCCGTCCCCGGCGCCCAGCTCGAAGGCCACCGCGGCCTCGCTGGACCCCTGTCAGCTGCTGCCCGCCGACGCCGTCTCGAAGGCGCTCTTCCTCGACAACCTCAAGGCTGTCCCGGGCCCGGTCCAGGACAACGCGGCCAACGGCGGAAAGGCCCGCAGCTGTGAGTACCAGCTCGACGGCAAGGCCGCGGGCGCGCTCGCGGTGACCCGCTACGAGGGCCGCCAGGCGAAGCCCGCCGACATGGTGGCGTCGATCAAGAAGGCGAAGGCGGGCGCGCAGGACGTCGCCGGCTTCCCGGACGGCGCCGTGTACTACGTCGACGACCAGAAGACGGCGACGCTCGCCTCGGCGGAGCTCGTGTCGGGCACACCTGTGCTGGTCAACTACACCGGCCCGGCCAAGATGACGCCGGACGTGATGGCGCCGCTGGTCAAGAAGGCCCTCGAAGCGAGCTGACGCTCACCGGCGCAGCGCGGCCAGCTCGACCGGGCTGTGCGCCGAGAACACCGTGACCTCGTTCTGGTGGTCGCGGGCCAGCTCGTGCAGCCGCGCCAGGTTCTCCAGCCGCGGCCCGCGCAGCGTCTGGACGATGTTCTGGAACGCCGTCAGCCCCGGCGGGCAGTGCGGTGCGACCGGGTCCAGCTGGCCGTGGAAGAAGTACGCGTCGCCGGCGTGCAGGAGCCAGCCGTCGCCGGTGTCGACCGCGACCCCGGTGTGGCCGCGCGTGTGGCCGGTCAGCGGGACCAGCAGGATCTCCTCCGGCAGACCCTTGAGCGCGCGGACGGCGTCGAAGCCGAACCACGGCTCGCCCGTCTCGTCGTAGGTGCTCCACAGCGGGTGGTGCGCGAACTGCGCGGCCCGGTAGCGGTTCTTCTCGGCCGCGTTCGCCGGGGCCGTCGCCGCCCGGTGCTCCTCCGCGCGGACGTGCACCACGGCGTTCGGGAAGTCGGCGAGCCCGCCCGCGTGGTCGACGTCGAGGTGGGTCGTCACGATGTGCCGGACGTTCGCCGGGTCGAGGCCGAGCGCCTTGATCTGTGCGACGGCCGTCTCGGCGGCCTGGGGCTTGGCGCCGACCATGGTCAGGAACGGCCGGCCGAGCCACTCGCCGGGCCGGGCCACCCCGCGGCTGCCGAACCCGGTGTCGACCAGCACCAGGTCGTCGCCGGTCTCGATGAGCAGGCAGTGCGCGACCAGCTCGGACCGCCGCAGCAGGCCGGGCTCGCCGTCGAGCAGCTTGCCGCCCGCCGGGCGCATGGTTCCGCAGTTCAGGTGGTGCACCTTCATACGCTGCTCCTGGTGCTCAGCCGGAGGAACTCGGTCTCGTCGTGCGCGGCGAAGACGGTGACCTCGTCGCCGTGCTCCTGAACAAGCTGGCGCAGGCGGCGATGATTGTCCAGCCGGGCGCCGCCGACGGTTTCCATCCGGCCCTCGAACCACTTCAGGCCCGGCGGGCAGTGCGGGGCGGCGGGGTCGACCTGGCCGTGGAAGAAGTACGAGTCGCCGGCGTTGAGCAGCCAGCCGCTGCCGGTGTCGACGGCCACGCCCGCGTGCCCGCGCGTGTGCCCGGAGAGCGGGATCAGCAGGATCTCCGGCGGCAGGCCGTCGAGCTGCCGGACGGCGTCGAAGCCGAACCACGGCTCACCGCTGTCCGCATAGGACGTCCATTGTGGACCATGGGCGAACTGGATCCGCCGGTACCGGCCGCGTTCCTTGCTGTCACGCGGTTCCTGGAACGCCCGCAGCTCCTCGGCGTAGACGTGCACGCGGGCCCACGGGAAGTCGATGAGCCCGCCCGCGTGGTCGAGGTCCAGGTGGGTCAGCACGATGTCGCGGACGTCGGCCGGGTCGAAGCCGAGCGCCCGGATCTGCGCGATCGCGGTCTGCGCGGGGTCGGCCACCGGGTTGGACTGGCGGACGAACCCGGCGCCGAGCCAGGCTTCCCGGTCGACGGCGGCCGGGGTGCCCATGCCCGTCTCGACGAGCACGAGACCGGTGTCCGTCTCGAGCAGCAGGCAGTGGCAGACCATGGTGGCGCGCCGGAACAGGCCCGGCTCGCCGTCGACGAGCTTGCCGCCGAGCGGCCGCATGGTGCCGCAGTTCAGGTGGTGGACGCGCATCAGGAGAACTCCCGGTCGAGGGTGGCGTGCAGGTGGGCGGCGACGGCGCGCAGCGGCGCGACGTCCCGGCGGGTGCGGGCCAGCAGCAGCCCGCCTTCGATCGTGGCGAGCACCACGGTGGCCAGCTCGTCCGCGCGTTGGGCGGAAAGTCCTTGCGCGGCCAGGTAGTCCGCGAGGATGCCGTGCCAGGACGAGTAGCCGTCCGCGCAGGCTTCCCGGATCGGCTCGCTCGCCGCGGCGGCGTCCAGTGCGACCGTCGCGAGTGGACAGCCGCGCTGGAAGTCCGACTCCGTCAGGAATCCCGCGAGCGCCTCGACGGCCTGGGTGATTGCCGTCGGGGCGTCGGGCGCGGCCTGCACGATCGCCCTGAGCATCGCGCCGGTGCGCTCGCTCGAAAGCTGGACGGCCTCGGCGGCGAGCTGCTCCTTGCCGCCGGGGAAGTGGAAGTAGAGCGACCCCTTGGGCGCGCCCCCGGCCGTGGTCAGCTGGGTGAGGCCGGTGGCGTGGTAGCCCTGGGTCTGGAACAGGTCGGCGGCGGTGTCGAGCATCCGCTGCCGCGTGTCGGTGCGGCGAACCATGGCACGACCGTAGCGCAAACTATGACGACCGGTCTAGTGACTTCGCGGATCGGTAAGGTCGTCCGCATGGGCAACCCGACCGGTCAGCAGTTCGAGATCACCCGCGGCAACGCGCGCGCCGTCGTCACCGAAATCGGCGCCGGGCTGCGCGCGTTCGAGGTCGGCGGAGTGCCGTACGTCGAGGAGTTCCCCGAAGACGCGAAGCCGCCGAAGGGCGCCGGACAGGTCCTGCTGCCCTGGCCGAACCGCACCAAGGCCGGCAAGTGGACGTTCCAGGGTGAGGAGCAGCAGCTCGAGATCACCGAGGCCGCGCGCGGCAACGCCATCCACGGCCTGACCCGTCACCTCGAGTGGGAGCTGCTGGAGCACGCCGAGTCGTCGATCACGCTGGCCGTCGACGTCGAGGTGCAGCCCGGCTGGCCGGTGCCGCTGCGCGCGACCGTCACCTACGAGCTCGCGCCGCGCGAACTGACCATCACCCACGAAATCCGCAACGAGGGTGAGCAGCCGATCGGCGTCGGCGTCGGCACGCACCCGTACTTCCGGATCGGCGACGTCCCGACCGACGACCTGACCCTGACGCTGCCCGCGAGCCGGGTCCGGCCGTACGTCGGCGACGAGCAGATGCCGTACGCGCCGGAGCAGGACGTCGAAGGCACCGAGTACGACTTCCGCGGCGGGCGGGTCCTCAAGGACGTCGACCTCGACACGGCGTTCGGCACACTGACGGCGGCTGCGGACGGCACGCACCACTTCGTCCTCGGCCACGAGGACCAGCAGCTCGTCGTCTGGACCGGCCCCGACTTCCGCTGGGCGCAGGTGTTCACCCCGGACGACCTGGTCGGGCGCGGCCGGGCCGTCGCGATCGAGCCGATGACCTGCCCGGCCGACGCGCTCAACACCGGCACCGACCTGATCGACCTCGAGCCCGCGGCGTCGTGGTCGGGCAGCTGGGGCATCCGGGTCCGGTGACGCCGCTTCGCCTGAGCGTCGCCGACGCGGGCGAAGTGCTGACGCTGCAACGCGCCGCGTACGTGACCGAAGCCCGCGCGCACGACGACTTCGACCTGCCGCCGCTGCTGGAGACGCTGCCCGAGACACAGGCGGCGCTGGAGACCGGTCTTTCGTGGGGCTTCCGGGACCACGGACGGCTGGTGGCGTCGGTGCGGCTGACGGTGTCCGGGCCGGTCGCGACGGTCGGCCGGCTGGTCGTGGCGCCGGACCGGCAGGGTGCGGGGCTGGGCAAGGCGCTGCTGCTGGCCGCGGAGGCCGCGGCGCCCACAGCCGTGACGGTCTTCCGGCTGTTCACCGGGTCGAAGAGTGTCGGGCCGCAGGCGCTGTACCTCAAGCTGGGCTACCGCGAGACGCACCGGACGCCGGAGCACGGCTACCAGCTCGTCCACTTCGAGAAGGCCCGTGTGGAGTGTTCCCGCGCAGTTCGTTAGCGTGGCGAACTATGGCGAAGGCAATTGTCGGGGGCTACGTCGTCCCCATCGACGGTGATCCCATCGACGGCGGCACGGTCCTCATCGACGACGGGAAGATCGTCGCGGTCGGCGCCGAGGCCGACGTCGACATCCCGGAGGACGCCGAGCTGGTCGACGCGGCCGGCACCTGGGTGCTGCCGGGCTTCTTCGACGCCCACGCGCACCTCGGCGTCCACGAGGACGGCGAAGGGTGGGCCGGTAATGACACGAACGAGATGACCGACCCGAACGGCGCCCGCTTCCGCGCGATCGACGGCATCGACCCGTACGAGCCCGGCTTCGACGACGCGCTGGCCGGCGGCGTCACGAGCGTCGTCATCAAGCCCGGCTCGGGCAACCCGATCGGCGGCCAGACGATCGGCGTCAAGACGTGGGGCCGCAGCATCCTCGACATGGTGTTCGCGGAGCAGGTCAGCGTGAAGAGCGCGCTCGGCGAGAACCCGAAGCGCGTGTACGGGGAGAAGAAGCAGACGCCGTCGACCCGGCTGGGTGTCGCGGCGATCCTGCGCGAGGCGTTCACGAAGGCCCGCAACTACCAGGCGAAGCGCGCGCACGCGGAGTCCGAGGGCAAGCCGCACGAGGTCGACCTCACGATGGAGACCCTGTCGAAGGTCCTCGACGGCGAGCTGTACTGGGACCAGCACGTCCACCGCGCCGACGACATCGTCACGGCGCTGCGGCTGGCCGACGAGTTCGGCTACAAGCTGGTGATCAACCACGGCACCGAGGGCCACCTGATCGCGGACCTGCTGGCTTCGCGCGACGTTCCGGTCATCCTGGGCCCGCTGTTCACCACGAAGTCCAAGGTGGAGCTGCGCAACCGGACGCTGCGCTCGGCCGGCATCCTGGCGCGCGCGGGCGTGAAGATCGCGATCACGACGGACCACCCGGTGATCCCGATCAACTTCCTGGTCTACCAGGCGGCCCTGGCCGTCAAGGACGGCCTCGACCCCGCGACGGCCCTGCGTTCGCTCACCGTGAACCCGGCTGAGATGCTGGGGCTGGACGGGCAGATCGGATCGCTGAAGCCGGGCCTGGACGCGGACGTGGTGCTGTGGAGCGGCGACCCGCTCGATGTGATGAACCGCGCGCTGCGGGTGTTCGTCCGCGGCGCCGAGGTGTATCACTTCGACGAGCAGCTGGGCGAGGGTGTTTCCGCGGACCGCAGGTACCGCGAAACCCACTGAGTTTCGGACGGCACGCCGGTTACCGGGCGGTTCCGGCGTGTCGTCCGATCAGTCGAGAAGCGCGTCCAGGTCGATCTTGACCGGGAACGGGACGTCGGTGGTGAAGCTGCCGGTGACCGCTGACGCGTCCTGGTAGCCGAACTCGCCCGCTTGGTGGCACGCGACCAGCGAGATGGGATCGGTGATGTCGACGAGCCAGTAGTGGGAGATCCCCGCATCGGCGTATTCGTCGTGCTTGACGTGGTAGTCAGTGCGCTTCGAGCCCGGCGAGACGATTTCAACGACAACGACCACTTCGTCGGCTCGAAGCATGTCGTTGTCGTCGCGAGCGAGCGCGGCCTTGTCGAAGATCAGCAGGTCCGGCCGGCGGGAGAAGCCGGGTTCACCGGCGGATGCCAGTCGCAGGTCCAGGTCGATTCCGTGGACGAAGTCGAGCTCGGGTGGCACCTGCGGTTCGAGCTGCCGGCACAGCTCGAACGCCGCGCAGTTGTGCGCGGCGCCCGGATTCGGCAACGTCACCACGCAGCCCTCCACGAGTTCGGTGAAACCGACTTCGGTCTCGCCGAGCGCTGCGTACTCGTCGATGGTCAGCAGGCGAACAGGAATCACGGGCACGGCACTCCACTGAAGTCGGACTGAACGTGAAGTGACGCTATCCGTACCGTGCGTGTGACAGCATTCGCTCAGCCGGGTCAGCTCGCCTTCAGCTCCCGCGCGATGACCATCCGCTGGATCTGGTTGGTCCCCTCGAAGATCTGCGGCACCTTCGCCTCCCGCATGTACCGCTCCACCGGGAAGTCCCGCGTGTACCCGGCCCCGCCGAGGACCTGGACCGCGTCCGTCGTCACCTTCATCGCGCCGTCCGTGGCCACCAGCTTCGCGATCGACGCCTGGCGCTGGAACGGCAGCCCGCGGTCGCGTCGCCGGGCCGCCTCCAGGTAGGTCGCTCGGGACGACTCCACCGTCGCCGCCATGTCGGCCAGGAGGAACTCGACGCCCTGGAAGTCGATGATCGGGCGGCCGAACTGCGAGCGGCCCTTCGCGTACTGCACCGCTTCGTCCAGCGCCGCCTGCGCCAGGCCCACCGCGCACGCCGCGATGCCGAGGCGGCCCGAGCTCAACGACGACAGCGCGATCCGGAGACCGTCGCCCTCCGCGCCCAAGCGCCGGGAAGCGGGCACGCGCGCGTTGTCGAAGATCATCTGGGCCGTCGGGGACCCCGTGAGGCCCATCTTCCGCTCGCGCGGCGCCGCCGAGAGGCCGTCCGTCGACGCCGGGACCAGGAGGCACGAGATGCCGTGGCCGGCGTCGTCGCTCGTGCGGACCATCGTCGTGTAGAAGTCGGCCGCCCCCGCGTGGGTGATCCACGCCTTCGTGCCGTTGACGACGTAGTCCGAGCCGTCGAGACGCGCGCGCGTGGTCAGGGCCGCCGCGTCCGAGCCCGCCTGGGTCTCCGACAGCGCGTACGCCCCCAGGAGCGAGCCCTCCAGCATGTCCGGGAGCCAGCGGTCGCGCTGCTCGTCGGCGCCCCACTCGGCCAGCGCGTAACAGGACATCGTGTGCACCGAGAGCCCGACGCCGACCGTCATCCACGCGGCCGCGAGCTCCTCGAGGACCTGCAGGTAGACCTCGTACGACAGCTCGCCGCCACCCCAGCGCTCCGAATACGGCAGCCCCAGCAGCCCGGACTTGCCGAGCAGGCGGAACTGCTCGCGCGGGAACTCCTCGGCCTCCTCGGCCGCGGCCGCCCGGGGCGCGAGCTCGTCGCGCGCGATCTCGGTGGCCAGCGCGAGCAGGTCCTCGGCGGCCGAATCGGGCAGCAGGCGTTCGGCGGGCATCGTCGTCCTCCAGCAAAACGGTACTGAAAACAGTACTGTGGGCCCGCTCAGAGTACAGTAAGAAGAGCCTGGGGTGGCCGACTAGCGGTAAGGGATAGTGGTCCGATGGAAGCCCGTCGCCGGCCCACGGCTCGCCAGCGAGCCCTGCTCGCCGACCTCGAGGCGCTTTTCCTCGCCGAAGGCTTCGCCGTCTTCACGCTGGAGGACATCGCCACCCGCCTGCGCTGCTCGAAGTCGACGCTCTACGCCCTCGCGCCCAGCAAGGAGCAGCTCGCCGTCAAGGTCGTCACGCAGTTCTTCCGGGGCGCCGCGGAGCGGATCGAGGAGCGGATCGCCGGCATCGACGACGCCCGCAAGCTCATCGGGGAGTACCTCGACGGCGTCGCCGAGCACCTGAACCGGGCGTCCGCGGCGTTCATGCGCGACCTCGCCGAGTTCGGCCCGGCCCGTGAGGCCTACCAGCTCAACAGCAGATACGCGGCGAAGCGGCTTCGCGACTTCATCGACCAGGGTGTCGCCGAAGGGGTGTTCCGCGACGTCCACGCGCGCCTCGTGGCGGAGATGACCGGGCTGATCATCGAAGGCATCCAGACCGGGGTGCTCGGCCGGCGGACCGACGTGTCCGACGCCGAGGCGTTCACCGCCCTGGGTGAACTGCTCCTCGGCGGGCTGAACAAATAGCGGACAGGAATTGTCAGCCTCCGGTCACTTAAACTCCTCCTCGTGATCGTCGTAGGCGGAGAAGCTCTGGTCGACCTGGTTCCCGGCGACCCCCTGGATTCCACTGTGGACGGTGGGTTGCGCGCGCTGCTGCCGCGGCTCGGCGGCGGCCCGTACAACGTCTCGCTGGCCGCCGGCCGGCTCGGCGTGCCGACGGCCTTCCTCTCGCGCGTGTCCACCGACCGCTTCGGCGACGCGATGGTCGAGCGGCTGCACGCCTCGGCCGTCGACACCACGCTGCTGCAGCGCGGAGGCGAGCCGACGACGCTGGCCGTCGTCGCGCTCGACGCGAAGGGCGCGGCGCACTACACGTTCTACGTCGAGGGAACCGCCGACCGGCTCGTCGCCGACCCGGGACCGCTGCCGGAAAACGTGACGGCGCTCTCGCTCGGCACGCTCGGCATGGTCCTCGAGCCCGGCGCCTCGGCGTACGAAGCGATCCTGCGGCGCGAGGCCGCCCGCGGGGTGCTGACCGTGCTCGACCCGAACATCCGCGAAGCGCTCATCACCGACCCTGCCGCCTACCGCGCCCGGTTCACCTCCTGGCTGCCGGACGTCCGGCTGCTGAAGATCTCCGACGACGACGCCGCGTGGCTCACCGAAGGCGCCGACCCGGTCGCCGCGGCGAAGACGTGGATCGAGTCCGGTGTGGACGCCGTGGTGCTCACCCGGGGCGCCGACGGCGTCGCGGTGATCACCGCCGCAGGTGAGCTGGCCCACGTGCCGTCGCGCAAGGTCACCGTCGTCGACACGATCGGCGCGGGCGACACGGTCCAGGGTGCGCTGCTGGCCTGGCTGCACACCCACGATGTCACTGACCTGGCCGCACTGGACGCGGACGCGTGGCGCGAAGCTCTCACGTTCGCCGCAAAAGCGGCCTCGATCACCGTCTCCCGCAGCGGCGCCGAACCGCCGACGTCGGCCGACATGGCATCCACCGTGTGAACCTGGTCCCAAAGGGGCCCCCAGGAGCAACGTCACCGCTGCGCGAACACACGTTTCTCGACTAGCGTAGAGGGGCATTCTTCATACCCCAGCGGGGCGGTGTGCAGCGAGGCGCCAGTGTTTCCTCGCGTGAACACGTGGCTACCTGTGGAACGTACAGGCGCCGCCGGCCCGTGCCCAACGTGAGAGGGACTTGCATGTCCGACGCGACGACTGCGGGGCAGTCCGGCGGCGAAACCGCGAAGCTGACCCTGCCGAGTGGCGAGCACGAGTTCAAGATCGTCCACCCGGTCGAGGGCGCGCCCGGGATCGAACTGGGGAAGCTGCTGGCGCAGACGGGGCACATCACCTACGACCCCGGCTTCGTCAACACCGGCGCCGCGTCGTCCGCCATCGCCTACATCGACGGTGACGCCGGCATCCTCCGGTACCGCGGGTACCCGATCGAGCAGCTGGCCGAGAAGTCGACCTTCGTCGAGGTTTCCTACCTGCTGATCTACGGCGAGCTGCCGACCGAGGCCCAGCTGGCCGACTTCACCGAGAAGATCCAGCGCCACACGCTGCTGCACGAGGACCTCAAGGCGTTCTTCAGCGGCTTCCCGCGCGACGCGCACCCGATGCCGGTGCTGTCCAGCGCGGTGTCGGCGCTGTCGACGTTCTACCAGGACTCGCTCGACCCGTTCGACGAGCCGAACGTGGAGCTGTCGACCATCCGCCTGCTCGCCAAGGTCCCGACCCTGGCCGCGTACGCGTACAAGAAGTCCGTCGGCCAGCCGCTGCTGTACCCGGACAACTCGCTCGGCCTGGTCGAGAACTTCCTGCGGATGACGTTCGGCTTCCCGGCCGAGCCGTACGAGGTCGACCCGGACGTCGCGAAGGCGCTCGACCTGCTGTTCATCCTGCACGCCGACCACGAGCAGAACTGCTCGACCTCGACGGTGCGCCTGGTCGGCTCGTCCGAGGCGAACCTGTTCGCGTCGATCTCGGCCGGTATCAACGCGCTGTTCGGCCCGCTGCACGGCGGCGCGAACGCGGCGGTCCTCGACATGCTCGAGGGCATCCAGCGCGACGGCGGCGACGTCGCCAAGTTCGTCGAGCGGGTGAAGAACAAGGAAAAGGGCGTGAAGCTGATGGGCTTCGGGCACCGGGTCTACAAGAACTACGACCCGCGCGCGAAGATCATCAAGAACACCGCGGACGAGATCCTCGGCAAGCTCAAGGGCGGCGACCAGCTGCTCGACATCGCCAAGAAGCTCGAAGAGACCGCCCTTTCGGACGACTACTTCATCGAGCGCAAGCTGTACCCGAACGTGGACTTCTACACCGGCCTGATCTACCGGGCGCTGGGCTTCCCGACGAAGTTCTTCACGGTGCTGTTCGCGCTCGGCCGCCTGCCGGGCTGGATCGCGCACTGGCGCGAGATGATCAACGACCCGGCCACCAAGATCGGCCGCCCGCGGCAGATCTACACCGGTTACCCGTCGCGGGACTACATCCCGATGTCGGAGCGCTGAGCGCTCTCACCCTGGCAAACGCCCCGTCGTGCACACGCACGGCGGGGCGTTTATCGTTGGGCCGCGTGACCAGAGAAGCACCCGTTGTCCTGTGGTTCCGCCGCGACCTGCGGCTGGGCGACCACGCCGCGCTGCTCGAAGCGTCGAAGCACAGCAAGCACGTTCTCGCGTTGTACGTCCTCGACGAGGCGCTGCTGAAGCCGGGCGGCGCGCCGCGGGCGGCGTTCCTCTACGGCTGCCTGGAAAAGCTGGACGAGCAGCTCGGGGGCCGCCTGATGGTCGTGCGCGGCGAACCGGCGGCCGAAGTCGTGAAGGCGGCCAAGAAGATCGGCGCCGCGGCGGTGCACGTCAGCGCCGACACCGGTCCCTACGGCCGGCGCCGTGACGCCGAGGTCGCCAAAGCGCTGGCGGACAACAACATCGACTGGGTCGAGACGGGATCGCCGTACGCGGTGACGCCGGGGCGCGTGACCAAACCGGACGGTGACCCGTACCGCGTCTTCACGCCGTTCCACCGCGCCTGGACCGCACACGGCTGGCGGGGGCCCGCCGACACCGGACCGTCCCTTGTGGACTGGGTTGAGCCGCCCCGCTCGCTGAAGATCCCTAAGCCACCGCGCGTTTCGGCGTCGCTGCCCGAGCCGGGTGAGCAGGCCGCGCTGGACGTCTGGCACGCCTTCCTCGACGGCGGGCTCGAGACGTACGACACCGACCGCGACCGGCCGGACCGGGAAGGGACCACGCGCATTTCGCCGTACCTGCGCTGGGGGTGCGTCCACCCGCGGACGCTGCTGGCGGACCTGGCCGGGAACGACGGCGCCGGCGCGAAGTCGATGCGGGGCGAGCTCTGCTGGCGCGAGTTCCACGCCGACGTCCTGTGGCACCGGCCGGAAACCGCGCGCAAGAACTACGACGCACGGTTCGACAAGATGAAGCACGACAACGACAACGAGGCTTTCGAGCAGTGGTGCGCCGGCCGGACCGGCTACCCGATCGTCGACGCGGGGATGCGGCAGCTGCTGGCCGAAGGCTGGATGCACAACCGCGTCCGGATGGTCGTCGCGAGCTTCCTGGTGAAGGACCTGCACCTGCCGTGGTGGCTCGGCGCGCGGCACTTCATGAAGCACCTCGTCGACGGCGACCTCGCGTCGAACCAGCTGAACTGGCAGTGGGTCGCGGGCAGCGGCACCGACGCGGCGCCGTACTTCCGGATCTTCAACCCGACCACGCAGGGCGAGAAGTTCGACCCGAACGGCGACTACGTCCGCAAGTACGTGCCGGAACTGCGTTCGGTGGCGGGGAAAGCGGTCCACAAGCTGAAGGACCGCCCCAAGGAGTACCCGGAGCCGATGGTCGACCACGCCCACGAGCGCCAGGTGTCCTTGGAGCGGTACGGCACGATCACGTCGTGATCAGCCGCGCAGGGCCTCCGACAGCTTGATGCGGCTGCCGATCCGCAGCACGCTGTTGCCGTAGATCCGTCCGCCCAGCCAGGTCAGCAGCGCGACGAGCGCGACGGTCAGCCCTAGCGACAGCGCGATCTCCCAGCCCGCCGCCGCGCCCGTCGAGATGCGGGCCGGCATCAGGATCGGCGAGAGCAGCGGGATCAGCGAGAGCACCTTGGTCCCGGTGCCCGACGGGTCCTGCAGCAGCAGGTTGATCCCCGCGATGAACCCGACGATCAGCACGATGTTGAGCGGCGAGACCACCGACTGCGTGTCCTCCTGTCGTGACACCAGCGACCCCAGCGCGCCGTAGATCGTCGCGTACAGCAGGAAACCGAGCAGGTACCAGAGCAGACCCCACAGGAGTGTCCCGGTCGCGAAGCCGGACAGCGAGAACACGCCGGTCGCCGACGCCGCCGCCAGGCCGGCCGCGCCGAGGATCACCAGCTGCGTCAGGCCGACCAGGCCGAGCCCGATCACCTTGCCCAGCAACAGCTGCCACGGCCGGACGCTGGCGAGCAGGATCTCCACGACCCGGCTCGACTTCTCCTCGACGACCCCCTGGGCGACCATCATCCCGTAGGTGATGATGCTCATGTAGAGCAGGAAAGCGACGATCAGGCCGACGATGAGCCGCTGGGTCTGGTCGGCCGGCTCCGGCGACAAGGCATCGTCCTGCACGTGGGTGCCGTGGACCTGGGCCATCACCTCGGCGGGCTCGAGCTGCGCGGACGAGAGCACTCCGTCGAGCACCTGCTGCTGCGCGACCTGGTCGAGCACCCGGCGCAGCTGGTCGTCCAAAGAGGACTTGTAGGTGGCGGTCAGCTTCGCCGCGCTGCCCGAGACGAGCGCGTCGAGGTCGCCGTCCTCGACCTGCTTCCGGCCCGCCGCCGGATCGGTCACGACGGCCGTCGAGATCTCCCGCCCGGACAGGGCCGCTTCGGTCTGCAGCTGCCGGGCGATCCCGATCGCCTGGCCGGTGAGCCCGACCTTGCTCTTGCCCGCCGAGCCCGCCAGCGAGCTCTGGAACCCGACGTACCCCAGCAGCAGCACCAGCAGCACGACGGTGCCGATCACGAACGAGCGTGTGCGCAGCCGCGTGTTCAGCTCGCGCTTCATCACGAGCCAGACGGCCCGCCGGCCACTCAGCTTCCTCATCGCGGTTCCCCCTTGTCGGCCACGGCGTCGCGGAAGAGCTCGGTCAGCGACCGGCGACGACGGCTGAACTCGGTGACCGGCCCGGTCGCCAGCGCGGCGGCGAGCACGGCCTGGTCGTCGGCGCTCGGGTCGAGCTCGAGCACGGTGGTGGCGCCGTTCTCCTCCAGCACGCGCACGCCGGGCAGGCCCGCGGCCCAGCCGGGACGCGCGGCCGGAGCGGTGACCACGAGCTTGCCGGCCGCCCCCGACGTCAGCTCGTCAACGGTGCCGACGGCGACCATCCGGCCGTTGCGGATGATCCCGACCCGGTCGCACAGCCGCTCGACGAGGTCGAGCTGGTGGCTGGAGAAGACCACCGGCACCCCGGCGGCGGCCTTCTCCCGCAGCACACCGCTCATCACGTCGACGGCGAGCGGGTCGAGGCCGGAGAACGGCTCGTCGAGCACCAGCACGGCCGGGTCGTGCACCAGCGCAGCGGCCAGCTGGACGCGCTGCTGGTTGCCGAGGCTGAGCTTCTGCACCTCGTCGCGGCGGCGCTCGGCCAGCCCGAGCCGGGTGATCCAGTTCTCGGCGTTGCGGTGCGCCTCGTTCGCGCTCAGACCGTGCAGCTCGGCCAGGTAGACGAGCTGGTCGAGCACCTTCATCTTCGGGTACAGCCCGCGTTCCTCGGGCATGTAGCCGATGTGCGTGCGCGCTTCGTGCGTGATCTTCTCGCCGCGGAACCGCACCTCACCGCCGTCGGCGGCCAGCACCCCCAGCGCGATCCGCATGGTCGTCGTCTTGCCGGCGCCGTTGCTGCCGACGAAGCCGAACAGCTCCCCGGCCCGGACGTCGAAGGTCACGCCGTCCAGCGCGACCTTGGCGCCGTAGCGCTTGGAGACCGTGTCGATCTCCAGTGTCCCCTCACTCATTCCCCATCCCCTCCTCGAAGTCCTCGGGGTCGTCGTCCGGCAGTGACCAGCCCAGCACGATCGGCGGGACGGTGGTGCCGGTGACCAGCAGCGCGGACAGCATCATCGCGCCGCGGACGCCGCCCTCTTCGGCGTGGGCGACCAGCAGGCTGTAGATCAGCGCGGCGACCATCAGGAAGGCCAGCGTCTGGTAGCCGATGAAGGTGACGCGGTGGCGCCACTCGCGCTCGCGTTCGTCCAGCAGCCGCGAGAAGCCGCCGCTCATCCGGCCGGTCAGGATCCGCAGCAGCATGAAAGCGGTGCCGCCGAGCAGGATGCTGCCGGCCCACAGGCCGAAGTAGAGCCAGTCGTTCGCCACGGTGAACATGGTGGCGCTGACGATCAGCACCAGATCGGCCCCGGCCAGCACGACAGCCAGCGAGCGCCGTCGCCGCCGCGTCCGCCAGCGAGGTAGCTGCCGCGCCGCCTGCCGTTCTCGTTCGTCAAGTTTGTCCAGCTGACGTTCCCAGTAGGCCGCGAGCCGGCCCGGTCGTTCGGTCATGCTCCCCCCTCGCGGTAGACCTGGGTGGACAGCGGCGTGAACGGCGCGCGGCTGAACACCGCTTCGACGGGCAGGTCGAACACCGCGCAGATCCGGAACGCCAGGTCCAGGCTCGGATAGTGGTCCCCGCGCTCGAGCGCGCCGATGGTCTGCGGATTGACCTCGACGGCATCGGCGAGCGCGGCCCTGCTCAACCCGCGCTCGGCTCGAAGCACGGGAAGCCGGTTGTAGATCGGCAGCTCCTTGCCGCGTCTGACCGGACTCATGGAACGTACTGTTGCAAAAACCCAACGAGTCGTCAACTTAAGAGAACATCAAGGAGGATTTGGGGCCCGGTGCCGGGCCCCGCAACCGGTCAGGTCAGTCCGGCGAGCGACTTGTCGACAAGCTCCGCAACCCGCGGCGCAGCCGCAGCGGCATCCGACGGGATCAACGCCAGCCGGGTCCGGCGTTCCAGCACGTCCTCGACGCTCAGCGCCCCCTCGTTCCGCACCGCCCAGACCACCTCGGCCGCTGTGATCTCGGTTCCCGGGGCCACCGGCGCCGCGAACTCCGCGTCCAGCTCGCCCAACGCCGCCACCCGCGGGGCCTCCGTCCCGTACTGGGCCACCAGCCGCGGAGCAGCGTCCACAAGAGACAGACTCGACCGCGCCGCCGCGCCCAGCAACGGGAGGCGAGCAGTCCGGCAAGGCGACGCCGTCAGCCCGGTCAGCCGCACCGCCGCGTCGACGGCGTCCTCCGCCATCCGCCGGTACGTGGTGAGCTTCCCGCCGACCACTGTCAACAGACCGTCGGAACCGGCGAGCACCGCGTGCTTCCGGGACAGGTCCGCGGACCGGCCACCGCCGCCCTCGACCAGCGGGCGCAAGCCCGCGTACGACCCCGCGACGTCCGCGCGGGTCAGCGGGCGCGCCAGCACGGAAGAGGCCAAAGAAAGCAGAAAGTCCACATCGGACTCAGGAACAGCCGGCACATCGGGAATCTCACCGGAGACCGGCTCGTCCGTCAGTCCTAAGTAGACTCGGCCGTCCGGCTGAGGCAACAGGAAGACGAACCGGTTGGTCTCACCGGGCACGCCGATGTTCACCGACGTGGTCCCCATCGGCACCGTCCCCGGCGCGAGCACCAGGTGCGAACCGAGGGACGGCCGCAGCCGCACCGAGCCGGTCAGGGTTCCCGCCCACACGCCCGTCGCGTTGATCACCTGGCGGGCGTGGATGTCCAGTGAGTCACCCGAAACGCCGTCGCGGACCCGGACCCGGTCGGCGGAAACCGACAACGCCGAAAGCCGGGTCAGGATGCGCGCGCCGAACGTCGCCGCCGTGCGGGCCAGGGACACCACCAGGCGGGCGTCGTCGACCAGCGCGCCGTCGTACGCGAGGAGCGCCCCGCGCAAGCCCGCCGGCGACAACCCCGGAGCCAGCGCCAACGCCTCGGCGGTGGGGATCGACCGCGGCCGGGGCAGCACCGACGACGGCGTGCGCGCCGCGCGGCGGAGGCCGTCTCCCGCGTGCAGGCCGGCCGCCACGATGGCCTGCTGGGCCCGGGAAGTGCTGGGGTACAACGGAAACAGCTGCGGCATCGCCCGCGTGAGGTGCGGCGCCGTGCGTGTCATCAGGACGCCGCGCTCGACAGCGCTTTCGTGCGCCAGCCCGAGCTCGCCGTGCGCCAGGTACCGCAGGCCGCCGTGGACGAGCTTCGACGACCAGCGGGACGTCCCGAACGCCAGGTCGTGCGCCTCGACGAGCGCCACCGACAACCCGCGTGTCGCCGCGTCCAAGGCGATTCCCGTGCCGGTGACCCCGCCGCCGACCACCACCACGTCGACACGCTCGCCCGACGCCAGCTCCGCGAGCTCGCGGTCCCGGCGCCGGGCGTTGAGTGAGCCGGACGTCATGGTCGCAACGCCGAATCGAGCACGTGGGTGAACTCCGCCAGCAGCGCTTCTTCGTCGACGTCCGCCGTGGCCGGGCGCAGGGAGAACGCGAAGGACTGGACCACCAGCAGCACCGACCGGGACTGCGCCGCGACCGGCGCGCGCCGGACCGAGCCGTCCTGGTGGCCGGCTTCGAGGAGCTGGTGCAGCGCCTGCTCGGCGAACTTCTGCGTCGCGCCGAGCCGCTCCACGATGTACGGCAGCAGCAGTTCCGGGTCGACGTCGAGCAGCGTGCGGAACAGCGGGTCGGCCGACAGCGAGCGGACGCCGGCCGAGGCGATGAGCACCAGCCGTTCACGGCTGTTCGCGGCGTCGGCGCCGCGCTCGCTGGCGGTGCGCAGCAGTCCGCTGAACTCCCGCGTCATCAGGGCGGCGAGCACACTGCGGACGTCGGGGAACCGGCGGTAGACCGTCATCCGGCTGACGCGGGCGGTGCGGGCAATTTCGGCGAGTGTGGTGCGACGCACACCGACAGCCAGCACGCACGAGCGCGCGGCGTCGAGCAGCACGTCATCGGCCACGCGCGTCGCCGTCTGGCGGTTGCGGGTGTCCGCGAGCGCGGAGGAACCCGCGTTCTGTGTGGTGTGACGTTTCACGTCCATATGTCACACTGTAGTCGTGAACGAGCTGATTGACCACCGTCTCCGACGGTCCTGGACCCCGGAAGCCGCCGACGCCGCCGAGCTGCCCGCGCGGGCGGCCAAGTGGCTCGACCAGCGTATCGGTCCGATCGGGGCCGACGCCGCCTCAGCGGCCGAAATGACGGCGGAAATACCGTCACCGAAACTCGGCGAACCTGCGTGCGAAGCGCTCGCCGCGGTGGTCGGCGCGGAAAACGTGCTGGTCGACGACGTCTCGCGGCTCGCGCGGGCGACCGGACTGTCCTACCTCGACCTGCTGCGCCGCCGGTCGGGGACGGCGGACTTCCCGGTCCCCGACGCGGTGGTCCTGCCGGCCGACCCGGACGAGGTCCAGGCCGTGCTCGACGTCTGCGTCCGGCACGACGTCGGGGTGGTGCCCTTCGGCGGCGGCACCTCGGTGGTCGGCGGTGTCACGGCGCTGCGCGGGGACAAGACGTCGGTGATCGCGCTCGACCTCGTCCGGCTCGACGCGCTGGTGTCGGTCGACACCGAGTCGCGCATCGCCGTGCTGCAGGCGGGGGTCCGCGGTCCCGAGGCCGAGCGCCTCCTCGGCGAGCACGGCCTGACGCTCGGGCACATCCCGCAGTCCTTCGAGCGGGCCACGATCGGCGGTTTCGCGGCGACGCGCTCGGCCGGGCAGGCGTCGTCGGGGTACGGGCGGTTCGAGGACATGGTGACCCGCGTGCGGCTGGCCACCCCGCGCGGCGAGTGGAAGCTCGGTGTCGCGCCCGCGTCCGCCGCCGGGCCGGACCTGCGCCAGCTCGCGGTCGGCAGTGAAGGCGCGCTCGGCGTGATCACCGAGGTCGCGCTGCGGGTGCGGCCCGCGCCGCCGGTCCGCCGGTACGAGGGTTATGCGCTGCCCAGCTGGGAAGCGGGCCGGGAGGCTGTGCGCGACCTGGCGCAGAACCACGCGCTCGCCGACGTCACGCGACTGTCCGATGGGGACGAAACCGCGGTTTCGCTGGCGTTGAACGCGGGACTCAAGACGACGGCGCTGCGCCGGTACCTCGCGGCACGCGGTGTGCCGCACCCGTGTTTCCTCATCGTCGGCTGGGAGGGCACCGCGCACGACGTGGCTTTGCGGCGCCGGGAAACCACGCGCCGGCTCAAGGCTTCCGGTGCTGTGCGGGTCGGCAAAGCGCTCGGGGAGTCCTGGCGGCACGGCCGGTTCGCCGGTCCGCGGCAGCGGGACATGTTGCTGGATCAAGGAGTCTGCGTCGAAACGCTGGAGACCGCCGCGTACTGGTCCACTGTGGACGAGCTGCGTGACGACGTCCGCGCGGCGCTGACGGCGTCCTTGGGGCGCGCGATCGTCATGTGCCACATTTCGCACGCGTACGAGACCGGCGCGTCGCTCTACTTCACCGTGCTGACCGCGCGCGACGAGGCCGACCCGGTCGGCCAGTGGCAGCGGGCGAAGGCGGCCGCGTGCGAGGCGATCTCCGGCCTGGGCACGATTTCGCACCACCACGCCGTCGGTGTCGACCACGCGCCGTACCTGAAGGCGGATATCGGCGAGCTGGGTGTCGAGGTCCTGCGCGCGGCGAAGTCCACTGTGGACCCGACGGGGATCCTCAACCCGGGGAAGCTGGTCTGAGCACTTCGCAGGGAACGCCGTGGCCGTCCGCGGCGACGCCGTCGAGCGCGGCCGCCCCGGCCTGCGGGACGTCGGCGGTGCGCACCGGTTTGCCGTCCACCAGCAGGGGATAGCGGATCGGCGCGGCGCCGACGTAGCTGCACACCTCGGTCAGCCGCGTGCCGTCTTCGAGGGTGATGTCGGGCTCGGTCAGCCGGGCCAGGTGGTACCGCGTGCCGCGGCCCTCGCAGCGGTCGAGCACCGCGAGCTGGTCCGGCGTCACGAACCAGACGGCGTGCTCCTCGACGCCGTCCATCGCGGTGAGGGTGGCCGGGCGCTGGTCGTCGACCACGCGGAAGCCGGCCGCCCACACCGCGGCGAGCCCGCCGCAGCGCGCGTGCGCGACCACGACCGGGCCTTCGAGCCCGAGCCGCGCCCGCAGCCAGGTGATCTTCGACGGGTTCGCGTTCGAGCCGTAGGCGAGCACGGCCATCCGGTCGCGCCAGCCCGCGGGCGCGGCGTCGAGCGGGTGCCCGACGCCGTCGACGTGCACGAACGAGAAACCCGGCCGGGCGCCCGGGTAGGGCTCGGCCGGGTACTCGTCGTCGGTGAACAGGGTCAGAACGTCACCACGCTGCGCAGGACGTCCCCGTGGTGCATGCGCTCGAAGGCCTGCTCGACGCCGTCGACGCCGATCCGTTCGGTGACGAACTTGTCGAGCGGCAACCGGCCCTGCAGGTAGAGGTCCACGAGCATCGGGAAGTCGCGGGAGGGCAGGCAGTCGCCGTACCACGACGACTTGAGCGAGCCGCCGCGCGAGAAGAAGTCGATCAGCGGCAGGTCGTTCAGGCGCATCTCCGGCGTCGGGACGCCGACGAGCACGACGGTGCCCGCGAGGTCGCGGCCGTAGAAGGCCTGCCGCCAGGTCTCCGGGCGGCCGACGGCGTCGATCACGACGTCGGGACCGAAGGAGTTCGTGGCGTCCTGCATGGCCTCGACGACGGCTTCTTCGCTGAGCCCGCGGCTGTTGACGGTGTGCGTCGCGCCGAAGTCCTTGGCCCACTCGAGCTTCCGGTCGTCCATGTCGATCGCGACGATCGTGGTGGCCCCGGCGAGCTTCGCGCCGGCGATGGCCGCGTCACCGACCCCGCCGCAGCCGATGACGGCGACCGAGTCGCCGCGGGTGACGGCGCCGGTGTTGATCGCCGCGCCGAGCCCGGCCATCACCCCGCAGCCGAGCAGCCCGGCGACGGCCGGCTCGGCGTCGCGGCTGACCTTCGTGCACTGTCCGCTGTGGACGAGCGTCTTCTCGAGGAAGGCGCCGATGCCGAGGGCGGGTGACAGCTTGGTGCCGTCGGCGAGCGTCATCGGCTGGGCGGCGTTGAACGTCGAGAAGCAGTACCACGGCTTGCCGCGCCGGCAGGCCCGGCAGGTGCCGCAGACGGCGCGCCAGTTGAGGATGACGTAGTCGCCGGGCTCGAGATCGGTGACACCCTCACCGACGGCTTCGACCACGCCGGCGGCCTCGTGGCCGAGCAGGAACGGGAAGTCGTCGTTGATCCCGCCCTCGCGGTAGTGCAGGTCGGTGTGGCAGACCCCGCAGGCCTGCACGTTCACGACGGCCTCACCCGGCCCGGGATCGGGGACGAGGACGGTCTCCAGCGAGACGGGCTCGCCCTTCGCCCGCGAAACAACCCCCTGGACCTCGTACGGCATGCGAATCCACCTTCCGGCCGCGCTGCTGGTGCTGCCCGCAGCTAATCACGGATCATGCGGAGATGGCGACATCCGCATGAGTGAGGTTCGGTGGTGAGGGTGCAACGGGTTGCGTAATCCGCAACTTCGAGTGGACGCGGTCCAGCTTGAGCAGACACGGTCCGGCTCGAGCGGCCTCGGGGTCGGTCCGGCGGAGCAGCGGATTGCCCGGGCCGGCGTCCGTTGCGAATTCAGCCGCGTCCGAACGGGATCAGCGGGCTTCTTGCGCGTGCCTCCGGCCCCCGGTCTCCAGCTTACCGGGACTCACCGACAGTTCCGGGCGGCTCCGGCAGCGCCATCGACGCCAGCCGCGCCGGGTCGGCGATCGCCGAGATCAACTCTCCCACCACCGTGAACGCCACCACCGACAGCGGGCTGCCGTCCGGGCGCCACGCCACCACTCCCGGCAGGCCGCCCACCAGGACTTCGCGTCCTCCGAAGCCGCGCCGAAACGTGCGCCCGCCGCCACGCTCGTCGCGCCCAGGACCACCACCACGCCGCCCGGGGTGTCGACCGTCAGCTGGACCTGGGGGTCGAGGACCCGCAGCAACCCCTCGAAGTCGCCGTCGCGGGCCGCCGTCAGGAACGCTTCGACGACCTTTCGCTGGTCGCGGCCCGGCGTCGCCGGGCGGGAGGCCTCGCGCACCTTGCGCCGGGCGCGGCCGGCGAGCATCTTCGTCGCGCCCGGGGACTTGCCGATGATGTGGGCGATCTCGTCGAACGGGACCGCGAACAGGTCGTGCAGCACGAACGCCACCCGCTCGCCCGGCCCGAGCGACTCCAGCACCACCAGCAGCGCGAGCCCGACCGAGTCCGCCCGCGCCGCGTCCTCCTCCGGGCCCTCCTCGGCCGCCACCACGATCTCGTCGTACGGCGACTCGGGCCGCGACTTGCGCGAACGCAGGACGTCCAGGCTGATCCGGCCGACGCCTCCTGGACGACGTCCTCGGCGTCGGCGTGCGAGCCGAGCATGCGGTGGGCGTGGCGGTGACGAGCCCGGAGGGGCGCAGGTAACCGATGGAAGCACGACGCGGCGGTGCACACCGGCGGCGTCGACCCGCTGCTGCTGGAGCTGGTCCACCTGCGGGCCAGCCAGATCAACGGCTGCAGCCCGCGCGCCTACGCCGGCGTCCAGGACGGTGAGCCGGGCGTGACCGACGAGATCTGGGACGCCGCCGCCGGGCAGTTCGACGAGAAGCAGCTCTCCGCGATCATCCTGAACATCGCGTTGACCAACTTCTTCAACCGGATCAACCGCACGATCCGGGAGCAGGCCGGCAAGACCTGGTGAGCTACGCGGGCGTGATGATGTACACGACCCCGCCGGGGCCGCTCGCCACGGTCCCGTCCGCCCGGTACCGCTTCGTCCGCTGCCAGATCTTCTCGAACTGGTCCCGCTTGTAGACGTTCCGGACCCGGTCGTTGCTGCTGGACGCCGGGTCGTTGACGATCACGTCGCCGTCCTTCGTGAACCCGACGACCACCATGATGTGCCCGGCCGTGCCGTAGCCGGCGCCGTCGAGCTCCTCGGACAGGAAGGACTGCGACGTGATCACCGGGATGCCGCGGGCGATGTAGGTCTCGAGCTCGTTCAGCGAGTGCAGCCGCGTGATGTGCCCACGCAGCCCGCGCGATGCCGCGTACGCCGTGTTGAACGGCCAGTTGCCAGTGCCGTCGTACGCGTGGTCGTAGGTGTAGCGCGCCGCGAAGGCCACCGACGGGTCGACGTAGTCCGCCGGGATCCAGGACATCTCCGCCGCCGACGGCTTCTTGCCCCAGTACTCGGCTACCATCTCGGTGGAAGTCGGGCTGCACCAGGCTTCGCCGCCCCCGCCGTACTGCGGGAACTGTCCCTTGTGGAGGTTCTGCGCGTACGCGGGCACCTTCAGCTCGATCCCGGTGGCACGGCCCGGCTTGGTCGTCTGCACGTCGAAACGGTCCGGCACGGCCGAGGTCATCGCGCCCAGCGACGTCACCGACGGCGTCGCGCGCGAGCCCTGCTCCCGGTACAGGCTGATCCGCAGCTTGAACGACCTCAGCGTCACGCCGGCCTTCGTCACCAGCGTGTCGACGTCGACGAGCGCGTTGGTGTCGTCCTGGCCGTCGACGCTGGTGCGCAGGATGTCGGCGTCTCCGCTGGCCCAGCGGCCCATCACGTACCACGCCGTTTCGGCGCCCGCAGACGTCTTGCCCTGCGCCTCGACCTGCAGCCAGGTCTTCGCCGGCGTCTGCGCGTTCCAGGACGCGACCAGCTGCGTCGCGCCGAAACCCTGGCGGTAGGACGGCGACGTCCACTGGCCGTACTCGTACGTCTTCGTGGTGCCGAGCTCGGGCTCGGTGTGCTCGACCGTGCCGATCGGGCGGGTGATGCGCAGGCCGTCGTGGGTGAGCGCGAGCCCGGCGAAGCTGCCCTCGTGGAGGCGGCCGCCGGCCCATTCGTGGTAGTCGATCGCCTCGTCGTCCCGGGGCACAGCCTCGGCGACCTGCGCGGTTACCGCTGTCAGCATGACAACCGACAATAAGGTGAACAGACTGCGTACGCGCATCCCGGCTCCTCGTTCGACCCACCCAGTAGCCAGGGATTTTCGCCGGTCGGGCCCGGTATGTAAACAGGTACCTAGAGGACGGCCTGGGTCTGTGTCACTTTCGCGACCAACTTGCCGTTGTCGTCGTGGATCTCCGTCTCCACCACGACGAACCTCCGGCCGGCGTGCAGTGGTCTGGACGACGCAGTCGCATAGCCCGAACGCACGCCGCGCACGAAGTTCGTCTTCGACTCGACGGTCGTGGTGCCCTGCGCGCCCTCGGGCAGGTTGAGGAACGCGCACACGGCGCCGGTCGAGTCGGCCAGCGCCATGAGCGCGCCCCCGTGCAGCACGCCGCCGAGCGTGCAGAGGCTCTCGTCCCACTTCACCCGGCTGCGGACGAGCTCGCGCCCGTGCGCCAGCACCTCGATGCCGAGGCGCTCGGCGAACGGCATGGTCCGGTGGAAGAGCTCGGTGCCCTCGGGATCGGTCATGCCCCGGAGCTTGCCGGACGCCGGGCCGTCGCGCGATTACCTCCGGGGTAACGCGAGTCAGCTCAGCGGGTTCACCAGCAGCAGCTCGGTGTTGTGGTCGACGGCCTCGCCGACGCGGCCGAGGTCGACGTGGATGTCGTTGTACGACAGCTCGCGGTACAGCGACGCAAGCGCTTGCGGCGTCCGGGCGTCGTAATCCACGGCGTACGGCGCCTCGGCCTCGATCAGCGTGGTGAACAGGGACAACGTGCCGTCGGCGTTGTCCGCGACCTCGACGATCCGGGCCTGCTGCGGGAAGTCGACGTGCGACGCGGTGTTGATCTCCCAGAAGCTCTGCTTCGGCGTGCTCCCGGCGTGCGCGGTGATCTTGTTGAGGTGCGTGTGGCCGTTGACCCACGCCAGCACGTTCGGGAACCGCTTGAGCAGCGCGACGAACGCGTTGCCGTCGAGACGCGGGTCGAGCAGGTGGCGCGAGTCCGGCAGCAGGTTGCCCATCGAGCCGCTGGTGTGGTGGCTGAACAGGACGAACAGCTCGTCGGTGACGCCGTGGGTGACCTTGCGGCCGAAGAAGTCGTAGTAGGTCGAGCTGCCGGCCTTGAGCGTCGACTCGACCCAGCTGTACTGCGCGAGGCCGATCGAGCCGTCCGCGAGCCCGGCGTCGGTGGTCGTGTCGAGGCTGATCCCGGTGATGCCCGGCGCGATCCGGAAGGTGTAGTAGACGTTCTTGCCGTCGGAGTTCGCGCTGGTGAAGCCGTGCCCGACCGGACCGGGGCCGGTGTTGGCGGGGTCGAGGTGCGCGCGGACGAACTCCGCGGTGCTGAACGGGCGGCGCCGCGCGTCCGGCGTGATCTCCCGGATGGTGCCCCCGCCGCCGAACAGCTCGGCGACCGGCACGCCCGACCCCTTCTTGACGGCGGCGGCGAGCTTCTTCGCGGTGGCCTCGTCCTTGCCGATGACCTTGTACTTCCCGGTGTACCAGGCGCTGATGCCCGGGATCTGCGCCGGCAGCGAGCCGACGATGCTGTCGTCGTGGTTGCCGAAGGTGCAGAACCACGGCACGTCGAGGCCGGGCGCGGTGAACGTCCGCTGGCCGGCTTCGAGCAGGCCGGGCAGCTGCGGGAAGCCCTTCGCGGAGTAGTCGTCACCCACGCCGGGGATCGACGGGTTCCAGAACTCGCTGTTGCCCGAGCTCTGGACACCTTCGTAGGCGTTCGTGTCGCCCGAGTTCGGCGTCACGCTGCCGCCGTTGAGGACCTTGAGGAACCAGTCGAGCTCGATCAGCTCGTGGTTGTCGGTGTTGTCGCCGGTGGTGACCATGAGGTCGAACGGCCGTCCGGTGAAGGGGCCCTGGCGAACGCTGTTGACGCGTTCGACGAGCGCGCTCGTCGCGACGGTGCCGAGGGCTTCCTGCGGCCGGTGCGCGGAACCGATGAAGGGGTGCAGGTACTCGAAGCGCGCGGGGCTCTCGGTGTCGGTGATGTGCAGGTCGGTGAACTGCACGAACGCGCTGAGGGCGCGGCGCCGGTCGTCGCGGCCGGCCTGAGGGGCGGCGAGGTCGCCGCGGACGACGAGCGGCCAGCCGGGGCCCGCGCCGAGCCGGCTGTAGCTCGCGGTGCCGCCGCCGGTGGCGACCTGCTCCAGCGTGGTCCCGGTGGTGCTGACCGAGCGGATGGCGGTGCGCCGCAGGGCGCGGTCGAGGGCGTTCGCGGTCGGCGTGCACAGCAGGAGTCCGAGTCCGGCGGCGCCCGCGGTGGCGAAGGTGCGCCGGGTGAGTTCGGCCATGTGTTTTCGCTCCCCAGTTTCTCGGTTGCCCAGCACCGTGCCGGACGCCGGTGTCCGGGCGGTGAACGTGACATTTCGAGGTACCCTGTCACAGGTGTCGGGGTGGGTGTACCGCCGAAGGTCGTGGTCATTTCCGCCGGTGGGCGAGACCGTCGAGGATGACTTCGGTGCCCAGCGCGAAGAGGGCGTCGGCGGTCGTCTTGGCGAAGGCCGGGCCGAGGGCTTTGACGGCGGGGAAGTCGTCCAGCCGGTCCTGGAACGCCTGCGCCGCTTCGGGATCACGTTCCTGGACCGAACCGAGGACGTGCGCGGTGAGCAGCTGCGAGATGCCCGCGGTGTCCTCGGGGGAGAAGCCGGCGTCCCGGAGGATCCGGACGGTGGTTTCGATGTGGGCCAGCCGGTTCGGGCCGGGCGGGCGGTCGCGGAGCAGGGTGGCGGCGTCGCGGTGCTTGAGGAGCAGCGCGCGGAACTGGTTCAGGCCCTGCTCGAGCTGGTCGCGCCACGGCCGGGTGCCGTCGATCTCGAAGGCGTCTTCGCAGAGGGTTTCGGCGAGGAGGTCGAGGAGCTGGGCCTTGTCCTTGACGTGCCAGTAGAGGGTCGGCGAGCTGACGCCGAGCCGGGCGGCGAGCCGCCGGGTGCTCAGCTCGGCGAGGCCGGCTTCGTCCAGCAGTTCGAGGGCGGCTTCGGTGATCCGGCGGCGATCGAGCGGCACCTGGCGCACTCTATCAGTGATAGATTGGTCTCTATCACTGATAGGGGGGGCTGGGATGCGGTGGTGGGTGGCCGGGTGTTCGCTGGTTTTCGCGATCGGGACGGCGTTGCAGAACTTCGTGGTGATCTCACCCGAACTGGTGGCCCGCGCGGCTTTCCTGTCGGGAGCGCCGCCGTCGGACGGCTTCCTGACGGGGCTGCGCCTGGTTGGGGACGTCTACCTGGTGGGCAACCTACTGGGGTTGCTGGTGCTGTCCGGGCGCGCGTGGGTGTGGTGGGTGGTGCTGGTGGTGAATGCGACGCAGGCGTTGGGCGTCTTCGTGATCCCGCCGTCGGTGTGGCGGGCGACGGTGGATCTGTACGGCTGGGCGGGGCTGCTGCCGTCGCTGGTGACCGACGGCGGCGCGCTCGTGCTGACGGTGGTGCTGGTCAGCAGGCTATTCCGCACGCGGTTCCGGCCGCGGCGAACATGCCGAAGAAGAACAGCATCACGACCAGAGCCGGGATGACCGCGATGATGCCGCACACCAGGCCGGCGATGCCCATGCCGTTGCCGGTGTACCCGGGCCGGCCGGCCTGGACCATCCCGGCCCACGACAGGCCGATCGCGAGGAAGCCGAGGAGCAGGTCGACGAAGGGGACCCAGAACGCCAGCAGTGCCACGATGCCGAGCACCATGCCCGCGACCGCGAGGCCGCTCGTGCGCAGGATCGGGTACGCGACCACGGGGTACGGCTGCTGACCGTAGGGCTGCGCGGGGTACGGCTGGGAAACGTGGGGCTGCACGGGGTACGGCTGCGTCCCCCACGGCTGGACCGGCCCCGAAGGCGGGTACGCCGGATCGATCGGCGGCTGGTCAGCCTGGTGAGGGTCGTAACTGGTCACTGTGCACCTGCTTCTGTCCGTCCACAGCGGAGTCGCGCGGACGGCTTCGCACGTTACTCAGGTCCCGCCCAGGCCGGACTCCGTCACCCCGCGGACCAGGTACCGCTGCAGGAACACGAACAGCAGCACGATCGGCAGGATCGACACCGCCGCCGCCAGGAAGAGCAGGTTCAGCTGCGGGTTCTGCGCCGTCAACAACCCCGACAGCGCCACCTGGACCGTCCACGAGTCCGGGGACTGGGCGATGATCAGCGGCCACAGGAACGCGTTCCAGCTGCCGATCACCGTGATGACCGCGATCGCCGCGAAGAAGCCGCGGGAGTTCGGGACCACGATGCGCCAGAACACTCCCCAGCGCGTCAACCCGTCCACCCGGCCCGCTTCCTCCAGCTCGCGGGGGAAGTCCAAAAAGTACTGCCGGAACAGGAACACGCTGAACGCGCTGAACAGCCCCGGGATCACCAGGCCGCGGAAGTCCGACAGCCAGCCGAGCGTCGAGACCACCACGAAGCTCGGCACGAACGTCACCGACGTCGGGATCATCAGCGTCGCCAGCACCGCGTAGAACACCAGGCGCGAGTGCCGGTACGGGATGCGCGCCAGGCCGTAGCCCGCCAGCGAGCAGATCACCAGCAGGCCGGTCGTCTGCAGGGTCGCGACCAGTGCCGAGTTCAGCAAGCTCCGTCCAAAAGGGACGTCCGAAAGGGAGAACAGCCGCGAGAAGTTCTCCCAGTGCACTGTGGACGGGAAGAACGTCCACTCCGGAGCGGTGATCTCCGCGCGGGACGCCAGGCCGTTGCGCAGCAGCAGGTAGAACGGCAGCAGGAACAGGACCGCCGCCACGGCGAGGGACGCCCAGCGCAGGACCGCCTTCATGACGCACGCCCGAAGCGGAGCACGCGGCCCTGTAGCAGCGTCACCAGCGCGATGATCAGCGCCAAGATCACCGCGCCCGCGCTGCCGCGGCCGAGGTCCTGGCCGCCCGAACCCAAGGACGTGTAATACAGGTACACCAACGGCGGCCGGGCGAACGGCGGGTAACCGCGGGAGTCGCCCATGATGTTGTAGAACTCGTCGAACGCCTGGTACGCGTTGATCAGGTTCAGCAGCAGCACCGCCACGGCCGTCGCGCGCAGCTGCGGCAGCGTGATGTGCCGGAAGACCTGCCATCCCGGCTTCGCGCCGTCGAGCCACGCGGCCTCGTACAGGTGCCGCGGGATGCGTTGCAGTGCCGCGATGAACAGGATCATGTAGAACCCGAGCTGCAGCCACAACCGCGCCGTCACCAAGACGACCCAGTACAGCGGCGGGCTGACCGTCCCGGTCCAGGCCACCGGGTCCGCGCCGAACAAGGCGAGCACCGTGTTCGCGAGTCCGTACCGGACACCCGAGAACAGCGACGTCTTCCAGATCAGCGACGCCACGACGTACGAGCACGCGAACGGCAGGAAGAACACCGACCGGAAGAACGCCTGCGCGAACCGCAGCTGGTTGACCCCCAGCGCCAGGGCCAGCGACAGCACGAACGTCAGCGGCACGATGAACACCGCGAACACGCTGAACGTGCCCAGGCTCGACAGGAACGGCTCGTCGGTGAGCATGTGCCCGTAGTTGTCCAGCCCGACGAACTCGGTCGGCGTCACCGTGTTCCGGGCGTCGAAAAAGGACAGGTACGCGCTCCAGCCGATCGGCAGGTAGGCGAAGACCGCCAGCCCCAGCAGGAACGGCCCGACGAACAGCCAGAACGTCCGCGCGTCGCGCCGGTTCATCCGAACAGGCGCTTCAGTTCAGCCTGCGCGACTCCGACCGCCGTCTTGACCTGCGCCGCCGGGTCCGCTCCCTCTTTCGCGATCTTCGCGACCGCGTCCGACAGCGCCGTGTTCGCCTGCTGTGTCCACACCGGACCGCCGACGAGGTGGCTGTTCTCCTTGACGAACCGGGCGGCGTCGGCCGCCGGTCCCGAAGCCAGGCTGTCCGCCTTGGCGACCAGGCTCTGGCGGGCCGGGACGTGGAAGCCGAACTTCGTCGCGAACTCCAGCTGGTCCTGCGTCTGGTCGACCCACAGCCACTTCACGAACGCCTTGGCCTCGCCGACGTGCACGCTCTTGGCGTTCACCATCGCGCCGTACGCGCCGACCGGGACCGAAGGCGCGCCGGTGCCGTCGAGCCGCGGGAACGGCAGCACGCCGAAGTCGTCGTCGAACGCGTCGCGGATCTTGGGCATGTTCCACAGGCCGGTCCACTGCATCGCGGCCAGCCCGTCGATGAACGCGCCCGGGTCCGACCAGTCCGCCGGCGCGCCGAGCAGCAGGGAACCGTTGGTGTTCAACGTGTGCAGCTTGCCGAGCGCGGTCGCCGCGCGCGGGTCGTCGAAGCCGACTTCGCGGTTGCCGTTCTTCAGGTAGTCGAGGCCGGCCGACCACAGGAGCGGGCCGGTGAGCACCCCGACCCCGCCGTCGTTGCCCGCGAAGAGACCCTTGACGCCGTCCTTCGTCAGCTTCGACGCCGCGTCGACCAGCTCGTCGACGGACTGCGGCGGCTGCACCCCGGCGGCCTGCAGCAGGCTCTTGCGGTAGAAGAGCACCTGCGTGTCGGTGGCCTGCGGGATGCCGTAGACCTTGCCTTCGACGGTCTGCGCGGCGAGCACGGCCGGGCTGAAGTCGCCCTTGACCGGCGCGATGACGTCGTCGAGCGAGACGACCTGGTTCTGCCGCACCCAGTCGATCTTGACCTGCGCCTCGAAGACGTCCGGCACCTTGCTGTTCTGCAGCGCGGTGACGATCTTCGAGTCGTAGTCGCCGGGGTTCCACTGGACGTCGACCTTCGCGCCCGGGTAGCTCGCGGCGTACCGCTTGACGGCGTCCTGGACACCGTCCTCGCCGTAGGCGTGGTACCACTGCTGCAGCGTCACCTTCGGCGCGTCGGACGGCGGCGGGCCCGCCGAGTAGGCCGTCGACGGCGGCGGGTCACCCTGCCGCCCGGTGTTCGACCCGCAGGCCGCCGTCAGCGCGCCGACGCCCGCCAGCGCCAGGAACTTGCGCCTGTTGTGCATCCCCGGAACCCCTCCGTGAAGTTCGTGAAGGCCACGATGAGGAACACAGGGTTCCGCAAGGTGGCCTCCACGAACATGAAGACTCGCCGGAGATTTACCCGTTAGAGCTGCGCGATGTCGAGCCTTCCCTCGGAGTAGGACGCGCGGATCCGCTTCTTGTCGAACTTGCCGACGCTCGTCTTGGGCACTTCGTCCACGAACGTCCAGTTCTCCGGCAGCTGCCACTTCGCGACCTTGTCGCTGAGGAACTCGCGCAGCTCCTCGGGGGTGACGCTCTGGCCCTCCTTGAGCACGACGGCGACCAGCGGCCGCTCGTCCCACTTCTCGTCGGGGATGCCGACGACCGCGGCCTCGGCCACCGCCGGGTGCCCCATCACCTGGTTCTCCAGGTCGACCGAGGAGATCCACTCGCCGCCGGACTTGATGACGTCCTTGGCGCGGTCGGTCAGGGTGAGGAAGCCGTCCGGGCTGACCCGGCCGACGTCGCCGGTGCGCAGCCAGCCGTCGTGGAACTTGTCCGGGTCGATGTCGGACCCGCCGTAGTAGGACCCGGCGATCCACGGGCCCTGGACCTCGAGCTCGCCGACGGCCTCGTCGTCCCAGGGCAGCACCGAGCCGTCGTCGTCGATCAGCCGGGCCCGCACGGACGCCGGGAAGCGGCCCTGCGTGTAGCGGTAGCGCCAGGCGTCGTCGCCGGTCGCGGTGGCGGGCGGCCGCGCGACGCTGCCCAGCGGCGACGTCTCGGTCATGCCCCAGGCGTGCAGGATCGACACGTTGTGCTTCTCCTGGAACGCGCGCATCAGCGACGGCGGCACCGCGGACCCGCCGACGACGACCTCACGCAGGTGCGAGATGTCCTGCGAGTTCGCCTCGAGGTGGGCGAGCAGCCCCTGCCAGACGGTCGGGACCGCGCCGGCGAAGGTCGGCTTCTCCGCGGCCAGCATCGCCGCGATGGGCGCCGGCTGGAGGAACCGGTCCGGCATCAGGAGGGACGCGCCGACCATCAGCGCCGCGTACGGCAGGCCCCACGCCATCGCGTGGAACATCGGCACGATCGCCAGCGCCGTGTCGCTCTGCGCGAGGTTCATGCTGTCGCTCATGCAGACCTGCATCGAGTGCAGCCAGATCGAGCGGTGCGAGTAGGCGACGCCCTTGGGGTCACCCGTCGTGCCCGAGGTGTAACACATCGCGGCGGCGGAGCGCTCGTCGACGTCCGGCCAGTCGAAGGTGTCCGGCTGGCCGGCCAGCAGCTCGGCGTAGGAGTGCACCTGGATGCCGTCCGGCGCCTGCAGCGACGCCGCGTCGCCGTTGGCCACGATGACGTGCCGGACGGTCTTGAACTCCGGCAGCTGCTTCGCGAGCAGCGGGACCAGCGTGCCGTCGACGATGACGACGTGGTCCTCGGCGTGGTTGGCGACGAAGGTCAGCTGCTCGGGGAACAGCCGGATGTTCAGGGTGTGCAGCACGGCGCCCATCGCCGGGACGGCCAGGTACGCCGCCATGTGCTCGGCGTTGTTCCACATGAACGTGCCGACGCGCTGGTCGCCGGTCACGCCGAGGCCGCGGAGGGCGTTCGCGAGCCGGGCGGCGTTCCGGCCGAGGTCGCCGTAGGTCTCGCGCCGGCTTTCTGAACCGGTCCAGGTGATGACTTCGCTCGCCGAGTGCACCGACGTGCCGTGGCGGAGCAGGTTCGCCAGCGACAGCTGGCCGTCCTGCATGGTGCTCAACATGGTCGCTCCCGGGGGGTCGTTCGCCGGTGAACTGGGGTTGCGCCGACTCTAGTGCGGATCGGGTGAAGCGGGCATGGTCAACAACGGCTCCGTTCGGTCACGGTCGTCCCGCGATCGGGCGACGACCGAACGGTGATCATGATCGACTATTTTTGCGCTTTTCGTTGTGAGCAAGGAAATATGCGTCGAAACCCGGTGTAGCGGAGGCTTCACTTCCGGGTGAGTATGGCCACTCGGGACGGTTCTTGGGAGCGTTTCCGCAGGCCGGAGCGGGTTGCCCGCCGTCACCTCCGGGGGTAATAAGTGCGTGTCGGTTGCACGGCGTTGAACCCGGTGGCGTTTACTGGGGCCGTGGTAAGAGACGGCTGGCCAGCGCTTGCAGCAGCAAGCACTCACAAAAGCCGTCGGCCGCGAAAGCGGAGACCTGAGAGGAAAGGACTACTACGTTGGCTCTGCCTACGTTGACTCCGGAGCAGCGCGCCGATGCACTCGCCAAGGCGGCCGAGGCTCGCAAGGCGCGTTCGGAGCTGCTCGCGTCGATCAAGTCCGGCAAGGAGAGCATCGAAAAGGTGCTCAAGCAGGCCAAGGAGAACAAGACGATCGGGAAGACGAAGGTCACCCAGCTGCTGAAGGCCGTCCCCGGCCTCGGCGCGGTGAAGGTCGCCGCCCTGCTCGAGCAGGCCGGCATCGACCCGGACCGGCGCGCCGCCGGCCTGGGCGAGCGCCAGCGCGAGGCGCTCATCGACGCGCTCAAGTAGCCCGTCACCAGGAGCTCCCGCGAGGGGAGTGTCGCTCGTGACACTCCCCTCGCGGATCTCCCGAAGCCTGGGACGCTGGTGAGGTGAGCGCAGAGTCCCCTGGGGCCGAGCCCCAGACCCCAGCCGGGGGGCAAGCCCCCCTGGACCCCCCGAAAGCGGTCAGTCCGGCGACCCCGGCCTTAGACCTCGCTGCCCGCTACCAGCGTGGCGACTTCCTGTTCACGACGGCTTCGCGCGCACTCCTCGCGCAGGGCACGATCCGGACCGTCACCGAGACGGACCCGAGGCGGCTGGCCTCGGCCCTCCCCGGTGTGCTGGCCGAGACCGGCGCCCCGCTGGCCGTCGGCGTCCTGCCCTTCGACACCGGGCCCGACACGAAGGTGCCGGGTCACCTGGTGGTGCCCCGGACCGTCCACCGGTCCGAAGGCGCGCCGACCCTGCCGCGCGAGGTCCTGCCCGCGCCCGTGCGGGTGCGTGCGGTGCCCTCACCCGCGCAGCACATGTCTGCCGTCGCCGCGGCCGTCGACGCTCTTCGTGAGCGTGACCTGCGGAAGGCCGTCCTCGCGCGTGCCCTCGACCTCGAGTTCGACGCGCCGGTGTCCGCCGAACGGATCGTGCGCAACCTGGCCGTCGGCAACCCGCGGCACTTCACCTACGCGGCCGAGCTGCCCAGCGGCCGGTCGCTCGTCGGCGCGACGCCGGAGCTGCTGCTGCGCCGCACCGGCCGCACGGTGTTCTCGTCACCGCACGCCGGCTCGATGCCGCGTTCGGCCGACCCGGCGACCGACCGCGCCAACGGCGAGGCCCTGCGGACGTCCCGCAAGGACCAGCTGGAGCACGCCGTGGTGATCGACTACGTCGTCGAGGCGCTGCGGCCGTTCTGCCGGACGCTGGACGTCCCGGCCGGGCCGGAGCTGGTCACCACGCCGGCCATCTGGCACCTGCGCACCCCGATCACGGGCGAGCTGGCCGACCCGGACGTCACGGCCCTCGACCTCGCGGCGGCCCTGCACCCGACCCCGGCGATCTGCGGCACCCCGACCGAGGGCGCGCGCGAGCTGGTCAAGGAGCTGGAGCCGTTCGACCGCGACTACTACGCGGGCGCGGTCGGCTGGGTCGACGCGGCCGGCGACGGCGAGTGGGCGGTGGCGATCCGCTGCGCCGAGATCGCGTCGACGTCGATGCGCCTGTACGCCGGGGGTGGGATCGTCGCGGCTTCGGACCCGCAGGCGGAGCTGGACGAGACGACCGCGAAGTTCCGGACCCTGCTGGCGGCCATGGGCCTGGCGGACATCCCGGGCTGAGCTTCGGCAAAGCGCGGATCTGGTCTTGGACGTCGGGGTACACCTCGATGTCGTACGCCACGGTCAGAGGCCGAGTTCCGCCTTGAGTGAGCTCCAGGACCGGGTGCCGGTAGGTGGCTCCCCCGAGTGCTGGGTCTGGTTTGCCGCCTGGACCATGCGCCGGTGCGCGGCGGGGTCGGCCGCGGTGCTCCAGGCGACTCGTCGCCAGGACTCCAGCGTTTCGACCAGGTCAGTGAGACTCAGTGACTCGCGGGCGACGTCAAGGGAGTGGCGGTAGTCCTCGTCGAACCGGGGCACGTCCTCGGGTAGCAGCGCGGCCCGGATGGCCGCCGGCGACGTTCCGACGGGATACCGTGGTTCACCTGTGCTCGCCGGTGTGGACATGCTGATGACTATGGCCGCGGGACCCAGTGCTCCTCGGCCACCGACAGCTCGTCGGTGGTCAGCACCGCGATGGCCGCGCGGTAGCCGTCCGACGCCTTCAGGTCCACCAGGCGCGTCTTCGCCGGGTCGAGCGCCGCGTCGCCCGAGGACACCAGGCGGGCCGGCTCGTCGAAGCGGGAGAACGTGATGCTCTGCAGCGGGATGCGCAGGCCCTTGCCGGTGGCCTTCATCACCGCTTCCTTGCGCGTCCAGTAGACGAAGAACGCGCTCGCCTTCTCCGCCTCGGTCAGCCCGGTCAGGTGGCCGGCCTCGGCCGGGCTCAGCGCGTACTCGATCAGCCTCTCGTCGGCGGTGCGGGTGGCCGTCTCGACGTCCAGGCCGACCGGGACCGACGGGGTCGCCGCGACGCCGATCAGGTCGCCCGAGTGGGAGATCGACAACGTCAGGTCCGCGCCCGGCACCCGCGGGCGGCCGTGCGGCTTGCCGCAGTCTTCGCAGGTCGCGTCGAACTTCACGGCCTCGACCGCCCGGCCGAGCCACTCCGCCGCGACCGTCTTCGCCAGCACGCGGCCGGTCAGGAACCGCCGCTTGTCCGCGTCCTGGCGGTACGCCGCGAACCGGTCTTGCTCGACCTCGTCCAGCAAGCGCAGGAAGCGCTCATCGGCGGGCAGCGGGGGCGACCAGCGGACCACGATCTCCATCACGTCCCCGATCCTCCCGGGCGTCGAAGCCGTTGTCACGAACCCGGGCACAGGACTGGGGTAATTCCGGGGGCGCTACGACCAGTTCGGGGCCGGCACCCAGTTGCGCCGGACGAACAGGAGGCCCTTCTCCGCGTCGGTGATGAGCCGGGACCGCGCCGGCCGCTTCCCAGCACACCAGGTCACCCGCCTTGACGAACGACTCGAAACACCGGTAGTAGCCGAGGTGGATGTCGCTGGTGTCGATGCCGAAACCGGTGTCCTTCTTGGTCTCCGACACGGAGTCGACGGCCGACTTGACCTCGCTCACCACCTTCACCGCGGCGTCCTTCAGCGTCTTCGGGAAGTTGAGCGAAGTTCAGGTTCTCGGTGAGGCTCGTCCACACGTCCGCGGTCTGGTCCGGGACCGTGAGCTCGATCGAGCGCCGGAGGCGGACTTCTTCGAGCAGGTCGAAGGTCGCGTCGAGTACCTGGGTGTTGGCCACTTCGCCGTGCTCGTCCAGGCTGCCGATCTTCTGGCCGGAGAGCACGTCGGCGTGGGCGAAGAACCGGTCCCGGAGCGTTCCCCGGAAATCTCGTACTCGTCCCAGGGCAGCTTCCGTGAGGTCTCCCACTTGTTCCCGTCCCGGAACTCCGTCACCCGGGGGCCTTCGTTCTGCTCGGGGTGCGCCAGGGGCACGACCTGTCACCGGTCACTCCCCGCGTCCAGGCCGCGGCCGATCTCCCGCAGCATGCTCACGTGGTTCTCCTCGGTCGAGCGCACCAGACCGTGCGCGGTCCCGAGCCGTTCGGACATCCCTTGCAGGAACGCCACAAAAGCGCGTTCCTCCTGCGCGAGGACATCCATCTGCGCCAGCCATTCACGGCCGAACTCGCCGATGAGCCCTGGAACATCCCGGTCACCCCGTAACCGCCGGAAAGGGCTTTCCCGTCACGCAATGCATTGAGGTTCGCCTCGAGCGTCCCGGCCAAGGTGCCGTAGTGCGCGGCGGCGGCGCGTCGACCGCCAGGTCGGCGTACGATGTGTCCGATTTCACAATTTTCCGGCGACGGCGCGGGCAGCCTCGTGATCGATCCGGTCGTGTCCTTGCATGCCGGTGGTGGTGCGCGCAAAATGGCGATGTAAGCAAGCGCTTAGCCAGTGTCGGAGGAGCAGCTCACCGATGGACTTTTCTCTCAGCACCGAAGAACGTGAAGTGCGCGACTGGGTCCGCACGTTCGTCCAGCGCGAGCTGATCCCGCTCGAGCAGGAGGTCCTCCGCCGCGAGCGCGCGCACCAGCCCGGCCTCACCGGCGAAGAGCTCAAGGACCTCCAGCTGAAGGCCAAGGAGTCCGGCTTCTGGGGCGTGCTGACGCCGGAGGAGTACGGCGGCATGGGCCTGTCCGCCGTGATGGCCGCGCTGCTGGAGGCCGAGCTCGGCCGCACCTTCGTGCCGTTCCGCTTCGGCGGCGCCGCGGACAACATCCTGTTCCACGCCAACGAAGAGCAGAAGCAGACCTACCTGCTGCCGACCATCTCGGGCGAGCGCAAGTCCTGCTTCGCGATCACCGAGCCGGGCGCCGGGTCGGACGCCAAGGCCATCCGCACCACCGCCCGCAAGGACGGCACGGACTGGGTCATCAACGGCGAGAAGACCTTCATCACCGGGGGCAACGAGGCCGACTTCACGATGGTCTTCGCGATCACCGACCCGGAAAAGGGCGCGAACGGCGGTGTCACGTGCTTCCTGGTCGACCGCGAGGCCGGCTGGAAGTCCGAATACATCGACACCATGGGCGAGTGGGGCCCGGCGTCGCTGATCTTCCAGGACGTCCGCGTGCCCGAAACGCAGATCCTCGGTGAAGAGGGCCGCGGCTTCGAACTGGCGATGCAGTGGATCGGCCAGGGCCGGTACCTCCTGCCGGCGCGCGCGATCGGTTCGTGCGAGCGGCTGATCACGATGGCCATCGAACACGCCAACACGCGCGAGACGTTCGGGCAGAAGATCGCGGAACGCCAGGCGATCCAGTGGATGATCGCCGACTCCGGGGTCGAGCTGGAAGCGCTGCGGTGGCTGGTGCTCAACGCCGCGTGGCAGGTCGACCAGGGTGTCGACTCGCGGCACGCGCAGTCGATCGCGAAGCTCTACGGCGGCCAGAAGGCCAACGAAATCGTCGACCGCGTTCTGCAGATCCACGGCGGGATGGGCTACACGCGGGAACTGCCAGTCGAGCGCTGGTACCGCGAGCTGCGGCTGCTGCGCATCTACGAGGGCACCGACGAGATCCAGCGCCGCACGATCGCGCGCAACCTGCTCAAGGGGCACGTGAAGGTCGGTGGCGTCCTCGGCTGAGGCCGCGAAGTGCGTCAAGGCCACCTCCCGGACGTCCGCGAGGTGGCCTTGACGGCAAGTCGGAGCTACGTCTTGTTGCGGATGGCGATCGGCACGCCCGCCAGGTCCTCTTCGTTGCACAGCAGTTTCACGTCGTAGTACGGCGAGCCCTGCCGGTCGTCGTAGTCGAGGTGGATGGCCAGCACGTCGAGCGGCTCACCTAGCCACTCCTGAGCCTGCCGTAGCCACTTCGAGCACCGCTCGAGGGCGGTGGGGAGATCGTCATCGCGGAACTCGACCGGGCGGTAGGGTACGTCCTGCACCTGATCGCGGGGGTGTGCCGGCGCCGGGAGGCCCGGCGCGAGACCCGAGTCGTCCAGTTCCAGTTGGATCGTTTCCTCAGTCACCCTTCGAGCGTCCCCCACGCACGCGTTCTGAGCAAGGCGTACACAGGTAAAAGCGCCGCTAAACGGACATGCCCCACTCTTTCGCGACGATTTCCCGGCAGCGTCGCAAGTCGGTGACTCCGGGCGGGGACGTGCAGGCCAGCGCCCTCGACGCCAGCTCCGCGTAGTGCTCGGCGAGCTGGTCCAGCGCCAGCGGGCCGCGGGGCGAATACCACCGCGCGACACCACTGCACATCTCCAGCAGCGCCAGCCGCGTCACCGCCGGGTGTTCGGTGTGGAACACCCCGGCCGCGACCCCTTCGTCGATCGCTGTGGCCCACAGCCGTTCGTACGCGTCGCGCAGCGCCACGACGGGTTCGCGTGCGGCGGGGGAAAGCACGTCGACTTCGTTGTCCACCACGCGGGTTTCCGCCGGCCCGACGGCGTGCGCGAGCACGTGCAGCGCGACCAGCGTGCGCAGCCGGTGCACCGGGTCCGCACTCCCGGCGGTCGCCTCGCGGGCGGCGTCGAGCAGGCGGTTCAGCGCGGTGTGCATGATCTCCGCGAGCAGATCTTCCTTGGTGCCCATGTAGTGGTACAGGCTCGCCGACGAAAGTTCCGCCTCCTGCGCCAGATCCCGGATGCCGGTGCCGTGGAAGCCCTTGGTGGCGAACAGCTTCACGGCCGCCGCGCGGACCCGTTCCCGGCTGCTCACAGCCATGTCTCCGCCTTCGTGTCCCACGAGCCGGCGCGCGGGTCGGCCACCTTCCGCAGCTCACCCTTGGCGACCCGCTCGGACGGCGTCATCGGCAGCTCGCCGGCGAACGCCCAGAACCGCGGAACCTTGAAGTAGGCCAGCTTTTCCGCGCAGAATGCGGCCAGCTCGGCCGGGTCCGGGCGCTCGCCGTCACACACGACGTACGCCTTGACCTCCTCGCCGCGCAGCTCGTCGGGCACCGCGACGACGGCGGCGAGCCGCACCGCCGGGTGCAGCAGCAGCGCGCGTTCGACCTCGTCGGCGGAGATGTTCTCGCCGCTGCGCCGGATCATGTCCTTGGTGCGGCCCACGTAGTACACGCGGCCGGCGTCGTCCTCGCGGGCGAGGTCGCCGGTGTGGAACCAGCCGTTCTCGAACGCCTTCGCCGTCGCCTCGGGATCGTCGTGGTACCCGTGCATCAGCCCGATCCCGCGGATCAGCAGCTGGCCGGTTTCCCCGCGGGGCAACGGTTTCCCGTCGTCGCCGGCGATCATCACCTCGCGGTCGCGGCTGGGGCGGCCGAGGCAGCCGGTGCCGACGGTCTCGTCGTGGTCGGCGACGCCCATCCGGATGTCCCCGCCGGTCTCGGTCATCCCGAACGCCTCGTACCACGGCACACCCCACCGCCGTTCGAGCTCGGCGTGCAGGTCGCGCGGGATCGCGGACGCGCAGATCGCGCGGACCCGGTGTTCGCGGTCGGCCGCGGACGGCTCCTGGCGCAGCAGCAGCGTCGGCATCAGGCCCAGGCAGTAGAACCACGTGACGCCGTGTTCGCGCACCTTCGCCCAGAATGTGCTGGGGTGGAAGCGGTCCAGCACGACGAGCGTGGCGCCGCCCGCGAGCCCGAGCGCGACGTTCCACTGTGGATCGATGTAGTGGAACGGCTGCGCGGTGAGGACGACGTCGGACTCGCCGATCGCCGGGAAGTCCGTCGCGAGGCCCACGGCCAGGGTGGTCCAGTACCGGTTCGGCAGCACGCAGCCCTTCGGCGCGCCGGTGGTGCCGGACGTGTACTGGATGTTCACCGGGAGTTCAGGCACCGGCGTGAAGCCCGCACTTTCACGTGAAAGTGCGGGCCCCAGGTGGGCACTTTCACGTGAAAGTGCGGCTGGGGTGACGACGTCGGTGAGGCCGATCCGGGTGAGCAGGTCGGTGAACTCGGGTGCGGCGACGGCCAGCTTCGCGCCCGAGTGGCGGAGGACGTGGGCGCCGTCGAACTCCTGGTAGTTCGTGTTGACCGGCACCATGATCGCGCCGAGCTTGGCCAGCGCCAGCCAGGTCAGCGGGAACTCCGGCTGGTTGCGCAGCATCACGGCGACTCGGTCGCCGGGACCGATGCCACGCCGGCCCAGGCCCGCGGCGACGTGTGAACTGAGCCGGTCGACGTCGGCGAAGGTGAAGCGCTGGTCGTTCTCGTCGAACACCCACGCCGTGCGCTCCGGCCACAGCTCGGCTGCGCGCGTGACGAGCTGGTGCAGCGTCCCGACGTCGGCGAGCGGCGTCACGTCCGGCTCCGGAAGGCCTCCGTGGACGCGGCGACCGCGGCCGAGTGCTCGGTGATGAGGGCGTGGCTGACTTCCAGCTCCAGCGCGGGTTCGACGTCGATCGGGGTGTCAAGCACGCGCTTCGCCATCGCCGCGGCGGCCGGCGGGTGCTCGGCGATCCGCTTCGCCCAGCTCCGTGCCTCGGCCTGGAGCTGGTCGGCGGGCACGGCCGCGTTGACCATGCCGAGCTCCGCGGCCTTCCGGCCGTCGAAGCGCTCGCCGAGCAGGAGGAGCTCCTTCGCCTTGAGCGGGCCGACCAGCAGCGGCAGCAGCCGCGACGCGGCGCCGGTGACGCTCAGGCCGAGCGAGACCTCCGGGAAGGCGAAGACGGCGTCTTCGGCGGCGAGGATGAGGTCACAGCCCAGCGCGAACTCCGCGCCGGCGCCGATCGCGTAGCCGTGTACCGCGGCGATCACCGGCTGACGCAGGGCGCGCAGTCGCCGCGTGACGTCCTGGAGCCGGTCCAGCCGGGCCCGCGAGTCACCCTCGGGGGTGGGCTCCTTGAGGTCGTGACCGGCGCAGAAGGCCCGGCCGTTGCCGGAGAGCACCACGACGCGGGCGTCGCTGCGGGCGGCCGCGTCGAGCGCGGCGAGGAAGTCGTCGACCAGGACGGCGGCGACCGCGTTCAGCCGCTCGGGCCGGTTCAGCCGGATCTGCGCGATGCCGTCCTCGACGGCGAACTTCACGGTGGGCATGACGCCGATGCTAGACGTTCGATCGATCGATCGATAGCCTCTGGAGATATGCGGGTCGACGCGGTTTACGAGAACGCCACGGTGTGGACGGGCACGGGCGTGACCAGCGCGGTCGCCGTGCTGCACGGCCGGGTCGTCGCGCTGGGGGACGACGCCCGGGCGTTGTCCGCGCGCACGCGGGTCGACCTCGCGGGCGGGTTCGTCGTGCCGGGGTTCCACGACGCGCACAACCACATGGCGTGGTTCGGGATGGCGCTGGACGACGTCGCGCTGGGGAGCTGCCGCAGCGTCGAGGAGGTTTACGACGCCGTCGCCGCGCGGGCCGCGTCGCTGCCCGCCGGGAGCTGGGTCGTCGGGAGCGGGTACGACCAGAACAAGCTCGTGGGCGGCCACCCGGACCGCCACGCCCTGGACCGCGCGGCGCCCGGGATGCTGGTGCGGCTCAAGCACACGTCCGGGCACATGACCGTGGTCAACTCGGCCGTTCTCGACCAGCTGGACCTGGCGAACGTGCCGGTCGGCGGGGACGTGGTGCTCGCCGCCGACGGCTCGCCGACGGGGTTGCTGCGCGAGCAGGCCCAGCTGCTGCTGCGGCCGCTGATCTACCCGACGCCGGTTTCGCGGGTCGTGCGCGGGCTCGACCGGGCGTCCGAGCGGTATCTCTCGGAAGGGATCACCAGCGTCCAGGAGGCCGGGATCGGCGGCGGGCTGGTCGGGGAGACCCCCGCGGAGCTGGCCGCCTACCAGGAGGCGCGCGAGGCCGGCGTGCTGCGCGTGCGCAGCACGGTGATGGTCGCCGCGAGCGTGCTGCACGACCTGCCCGACGGCGCCGGGTTCGGCCTCGACCTCGGCCTGCGCACCGGCCTCGGCGACTCCTGGCTGCGCGTCGGGCCCATGAAGCTGTTCGCGGACGGCTCGCTGGTCGGGCGGACGTGCGCGATGCACGAGCCGTTCGACGGCGAGCCGGACAACCGCGGCTACTTCCAGGTGCCCGAGGACTCCCTGGCGACCACGATCCGGCGCGCGCACGACGCGGGCTGGCAGATCGCGACCCACGCGATCGGCGACCGCGCGATCACCGTCGTGCTCGACGCGTACGAAGCCGCATTGGCCGCTTCGCCGCGTACGGACCATCGGCACCGCATCGAGCACTGCGCCGTGCTTCAGCCCGCGGAGCTGACTCGACTCGCTTCGCTGGGGCTGATCGCTTCGCCGCAGGGACGGTTCGTCAACGAGCTCGGCGACGGCATGCGCGCCGCCCTCGGCGAGGCGCGCGTGCCGTGGTGTTACCGGCTGCGAAGCGTGCTTGACGCGGGTTGTGTGCTTCCCGCGTCTTCGGACCGCCCCGTGGTGAACGGCGCTCCGCTGCTCGCGCTGGCCGACATGGTGCGCCGGCGTACGGCGTCTGGCGCGCCCTTCTCGCCCGAAGAGGCGCTGACGCCGGAGGAGGCGTTGCGCGCGTACACGTACGGCTCGGCGTACGCGACCTTCGCGGAGGGAGAGCTGGGCACGCTCGAGCCGGGGAAGCTCGCCGACTTCGCGGTGCTTTCCGGGTCGCCGCTGGAGGAGTCCGCTTTGGACGACCTGCGCGTGCTGGGCACGGCCGTGGGCGGCGAACTGCGATATCAGGCGCCATCGTGACGCATCACCGCCTCCCGGTAGCCGGCGTGCTCGCTCATCGCGCGCCGCCGGCGAACTCGAGCGCCTCGTCGGCCAGCTCCCGCCACGGCTCGGGCGAGTCGTTCGCCAGCGCCAGCCACTCCTTCATCGGGGTGCCCTTGTTCGCGTCGAAGCGCACGCCGTGGCCGGCTTCGACCAGTTCGTCCACGCGCGCCTTCGGCAGCTTGAGCACCAGCTGCCCGCGGACGAACATGGCGAAGATCCGCCCGTGCGAGCGCAGCGCCGAACGCCCGAAGCCGCCGGTCGCGCCCGGTGGCGTGATGCCCGGGCGCCCGGTGTACTCCTCGACCAGGTCCTCGAACCGCTCTTCTGGTGACATCGACCACCTCCTGAGCCGACAGTAACGACCACCACCGACAGAAACGGGAGGCGAGATGCCCGTCCGCGACGCCGTCTTCGAAGACATCGAAGAGATCTGCGCGCTCATCGAAGAGCACGCCGTCTACGAGGACAACCACGACCTGAAGCTGGACCGCGCCGAGATGAGCGGTCACCTGTTCGGGCCCGATCCCAAGGCGTGGGTGCTGATCGCGACCCCGCCGGGTGCGCCCGGCACGGTCGCCGGCTTCGCCTTCTGCAGCTGGAACTTCTCCACGTGGGAGGCCCGGCCGGGGATCTGGCTCGACGACGTGTTCGTCCGGCCCGCCCACCGGCGTCACGGCCTCGGCGGCGAGCTGCTCAACGAGCTGCGCAACCGCACCACGGGCCGCGTCGAGTGGGACATGCAGGCGGGCAACGAGAAGGGCGAGGCGTTCTACGCCCAGCTCGGCGCGGAACCGGTGCCCGGCTGGATCCGCTACCGCTGGCGGCCGTGAACTTTCACGAGAAAGAACCGGGCCCCGTATCGTATGCGGCATGGGAGATGGTTCGGTCCGGAGGTCCTCGTCGGTCGAGGACTACGTCCGGGTGATCTACGGCCTGGTCGAGCGGGGTGAGGCGGTCACGAACACCTCGCTCGCCGGCCGGCTGGAGGTCAGCCCGTCCTCGGCGTCGGGGATGGTCACGAAGCTGTCCCAGCTCGGGCTGGTCACGCACGTCCCGTACCGCGGGATCGAGCTGACCGCGGACGGCAGGCTGCTCGCGCGCTCGGTCCTGCGGCGGCACCGGCTGATCGAGACGTACCTGGTCTCCGAGCTCGGCTACACGTGGGACGAGGTCCACGCGGAGGCCGACGCACTCGAGCACGCGGTGTCCGACAGGCTGGTCGAGCGCATCGCGGCCAAGCTCGGCAACCCGGTCCGCGACCCCCACGGCGACCCGATCCCGGCCCCGGACGGCAGCGTCGAGGAGCTCTCGGTCCGCATCCTGGACGACCTCGAGCCGGGCGCGGTCGGCGAGATCGTCCGGGTGTGGGACACGGACCCGGAGCTCCTGCGGTATTTGACGGAGCACGCGATCAACCTGGGCGAACGCATCGAGGTGGTGGAGCGGCAGCCGTTCGGCGGGCCGTTGGTGGTGAAGGTGGGTTCCCCGCCGGATGCGGCTACGCATGCCATCGGCAAGGAGATCGCGCAGGCCTTGTCGGTCACCCTGCGTTGAGCGGCGTACGCGCGGATGACGTCCTGAAGCGGATGTGGTGACAGGCCTGCGAAGCCGACCATGGCCCGCATGACTCCCTTCCGCTTCGGCATCGTCGCCGGTTACGCGCCCGACCTGGCCGCCTGGACGGCCCAAGCCCGGCGGACCGAGGATCTCGGCTTCGACACCCTGCTCGCCACCGATCCCGTCGGTTCCGCCGATCCCTTCGTCCTGCTCGGGGCCGCGGCCGCCGTCACCACCAAGCTGCGGCTCGGCACCTTCGTGCTCGCCGACCCCTTCCGGGACGCCCGCGCCCTCGACTGGCAGGTTCGGACCCTGCACCAGCAGACCGGTGGGCGGTTCGAGCTCGGGCTCGGGGTCGGGCGGCCCGGGGCGAAGGAGCACACCGAAGACCTCGGCCGGGAATTCGCCTCACCGGGTGAGCGCATCACACGGATGGCCGAGACGATCACACACTTCAAGCGATCGATCGACCGCCCGCGGCTGGTTCTCGCCGGCGGGGGGCCGAAAATGCTGGCGCTCGCCGCGCAAGAAGCCGACACCGTCACCTTCACCTGGGCGCCGAAGACCACCGAGGCCCAGGCGCAGTCCATTGTGGATCGATTCCGGGCGCTCGCCGGGGCGCGGCTGCCGGAGATCGAGCTCGGGCTGAACCTCATGGCCGTCGGGGACGCGCCGTCGCCGGGGGTCGCTCGGTGGGCCGGGGTCGACGTGCCCGAGCTCGCCGCGGCCGGCGCCGTCACCGTGCTGCCCGAAGATCCAGGTCAAGCGGTGGAAAGGCTTCTCGGCTGGCGGGAGCGGTGGGGGATTGCCTACGTCACGATCAACTCGGGCTACGCGGAACCGTTCGCGGCGATCGCGGCCGAGGCGCGCACGGCAGGTGGGTGAGGGCCCTTCCGATCTTGCGACGCTGGGCCTACGCTCCAATTTTCCGTATTCGGGAGTGCTTCGGAGCGTTGTGATGACCGGTCAGCGAACACGCACCATCGACCGGGGGGAACAGGCGGAGCTGAGCCAGCTGCTCGCCGCCGGGCCGTTCGACCTGGCCCTGCGGGCGGCGATCCGGGCCCGTGGGCTCGGCCTCGACCGGATCCGCTATCGCTTGCGCGGCAGGGGAACCACGGTCAGCCTGGCCACCCTCAGCCACTGGCAGTCCGGGCGGTGCCGGCCCGAGCGGCCGGAGTCGTTGGAGGCGTTGCGGAATCTCGAGGACATCCTGAACGTGCCGGACGGCTCGCTCAGCAGGCTCCTCGGGCCGCCGCGCGGCAGAACGCGTTTCCACGTTCGGCAACCGCCGCTCAACTGAGCGGCACCAACGGAAAACCGCTCAGGTGAGCACGTAGGCTCGCGAGCATGCGAGCTGTCGTGATGGAGGAGTTCGGTCGCCCGCCCGTGGTGCGGGACGTGCCGGAGCCGGTGGCCGCGCCGGGTGGCGTGGTGATCGAGGTCGACGCGACCGGGGTGTGCCGCAGCGACTGGCACACCTGGCAGGGCCACGACACCGCGGTGAAGCTGCCGCACGTCGCCGGGCACGAGCTGGCCGGCCGGATCGTCGCGCTCGGCGAAGGCGTGCGCGGGTGGGAGCTCGGCGCGCGCGTCACCGTGCCGTTCGTCTGCGCCTGCGGGGCGTGCGCCCAGTGCGCCCGCGGCGACCAGCAGATCTGCGACCGCGAGTTCCAGCCCGGCGCGACGCACTGGGGGGCGTTCGCCGAGCGCGTCGCGATCGAGCACGCCGAGACGAACCTGGTGGCGCTGCCGGACTCCCTCGGCGCGGCCGAAGCCGCTGCCCTCGGCTGCCGGTTCGGGACGGCGTTCCGCGCGGTGCTGCGGCAGGGCCGCGTCAGCGCGGGGCAGTGGGTCTCGGTCTACGGCTGCGGCGGGGTCGGGATCTCCGCGGTGCTGCTGGCCGTCGCGGCGGGCGCGAAGGTCGTCGCGGTCGACGTCTCGCCGGCCGCGCTCCGGCTGGCCGCCGAGTCCGGCGCCGTCCACACCGTCGACTCGTCGGCCTTCGACGGCCCGGAAGCCGTCGCCGAGCATGTGCGCGAGCTGACCGGCGGCGGCACGCACGTCTCGCTCGACTGCCTCGGCGCGCCGTCGACGTGTGCCGCTTCGGTCGGCAGCCTCCGCAAGCGCGGGCGGCACGTCCAGGCCGGGCTCATGCCGCCCGCGCAGGGTGTCGCGCCGATCCCGATGCACCGGGTGATCGGCGGTGAGCTGGAGCTGGTCGGGATCCACGGCCTGCAGGCCCACGAGTACCCGGAGCTCCTGCGCGTCGTGGACGCGGCGGGCATCAACCTCGCCGCGCTGATCGGCCGCCGGATCGGGCTCGACGACGTCCCGGCCGCGCTGGCCGCGATGAACGACCCCGTCCCGGCGCAGGCGGGAGTCACCGTGGTGACTTTCGGTGACTGAATCGCGGCGTCCGGTCAAGTGACCCGTTCGTAGCTGATCGACGCTGGTCTTGTGACATTCAGGTGTGGGAACGTCTAGCGATGGTGGCCCAACGCGAGGGGAATAGGCCGCAGGAGCGTCCCGCTGGTCCATGGGGACGCCTCCTGCGGCTGTTTGCCGCCACGGAGGTCACGGTCCGCGGTCACCGGGTTGTCTCTTCATCGGTGACCGAGAGTGTGCGCCGGGAGTCTCCGGCACAATCGAGGTGATGGACGCCCTCCTGCCGCGCCCCCGCGCCGAACTCGCGCCCGGCGCCGTGCACGTGCCCGACTGGCTCGGTTTCGACGAACAGCGTGAGCTCGTCGCCGCCTGCCGCGGCTGGCCCGGCTACCGCAACACGACGTACCCCAACGGCGGCGTCATGTCGGTCAAGACGGTCTGCCTCGGCTGGCACTGGTACCCGTACGGCTACTCGCGCACGACCGACGAGGGCAAGCCGGTGCTGCCGTTCCCGGAGTGGCTCGGCGACCTCGGCCGTCGCGCGCTCGCGGACGCGTACGGCGAGCCGGCCGAGGACTACGAGCCCGACACGGCGCTGGTCAACTTCTACGCCGCGAAGACGAAGATGGGGCAGCACCAGGACAAGGACGAGCAGAGTTCGGCGCCGGTGGTGTCCCTCAGCCTCGGCGACACGTGCGTGTTCCGCTTCGGCAACACGGAGTCGCGCGCGAAGCCGTACACTGACGTCGAACTGCACTCGGGCGACTTGTTCGTGTTCGGTGGCGCGTCCCGCTTCGCCTACCACGGCGTGCCGCGGACGCTGGCGGGCACGGCCGATCCCGCGCTGGGCCTGACCGGGCGGCTGAACATCACGCTGCGGGTGTCCGGGCTCTAGTCCTCCGTGGACTCTTCCGCTCCACTTGCAGCTACGACGTGCATTTCGAGCATCGGTTAATAGACGCGATGATAATTGCGGAAATACTTCTGGGCGCAGGCGTTTCCGGTGGCTAGTGTCGGAGCTGGTTCAGGAACGATTTGCCGGGACGTGGGCTCGAGGCTCCTGACCAGGGCGTTGACGGGCGTGGAGGTCAGGTCGCTGGACGTCTGCAAAACTGGACAGATCTTGGACATGTTCTGGACGAAAAGTGGTCAAAAGCTGCGTCGCACCTCGGGTGTGCCGTAACTCTTGAACCAGCGATCTGTCTGTTGGTCCAGGCGGTCTCGCGGAGGGGGTCTCCGGTTGCAGCTGGTGGCCCCCTCGAACCTGTCACTGCTCCGCTACTCTGCGTAGACCTTCTTTCCTCTTCTGCTTGCCTTGCGTAAGAATCATCACGTCCGCGTGGTTCGGGGCTGCAACCCTGGCCGCTCATGTCGGATAACGCCTGGGCCACAGAGCAGAAAGGATGGTGACTCAGTGTCACCAATTCGTAGGGAGAAGCCCTGCACTCCCGATCTTGATCCGCCGGAACCCGGAGGGCCCTCGCGACGGACGATCATCATCGTCATCGCGATCCAGGCCTTCACGGGGTTCTTGATCACGCGCGGCTATCCGCTGGAGGCAGCCCTCGCGGCATCCGGCGCCAGCTGTGTACTCGCGAGCCAAGTCGGACGTCTCGGCAGGGTTCGACCGCATTGGATTTCCTGAAAGCGGCCGTGCGGAAGCGATCTTCGATTGTCCCGGAGAAAGACTTCGATGGGACAGGCTTCCGCGCGGCCGGCTCCTCGGCTGCTTCCCTGATCGCGCATTGGGGGTTGGGATGATCCCCTTCAGCACTGCGGACATGGTTGGTGAGCTGAAGGTCCTGCGCAAGGGACGGGGAGTCTTCACCACGCCGTTGACGGACCGCGTCGGGCCTGCTCTGCGAGCTGCGTGCGGCATTCTAGAAGATGACGACACGGTGGAGATGCGGCGCAAGTTGTCGGGTCGTTTGCGGCCGCTCGTCGACTCTTTGCCGGACGACCTGAAGGTCGCTCTGCTCGCGGCGTTCGCGCTGGATGAGCGGGCGCGCAAGCCGTTCTACCAGGAGCGGGTGCACTGGGCGGCGATCACCCTTGACCGCGACGATCGAACGGTGCGGCGGCGGATCGACGAGGGAATCGAGCAGCTTGCCGCGCTGGCCGTGGCGGTCGGCGAGTCGAGCCTGGGGCCTCGCTATCCGAGTCGGAGTTGGCACACCGAAGAACTGCGCGTCTCACTGGCGCTGGATCAGCCGGTGGCGGAAGCGTTCGAATTCCGCCGTGTAGTCGCCGACGTCGACGAAGTCGGCGAACTGGACCTCGCGTTGACACTGGTCGCGCCGGGCGACTCTGCCGAATCGATGCGGGAGTCAGACCTCGATGTCGACGTGTTTCACGGCGGCGTGCTGGTCGGCCGGGTGATGGAGTCGAGTGACCGTATCGGATTGTCGTTGCGTCTGCCAGAACCGTTGCGCCGCGGCGAGCGGCATGAGATCGGACTCCGGTTCCGGGCGCGTTTGAGTCAGCCGCATTACGTCTGTGTGCCGCGACATCCTTGCGATCTGTTCGATCTGCACGTCCGGTTTGGTGACCGTGTGCCGGATCGGATAGTGCGGCTGGAGAAGACTTTCCAGGTCGACACGCGTGAACCGTCGCCGCGTGGCGCCCCGCTGACAGTCGATAACGCGGGCGAGGTGCACGTACGGTTTCGTCACTTGGCACCTGGCTTCGCGTACGGGATCAGGTGGAGCAGTGGTGTGGTTGAAGGAGTTCATACGCATTAAGGGGTAGTTGCGCGGCTAGTCTCAGTCGCCGTCTTCCTCAGGTCGCGGGACGGAGTCCTCCGTGGACTCTTCCTCGGGCACCACGATGAGCCGCACCGCGAGGGCGCGGGAGCCTTGCGGGTGCTTTCCCGGTTCGGTGACGTACTTCCAGAGCAGGTTCTGGTACTCCTCGACGAACGACGTGACCTGCTCCTTCGTCAGGTGCAGGCCGGCGCGGTAGATCTGGTTCCAGCCCCTGGAGTTGTCGTAACCCGCGTACGCGCGCGTGACCAGGCCGAGGTCGTGGCTCATCTTCAGGGCGCCTAGCTTCGTCGCCGCTTCGCGCTCGTCCGGGGTCATCTCGAGGCCCGGTGGGGTGTAGATGTCCTTCATCAGCGACTTCCACCAGCGTTCGCGGCCCGTGGAGCGCTCCTCGATCTCCGCGATGAGGTCGAGGTCGGCGAGCTTGCGGAGGTGGTAGCTGGTCGTCCCGGTGCTTTCGCCGAGGGCCTTCGCGACGCTCGTCGAGTTCGCTTCGCCGTGTTTGCCCAGGTAGGACAGGATGTCACGGCGCACCGGGTTGGCGAGGGCCTTGTAGAAGGCCTTGAGATCCGCGCCGGTGAGGACGCGCCGTTCGGGACGTTCGACCATGGTTGGAGCGTACTACAGAGGATGTTTGCAAAGAATCTCTGCAATCGCTACCGTGGCTCGCATGGGGACAAGGCGAAGACTTTTCGGGGCGGCGGGACGCGCAGCACTGGCGGCCACGCCGACGTGGTGTTTTCGCTGCTCATGGTGGGAGCCGGCGCATGTCTGACCTGAGCCCGCAGCTGCGCGACGAGATCGACGACCAGGTCGCGGAGGCGCTGGACGCCTACCTGGCCGAACCCGGCAGGGTGCCGGGCCGCCGCCTGTGGCCGTTGTGGCTGGCGATCGTCCTCACGAACGTCGCCTGGCTGGTGGTCGTGGGGGGGGGGGAGGGGGGGGGGGGCCCCCCCAAAACCGGGGGGGGAAAACAAGATCAGCCCTAGGGGAGAGGGGCCGCATGGCGACACACTTTCTCTTCTCCCCCCCACCCCAACCA